>CAYOJK010000003.1:0-235019 GCA_964404285.1 uncultured bacterium | reverse complement strand
CACATTTTCGAATCAAGTTTAGTCAGAGTCTGATAATTTATCTAGAAAATCAAGTTGATTGGATGAAAACAAAAGAATCATATGTATATGACATTGATACCTGGACAGCGAAATATGGAAAGCGCCCTGAATTCCTAGAGTATATAATTAAAAAATCAAATCGAGCTATGCATTTTACTGAAGTTTATGAAATCGTGAGGGAAATGAGATTAAATATTAATGAGCACTATGTTCATGCTACGTTAACTAGTTCTGAAAAAATACTTTTATGGGGAAGGGGTTCTTTTCTACATATTGAAAATGCTCCATTTCCTTATAATTTAATACGCGAAATTGAAAAATGGATAGAGATCGATTTGCAAAAAAACAAACCTTTCATCTCTGTGTACGGCCCATTGAAATTTTTTGAAAAGCAATTGCAAGATAAAGGAATTCCAAGTGAAGAAGCATTATATTCTTGTTTAAGAATATCGGCAGACCCAAGACTTGTCTATCCACGATACCCGTATATATATTTATCAAAATTATTTTCCGAACGCATCCCTTTACCAATTATATTGGAGAATTTTTTTATTCAAGCTGGAGGCCCTGTTAAAAAGAAAGAAATAAGTGATTTCCTTGAATCAAAGATTTATGTGAAAGATTTTATAGTTGAACAAACTCTTAGCAGGACACCCAACATAATCAGATGTGGTCGTGGGAAATATATACATATTAACTATTTAACCTATGATAAAAAGACATTGAATGAAATTGCAAAATATATTAGGGAAACAGCAGATACAAGAAATCACATTTCAATAGAAAAAATTTTCAATGCTCAAAAAGTTAAATGTAAACTCTCTGGAATAACCAACCCAATATTATTGTTTTCTATTATTCAATTGCATCAGTTTGATGGCATTGTTGCAGAACGATATCCCATAATAAAATCAGCAACAAATTCTGAAGATACAAACGTTGGCGTGAAGGCTGAAATAATCAACTATATAAAAGACAAAGAAAGGTTTTGCCCATATACTGAACTGGAAGAATTTTTTATCGAAAAGCGCGGTTATCGTGAATCAACAGTTTATTCTATAATCCACCATGAAAAGATCTTTCGGTATCTTCCATCTTGTTTAATCCATTACGATACTATTGGATGGTCAAACGAAAAACAAACCTCAATTGAAATTCTGGCATCAAAATTATTTGAAAAGTCTGTTAAACTAGGAAAATACTATGGTCTTATAGATGAAATGATAGATGATCAACTTCTACCAAAATTAAAGAATGATCTATTTTGGACACCAACGCTTCTAGCCGAATTATTGGATAGTAATGAAAAGATAAAACTCTTGGGAAATAGTAGAAATACGTTCATAATTCAACCGAATAGTCTTGGTATCAATAGTTTTCCGGATTTAATCTATCAATTGCTTAAAAAAGAATTTAATGGCTCAACTAATTTAGAAGAATTTAGTGAATACCTTGTTAATCAAAAAATCGTGATACGAAAATTAACAAAAGGGATGCTGGGAGATTCTGATTTAGTAAAGATCATCGGAAAGGAAATAGTAATCAAGGAGATTGCAAAATGCTTAAAGAATTGAATTTGAAACCGGTTTACGACAGTGCAGAGCACGATCTCGTACAAGACTTGATGGTACCGCTTCTCAATAATTCAATATGCTACACCAGGGGTGTAGGCTTTTTTTCTTCGGGTTGGTTACACATAGCATCGAAAGGATTAACGAAATTTGTTGAAAATTCAGGAAAAGCCAAATTTGTGATTTCTCCTATTTTAAGCCAAAGCGATTGGAATGCTTTTGAACTTGGAGAAAAAGCAAGAAAAGATGATAAGTTAAAGAAGATTCTTGAATTAAACATTGAAATGCTGGAAAAAGCATTAAAAAAAGATACTTTAAATACACTCGCCTGGATGATTGCAGATGAGATTTTGGAGTTCCGTTTTGCAATTGCTAAAGATCCAAATTCTCATTGTGACTATCATGATAAAGTTGGGGTTTTTATTGATTCTTTGGGTGATATCGTTGCCATTCATGGGTCATTCAATGATAGTATAAAAGGATCTTTAAATGGGGAGGCATTTTCAGTTTTTAAATCTTGGGAATCTGGCCAATTACCATATGTTGAAAAACATAAAAACAGGTTGGACCTTCTATGGGATAAGGGAAATAGCCAATTTAATATTTTCAAAATTCCTGACGCAATAAAAGACAGATTCATCAAACTCAGATATTCTGATATAAGGCCCTATCAAATAAAATCTAAAAACACTTATCTCAAAACAGATACGAAACCAGCCCATTTTGCAAATTTGTATGGATTTCAAAGCGAAGCTATTAAGTCTTGGGTGGATTCTGGTTGTAGAGGTATATTTGAGATGGCGACAGGAACCGGAAAAACCTTTACTTCCCTTTCTGCTGCCGTTGATCGTTATAATGAACTTGGAAAACTTGGTATCATCATACAAGTGCCTTATCTTCACCTGATTGAACAATGGGAAAAAAATTGTCTGAAATTCAACTTCCATCCGATACTCTGTAGCAGTGAGCATGGCAAATGGCATCTAGATGTCAAATCCAAAATTCAAGATTTTAATATTAATGCGATTGATAATCTTTGCATTCTCACCACACATGCAACCGCTTCAACGCCCAAATTTATAAAATCGGTTAGAAATTTGAATCCTGAATATACAATGATAATTGGAGACGAAGTTCATAGACTTGGCTCACCATCTTTTAAGAATGCTATGATTCAATATTGCGCTCTTCGACTTGGTCTGTCTGCAACGCCAAAAAGATGGTTTGACCCACTTGGAACTGAAGAAATATTTTCCTATTTTGGTGATGTTTGTTTTGAGTTTACACTTGAAAACGCAATCGGTGATTATTTAGTGCCATATGAATATCACCCTATTCTGATTAATTTGACCGATAATGAGATGGAAGAATATGAAGATTTATCTTTTAAAATATTTCAGCTCATATCTTTAAGGGAATCTGGAAAACGAATTGATGAAAACCAACTGAAGAGAATACTTTTAGCACGATCGCGAATAGTTGCAGGTGCTGATAACAAACTGACAACGCTACTTAATCTGCTTTCAAAACAAAATCAAGACTGTCAAAATCACAAAAGTGAAATCAGCCATACACTTGTATATTGTGCACCTGGAAAGCATCAGGCTGTATTGAAGGCAATTTCTAATCTCGGAATCAGATGTCATGAATTTGTCCATACGGTATCGATACGGGATAGACAATCAGTCTTAAAACAATTCGATGAAGGAGATATTCAGGTATTAGTTGCTATTAAATGTCTGGATGAAGGTGTTGATGTTCCATCAACACGTGTCGCTTATTTTCTGGCGAGCACTTCAAATCCTCGTGAATTTGTTCAAAGAAGAGGAAGAATATTAAGAAAACAGGATGGTAAAAACAACGCTGATATTTATGACTTTATACTAGTGCCAGATAAAAGAAACTTAGCTCTAAAACGCGAGATTGATGCAGGTATATTAAAAAGAGAAATGCCAAGATTTGCTGAATTTGCAGCAGCTGCATTAAACGAATTCGAAGCAAGAAAATACTTGTGGAAGATATTAGATAATTATGAACTTTTAAATCTTCTTGATGAGAAACCTTGGGATGTTTACAATAAATTGATGCAGTCCAAAGAGGACAGTATTTTGTTATGTGAGGATATGGAATGTTAGATATTAATGTGAGAATAATAAATAGAATCAAAGAGCTGGACCCAGATGTCTCTGATCTAGCTTTAGCAGCGATTCAATCAGCAGAGATGGGACTTTCTGAAATTGCTATTGAAGAACGTCTACAAACAGTTGTCAGACAGATTGTTCGAAAAAGGATGGAAATAAGTGATTCTGAATAAATTGATCATGAGTAATTTCCGTCAATTCTATGGTACGCAGCAAATAGATTTTGCAATCGCAACCCCAAACTACCCCCAGAATGTTACTGTGATATTTGGTGAGAATGGAAGAGGAAAAACAGGTATTTTTCGTGCAGTTATGTTTTGTCTATTTGGATCGAGATTATTATCACAAGATGAGCAAGTAGCAAAGGAAGAACTGTACCTGATTAATACTTCGCATTTGTTAGAATCTTCTATGAATAATGAAAAAGCAGAAGCTTTCATTGAATTGCATTTTCAACATAAGCAAAATAGCTATGCACTGAAAAGGACACTAATTGGTTGTATTGAAGGCGAAAAGCGTATTGAACAAGTTGATAAAGCTATTCTTTTCGAAACTTTAGCAGATGGAAATACAAAAAGTCATAAAGATATTGATAAGATTAATCAAATGATCACAGAAATACTTGATGAAAAAGTGAAAGAATATTTTCTGTTTGATGGTGAGAAAATTCAAAGACTGACACTAGCTACGATTGATCAGAAAAAAGAAATATCTAGAGGAATTCGAAATTTACTAAATGTTGACTCATTAGAAAAAGCTATTAGAGCCACACAGAAACTCAGCAAGAATCTCGACAAGGAATTGAGCAGAAAAGCAACAGGTGAGTTTGGAAAAGTTCTTAACAGCTTAAAAGTTAATGAGGAAGAACTGGAGAGGAAGAACACAGAATTAGAGAAATCTGAAGAAGAACACAATTTAGCTCAAAAAGAAAAAAAACAGATCGACAGAAGGCTGGATGAATACGAAGAAATCCGTCAATGGGTTGAAAAAAGAAATTATCTTGAAACTCGAATAAAAGAGCTTGATGAACTATCAGATAAGCTGCTTATAGAAATGAAAACAAAAACAGGAAAGGCTAGTTTTTTCTTGATTAAAAATACAATCGAATCCGTTTTCGAAAATATTGAAAAAAGGAAGCAAAAGGGTGAAATTCCGTCAGAAATTAGACAAGATCTGATAGAAAAAATATTTGAGCAGAAAAAGTGTATTTGTGGCAGAGAAATAATCACAGGGACTGAGCCGTTCTTTAAAATTCGTGATTGGAAAAATAAGGCCTGTGACCATGAACTTGAAAATTCTGCATTAGAAATCTGGCGCTATTTGAGTAGCATTAAAAGTCATATGGATGATGTTTCAACCTCAGTTGATACTTACCTCCAAAGATATGCTGTAACAAGAAATGAAATTGAAAAACTTAGACAAGAAGTCGAATTTCTGAATGAGAAGATTGGTGAATCAGAAAGAAAAGATGCTGGCAAACTCCAAAAGATAAGAGAAAAACTGGATGGAAAAATTATAAAATTATTGGCTAATATTGAATTATTGAAAGCTGACATAGAAGAACTCTCAGATCAGCAAGCATCATTGGAAGAACAAAGAAAAAAGCTTGAAACTGAGGAATTTATTAAGGAAAAATTAGCTCAAGAAGCAAGAATTGCGTTTGAAGCAAACAAAGCTCTGATTGAAATTTATGAACAATTTACTAGAGAGATAAAAGAAGACATAGCTAAAAAGGCAAATAACTATTTTTCCCAATTGCTTGATAAAGAGGGTAAAGAAACACTTGGAAAGATTATTGTGAACGATGATTACTCTCTTCAGATTCTTGATAAATGGGGAAAGCCTTTCCTTGCGAATATCTCAGCAGGTCAACGTCAAATTATGTCCATTTCTTTTATTGCTGCACTTGCGAAAGTTGCAGCTCCTGACTCAATTTTTGAAATGCCTTTCTTCATGGATACGCCTTTCAGTAGATTATCAGTCGAACATCGAAAAAATCTCATTCAGAAAATTCCGACTTTCTGCGCACAATGGATTTTGCTGGCAACTGACACAGAATTCAGAATGCAAGAAGCCGAATTTTTATCCCAGAGCAATCGATGGGGTAAATTCTACCGTTTGTACGGGAAAGGTCCAGGAATAACTCATATTCAAGAACACAAAACTAATGAATTTAAAAAGATGATTCTTAATAATAGGGAGAACTCAATATGACGATGGCTGGAGATATTAGAGTTAAAACAGATGTTAAATATAAAACTATATATAATGATATGAAAAATTTCGCGTTGGGTGATATGCACGAGCTATTCTTTTTATGTGCCTGTTTGGGATATAAACACAATCTTAGAAAACCGCTTGGACCCCATGGGGACGATCGCTTCTACTCTCATACAATCTCACCAGAAGAATTCGCTTGCTATTATGCAATGGTTTTAGAGAAAAATGATATGGATTTATCATCCATTGAAGATGATAAAGTAGTCATTTCCGAAATTGAAGAATATGCAAATGGTGGCATGGAATATTTAATAAGAGAGCTATTGAGCGACTATATGACGAGTGAAGGAATTCTCAAACTTGAAAAGTCTGGCTATGCTAAAGAATTACCGAAAATTTTGCTCGGTTTTATACATGAACAGAGTATATAAAATTCATGAATAAAAAACTTAGAGTTTTATTGGTTGAACCCGACTTTAAAAGCAAATTCCCGCCTTTAGGTTTAATGAAATTGTCAACATATCATAAATTGAGAGGTGATTATGTTCAATTTACAAAAGGTTGTATTCATGAAAATAGACTCGAAAAGTGGGACCGGATTTATATCAGCTCAATTTTCACATATCATTGGGGCATTACTCTCAAAACAATCGAATACTATATAAACTCTGTCTTTAACACTGAAGATATTTTTATTGGCGGGGTACTTGCTACTCTTTTGGGTCACGAAATAAGAGATAAGTTCAAAGTAACTGTAATCAAGGGACTGATCAACAAACCTGGAATTCTTGGGCTAAAAGATAAATATATTGTTGATAATCTTATTCCGGATTATGGACTATTGGATGAAACTGATTATAATTACCCACTTAAAGACTGTTTTATTGGCTATGCTACAAGAGGTTGTCCAAACAGATGTGATTTCTGTGCAGTTCACAGAATAGAACCTGAATTTGTTGATTATTTACCCTTAAAAAAACAGATTATGTGCGTTGAAGAGGTATATGGACAGCGGCAGAACTTGATTCTTATGGATAATAATATTCTTGCTTCAAAGCATTTTGAAAAAATTGTCAATGATATTATTGATTTAGGATTTCATAGCGGTGCCAAACTCAGCAATAAAAAAAGATATGTAGATTTTAATCAAGGTACTGATATGAAATATCTTAATAATTCTAAAATGTCTATGATAGCAAAAACTGCTATTGATCCGTTACGTATCGCGTTTGATCACATAGAGCACAGAAAAGAATATGAAGAGAAAATTAGAATGGCGCATCATCACGGACTGTTAAGATTATCAAATTACATCTTGTTCAATTATTTAGACACTCCAAACGATTTCTATGAACGATTGAAGATCAATATCCTTCTGAATGAAGAGCTGGGTACTAAAATATATTCATTCCCAATGAAATATATTCCATTGGATGCAAAAGATAGAACCTTTGTTGGAAAAAACTGGAATAGAAAATTACTTCGGGGAATACAGTGTATTCTGCTTGCAACAAGAGGTCTTATTAGCCCCAAAAGAAGTTTCTTTGAAGCAGCATTCGGTTCAACTTATGAGGAATTCCTTGAAATTGTTTATATGCCAAATGATTATATTATTTACAGAAAAAACCATGCTAACGATGGTGCGTTGGACTGGAAAACAAACTTCAGAAATCTAACGAAAAATGAAAGATCCGAATTCATTGGTCTTATCTCTGATAACCCCTCAAAAAATGCTTCTATGCCCAAAACATCAAACGGGAAAATCCGAAATCTACTAATTCACTATTCTTTGTCGCATCAGGATGATTAGTTTTTAAGTTACCTTTCAGCAATTGAACTTTAAGACTTCCATCTTATGATTGATCCTTTATCATCGAAATCGCCCAGTTCATTGCCGAAATAAATATATTAAACTGTGATTCTTCCGTTATCATGGAGACTTTAAAACTGGGTCTTCTTTCAATACCGTCTTCCGGGATATCGACATTTTTTATTTCGTTTAACTTGCTGCGCAACTGATTGCGCATGTCGATTCGATCAAATGGAGGTTTTTGTTTTAAATACTGAAACTGCATCTCGATTGCGCCGTATGTCCAAAGCACAAAAAAACCGTAGGATACTCCGTTATAATCCAAAACGGGCATGAAAGATCCCATCGAGTGTCCTCTTCCCCAGATTGCACGTGATAAATTCTTTTCAGACCAGTCCATTAAACGTTTCGCGGTTATAAATTCTTCAGCATTACAATTCTTTTGTAATTCCGAAAGAAACGACTCTTTATCCCATTGATGTGTTTCTCTGATGCCATCGGATTTTTTACGTCTGGCTTCACTTGTCTGTCCGATTACTCGCGGCACCAAGGTGACGATATTACCTCCTCTGAAGCGTGGTATTTCAACTGCCAAGACTTCTGCAGGATCCATTTGGTTGTTTAAAAACTCAACTATTCGGGCCAATTCAGTCGGAATTTTATCGGCAACAAATATCAGCCTGATTCTGCCGGCCTGAAGATTTGTTTTGACCTGAAACCAATATTCTTCAGCAGATTTATTTTCCAGAAATTCCGCTAAAACAACATCTGGATTTTTATTGGACTTTTCACAATTATAGGTGAACAGCGTTTGCATTCTTTCCACAGAAAGAAATGAAACTGAATTTGCGGCATAGTCAAGCATCTGCGCAACCACTTCACGTCTAATACGAGAATCCGTGTGACGCTTGACCTCAACCAAAGTCGGTATCGCATCCTGATCCAGAAACAAATGATCCAGAGAATATCGCCCACCGGAATCATAATCATCGGGTATCGGCAATTCCTTTGAAACAAGAATCCATTTCCTGGGATCATCAGGGTCGATCTGGTTACCCGCTAATAGGTTGGGGTACTGAGCAAGCAAATCCTGCAAAATTGACTCTGAATCATAATTTTCTTCGTTCAACTCAACCAAAGTTCCATCCTCGTTCACTATAAAAATACTACCGTCCATGAATGACTACCCCCCATACTTATTTGGAAACACCGTCTGAGTTTCCATCAAAAACTTGATAAGTACATCTTCGTTTACTTCGATCCACTCGCTCGTTCAATTCGCCATCTTCAAAGATCTTTTTCTTATGCTTTGAAATAACACTGCGGTCTTTCTTAAACATTTCAGCAACAAGCTTTTAGCTTAGCCACAGGGTTTCATTATAAAATTAGATAGCGTTGCCATCAACAGTTTAAAAAGAAATAAAGTTGAGAAAATTTTCAAGGATTAAAGAATTAACAGAATTTCTTTAATAGCTTTGAGCATTCTTGGTAATGCCAAACCGGTATTTTCCCCGCACACGCGGTGATAGACCCTTCTATATGATATTCACCTTTGATTAAATACCTAGTTGAATAAATCAAAACGCTTGCAGTGTGATTGTTTTATAGGTTGATTAAACAGGCATTTTAAATGCTACGAAGTGCTCACAGCACATTCTTTTTTACTTAAATTAGATTTCAGGGGCGATATTTCTTGACCGGAAGTGAACTTATAGGTAAACTATTTTGTTAGAAGAAAAAATCCGATGACAAAAGAAAAAACAAATAAAGAATTCAATTTAGACACACTTAAAGAGTTAATGGACGATAGTGAATTTAAGCTTGCCTACTAAGAAGAGCGATTAGTGAGTCAATTTACTGAATTGCTATCTCAGATCATGCATGAGAATTCCTGGAACAAAGCTACTATTGCGAAAAAGATGGGAGTATCAAAATCCTATGTCACTCAACTGCTTCAAGGCAAAAAAAATATCTCCTTACGCAGTCTAGCACGGTTATTCTTTCGGCTTGACAAACGGTTAAATATCGAGTTGGGCGAATTAGACAATGTATTTGATCACTTGAGACTGCAGAAATAAATTAAGTTGAACTATTTTGAAGAATTGAGTAAATACCAGTATGTTTCAAAAAAATTGGATTTTTCCGAAATATGACTATTACCCTAAAAAGCGCTGTTAAAAAAATGATCAACTTGGTATTACATAGAGGTTTATTATGAAAAAAATAAATGATCCAGGAATCTATTTCATTGAAATCGCTTTGATAGATTTAGTTTATTCAACTAATGCAGAATTCGATTCAGAACTTGTGATACCCAATATAGAAATGGAGTATCAGTTTGAAATAATCGAACCAGAAAAAGTGAATGAACAACGCACCTTGATTAGTGTAATGAAATTCAATCTCTTTCGACGGAATAAGAATTGGCCTTTTAGGCTATCTTTCACGTTAAGAGCTCTCTATCATGCTGATCAGGATTCAGCTTACACGCTGGAGCAGTTCGCTGAATTACAAGCGCCGGCGAACATACTGCCTTACGCCAGTGAGCTGATAAGCAATATCACCAGCCGCGGCTTATTCCCAACTCTAAATATTCCACCGATAAATCTGCATGAAGCTTTAGCAAGAGGAAAGAAAAAGCGGAAAAAAGAATCCCAATAATTCTCTAAGAAAACTCTGGAAAAGACATTATCCATTTTTTAAAACTCAACAAACACTTCTTCGTTTAACTCGAAATCTTCTTTCTGCGCTTTTCCTTTGATGGCTCTGTGTTGAGTGGTTAGTGTAAATTTTGCACATACCACTTGCTCGTTCAGTTTGTCCTCTTCAAAGATATTTTTCAGATGCTCTGAGATAACGTTGCGGTCTTTCTGTAACTGTTTGACAATGAGCTTTTGGCTGACCCACAGGGTTTCATTATAAAAATAGACATCAATGTTGACTTTGCCATCAGCAGTTTTGAAAAGGACAAAATTGGAAAATTTTTGGGGGAGGTTATTTGGGGTCATTTTATTGGGCCTTTGTCTGAGTATGATTACAGGATTAAAGGATTAACACGATTTCTTTAATCTTTCCTTTCTCGGAATCTAATCCTGCCCATCTTTGTAATCTTTGTAATCGTGTTCAGACAACCTTCGCTTCACCTTCAAATATCAAAACAGCCTTATATACTCATCAAAAACAAAAACCCGGTTTCTTTGGTAACCAGTAATCTCTTTTAAAATTTTTAATTCCACAAAAAGGACGACAAGATCATTGGCTGCTTTTGCGGAAAGTCCGGTAATCTTTTGAACATCACTAACACTTAAAACTGGTTTTCTAAAAAGATGATGAAAAAGAGATAGGGCCTTTTTGGCCCGCTTTCCTGTTGAAAGGATTTGCTCCTGTTCAATCCGGGATTTTATTGAAATAATTTTTTCAAGGGTATTGACCGAGTTCTCTGCTGTTTCAATAACTCCTGTCAGAAAAAATTTGAGCCATTGAGCAAGATTGTTATGGGTTCTGACAAGTGTCAGGTTGTCGTAATACAGGGTTTTATTCTTTTCAAAAAAAGCTGACAAATATAAAAGAGGTTTGCCAAGAATACCACTGGCAACCAGATATAGGGTAATAAGGAGGCGGCCAATTCTGCCGTTGCCATCCAAAAACGGGTGGATTGTTTCAAACTGATAGTGGGCAATAGCAATCCTTACGAGATGTGGTATTTTTAAATCCTTATTATTCAAAAAAAATTCAAAGTCAGAAAGCAGATCAGGAAGTTCTGTATGAGCCGGAGGAATAAAAACAGCATCAGATAGACTTGCACCTCCTATCCAGTTTTGAGAAGTGCGGAACTCACCTGGTGTCTTATGTTCTCCTCTACCGCTTGAAAGCAAAATCCGGTGAGTGTTTTTTATAAGCCTGTTGGATATTGGCAGGGTTTTTAAGTCCTCAATTGCTGTGTTCATGGCGTTGATATAATTATGCACTTCTTGCCAATCATCGCGCTTTTCCGGGTTGATGTCTTTTTCATCAATTAGGGCTTCTTCTATACTTGTTCGTGTCCCTTCAATCCTGCTGGAAATTACAGCCTCTTTAGAAACATGCATTATTATAAACATATCTGTATCTGGAACGAGCCAGGAAAAAGAATTGAGTTCGCCTAATTTGAAAGAGGCTTTTTCTAGAAGATCATTGATTACGGGGTCTGTCCAGAAAAAGCTATGATTAATTTTTTCCGGCAGAAAATATTGGTACTGGTAGCCCTTTCGATAGTTGCCGGCTTTAAAGTTTTTTATATCCATAAAATTGCCCTCAAAGTAAAATATAAAAATCCTTGTTTTACTTTATCGCGCTAAAGTATAATAAGAAAGCTTAAAAGCTCGAAAATAAACATTCATCGAAAACCCAACCAGAAACCCATCGATAATCCTGTCCACCTCGCAATCTAATCCTGGTAATCTTTGTAATCTTTGTAATCGTGTTCAGACAGCGACCATTGATTCAGCAGTTCATTAACTAGAAAGCAGAAACTAGAAGCCAGAAACCCCCTGAAAATCCTGTCCACCTCGCAATCTAATCCTGCCCATCTTTGTAATCTTTGTAATCGTGTTCAGACTACCCCTGAAGCAATTAATTAGGGACAGACATCTGGAAAGTAAGGGGTAAGGCGGAAGAGGTGAGAGGTGGGATTTTTCAATATCCAATGTCCAATATCCAAGAATTGACAATCAGAGCATATTATCCTTTATTTTCAAATAGATCGGATGGGTTTAAAACCAACTCCTACAGACTTGATTGATTGCCGAGATCATTGATGAACGTGAACATTCAACCAAAAACCCACTGAAAATCCTATTCATCTCGCAATCTAATCCTGGCAATCTTTGTAATCTTTGTAATCGTGTTCAGACAACCTTCGATTCACCGACTATTACCAAAGAACCAGAAACCAGGAACCCGTTTAAAACGTAATCACCCGATATCCCTGTTCAATATATTCCCCTATCGACGGATGACCGGACATCTCCCCTATCAGCGGAATACCAGCCGCTTTAATCTCGTTCGCAACTTTCAACTTGATCGAACACGCCCGGCAAGCGCCGACAATCAGGTTCAGTTCTTTTGCTTTTTCATAAAACTGCGACAGAAAATGACCCGGTTGACTCATCTCAGGAATAAGCTTGACCGCTTCACCCTCCATAACAATCAAGCCTTCTCCACCACGTTCATGCAAATCAATCGCATTCAACAACACATGAACAAAACACATCGCATCTCCACGAAACGCAAATAATACAACTTTTTCCATGCCTTTTTACCTCCATATTGAAAATGATACTCTCTCTCTCTTTTATCGAGAAATTCCTCTCTATTATTTAAGATGATCTCACAAGCATAAGGTTGCAAATCAATCATCTATTTGTTTTAGCCGACAGACTTGTCCGATCGTCATAAACCTCGTGTGTTATGATACCACGATAGTTCTTGTGTTTCGCTTTTTTTGTCACACTTTTACTAATCTAAATAATTCAAATTTAATATTTTTATTACCAGATTTAAACGAAATATTTTCAGCTAATGCACATATCCTAGTGATTGGAGCATCTGCATCACTTTTTCGGATTCGACAAAATCACCGTTCCCTGAAGGTTCATTTGCCAACACAGATTTCAAATCATCGTATAATAAGTCGGTATCGGATTCAGATACAGGGACCGGGTTTTTTTCTGCTGGATCTTTATCCAAAAAATATTGAATTATCGGTGAATCTTGAAGATACACTATTTTGCGTTCTTCTCGTATCACCGCCCGTCGGTAGGCTGAAATATCCTTAGAATTACCTAAAAAACTGTACAACGTTCTAACAGGTATTTCAGGTGTTTTATAGACATCGATGCCATCCGTCGCGCAAGACGGTACTTTGCCCAAAAGGCCTAAGATAGTGCTTAAAACATCAACCTGTGAAACGTTACCCGCCACCACTCTTGGTTTTTGCGAGGGTTCCAACCACGACACTATCCAAGGCACATGAATAGTTTCCTGGCTCAAATCAAATCCATGGCTGAGAAAACTATGCTCCATAAAGGCTTCACCATGATCGGCCATCACCATAAAAATGAATTTCTGTTCTGGATACCGCTGTACAAGTTCTCGAATAATATTGCCGACCATACTGTCCATGAACCTGATTTCGCCCTTATACTGAGAATGAAGGAAAGCAAGCTCTTCTTTTGTTAATTGCGGAGCTTTTTTATCTATGACTTCATTCATCGTCACGGTCGCTAGGCCTTTTTGTACATTTTGGCGTAATAAAGCTTTGTTTAATGGCTGCGTGAACATCTCCCGAAACAGCCCGGGCGGAGTATAACGATCATGCGGATCCATACAATGGACATAAAGAAAAAAAGGCGCATCATTCACATCGGGAAGCAGTTTCATTACAGCCCTTTGGACCTGTCTTGTACTATTCGATCTGGCAAATAAACCAGGATCGGAATCATAGTGATCGAAACCTCGATCATATTCTGAGATTGGCGAAACCAAATCGTTGCTACTGACACCCAGAGTCAAAAACCCTAATTGCGCTAATTCTTCAGTCAAAAGTCTAAAATCGTGATGAAACTGTGAAAAAGGAGCGCCCAAAACTTTATTTTTATGGGGATATAAACCGGAGAAAATGGAGTTGACGGTTGGACGAGTCCAAGAACTACTCCCGTACACCATTTCAAAGAGATCACTAAACCTGGACAAACTATCTAAAGTCGGCGTTAACAGCTCGGGGATCCCGTAACACCCAATATGATCTGCTCGAAGCGTATCCGGTATAAATAAAACTATATTGGGAAACTCTTTTTCCCGTTCATCAGCAATAAACATCGGTGCGCCGATAAAAACCCACGGTGTATTCTGCCTTTGGCTCGAATCATGATAAACACATTCAATGGAAATCTTGGCTGAACCTTCCAATGTTGAATTAAACTCAAAATCTTCCCATTTAAGATAGTTGATAGCTCTTCCCTTCAACCTGATCTCTTCTTGAATGATAGCCTTCCCAGCTTGCTTGGCAGTCACTTTCAAAAAGACAGGTCCGGGCGTACGGGTAACGGCAAAAGCGCTAAAAACAAATTTACCTGGAGATAAACCTTTTACATTAATTGACCATAGTTTTTCAGGTGGAATAATTTTTCCGGGTTTAGCTAAATTATTTATATTTATTCGAAAGAAGGATTTAGTTATTTCCGATGACGGCTGACCTTGTAACTTCTCAAATTCATCAAAATTACTTTCAAAAAGTGATAGCGATTCACCAATAGGAAATAACCGCACAATCGAACTGTTTTGAAAAGATGCCGGCTGGCGGCAACCCAAAACAATCAGGCATAAAGCCAGTAGCAACAAATATCTTTTTCTATTACAAAAACTACACATCCCACATTGACACTATCAGGCTTTTTGTTTTTTTGCCAATGCTTCATAACCAGCTATAACATCAAAAAGCTCTGCATCGATCAGGGCCTGTCGCACCTGGTTGTATCCTCGACGGAGACCATCCAATAGCTCACCGATATTTTTATCGGCTCGCTCCATCGCAGCTAAGCGGCTTTCGTTTTCACTGGCCAACGAAAGAGCACATGCTCGAAAAAAAGAAATAAATAGATATTCTCTAATCAACGCACGCAGAGTGGATGTCCCATCCGTAATAATTTCCGGCTTTACTCTTGTCGGCCAGGATATCTCCTCAATTTCTCTCCTCCATTCCAGGTCGAGCGGAAGAAGTTTCTGGCTGACAGGCTCATATATGACACTTTTTTGCGGTCGATTATAAAAAATAAAAACCTGTTCATATCCTAGTTCAAGTCTATGGTTTTCAACATCAAAATGGATTTGATCGACTAGCGATGTCACGCTTTGAATAGAAGCCGGGACAGGATACTGACCAATAGAATTGTATCCCGCATCATTCAAATTATTTTGTACCCGCTCACCAACCGTCCAAATGAAAGGTGCTCCATCCACTTGTTTTAGTGTTTCAACAACATGTTCAGCGATCACCTCATTAAATCGGCCAACCAACCCCTGATCCGATCCGAAAACAATCACGCCTATATTTTCGTGACCAGACTTTTGAATGGTCTGTTCGGGTTCATTGCTGAGATCAAATTTTCGAAGAGTTGCATTAAGTCCCAATTGTATCGTCCGATAATACATATCTTGAGACTGCGCGGCTCTTTCATATTGGCCGATGCTCAATGCTGCAAGCGCTTTCATCGTACGCACGACAGAACGAAGTTCTTCGGCTATTTTGATCTTTCTTCTGAGGCTTGTTATCGTATCACTCATAACGTGCCTTATTACGCTTCATAAGTGATTTATAACAATTCATCCGAAGGAAAACCTAAAGGTCTAGGGATCAGTTGATCGCTATCGTCATCTAAACCGTTATCATCAGTTGGCGCTGAATCGTAATCGATTGATTGAATCGCTTCACGTGCTATTTCTATCAGTATTTTTCTGTCTTTTTCCGTCAAATCGGAATCACCTTTAAACATATCCATCATTTCCGGCGGTATCTTTCCTGTTGCCTTCCGAACCTTTTCTTCTGCTTCACCCATACGTTCGACCGGCACAACATCAAATAATTTCGCTGTTAGAGCCACAAGAATCAGGATTTGTTCAGGAACGGTAACCGGTGAATTTTCCGCTTGTTTTAAACATTCACGAATACGTTTACCGTGTTCAATGACTTGTCGGGTGCTGTCATCCAGTCTGGCGCCGAATCGTGCAAACGTTTCGAGTTCTTCAAACTGGGCATAGGCTAACTTGAGGTCTCCTGTAACCGCGCGGTAAGAAGCTCTTTGCGCTTTTCCACCGACTCGCGAAACCGATTTATTGACATCGACCGCCGGCAATACGCCTAGCTCAAATAGATCCGGCGACAACACAATTTGCCCATCGGTGATCGATATCAAGTTAGTAGGAATATATCCCGAGATGTCTTGAGCTTCAGTTTCGATAATCGGCAATGCTGTCAACGAACCACCCCCTTTATCATCATTCAGATGTGTGGCTCGTTCCAGTAAACGTGAATGAATATAGAAGATGTCTCCTGGAAAAGCTTCGCGTCCGGGCGAACGTCGAAGCAATAATGACAATTCACGGTAAGCGCGTGCATGTTGCGTTAAATCATCATATACAATCAATACATCTTGACCTTTTTCCATAAAATATTCTGCTATGGAAGTTGCCGCATAAGGCGCGACGTAGGACAAACCCGGCGGATCGTTTCCCTCCGTCACAACGACCACTGTGTAACGCATAGCATCGCTTTCACGTAAAATAGAAACAACTTTGGCAACCGATGCAGCTCGCTGGCCGATCGCACAATATACGCACAATACATTTTGGTTTTTCTGGTTCAGTATCGTGTCGATCGCTACCGCACTTTTACCTGTCTGTCGATCACCGATTATCAACTCCCGTTGGCCTCGACCAATCGGTATTAAAGCATCGACCACTTTCAATCCTGTCTGCAATGGTTCAACTACTGGAGCTCTGTCCATAATTGAAGGAGCCGTCCGCTCAACCGGATAACGTTTATTCGTAATTACCGGTCCCCTGCCATCAACAGGATTGCCAAGAGGATCGATGATTCGGCCCAACAACTGATCGCCAACCGGCACATCCATGACTCGCCCTGTGCGCTCCACGAAATCACCTGCAGAGAGTTTCTGATAATCACCCAGCAACACAACACCGGTTTTTTCTTGATCTAAATCAAATGCGATACCATAAATATTCCCTGGAAAAGCAACCAGCTCTTCGAAGCCAACTCCCGGTAAACCGGTGATATGCGCAATGCCTATCGACAGGTTGGTTATTCTGCCGACTTCCTTGATACTTAATGGGTTGACATAGTGCGCGCGAGCCGTTTGAAGCCCGGACAATGCTCTTTTGAAAACATCTTGTAAAGAATCAAATTTTAATTTCGCATCCATGGAATAATCTACTTTTAAATGTCTATGTCCTTAGTGATTCGAAAATCGTCCTCTTGGGACGCCGTTTTGAGAAGTTCGTTCAAGCTTTTCTGAAAATCGTCCAGATATTCCGATATGCTCCAAGCAATTTTTCGGCTATTAATAATCAACTCAATTCCAGCAATTATAGTTGGATTATATTCGAATATTATCGGAACATTGACCGAGTCAATATCACGAATAGCCTGTTGAATTTTTTCTTTCTGCTCACCAGTCAATTCGAAGCTGGATTGGATTATTACAGGTCCTGATAAATCGTTGAGCAACCCTGTAACTTCAGTTTTAAGGTTCTCATCTATTTGGGTCAATTTCTGTATAAACGCGTGTGATATTTGATCTTCCAGTTCAGCGGAAGCCAGGTCTTTCAATGTTTTACGAGCTATCTCAAGCGCCTCGGTTTGAACACATACCTGCATTGATTTATGGAGGTCATCGATTTCATTTTTGATCGTATCACGCCGTGTTGTGAAAAAATCATCAGCGACTTTTTTGGCTTCATGCAACAACTTCCAACGCTCACTCCTGATATCTTCTTCAACTTCTTTATACATAGCAGAGCGATGTCGATCAAATTCGTGGTTCTTTTGTTCGTAGGTTTCGCGTTCTTTTTTCGCTTCAACCTGTTGTTTTTCCGCTTCATCGATCTGTTCCGCTATTCGACGCTCGCGTTCATCGATTGCATTGATAATCGGTCCGTATAAAAATCGCTTCAGCAGCCAGACTAGAATCAGGAAATTGACAATCTGAGCTGCGACTGTAAACCAATCAAATGGCATAAGCGTCACATTCCTTTCGCGATTTCAACTGCATAATTCCAGAATGGGTTGACAAAAATCAGGATCATCGAAATAACAAAACAATAGATTGCCATGGATTCCACCATCGCCAAGCCGACGAAAAGGGTTCGGGTAATCGATCCTGATGCGTCAGGTTGTTGAGCTATCGATTTCATTGCTGTTTCCACAGCTTTTCCCTGTGAAATAGCCGGAAATATTGTTCCTATCATCGAGGTTAACGCGGCAAGAACAATCGACGTAACTGCAACAATCGACAAGACATCCATAAAGACTCTCTCCTTTCCTAACCAATTTGGTTTTCCGATATTATATCACTATTTTCAACGGGGCTTTGAGACCGTACCGCTGCCGCCATATAAACGGCGGCGAGAATACTGAATATATAAGCCTGAACAACTCCGGTCAGAAGACCCAATAAAGACATGACAATAGGAAATATAAAAGGTGTTATAGACAACAAAATTCCAATAATCACTGTACCACTCATCATATTCCCAAATAAACGAACCGCTAGAGCAAACGTACGCGTAATTTCGGTAATGATATGAAAAGGCAACATGACAAAAGACGGTTCCACATAAGTCTTTAAATAACCAAGAATACCTCGATCTCGAATACCGAACAAAGGCACCGCGATAAAAACACATAAAGCAAGCGCAGTGGTAGTGGACAGCGATCCCGTTGGGGCTTCATAACCGGGAATAATCGACATAAGGCTTGAAAGAGTGATAAACAAAAATAATGTTCCCAAAAAACTGATATATTTCTCCGGATGAGGCAACCCGATTTCTTCGATCTGATCCTTTAACACAGTAACGATAATCTCCAGCATATTCTGCCACCGTGATCGAGACATTTTTTTCGTCAGCCTGGCAGTAATGAGTTTTGATCCTACAGCCATGACCAACATTACGATCCACATGTAAACAATCGTTGCATTGATTTTGACAAAGCCATGTTGCCAAAAAATGATTTCATCAGGACTTAAATGCATTGTCAGCCCTCATAGCGGAAGAAATCCCTAATTCATTTTTTTCCCAGGATTTACGCGTAATGATTACTCGCCCCACAATCAATCCAATCAATAACAGAAGAACTCTGCTCAATCCAAGATAGGTAAAAAGTCGAAATATAATTAAAAGGATACCCAGGCGTATGATATAACTTCCAAAAATCCAAGCTGTGGGTCTTTTAGACAACACAGCTTTCCGGACGGTAAAACGTAAGCCACCAAAATAAAACAAACCAAGAGCTACTCCTGACAGCAACGCAAAAACGAATAGCAGAATTTCTTTCATTTATTTTTTTTCGCCTCTTCGTTCATGGCTTTATTTTCTTTTTTAATCCAATTCCAAGCGTTGATACACCCGATAACTAGTCCGGTTGTCAATAAGGCCAGAGTCCAGGAATGGTGCGATGACGCATTTTTGTCGAGCCATACTCCCAAGGCTACACCTAACAATGTTGGAGTTGCAACAGACCAACCAACAAGCCCCATCATGCTCAAACCCATCCAGATTTTGGGTTCAGGGCGGCCCTGGGCATTTAGTTTACGCTCAACTTTGGCGTCGATGGCTTTTTCAAGCCTGTCGCGATCAGCCGTTACTCTATCAGTATAAATCTTTTTCATAATGAAGTTCTGACAAGCGACTGATCAAATTGGTTTCCACTTTATCCATCAAAGATCGAATATGCGTTTCATGCTGATCTTGACGAACAAACTGACGATGCATTTTTTTTCGCAATTGGTCCAACTGTTTGCCGACAACCGCGTTTCGCACAGAAACAACAACCATCGGCCCTGTTTTTATGATAATACCCTCATCGATAAGACAATATAGCTCCCGATCATCGCTCAATTGATAAACCAATATGCCTGGAACAAGCGACGCGACAAAGTCCAATCGCTGTGGCAGCAGCCCGATCGAGCCTTCATGCGTTTCAGCTACCATACGAACAAGGTCTGTCTCCTCTGCAACTATTTGATAAGGCTGTAAGATTTTAAGCTGCATACGAGTTATCACCAGCAATAACCTCCAGATTCAAACCGTTGCCGTTCACATATGCCGTTCATAAAAATCACTTTTGTACATCCGCTTCATCGATTGATCCAATCATATAAAGCGCATTCTCCGGATAATCTTTGAATTCATCTCTCAAAATCCGTTCACAATCATCCAGCGCATCTTTCAACCTGACATATTTTCCTTTTAGTCCCGAGAATTGCTCAGTCGTAAAGAAAGGTTGCGTAAGATATCGTTCTAATCTTCTGGCGCGTGCAACAATATCTCTATCCTCCTTGGAAAGCTGTTCGATACCAAGCATTGCGATAATATCTTTGAGTTCAGCATATTGAGCCAGTGTCCGCCTGATTTCTCTAGCCAAATCGTAATGTCTTTTACCCACAATTCCAGGGGTCGCTATTTTGGAATTCGATTGAAGAGGATCGATTGCCGGATACAAACCCTCACTGGCACGTTTTCGGGAAAGCACAATCGATGTAGAAATATGTGAAAAGGTATGAACCGCTGCCGGATCGGTAAAATCATCAGCGGGGACATAAACAGCCTGAATAGACGTTATCGCGCCGGTATCGGTATTGGCGATACGCTCTTCCAAACCAGCCAATTCAGTGCTTATAGTGGGTTGGTATCCCAAACGTGAAGGCATATATCCCATCAGTCCGGAAATCTCCATGCCGGCCTGAATAAACCTAAATATATTATCGACCAGTAAAAGCACATCTCGGTGTTCCCTATCGCGAAAATATTCCGCCATTGTCAGCGCCGCATGCCCTACTCGAAAACGGCAACCCGGCAATTCGTTCATTTGGCCAAACACCATTACCATATTCGGCATGACCCCGGCTTCTTTCATGCTTCGATATAACTCTTCACCCTCACGACAGCGTTCACCAATACCACAAAATATGCTCACACCTCGTTGTTCACCAACAACATTGTGTATCATTTCTGTCAATAAAACAGTTTTACCGACACCCGCTCCACCAAATAGACCGGCCTTGCCCCCGCGCTCCAGTGGAGCTAATAAATCAATAACTTTAATGCCTGTATGGAAAACTTCTGAACGTGTCGACCGCCTATCAAGCGGTGGCGGCGCTCTATGTACTGAACGCCATTGAATATCCGACAGTTCACCTCCGTCATCGATAGTATTGCCGAACACATCAAACATGCGTCCGATAATGCCGTTTCCAACCGGCGCCATAAGCGGATAACCGGTATTTTCTACAATCGCGCCTCTGGCAAGACCTTGAGTGGGAGTCAATGCGATCGCACGCACATGCTCCTTGTCAATTTGAGCTTGAACTTCAAGTAAAAATTCTTTGTTGTCACCGGCATGCATAATTGAAAATACAGCGGGAACATGATTTTCAAACCTGACATCGACGACACTCCCCCGTATAGCCGACACGTGTCCCCTGTCGATATTCTTTTGTTCTGTTTTCATTATTTTTTCGCCAGTTCGCTTTCCTGTGCAACCACTGTCATCAAGCCCTGCAACCATCCACAATCCAGCTTTTAACGCAGGGAACCTACTCTAGCACATGCGCCTTTCTAAATAAAGGAAATTCTTCTTCGATTGCGCTTTAGGTCAGGATGGAATCAGTCTATTTCTGCCAACGTTTCAGATTGCTCAGCAGCGCTCTGCGAACAAATCTTTATCCAGTCTAGTTGCGCCTCCGCTTTTGAATTCGTGTACTGACTATTACAGGATATGCTTATGTTGAATTTTTTGGGGATATAACCAAACGCTTTTTCAAAATCCTCAGCAAGATTACGCTCTTCCTCAAAAAATGTCTCACCATCCGCATCGTTTTTATTCCGAAGACTAATCCATTTTACGGTTACAACACCCAATCCGTATTTCGCCGAACCTTCTTCTCCAACCGGTGTTTCCGTTTCCCAACGGTAAGCCAGGCTTTTCTGACGCAGCCGCGACCCTTCACTGATATAAATCCCTATAGCCTGATCATCTTTCTTGGGTTCTCGTCCATCAGCTTCCGTCGGGAAGACGGTTACCCGCCAACGCCATTTCAACAACGGCGTTTTAGTCAAATCAATGTCGTCCAAATCAACTGCAAATGTCGCAGTGGCATTGTCAGATCTCATGCCCAACCATGATTCGATTCCATCTTCAGATTTTTCAATATAGAATTCAGCCGCTTTGGTTCCAGGCTTACCTTTGACTTCCCAACCTTTCGGTAATACATCAAACTCTTCCGACCACGCAATCGAAGCAGATTCGGCACGAATAGAGTTTATGGATATGCTTGCCACAAAATATGCCACGAAAATAAAGCGAAACCAGTATCTTAACAAATCCATCTCTATCATCCTTACTTTCCCCCTTTATTCGTTTGTAATGCTGAAACAACTCATTGCCAAACGAGATATAACGAAATTTATCTTCTTATCACACGCATACCCTATACGAATATTAACCCCGATAAGTTTACTCAGTCTGAGATTTGTCGATACTTTCCCTTGGCCATGCGTTGATAATCGCCTGAACAAGAGTTGCAAGCGGAATAGCGAAGAACAGGCCCCAAAAACCCCACAGGCCTCCAAAAGTGAGAACTGCAACCACAATAGCGATGGGATGTAAATTGACGACTCCAGACAACAGCAAGGGCGCCAAGAGATTTCCATCGATGATTTGTATGATCGCGTAGGCCAAAATGATTTTCAGTGTGCCGAAACTCCAGCCCCACTGATACAAGCCTGCGATAGCAATTGGAAATGCGACAACCGTGACGCCGATATAGGGAAACAAAACGGAAAATGCCGACAACAAACTCATCAAGAATGAGAATTCCAAACCCAATGCTAGAAAGGTCACATAACAGACAATCCACATGATAAGAATTTCAAGAAATTTACCACGGACATAATTGGCAACCTGTCGGTTGACTTCGCGAAATATTCCCTCTGTCAATTGGCGTTCTTTAGGTATAAACCCACTTAAGTAATTCAATATGAGCTGTTTATCTTTGAGAAAGAAAAACACCATAAACGGAACAAGGATCAAGTAAACGACAGATGATACCAGACCGCGAAGAGAGGCGGTGACAAACGTCAATAGTTTTTGACCCAAACCGAACAGCTCCGACTGGAGCGATGCAATAATGTCTTTGATTTGTTCCATTGAAATGTATTCAGGAAATCGCTCCGGTAGTCGTCTCAACTGCTGCTGAATAAATGAAATCATCGATGGCAACTCATTCAGCATGACAGCGACCTGTTGAGCTAAAAGAGGAATAGCGACGAAACTGATTATGACAAGCGATGCGACAAAAGTCAGGAATACAATAGTGACGGCAACCTGGCGTGGGAGACGAATTTTTTCCAGGATATTGACAAGACCTTCTAAAAGATAAGCGATGACAATGCTGGCCAAAACAGGCGCCAGAATCGAGCCGAAAAAATATAGGACAAAAGCGCTCGTAACTAAAATTGATATCAGGATAATAATCTGTGGATTTGAAACATGGCGTTTCAACCAATCCCGCAGGATATTCATCAGCACACACTCTCTTTGAACAAGCCGACCTCTAACAAGAAAACTGCTCCTTGGATAATGTTCCGGAAACAGTCAATTCAACAGTTTTCAGAATACGTTCTTTTCGCGATATCCGTCAAGTTTAACACTCAACTAATCGGATATATTCAATATGTATTAGAATACCCATCGAATCATCTTTTTAATCCAGTTTGATTTCATTCGGTTCATCATCCAACTTTCAGAAACCCGTTTGGTCAGAAAAGACATGCTAGGGAATGAATGCTGAAGGAACATGATATCGGTAATTCTCATTTTTTTCTGTATGGCCATTCCCCATTCGTTAATCATATCTCCTGAACCTTGACCAATTATCTGGGCTCCCAAAATTTTACCAAATTTGGAAATATAGGCCTTTACATAACCTGTTTCAATTCCTTCGGCGATAGCGGCTCCGTAGTCTTCGTAGTGAGCGACAACCTCTTCAAAATGTATTTTACCACGCTCCAATTCTTTCCGAGTTTTTCCGACAGCCGACACCTGTGGCTCCGTAAAAACCGTCCATGGAACAACATACTTTTTGAAATTTCTGCGAAATGGTTTCGGGAGCATACTGTTTATCAGGGCCAACATGCCTTGATGCATGGCAGCATGTGAGAGTAGAAAATGGCCATTACAGTCCCCTGCAGCATAGATATGTGGCTGAGATGTTTGGAGGTGATCATTTACCGTAATACCCTTAGGCGTATAAGCTATTTGCGCTGCTTCCAGATTGAGTTCGTCCAGTACAATTTTCCGCCCGGCAGCAACCAGGAGTTTCTCACCTTTCAGCGATTCTCCTTTATCCGTCGTCACGACTACCATTCCATTTTCCTTGGCGACGCTGGATATTTTTCGGCCGTTGAATACTTTTATTCCTTCGGATACGAAAACCTTCTGAATAAAATCACCCAGTTCCCTGTCCCCCATCGGCAACAAATGTTCGTCCATGTGTACCATGCTGATTTTTGAGCCTAAGCGAGCAAACGCTTGCGCCATCTCACTGCCTATCGCACCGCCTCCAATGATCACCATGCTTTCAGGGATTTTATCGAGAGAAAACAAGTTTTCATTTGTCAATACGTCAACTGTGTCGATACCGGGTATGGGTGGCACGGCAGGTTTAGTCCCCGTACAGATAAAAATTTTTTTAGCGGTAATTTTTCTATCGCCGACACTGATCGTATTGCTATCCACGAAACGGGCCGGTCCCTGTTTTAAAACAAGGTCCACTTTTTTGAACATTGCCATAGTTTTTGTATCGTTGATATAGGTCAGTTTGTTTTGAATCCGATTGAAAACCTCCCCTACATTGGGCTCAGGACAATCTTCCAAGGCCATATTTTGCATTTTGGTCGTGTGATATCGCAATTCTGCCGTTTTGAGCAATGCTTTACTGGGAATGCAGCCGACATTCATACACTCACCACCAATTTTATCTTTCTCAATAGCACAAACTTTCAAGCCCATTTCCGACCCCATAGCCGCCACAGCCATACCAGCCGGACCTAAACCGATTACCAGTAAATCATAATCCCATTTAGCCATTCGAACACCTCCAATTAGTTAAACCTGTTAATAGATCATAAGTCATAATTAAATAATTACCAAAAATACACGTTCCCCTTCCTACAGGGTAGATGCTGCCCATTAAGACGAAAAATACAGATGTTCGTTACAGATTGTAAAATAAACACAGCTTAACTCAAAGATGTTTAATTATTCTATTTAATTGAGTTTTATCGGATTGTTCTATCAGTTTTTCGCTCCAGAACGGCAAATCCCACACCATGAAAAGCCAGTCTATAGTGCGCACCTATAAACTGTTTCAATTCCGGAAAGACTGATGACGTATCCTTACCGCTGACTCGAGGTTGGTCGGTATCAACCTCGATGATAAAGCGGGGAGGATTTTGATTCAGTGAGTGAATAAACTCTTTACGTAATTGCTGAATGAATGGATCAGAGACGTGATGAAAGAAATGGTAGTCATACATAAACCGAGTGGCTAAAGGCACTTTTGCTTTGAGCATACCGTGGATCGCTCCACCAGTCCAGTCCAACGGTTGTACCGTATCCCCTGGAGTTGCGTTCATGGCCAACCATATTCCAATCTGATCAGCGCGCCCCATAATGGATTGTGCTTCAGATACTTTTATATTCCAATTGGTAAAAGAAGTTTTTACTTCGTTAGGTAAATCTAGCTGTATAGAAAAGGCCAAGAAGATAAGTATTACGCTCCATACGTGTTTGCCAACCGGCGATTGAGCGAACCGTTCCGGTCTTTTATCATTTGGCATACCCGAATCGATAGAGATCTGAGGATTCGAATCTGCAAGTGCGAGCACGGCTGACAGAACCATAAAATAAATCATCGGCATGTAATGATAAGGCCAGAATTTTCCAGCTAAAACTGGGTACGGACCAGCATACAGAATTGCACAGCAAATAATCATTTTCGCCATGATCCGTCTGTGACCAATGAAATATTTGCAATACAACGCATTATACCATCCAAAAATACCTGCTATTACAAGCAAACCAAGGCCG
Source organism: uncultured bacterium (assembly GCA_964404285.1). Lineage (GTDB taxonomy): Bacteria > CSSED10-310 > CSSED10-310 > CSSED10-310 > CSSED10-310 > JBASEY01. Next base: position 208,331 of record CAYOJK010000003.1, on the reverse strand, counting down.
GAAAATTTGAAAGTCGAATCGAAAAGATAGTGGACCCGAGGCCAACCGGTCAAGACTGTATGAGCGCCGGTTATTTTACTGTGGAGAGGAAGATATATTAGAATGGTTTGCAGAAAAGCATCCCAGGCCCTGTGCATCACTAACCAGACGACTATAGGCAACCAGACTAAACCTAAGCCTGCGATTACCATACAAATAGAGATTATTTTAGCTTTGAAGTTTTTAGAATCTTCAACCTTGGGTCGATTTTCAACTTCTATTTGATGATAAGGTGTTTTCCATAAGCCATAAATTGCTACCGGTAAAGTTATCACTAGGTGAGGTTTAATTGTTGACGCTAAACCATACAGCATGCCGGTAATAAAAAAGCGCCACCTTTTTAATCTGGCACACGCATTTTGAGCCATCAACATAAACACAACAGCAATCGGTATTACTCCCAAATAATCTCTTTGCAACACCATTGGTTTACCCGCGGACAGATATATAAGCCCGAAAAGTACAGATCCGGACCATGCTGAAATCCAACCGTAACATTTCAGCGTTTTACAAATACATAACAGAAGAAGAAGGAGTAAAATAACATTTACTGCTTGAAGCCCAGCATCTCCAAATTCAAACAGATACCTGACAATATAATGAAATATGAATGTGCCGGGCATGCTGGTTTCAAAGAAATCACGATAAGGCACCGCGTGGTATTCATTCATCATAAATGCCGCATAATGGAGCAAGGGTGTATCATGCTCCATTCGCCAGTATAGACTATCTTTAGTCTTTAAAATAAGGACAGTTGAGAGCAGGCCCAAAATCACTATAACAATCGTAGCGCTAAGACAGCTTAGCGATTTTCGTGATTTGGTTGATAAGTCCATTCAGGGATCCGGTTATTTCCTGCCACTTACCAACCGCGTTCTTGCAACCTTTCGCTCTCGGATAGTTGGCTAATTTCCAGTCCTTCCATGGCATCACCCAGACCGGACGAGACTTTTAGCAATGCGTCCGGTTCGCGATAGTGGGCTACAGCCTGGACAATCGCTTTGGCCATGCGAGCAGGATTCGCTGATTTAAAAATTCCTGAGCCGACAAAAACGGTTTGTGCTCCCAACTGCATCATCAACGAAGCATCTGCAGGAGTAGCTATACCTCCGGCAGCGAAATTCGGCACGGGGAGAGCGCCCAGCTTTGCCGTTTTCAAGACCAGCTCATAAGGAGCTTGCAATTCCTTGGCTACTGCCATCAATTCGTCATTCGACATGACTGAAATATGTCGGATGGTAGTCATCACACTTCGCATGTGACGAACGGCTTCTACTACGTTACCGGTACCCGCCTCGCCTTTCGTTCTCATCATCGCCGCGCCTTCACCGATACGTCTTAACGCTTCGCCAAGATTACGGCATCCGCAAACAAAGGGCACAGAAAACGCATGTTTATCGATATGGTTGGCTTCATCCGCCGGCGTCAAGACTTCGCTTTCATCAATGAAATCCACGCCGAGAGCTTGGAGGATTTGAGCTTCTGCAAAGTGGCCTATTCGGCACTTAGCCATAACCGGAATCGAAACGGTATCTTTTATTTTTTGAATGATAACCGGATCAGTCATACGTGAAACGCCACCGACTTTTCGGATATCCGATGGGATACGCTCCAGCGCCATAACAGCGACTGCACCAGCATCTTCAGCTATCTTTGCCTGTTCTGCATTGGTGACATCCATGATGACGCCACCTTTTAACTTTTCAGCAAATTTTATTTTTGCTTCAAATGAATTGTTGCTTGAGACCATTTAACACCTCTTTTATAATTTCGTTCAGACAATCGAACCAGTTTTTTATATATTTCAGGCTTTGCTAAATGTCAATCAGCTTAATGACACACTCCAAAATGGCGCTTTTAAAAAAAACTGCTTTTACTGATCGTGTACTTAAATCTAAGGGTTGCCTGTTCGGTATTTCTGAGTCGTCTTGAATATTGAACCTGAATCGTATCCTTGTTATAGTCCTTTGTGATGAAACTCGCCCTACTTGATCAATCTTTTCATTGGCCGCCAACCGGTGGTTCCTGGGTTGATGTCCGCGAAACAGCCATCCGTCTGCAAGCACACGGCATTACACCCAAGATATTTACGCCCAAGCGTAATTGTGAACAGATTCCTGCCGGCAGATTGGATGTGGATCCTGGGGTTCCTGTGGAAACCATTCCGATCCGCTCATCGCAGTTCAACTTTTACGCACTGCCACGCATTTTGGAACAAAGAGTTCGAGCTTGGAAACCCGATGCCGTCATGATCGGCGATACATTTTATTTGGCCCCATATATTATCCGTAGGTTTGCAGATATTCCCGTCTATCTTCGCATGTTTGCCCATGAATTGATCTGTTTGAATTATATGAGTCTTTGTAGAGTGGATACGTTTAAATGGGAAACTCAGAACCCATACGCTTCAATCTGTGGCGGGAGCCTAATGAAAACACCATTCATGTGCTGGAAATGCGGATTGCGACGTATGGGCGGAACCCTGATAGGCCCCAGGCTGAATCCTGTGGCGACTGAATACTGGACAGCTCTTGCTTGGACACCTCAGTATGTACGCACTGTCAGGCAATCACTTAACTCTTTGAAAGGAATTATTGTCAACAATCCCTTTATAAAAACTCTTCTGAATTCTATAAAAAGTCCTATATATGTCGTGCCCGGCGGAATAGACTCATCACGCTTTGCACCACGCAGTGAACCAAACGCTTCCGGCCCGATACGAATTCTTTTCCCAGGTCGCCTCGATGATCCAAGAAAAGGGTATTATTCGTTTAGAGAATGTATTCAAATCCTTAAAAATCGAGGCCTCGATATCGAAGCATTTGTCACTGATTCGCGCACAACCGGTTCAGATAATCTGGTACAAAGCACGGGTTGGGTATCTTGGGAAAACCTTCCGGCTTTATACCAATCAGTCGATATCGTCGTTTGCCCTTCTATCTGGCCGGAACCTTTTGGTATCACCGCCTTGGAAGGAATGGCATCCGGCCTACCGGTCGTCGCCTCAAGAATCGGTGGATTTCAATATACCGTCGTTGATGGTAAAACCGGTCTGCATTTCAGTCCGGGAAATGCTGAGGAAATGGCGGATCGCCTCGAAACTCTTATCCGGGACCCTGAACTTCGTCATCGTTTGGGAGATGCCGGTCGAAAACGAGTTGTAAGCCATTTTGATTGGGATATCATTGTCGCTCGCTACACTTCCAAAATTTTTAAAGATGAACTATCTGTCAACGCTGATACGTGGATAACGGACCAGTGATGAAATTGAATAAGACGAAGGCAGACACAACGCTCTTTGGCAATTATTACGATAAATATCGCTCTAAAAATCCGATATCACGTTATTTGACAAATGGATTTTTAAAAAGCTGGAATGAGCTTATTTCCATTGTTTTGAAACAAGGGCATCCAAATGCGCTTCTTGAGACAGGCTGTGGTGATGGATATCTGCTTGATTTTACACAACAAAGATTGAAACCTTCAACTATCACGGTTGGTTTGGAACCCGGTTTGCTGGAAATCAGCAAAACGAATGACATGCCCGATACTTTTCACAAAATCAATGGTTCGATCCATGAACTCCCATTTTCAGATCAATCCTTTGATGTTGTGTCTGTACCTGAAGTTTTCGAACATCTCGATGATCCGGAACGTGCTTTGAAAGAAGTCGCTAGAGTGGCTTCTCGTTTTATTATTGCGAGCGTTCCTTGGGAACCGATCTGGCGAGTAATGAACATGGCGCGTGGTAAATATTGGCGAGATTGGGGCAATACTCCCGGCCATCTGCAGCGCTTTACCCGACGGGGATTCATCTCCTTTATGCAACAAGCAGTTGATATAATAGATATACGAACGCCATTTCCCTGGACTATGGTTCTTGGTACTATACGCCATTAACCATTTCACTATTCATCGATGCAAAGAATTTATCCCACAACCGGTCGTCGGAAGAGCAAGAAATAGACCCTATTTCTCCTTGTCTGAATCCGACTCATTTTCGTCTTTTAGGCTTTTCCGAAAATTTCGAATGCCTTCCCCGATGCCTTTGCCAAGTTCCGGTAATTTCCGCGCACCAAATAGAATGGCTACTAACAAAAGAATAATTAGAATTTCTGTTGTTCCAAAACCCATATCTAAAAGCATACGCCCGTAATAGCTGTTTAGCAAGAAATCTTTTTATCTTTCCTCATTTGGACTTGATCAGCAATGTCCGATGGAACTGAGCAATTTGTTTAGTTTTTTGAACAAAAAGAAAACTCGGTTTGTAAAATATATTTTTTTCGAATAGCGCCTACTTTTTATTTTATTTTCACAGGTGTGACAGGGATAGATAATAATTTGATTTCTATTTTCCAGTTTGCGATTATTGAAATGCGAATTGTCGGAAAGTTGGTGGAAATTTAATCATGAAAACAAGTCACTCCTTATCAATGGTTTTCCCCGCATACAACGAACAGGATAACCTTGACCGTCTTGTCAGAGACGCTGATGCCGTCGGCCAAAAAGTCTTTGGCGACGAATATGAAATTATCGTTGTTGATGATGGGTCGAAAGACAACACGCCGAATGTTTTAAAAAACCTTCAACAAGAATTTCCAAAACTTGTTGTTTACACCCACTCCCCTAATAAAGGCTATACGGCGGCTCTTCGAACAGGTTTTACCAATGCCAAGAAAAGTCTGATATTTTTTTCTGATTCCGATAATCAATTTGATCTGAATGAAATTCCACTGCTGTTGAAACATATTGACACTCATGACATTGTCGTTGGTTATCGTAATCCCAGGGTCGATCCGTGGTTCCGTCTGTTTGTCTCCCGATGTTTCAATATTTTTTCGCACACCATTTTTAAATTTCCTGTACGAGATATTGACTGTGCATTTAAACTATTCAGACGAGAGGTCTTCGATAAAATTAAAATCGCGTCGGAAAATTTTATGGTTGATACAGAGATTATGGCAAAGGCTGTATTTTTCGGTATGCGGATCACCGAGGTTGGCGTGACGCATTTGCCGCGCCATGCTGGTCAAACCACAGTGAAACCCAGTGATGTCATCAAGACACTTCGTGGAATGTGGGTTTTGTGGAACCAACTTCAAGACATGAAAAAAGCCGCGAGGTAAGCTTAAAATAATGCTTGACAGTTTAGCATCTGTGAAATATATGTATGGGCGAAGCTGTGAATAACGTAACAGCGTGATAAGAATCACAGAGAATTAATGGGGAGGGGGCAGGGGAAAGGATGTATAGCGTGTTTCCACCTAAAACAATTGAAAGATTCTCGCTTTACAGAAGGCTTGCCTCTGATTTACAGCAGCAAAACTCCCTATACGTCTATTCACATCAACTGGCTGCCTTGGCTCAGTCCAGCCCAACACAGGTAAGACGCGATCTTATGAATGCCGGCATAACCGGCTCATCATCCAAAGGTTATGATTTAAATATACTAAAAACGCGATTGGAAGAAATTCTTAGCAGCTCCGTTCAAAAAGCAGCTTTAGTTGGAATAGGGAATTTAGGTAGAGCAATTCTTTCGTATTTTCCGCAACGCTCCCCCGCTGTCAGAATAGTTGCAGCATTCGATACCGATTCATCTAAAACCGGGCGCGTTATCCATGGATGCCGTACCCATTCTATTGAAGAGTTAGACTCCGTTATAGAAAAAGAAGCTATTACACTCGGTGTTATTACGACACCAAGAGAAGCTGCTCAAAAAACGGCTGATGCCTTGGTGTCAGCAGGTATTCTTGGAATTTTGAATTTCGCGCCGATTCCCATTCGAGTCCCGTCGGGGATTTTTACTGAATCACTTGATTTGACGACATCGTTAGAAAAATTGGCATATTTTACACGAACACCATATTAGCAGGAGTATATTTTTATGAAAAATGCTATTCAGGAAGTTTTAACGCATTATCCCGATGCAGATCGGGACAAACTGATCCCAATTTTACAGGATGTTCAATCCGCATTGGGATTTCTCTCACGCGAATCGGTTGTCCAAATTGGCGCCCATTTACATCTGCCAACCAGTAAGATTTACGGGGTTGCCACTTTTTACAATCAATTTCGTTTTGAACCGAAAGGTCAATTCCATATCCAGGTATGTCGAGGCACAGCGTGTCATGTCAAAGGCTCCGCTGCTATTCTTGACGCAATCAAACAAGATTTGAAAATCGATTCCAATCAAACGACCAAAGACGGACTGTTCAGTCTTGAGGAAGTTGCCTGTCTTGGAGCATGCGGTTTGGCGCCGGTTATCGCCATCAATGGCTCATTTCATGCCAAACTCTCATCAGACGATATTCCGAAAATACTGAAAAAATATCGTGAATCCGCGAAAAACACAGAAAAGGAGGAACCGCAGAATGACTAGCGCTACTGCTATAAAAGTCGATAAAAAAGTATTCGAATTTCTTCATAAAACTCTGCCTTTTGGTAGCTCTGAAGAAATTGCGGCTACTGAAAAATCTATCATAGAAAAATATCTTTACGAAGATGTCGATGTGGTGACTATTTTTCTAGGAATGGCTACATGTGGTATTGGAGCCGGCGCGAAAGCCACTCGAGAACAAATTCATGCCGCAATGAAAGATTCCGATGTCGACTATCGAGTCGTCGAAGTAGGCTGTATTGGCTTGTGTGCTCTAGAACCGCTCATGGATATCCAGATTCCAGGAAAACCTCGCGTATCTTTTTACAATGTTACCGCCGATAATGTCGCTCAAATTCTTGACCAGTTTCTGAAAGGTCAATATGTTCCTGACCACCTGTTGGGCCAGTTTCGCTCTGCGACATTAAAGCCCTGGCCGTCACTTCCCTTTATAGATGAGCATCCCTTTTTCGCGCCGCAAACGCGACTTGTTCTGAAAAACTGCGGCCTAATAAATCCTCAGTCGATTGAGCAATACATTGCATTGCAAGGGTATCAGGCTTTTATAAAAACGCTTCATACACGAACGCCCCAAGAAGTGTGTGACATGGTTCTCGCATCGGGTTTACGAGGTCGTGGTGGCGGGGGATTTCCCACCGGTCGCAAATGGCAGTTCACGTTAAAATCTCAGGGTGACCAAAAATATCTCGTGTGCAATGCAGACGAAGGCGACCCTGGAGCATTCATGGATCGTGCCGTTATCGAAGGAGACCCACATCGGCTTCTGGAAGGTATGGCGCTAGCCGGCTACGCTGTTGGCGCGACGAAGGCCTATATTTACATTCGAGCTGAGTATCCCCTGGCGATTGCACGATTGGAAGAAGCCATCGAGCAAGCTCAAGCGTATGGTTTGATCGGCGACAATATAATGGATACGGGCTACAGCCTGGAATTTGTCATTAAAAAAGGCGCCGGCGCTTTCGTTTGCGGCGAAGAAACAGCGCTTCTCGCCAGCATCGAAGGTCGACGGGGAATGCCCCGGCCACGACCCCCATATCCCTCAGATAGTGGTCTCTTTAACGCTCCGACACTGATTAACAATGTCGAAACGTTTTCAAACATACCGGGCATTATTTTAGACGGACCGGAAAAATTTGCTGCGATAGGCACGGAAAACTCCAAAGGAACAAAAGTTTTCGCCATGTCCGGTAAAGTCAAATACACCGGTCTCGTAGAAGTTGCGATGGGAACAACCCTTCGATCGATCGTTTATGATATCGGTGGCGGAATTCCGAACGGCCGTGCATACAAAGCCGTCCAGATCGGAGGTCCATCAGGAGGCTGTATTCCAACTCAACATCTGGATATTCCCATTGATTATGACTCGCTTCTTAAAGTCGGCGCCATGATGGGTAGTGGTGGCCTGGTCGTTATGGATGAAGACAACTGTATGGTTGATATCGCCAAGTTTTTCATGAAATTCATCCAGCGCGAAAGCTGTGGTAAATGCATTCCCTGTCGTGAAGGAACGCGCCGAATGTTGGAAATTCTTGAGCGAATAACTCGGGGTCACCGCAGTGAGACAGGTACGGATGCTCTGATTCGTTTTCAAGGCGTTTTATCATTGACTCGGTTGGCTGAAGTCATTCGCAGCACCAGTCTCTGTGGCCTTGGCCAAACGGCGCCGAACCCTGTTTTAAGTACTTTGAGATGGTTTAAGGATGAGTATGATGCTCATATTTACGAGCGTCGTTGCCCATCGGGAGCCTGTAAAGAATTGCTGAAATATCACATCGATATTGAAAAATGTATCGGTTGTACATTGTGTGCGAAAAAATGTCCGGCAAATGCCATTATGGGAGCTCCCAAATCACCGCATTATATTGTTGAAGAACGCTGCATCGGTTGTGGTGCATGCATGGAAGTTTGTAAATTCAAAGCTGTTTATACAGAATAGGAGATATCATGATTAGCTTGGAAGTCAACGGACGTATGATTGAGGGTAAAGAAGGCGAAATGCTTCTATATGCCCTCCGACGCGCGGGAATACACGTGCCAACTTTATGTCATCTTGACGACATGTTTCCATCAGGCGCCTGTCGCTTGTGCGTGGTGGAAGTAGAAGGAGAAAGAAATCTTGTTCCCAGCTGTGCGTATCCAATCAGACGTGGTCTAAAAGTTTGGACCCACTCAGAACGCGCAGTGCAGGCAAGAACAACAATTGTAGAACTTTTACTCGCCAACCACCCAGACGACTGCTTGTATTGTGAACGAAACGGCCAGTGCGGCTTGCAGGATTTAGCCGAAGAACTGAATATCAATCGTAGACGCTATATCGGTGAACGGAGCCATCACTCAGAGGATGTTTCCAGCCTCAGCATTCTGCGTGATCCCGATAAATGTATTCTCTGCGGCAAGTGTGTTCGCGTTTGCGAAGAGATACAAAATGTTTCTGCGATCGACTTCATCGGCCGCGGCAGCATGACAACGGTGGGAACAGCTTTCAATGAAGGCATTAACATTTCTTCATGTATCAACTGTGGCCAATGCATCAATGTTTGCCCAACGGGCGCTCTCCGTGAACGAAATCAGATTAAAGAAGTTATCGATGCTTTGCGCGACCCAGAAAAAATGGTTGTGGTTCAACACGCACCCAGCATTTCTGTCACGATAGGTGAAGCCTTCGGCTTGAAGCCAGGTCTCGATGTCGCCGGTATCATGACAGCGGCTTTTCGACGACTCGGATTTGACAAAGTCTTTGACACATCCTTTTCAGCTGATTTGACTATCATGGAAGAAGCCTCGGAGCTTGTACATCGTATCACAAACAATTTACCTCTCCCCTTGCTGACAAGCTGTTCACCGGGATGGGTAAAATTTATCGAACAATTTTATCCGGAATTTATACCTAATATCTCTTCCTGTAAAAGCCCACAACAGATGATGGGCGCTATCATCAAGAGCTATTTTGCCGAAAAAGAAAATGTGTCACCCGACAAAATCTACAGCGTTTCAATTATGCCGTGTACAGCGAAAAAATTTGAAGCTGGACGAATGGAAATGGCTCGAGGCGGGATAGCCGATGTTGACGCAGTTTTAACAACTCGTGAACTGGCCAAGCTCATCCGATTGCGTGGAATCGACATGACACAGTTGCAACCAGAGCATGCCGATACGCCTTTCGGCGATCGCAGCACCGCAGGAAAGCTCTTTGCAGCCAGTGGAGGCGTTATGGAAGCTGCTCTGCGAACCGCGCACTATATGTTGACAGGTGAAGAAATGGCCAATCTCGAAGTAAAAGCGGTTCGAGGCATGGACGGTGTCAAAGAAGCCGTCATCACCATAGCTGGTCTTGATATCCATGTTGCCGTTACAAGCGGTTTGATGAATGCAAGCAAGATTTTAGATGAGCTGAAAGCCGGTAAACGCAAATTGCATTTCCTTGAAGTCATGACTTGCCCGGGCGGCTGTATAAACGGTGGTGGACAGCCCTTTGCAGCTGACTTAGACGCTATCAGGGCCAGAATGCGAGCTGTTTATAAAATCGATAAAACCGAATCTCTCCGAGCATCGCATTTGAACCCATCAATTCAAAGAATCTATCGTGACTTTTTGGGTGAGCCGTTGAGTGAAAAAAGCCATGAATTGCTTCATACTACCTACCAGAAAAGGGATGTCATGGTCTAATGGCAAATATTTTTGATATCGAACCCGCAATAAAAAACACAGTAGCGGAAAATTGTCAGCAATGTTACGCCTGTGTGCGAGTTTGTCCGTCAAAAGCTATACGATTCAAAGAGGGCAAGGCCACCATCGATCTGACTCGATGCGTTCAATGTGGTCATTGTATCAGGATTTGTCCTGTCAATCAGTGGGACTATCTAAAAGATCAAACACTGGTTCGCAGTATGTTAAGTGCAAAGGCGCCCGTAGCCGCAGTTTTGGATACCGCCTTTCCGGCGGCCTTTCCACAGCTTGATCACACAATCCTAGTGGCCAAACTGCGGCTTCTGGGTTTCAGCAAAGTCCTGGATGCATCCTTTGGAGCAGACTTAACTACATCTCATTATATTAAAAGTCTGAAAAACCCACGTGAACAGCTTCAAATCAGCTCATGGTGCCCGGCGTGTGTGGATTTTATCCGCAAGTTCGACCCAGATCATCTGGACTTGGTTGCGCCGTTTATGCCCCCAATGATAACAATGGCCAGAATCATACGTAATTTGTACGGCGAAGATATGCAAATCGTCTATATTTCCCCCTGTATCGCGCATAAAGCCTTCGCTGATCGTCAAAATACGTCTCAGGCTGAAATCAATGCGGTTCTAACCTTTAAAGATCTCAACGATTTATTACTTAGCTTACCTAAGAAAAAAGAAGATCAACTCGAACCATCCGATTTTGACCCCCCGTATGGCAGAAACGGCCTATACAGCCCACTGTCTCTGGGAGTTGCATTAACAGCCGGCTACCCTTGTGATCCGGTTGACACTATCGTGACAGATGGCTCGGGACCTAATCGCGTCGTTCATATTTTGGACAGTATCGGTGATGGTGAAATCAACCATGGGTTCGTTGACCTTTTGTTCTGCAAGGGTTGTGTTGATGGCTGTGCAATGCCATCTATCGCTGGAAGCCGTTATAAGCGAAAAAATGCTATTTTGCATTATGCAAAAAAGCAACTAGCTTCTTTCGACACCGACCAATGGAAATCCTACATGAACCAATTCCAAGATATGGATTTGGACATGACCATTGCTCCACTTCCGCGTAAGTTGGAAACACCCCCTTCAGAAATATTGCTAGAGATCTGGAAAGAACTGGATGAATATGGTAAACACCAAGTGCTGGATTGCCAGGCCTGTGGATATGCCACTTGTAAAGAATTTGTCATAGCTGTCGGCAAAAACCTGGCTGAAGCCGACATGTGTATTCAATATCAACTCAGGAAACTTCAAAGTACGATTCAAGATCTGAAAGCGAGCCATGATAGAATGAACAATGTTTTAAAAATTCTTCATCATTCTGAAAAACTCGCAAATCTTGCGCAACTTTCTGCCGCAACAGCATATAAACTCAACAATCCTTTGAGTGTTGTTTTGCTCTATTCTCACCTGCTGCTTGAAGAATACCGCGATAATCCTATTCTTGAGAAAGACTTGAAAATAATTGTCGATCAGATCGAGAAAGTTAAAGATATTTTTATCACATTGCTCAACTTGAGTTCACGAAATAAAATTTTATTGGAGTCGGTTGATGTTAGAGAATTGATAGACAGAACACTCATGTTGCTTCGCCCACCGGATTCGATTGAAGTTGACGTGGTTTGTGATACCGAAACAGCGTTTGCAGAAATGGACAGAGAGCAGATAGGGTATGTTTTGACAAATATTGTTGAAAATGCGGTAGAGGCGATGGGTGATCGAGGTCGGTTATCAATTCACACGACAGGTGACAATACAAATATGATAATCCGGATCAGTGATACGGGTCCTGGAATTCATAAAAACACTTTAAAGAAAATTTGGGATCCTTTTTTTACAACTAAACGTGTAACAGTAGGCGCCGGCCTTGGACTTGCCGTTGCCAGAGAAATTATACGACAACATCAAGGAACTATTTCAGTTCAATCTAACGACAATGCATCCAAGGGGCCAACCGGAACGACGTTCACTATAACGATTCCGCGCCAGGGAGCCATTGCAATGTCTGGAGGAGTTTAATCATGGATAATATAAAGAAAACGATATTGATTGTTGATGATGATGAAGATGTTCTATTTCAAATGAAATTGAATTTGGCTGACACTGGTTTTGATATCTATACTGCCGGCAGCGAAAAAGAAGCACGTGAATCAGTTAATCAAGTCAAACCCGATGTGGCAATTTTAGATTTGATGATGGAACATCGGGACTCAGGTTTTGTTTTAAGTCATTTTATCAAAAATGTTGATCCCAACATAAAAGTGATATTGATAACAGCGGTAACAAGTGAGACTGGCCTGGAATTCGACATTGCTTCTTCCTATGATCGCACTTGGATAAAAGCGGACACGATTATACCAAAACCTGTTAGAAAGGATCAGCTTCTTCGCGAAATTCATAAGCTTCTCGGAGAATAACTATGCAACAGTTGCGAGTTCTTATCGTTGACAGCGAACCAGCAATGCGCCAAGCAATAATCCGAGTCTTGGGCAAAGAACCCATTCAGATTCATGAATTCGACGATGATGTTATATTCTCTTTGGATGAATCTCCAACAGGTTCTGATGCTGAAATGAAACTACAATTTTTAGCGCCGGACCTGGTTATTCTTGGTGACAACTTGCCGGATGTTGACGCAATGGAATTCATTGAGAGCCTTTCACAAAGGAAACTCGATCTACTCGTCATCCTTATGTCTGCCTATGCATCAGTGGAAACTGTCGTTGCCGCTACTCGTCTAGGAGCCTATGACTTTTTAGCTAAACCCTTTACACCAGCTGAAATACGAGCATCTATCAGAAAAGCTGCTAAACACCTCCTTCTCCGCCGTCATGCACAAATGTTGGCACAGGAAAAAAGAGTAGCACGGTTCCAAGCAATGTCAGTTCTCGCTCATGAGCTCAAATCGCCACTAGCGTCTATCGATGGTTATCTTAGAATTCTCAAAGATGGATCTGTTGTGAAAGATGTAGCAACAACGCAAAGAATTATTGATCGTTCAATCGTTCGTCTTGATGGGATGAGGAAATTGATCATCGACTTATTAGACTTGACACGCCTTGAATCCGGCCAGAAACAACGGGAAAAAATTGATGTTAATTTATGTGAACTGGCCAATACCGCCTTTGATATCAACTTTATTCTAGCAAAAGAACGAGAAATCGAAATGGTGCTTGAATGCGATGAAGATGCCATTATCAAAGCGGACCGAGGAGAAATGGAAATCATTATGAATAACCTGGTTTCCAATGCCGTCAAATACAATCGAGATAAAGGCACAGTAACCGTTACGATTCAACGCAGACAAAATAGAATCATTTGGACAGTCACTGATACCGGTATTGGTATGTCACAGACTGACGCAGAGAAAGTCTTCGAAGAGTTTTATCGCGCAAAAAATATCCATACCCGAAACATTTTAGGAAGTGGGCTTGGATTGTCAGTCGTTAAAAAAATTGTCACCCTGTACCAGGGTGATATCACCGTTGAATCAAAAGAAAATGTCGGATCTACTTTCAAAATCATCATCGATTCCGACCCTGTTGTAAACCTTGCAATGGATACTGGATCGCTAGCATTTTTAGGTGGTCGATAGCAGTTGATATCATTATGAAACAAGTTCAAATTCAGCGATGGCTGAAAGAGAGCGACCCGAAACAGCTGCGTTCTCTTTTTGCTGAAGCAGATAAAGTTCGTGAGAAGCATGTCGGTAACGAAATCCATTTTCGTGGGCTGATAGAGTTTTCCAATATCTGCCAACGATCATGTTGGTATTGCGGGATTCGTTCTCAAAATCTCAGTCTCGAACGTTACAAGATGAACCGGCAGCAAATTCTTGAAGCAGCACAACGCGCTGTTGATCTAAAATTCGGGACTATTGTTCTTCAATCAGGTGAAGACCCTGATCTAGATATCGACGATTTCTGTGAAACCATCCGGATTCTAAAACGGACAATGAATTTAGCTATCACGCTCAGTGTTGGTGAACGATCTTTCGATGAACTAGCCAAACTCAAAATCGCGGGTGCAGACAGATACTTGTTGCGATTTGAAACCAGCAATTCCGATTTATACAAAAAAATTCATCCTCCTCTTCCTTCAAGGCCAAATTTCGATCGCTTTGAAATACTGCAACAATTGGATGAGCTTGGCTATGAAGTTGGAAGCGGGATTATGGTAGGCATACCTGGGTCAACATGGGATGATCTGATGGAAGATCTTCGACTTTTTCAAACTCTTCCTATTGATATGATTGGAATAGGACCCTATATTCCCCACCCTTCAACACCTCTTGCTAAAACCGTCGGCAAAGAATTTTCAAATGAAGATCAACCTCCTAATACTCCCGAAATGGCGCTGAAAGTTTTGGCTTTAACTCGCATTTTGTGTCCAGATACCAATTTACCAAGCACGACAGCGCTGGAAACCTGTGATCCGGAAAAAGGATACGAAAATGGATTGTTATGCGGTGCAAATGTCATTATGCCAACCATCACAGAAATGAAATTTCGTGGATTATATGATATATATCCCAGAAAAGCCGGACAAAACCGGCTTGCAGAGGATTTGATCCTGAGAATTCACCAGAATCTTAAAGAAATTGGACGAGTACCAGGAACAGGGCCGGGTATGGCCCCCCGGTTTGTCCATCGAACCTTCGAAAGATAAAGAGGTTTATTATGAGATCACTTAGTCGCAACGCACAAGATTTTATCAAAGATGATGCCTTGGAAGCTTTGCTTAAACGACCTTTGCCGGATAAAAGCAGAATCAATGACATCATTTCTAAAAGCCTTACAAAAGAACCTTTACAACTCGATGAAACATCAGACCTTTTATTAGCAAATAGTCCCGAATATATCGACAGCATTTTCAATGCAGCTCGAACGTTGAAAAAGGATGTTTATGGCAATCGTATTGTTCTGTTTGCCCCCTTGTATATTGGAAATTCTTGTATAAATGAGTGTTCGTATTGCGGCTTCAAGCGCTCGAACAAAGAAGCTATTCGTCGCACTTTGTCGCCGGAAGATATTACCCAACAGGTAAAAGCTCTTGAAGAAGTCGGCCATAAACGTCTTATTCTTGTTTATGGTGAACACCCTACCTATTCACCCGAATACATTGCGCAAAATGTTCAGCAAGTCTATAGCATCAAAAGCGGCCGTGGTGAAATTCGTCGAGTCAATATAAACGCAGCGCCTTTAGATATAGAAGGTTTTCGTATTGTCAAGGAATCCGGGATTGGAACCTATCAAATTTTTCAAGAAACTTATCATCATGAGACTTATCGTAAACATCATCCAGCAAATACCATGAAAGGTGACTATTTATGGAGGCTGGATGGGTTGAGCCGAGCGTTTGAAGCCGGGGCTGATGACATGGGCATCGGAGCTCTCTTTGGTTTGTACGACTGGCGTTTTGAAGTACTTGGCCTGGTTGCGCATTCACTGCACTTGCAACAAAAATATAACGTCGGCCCGCATACCATTAGCTTCCCCCGCTTGCGTCCGGCATCCGGAGTAGCGATTGACCCCAAATACTTCGTCGACGATGATGATTTTAAACGGCTTATTGCCATTTTACGCTTATCTGTTCCCTATACTGGTATGATTTTAACTGCCAGAGAAAATCCTGATGTCCGTCGTACCGTCATGGAATTCGGTGTCAGCCAAATCGATGCTGGCAGCCGGATCGAGCTTGGAGGGTATACCGAAGCCGGCGATGCCCAGGTTATGGAACAAGAACAATTTACCCTTGGCGATACCCGGTCGCTGGATGAAATAATACGCGAATTGATGAAAACAGGATATGTCCCCAGTTTCTGTACAGCATGTTACCGATTAGGCCGGACAGGTGAACAGTTCATGGAATTCGCTGTCCCAGGTTGGATACAAGATTACTGCACTCCAAATGCTCTGAGCACTCTGTTGGAATACCTGGTTGACTATGCCACACCAGAAACGAAAAAAATCGGCCTTCAATTGATATTCAGTGAAGTCGAAAAGATAGACAACCAGACCGTAAAAGACCAGCTCAAAGAATTTTTACAACGTATTCAGAACTCCGATGATCGGGATTTTTATTTCTGATAGTCGTGTAGTTGTAGGCTTTGGCTTTATTTAAAACTTTTTTGATCGTCCATAATTATCTAAAAACCAGCAATCAGTATTAGAATTGCATTCAGCGCTTTTTTTAAACATAATAAACAGGGCGAATTTTCAAGCCATCTGTTGTTGTTCTCAAATATAAAGGGAGGAATATAACCAATGAAGCTATTTAGATTAATTCTTTTGTTCTTGGTGGTTGTTTGTATTCAAATAAATGTTTTAGCTGAAGGAATGATTATAGGGGAACATCTTTTTGAAAGAACCCTGGAAACTCCTCATCCTTATCCCCCATCACCTGACGGCAAACCAACCCTTGTCTGGAGCGAATTATATGAATATCCCGACGCTAATTATCTAGTGTTTGAATTTAGCAAATTTGATCTTGCCCCCGGTGATTGGGTGGAAGTTCGTCATCCTTGGGGTGAACACGTACATATCTATGAAGGCCAGGGGTTTAAAAATAAAGGCGGCGATTTTATAACCAAAGCTGTTTTAGGGTCAGAAGCCGTTATCGAACTCTATTCTACGAATACATCACATGATCACTACGGATATCGTATCGAAAGAGTATCCAGAGGGTTTAGTGAAAAAGAATTGTTGATGATGTACCCGGACGACCGAGCAATCTGTGGAGCTGATGACAAACGCGATGCCAAATGCTACGAAACTAGTCATCCTGAAGTATATGAAAAATCCAAAGCGGTTGCTCGTCTTTTGATGGATGGCAGCGCGTTATGCACAGCTTGGCTAGTGTCATGTGAAAACCATGTTCTCACCAACAGCCATTGCTCCAATTCCGGAGACTTTGATTCTCAAGCCAAACTGGATCGAATGGAATTCCAGTTCATGTATCAACGACCTCAATGTGGAAGCGGAACAGCAACAGTTGAGTATTCATTTTTGGGTGGAACTTTTTTGGAAAATGATCATTACATTGACTATACTTTGATTCAAGCGCCGGCTAACGAAAATCCTGCAGAAACATACGGCTGGTTAAATATTGATGATAGGCTTGCTGATATCGATGAACAAATGTTCATTGTAGGCCACCCTGGGGGAAGACCTAAAGAAATCAGCTTGGAATCCACACACTCACAAGATCAAAGTGGTATTTGCGAAGTGTACTCCGTTGACGAACCTGCATGTATTTCTGGCGCTTCTGTTCAAGAAATCGGTTACTTTTGTGACACAGAAGGTGGGAGTTCCGGTTCACCTGTTCTGTCTTTAAACACATTGAAAGCTATAGCTTTACATCATTGTGCAAATTGTCCTAATCGTGGAGTTCGTATCCAAGATGTCTGGAACAAGAACCAAGCCGGTCAATATCCGCTACCACCTTGTTCTCTTTATGACGAAATAGGCCAAGTCAAAACGGACAAAGGAAAATATGGGTGCGAAGAAGATACAATAACAATAATAGTCAATGACGGTTCCCTTCGAGGAGCCGGCTTGCAAGAAGTATCGATATGGTCAGATAGTGAAATTGATCCGGAAACGATCACTCTTCTGGAAACCCCATCAGATTCAGCCACTTTTGTCGGATCCATTCTCACGTCAACCGCTCCCCCAACTTCCGGTGACGGCTATGTATCTATTACACCGGGAGATACGATTACTGTCTTGTATATCGATGAGGATGACGGTCAAGGTGGTGTTAATGTGCCTCGTTATGCCTATGCTGAAGTCGATTGCACGCCGCCCATTATCAGCAATGTTACGATCAATTATGTTTCAGCTTTAGAAGCTGAAATTTCATGGTTAACCAATGAGCCTTGTTTTAGCGCTATTCATTATGGTCAAACCAGACCACCAACCCTTGAAACCTTCGATGACTCAACATTAACAAAGAACCACACTATTCTCCTGCAAAATCTCGAGGGCTGCTCGTATTATTTCTTCAAAGTTCTGAGTTCAGACGAAGCCGGGAATCTAGCTGAAGATGATAATAACGGCGATTATTATCAGTTTTTAACGCTAAAAATAACTATTCTTCTCCAGGAAAAAATGGATACCGATCCTGGATGGACCTATGAAGGGGACTGGGCTTGGGGTCAGCCGACAGGACAGGGTGGCCAATACGGTTCACCCGATCCGACCAGTGGATATACCGGCCTCAATGTCGTCGGATATAATCTCAATGGAGACTATCCCAATAGCATGTCAACAACTTATTGGACAACTACCCAGGCCTTTGACTGTTCAGAAGCGTCTGAAGTTTATTTAGACTTTTATGCTTGGCTGGGCGTTGAAACCTATTATTATGACCATGCATATTTAGCGATCAGCAACAATAACGGCGGGTCCTGGAGTACTATTTGGGAAAACCCTGAAAGGATTAATGGGGGTTCCTGGGAATTATGGAGTTTCGATATCACCGACAAAGCAGCAGGCTACTCCCAGGTCATATTGCGCTGGGGTATGGGGCCGACGGATTCCAGTTGGCGATTTTGCGGCTGGAATATCGATGATGTTCTTGTGAGTTTTACCTCTGAATGTACCTTGCCGACACCAACACCGCCGCTACCAACTCCAACCCCTACGCCGGATTGCATTCATCATGGAGACGTAGATTTTAGTGGAACAATATCTTCTGGTGATGCTCAGTTGGCTTTCTTAATTGCCATTGGGCAGATGACTCCAACCTATCTTGAGGCATGTGCTGCTGATTGTAATGGCGACGAAACCGTCTCTTCTGAGGATGCTCAAATGATCATGATGACGGCTCTTGGAGCCGCTACATGTATAGATCCCTTATAAATTAAGAGGTCTGTTTAGATAAAATATGGCAGTAACGCCAATTTTATTAGAAGAGCAATCTAACTAAAGTTCTTCTGAAAAATAGGCGATATAAGGAAGATTCCTATAGTACTGATTATGGTCCAGGCCATAGCCGACGACAAAATGATTTGAAATTTCAAAACCGACGTATTTTACTAGGCGTTGCCCTGGTCGATGGGCGGTTTTATCAAGGAGCGCACATACCGTTAACGAGGCAGGTGATTTGTTTTTTAAAAGGTTGAGAAGATAAGTCAAAGTGAGGCCACTATCGACAATATCTTCTACTAAAATGATATGTTTATCTGTGATAGGAGCATCTAAATCTTTTAGTAATCGAACAACGCCACTAGAATTTGTTCCTGCACCATAACTGGAGACTGCCATAAAATCTATCGTGTGCGGTATAGATATCGATCGAGTCAAATCAGACATAAAAACAAATGCACCCTTCAATATTCCGACAAGAAGTAGGTTTTTTCCTTCGTAATCCGTCGAAATTTGTTTACCAATTATGCTTACTCTTTGCTGTATTTGTTCAGTGGTGATAAGAGGGGTAAGTTTCATAAATCCTCGAAAAATATTTTCATCCTGCTATTGATTTTGTTGAGCTAAATTATTTATTTCAATTAAAATAAAATTGCCTAATCATAGCGCTCAAAACGCGAGTATCATCAGAACCATCGATCTCTGATGGTTGGAAGCTATGGCTCGCTTGAATAATTAATTCTTCAGTTTCATTGGGGCGAATTTGCTCTTCATTAATATCCAACTTAATTATAAAATCATTGGAAAGATCCGTGTAGATACCCAGATTCTCACCACCTAAAATCAATTTTAATGAAAATTTTTCATCAAATATTTCAGGTGGAATCCATCCATGAATATATAATGTTAGTTCCCGGTCAGCTCCTTTTAATAAACAATGTGCTTCATCACTGATCCATCGCCAAGAATCCGTTTGATCAGGGGTGTATTCTTTTTGATGCCATCCATCGCCGTATGTGATACGTGCATCAGGAAGATCATCGACATAACGAGGCGGATCCAGGCGAAAAGCTGAGACTTCCAGTTTATTTAAATACTTACCTTCCTTATCAGGAATAAACAACTGCTCTGACGAATCGGCTTTATATAAGCCTACCATCATTTTCATATTTTGTGGTCGTGGAATTAATGGAATAAGAAGCATTCGAGAATACGATTGTCCCAATTCTTCCGTTGATAAAGCATGATCGTCTTGAAATAATATTCGATTATCTTCATTTACAAAATGAACCTTTACCACAAGATTGTTTAACGACTGACCAGATTTCAGGCTTTGCCACCGATAATCTATTTTATGAAGTGTATTACCGGTAATGACATCAGGAAGTCCGCTCACTTGTACACTGAGTTCAAGCTTTGATCCTTCATCAATGGGCTGTAATTCAGGTTGCTTTTGACAAGCCGTAACCAATAAAACCCATAAAATGGTAAATAGAATTCGAAGATATTTTGTCTGATTATAAAATCGAGCCGGTAATGCTTTTATCTGTTTTAGAAACCGCAATATCATCCTTAAATACTCCACGCATAGATAACTTCGTTTGGACCTCACAAATATAAATGCCTTGTTTTATCTGAACAACTCGTAGTACGCCTTTCATTTTGTCTTCATGATAACCAATAACTTCTTGATTGATTGGGCTGATTTGTTTTTCATATATATTGAAAAGGTCCCCGATACTTGCTTGGCCGTGGCTTAATTGGATGGAATACTCTGGTAAATCACTCGGCTTAATCTCGATAATCCCTGCAAACTCCTCACCCCAACAATACAAGGAATAACTCGATGGAATAATCATAATGGTATCCATTTCTTGATTTAATTCCCTAATTTGTACCCAGTTCTTCTCAGCTAAATCTGTAATCCAAAGGCCAGGAATTCCCTCGTAAGAGGTTTCAATTTTCCATGAGTTCTGAAAATTAAAACGTGAATCACGCAGTGATACATATTCTTGCTTACTTATTTCTTTTTTGTTCAAATTTTCATCAAGCATATAATACTTGTTATTTTCTTCAAAAATCAATGATTTATCGTCATTTATGAGATATGGATATGATGCTTTCCCAGTGTATAATAATTGGGCAGGTTTCAGCCAGTCATTCTCTGTATTCATAAAAATACCACTGATTTCCTTCTCAAGTCCTTCATCTGTTTTTACCCATTCAAAATCCTGAAGAACATACTTTTGAGTTCCATCTGTTTTTAGTGAACCAAAGCTCGGCTGCTGTCCATATTGATGCATTTTGTAGCGTTGCTTTCCTCCAATATCATAGTAATAAATTATGCCATGTTTATCTGAATACATTACCACGGCGCCATCTAATCTGAAATCCGGCTCTACTCCAAAGTCAAGAGCTTTGTAAATAGTTGAAAATGAACAAACATTTTCGGGTTCAACTATTTTCCTAAGCCTTTCTTGGTCATCATCAAAAAGTTTTCCTTCTTTGATTTGTCTAGCCACTTCTTGTGCTTCGCGTAACCGGTTTTCAAAGTCACGCTGAGACGCTTCATCAGCAGCATTCTTCGATCGACATCCCATAAAAATAAGGGATCCAACAATAATCAGAATAAAAAAGTGAATCAGCTTTTCACGATTCATTTACCACTTCTCCTTGTAAAAGAACATAGCCTTACGCCGTGTTGGTTAACCCAATTCTATTAATTTATAGGGAAATTTATAGCAAAGGTCAAGACTTGCTTTAGGCGTAAACCCTCGTTTATATACTTTTTTTTAAACCAATGTGTTAGTGTGTATATTTAGGAGGTTTCGCCTAATGCGCTCAAAATATAGATTGATTATTTTTTTTTCATTTACTCTGTCAGGCATGTTAGGGCTAATGTATGAAGTGATCTGGCAGCGCGAGCTATCACTTGTCTTTGGATCGACTTTATCGGCAACCACCGCCGTTTTGACGGCATTTATGAGTGGTATGGCTATAGGTAGCAGGTTTTTTGGAAGGCTTTCTGAGCGTGTCAATAATCCCGCCTTGTTCTATGGAATTCTTTTGATTGGAATAGGTTTGTATTGTCTTGGGATGTCGTTCTTCTTCGACAACTTAAACACTCTCCATATTATCGTTTACAATCAATTTGGAGGGTCTTTTTTGCTGGAGTTGTTGCGTTTTATTTTGGCAGTTATCATTCTTCTTTTTCCCTGTGCACTGATGGGGGGAACTTTACCTTTGTTAAGTAGAGCCTTAATTGAACAAAAAGAATTTATAGGAAAAAACTTAGCGCTCCTCTATTTCTATAATACATTTGGCGCATCCATCGGAACTCTTCTAGCCGGTTTTGTAATGATCCGACTTTTTGGCATGTCGCGATCAAATATCTTAATTGCCATTTTCTATATTTTACTTGGATCTAGCTTGGCACTATTCTTAAGAAGGAATGAAAATGCAATTTTAAAGAAGAATAAAAGAGAGTCAGTGCCATCCGAGCCATATAAAGTCCAAATATTCTTTCCGGTTCTCTATGCTCTACTTGGCGCTGCTGGTATGGCAGCCCAAGTTGCCTGGGTTCGATCTTTGAATCTGGTGTTAGGATCAACCGTGTATGCTTTTTCAATGATGCTGGCTGCCTATTTATTGGGCATAGCCGTTGGCAGCCTTGTAGCCGGCTGGTTTATAGACAAGAATGAATCTTCACAAAAAACTATCGCTATTCTAGCGTTTTGTGTTTGGCTAAGCATTGTTTTATCCGTTGTCTTAATCAGTAGACTTCCCATCATCCTTTTACTCCTATTCCCTAACTTTCATCACAGTTTTTTTCTATGGCAGTCGTGTCTATTTTTACTCTCTTTAGCTGTTGTTTTTCCCTCAACGTTTTTTATGGGCGCCCTATTTCCAGCCTTTGGAAAGGCCTATATAGAAAACATACAAAAGGTTGGGGAAAATGTTGGAAATCTCTATCTCTGGAACACTCTTGGATGTATAATAGGATCTATTGTAACTGCTTTTATCCTTATCCCGATGGTTGGAACAAGACTCTCCCTTATTGCTTCAGCTGCTATATATCTTCTTGTTTCCTCAGGTTTTTTATTTTCTCAAGCAAAAAATCGAAAAGGGCGTATTCAAATAGCTGTATTACTGTTGATCTGTCTTTTGGGATACAAAGCAATTCCAGTATGGGAATCTGCTCTTCTTGATAGTGGTGTGTACTTGTATGCGCCACAACTTTTAGACGGTTTTGAAGGCAATCGTGAGATTTTATTTGAAAAAGAAGGCTTTCATTCTCATGTCACGGTCACAGAAAAAAGTGGAGTAAGAAGCCTTCGAATAAATGGAAAAACAGATGGTTCAGATGGCGGTGATTTGCCAACACAATCACTGTTAGCAATTTTGCCTCTTGCTCATGTTCATAACCCTTCAAATGCTCTGGTCGTTGGTTTAGGCACAGGTGTAACTGCAGGTTCAGCGCTTAATTTTCCAGACCTCCAGGTCGACTGTGTCGAAATAGATGATGCGGTTATCTCAGCATCTAACTTTTTTAATCATGTATCTGGAAACCCGTTCACCAATAATCGTTTCAAAATTATTCATGCCGATGCAAGAACTGTTTTAAGTTCAGGTCGACAGACATACGATATCATTATTTCTGAACCTTCAAATCCCTGGATAACAGGCGTATCAAACCTCTTCACCGTCGATTATTTCACCGCTGCATTTCACAAGTTATCTGAAAAAGGGATTATGTGCCAATGGATACATTCCTACTATATGGATACCGACACACTAATGATTATTTTTCGCTCTTTTCAAGCAGTATTTCCATTTTGTTCATTATGGGAAGGAAGTTCCGGAGACTATTTAATTCTAGGTTCACAGTTTGATCATATTTCTTTAAATCAAGACTATGCTTTTTTGTTTTCAAATCCCTTGATCAAAGAGGATCTACTTCGCCTGGATATAATTGATTCTTCGAATTTAAGACAGCGTCTGATTTTAAACTCAGCTGATTTTTCAGCTATGACTCAACTGACGGGAAGTAAACTGAATACGGATGATACACCTTATGTTGAGTTCAATGCTCCAATGAGCCTATATCATAATACTGTTGATGAAAATCAAGTACATATATTATCGTATAAAATCACAAGCTAAGGCTCTTATATCATAATTTTCCCGAAGCTGGATTCTGTTCGACATAAACATGAAAATCCCAAATATACTCACCGTATATAGGAAGATTGATCACTTCTTCATAATCAACTATAACTGTGAAATATCTTTTTTCAGGCCAAGTAACTCCAACCTGTCTATCCGCATCCACAATCGGAATTTGATGTTGCTTGGCAATATTCAACACCTTCTCTCGCATCGTATACTCATTGAAAGCCCCACGAGCAACATCTTTATATTCTCTAGCATAATCAATATTTAATAATTCCTGTATTGCATCTGCAAATTTGATATATCTCCATTTTACCGGCACAAATTTATAAGCTAAAAAACCAACAATGGCGATGATGATTAAAGTGATAATTATCGGAGCATTGGATTCTGCTTTACCTTTCTCATTTCTTAATATGGTATTCATTTTATTCTCCTCCATTATTTTCCTTATTTGGAAAGATATCATCCAATCCATATTTTTTCAATCTGTATCTAAGTGATCGGAAAGTAATTTTTAGCAGATCAGCCGCATCTTTTCGCACACCATTTGTTTTTTCTAAGGCCTTAATCAAAAATTCTTTTTCAAAACTGCCGATCACTTTTTCTAGATCGAGTCCATCGTCCGGTATTTCATATATCGATTCAAAAGCATCCGTATTTTGATACCTGACATATTGGGGAAGTGAAGCGACTGTAATGAGATTTGCTGATTCTAGTGCGACGCAGCGTTCGATTACATTTTCCAATTCTCTTATATTTCCAGGCCAAGAATACTGTTTAAGAACCTCTATAGCTTCTTTTGAAATTGACATATCCGATCTGCCACATGCTTTTGCACTTTTCGAGATAAAATGTTCGACAAGTAAAGGAATATCACTCACTCTATCCCGTAATGACGGAACATGGATGGGTATAACATTGAGTCTATAAAACAAATCTTCTCTAAATTCTTGCTGTTGAACCATTTTATCCAAATCTCGATTCGTTGCAGCAATTATTCGAACATCAACAGTAATATCTTTTGTGCCTCCCACTCGTTTAAATTTTCTATCATTCAATACTCTCAACAACTTTACCTGAATAGCCGGCGTCGTTTCAGCAACTTCATCCAACAAAAAAGTGCCCCCGTCGGCAATTTCGAAAAGGCCTTCTTTGTTTTGCACCGCACCGGTAAAAGAACCTTTCATATGCCCAAATAGTTCTGTTTCAAGCAAGTTTTCTGGTAGAGCGGCACAATTGACAGTGACAAAAGGCTTGTCTTTTCGATATGAGTTGTCATGAATAGCTTTTGCAATCAGTTCTTTCCCTGTTCCACTTTCTCCAGTTATTAATACATTGCTGCCTATATCAGCTATACGAACGATAATATCAAATATTTTCTTTATCTCTGATGAAACACCAATAATGTTATCAAACTTAACCTGCTGCTTTATCTGCTTTCGTAAAAACCTATTTTCTTTTTCAAGATTTTGACTATCAAACGCCTTTTGAACAACAATTTTGATTTCATCAACTTTAAACGGTTTTATCAGATAATCAAAGGCTCCTCTTTTCATGGCTAAAACCGCATTTTCAGTTGTTGAATAGGCGGTTATCATAATTACCATAATATCGGGATTGTACTTTTTGATCGCTAATAATAGATCAAGACCATCCATTTCCGGCATTTTAAGATCGGTAATGACCAAGTCAATCTCCTCACCAGACTCAATCAATGCCAAGGCAGATTTAGGATTTTGTGTAGATTGAACTGAATAGCCTTGGTCCGTTAACAATATTGTCAAAAAATCACACATGCTTCGTTCATCATCAACAACAAGAATTCTTTTCAAATCAGGTTTGCTTCCGTCCATCATCCACCTACCCCTTTTGCTCGATACTGAGGAATATCAATATCTATTTTAGTTCCAGTCCCCTGAACACTCATGACTCTGATATTAGCATTATGATTTTCTAGAATACGATAAACAATAGCCAGCCCAACACCTACTCCTTTCTTCTTAAATGTAACAAAAGGATCAAATATTCGTTCTATTTGATCTTGACTCATACCTATTCCTGTATCCTCAACTGTCAGTCTCAAAAAAGGGGGATTTGGCTGATAATCCATGATACCGCGAGTCAAATCTGGTTCTGTACAGAGTGACGCTGATACTTTTAATTTTCCTCCATCCGGCATGGCCTCACAAGCATTTTTCAATAGGTTCCATAGAACCTGGGTGAATTGATCTTTATCGATTTCCGCATCCAAAGAGGTGTCTGTATCTTTTAAAATAATGTCTATCGAGTTTTGAAAAGCATCGGATGTCTCAATTAGTATAATAACCTCATTTAAAACATCGTGAACATTGACAAGATCGAACTCCAAATTTCCTGGTTTAGCTAAACTTAAAAAGTCTGTGATCATTTTGTTTAATCTATCTGACTCTTTTATCACAATATTCATTAACTTAGACTGACTGGCGTTCATCTGTAATTGTTCTTGCAAAATTTCAATTGACCCACTGATTGAAGCCAAGGGATTTCGTATTTCATGTGCCATACTAGCCGATATTTCAGATACTACCGACCAACGTTGCGCTTTACGTTTGATCTCTTCAAGTTTTTTATGTTCAGAAATATCTGTCAACATCAACATCAGACGTGCCGGGTCCCGAGCTTTTCTTTGCAATAAGACAACATCGATCATTAACCAAATTGTCTCGTTCTCATATTCAAATTGATAGGTAATTTGCTTTTTGGCCTCTTTTTCCATTTCAGATATTCTGAGAATGCTCTGACCAAGATATTCAGGAAATAAGTCATTGAGAACCAATTGTTTTTTATCGTCAGTGAAACGTTTCAGCATCTGCTTTGCTGCAGGATTAACTGATAATATTTCTCCTTCTTTCGTCAGCGTGATCAAGCCGGATTGCATCTCGTTGACAATACGTCTATTAAGTGTCCAAAGATAACTGAATTGAACATTTTTTGTCTTCAACAACAGATTCATCTTTCGAATTCTATCTGACAAATTATTTGCTAGAATTGCTGTTAACAAGAATCCAATGAAATTGACGACAATGATATAGAGAGCAAACTTAGGGGTCGGCAGAAGGGTTGTATGCATTCGATAAGGCCACCAGAAGGTCCATCCCTTATATTGACTAACAACAATAAAGCCAAAAGAGAAAACAGACATAAGTGCAATAGTAAGCGTGCCATTTTTTCCTATTAAATAGCTAGCAATTATAATTACTAGAACAAACAATATGGTGAATGGGCTTTCGATTCCACCTGTTGCCATAATGACTATTCCAGAAAGGATAATATCGCCAACTAATTGTAAATAGGCAAGAATATTTAAATTTTCGATTAAGTTTAGCAGGCCTGAGTAAAGTATAGTCATTACCAATATGATGGTAACTAAAGGGAATAAAAAGCGAGAAGCAGAATAAACTTCACTAATCTCAAAGGGTATTGCAGCGCCCATTAGTAATGTTGTACCAATCAGCAAGCGAGCAACAATAAGTGATTTTATTTTGCTGTAAAGATCAATGTCTTCCCGGTCGTGCTCAACCATTCCTCAAACAACCGAACATTATTTCGAAAGTTCTCCGACCAAGCTGAACATCGGCATATACATGGAAATAACTATGAAACCAACACTTACGCCGAGAAAAACCATCATTGCCGGTTCAAGAAGCTGGGTCAAGTTTTGTACAGTGATGTCGACTTCTTCATCGTAAAAGTCAGCGATTTTTTCCAACATGGAATCTAAAGCGCCTGTTGTTTCCCCAACTGCGATCATCTGTGTAACCATTGGTGGAAAAACTTCAGTAGCAGCAAGAGGCTCAGATATAGTTTTTCCCTCACTAATTGAAACTCGAGTTTTTAAGATGGCGTCTTCAATAATTTTATTGCCTGATGTTTTTGCAGTGATTTCTAAACCTTCGAGAATTGGAACACCTGAAGCAATCAATGTACTTAAAGTTCGGGTAAACTTGGCAACGGCGACTTTCCTGAGCAATAAACCGAAAACGGGCATTTTCAGCAACATCGCATCTGTCATTTTCAATCCTTTTTCAGTTTTTCGTAAGTATCGAAAACCAATTACAGCACCGATTAAGAGAGCGCCGAGTAAGACGACGTTTTTCTGAACAAATTTGGACATGGCAATCGTTATTTGAGTTGGTAGAGGTAGAGTTGCTCCGAGAGATGTAAATATTTCCTCGAAGGTCGGGACAACCGCGTACATCAAAAAGATAACGACTCCGAGTGCTACAGCAACAATGACAGAGGGATACACCAGTGCAGATCGAACCTGTCTTTTCAGTGAGATACTTTTCTCCATATATCCAGCAAGACGGTTTAAAATAGTGTCCAATATACCGCCCGTTTCTCCAGCTTCAACCATGTTACAATACAGATCATCAAATATTTTGGGATGTTTACGCAATGCATCCGCATAAGTACTACCTGACTCAACACTTTGTCCGATATCCTGTATAGCTTTTGAAAAACGGGGATTTTCTGTTTGTTCAGCTAGAATTTCTAAACACTGAACAAGTGGCAGACCCGCATCGACCATTGTTGCGAAAGTTCGTGTAAAAACAACAACATCTCTTTCAGTGATTCTTTCACCAAGCCCTGGTATCTTGATTTCAAGATCTTTCAAGCTCACCGAAACCTTAATAGGTGTTATTTTTTGCCGTCTTAATTGTAGTGTTACGACTTCTTTGGAGTCAGCAACCATGACTCCAGAAACTTCTACACCGTTAGAGTCTTTGCCTTTCCATCGAAATTTCGGCATGGATTACCCCCTTGAAAGATTTTGAGGTCTTATTGACCCAGCTTTGGCAATAATTTGTTCAAGCTCTTGTGGCTTAGTTGAATTGCCCATCGCTTCACTTAAGCTAATTCTTCTTTTTAAATACAATTCTGCTAATGACTGATTCATAGTGGACATATGAAACGTAGATTGTCCTGTTTGCATACTCGAATATATTTGATGAATTTTATCTTCACGAATCAAGTTGCGAATAGCATCATTAGGCACCAAAACTTCGGCTGCCAGAACACGCCCTTGTCCGTCACGCCTTGGAATCAACGATTGGCAAACTATTCCTTCAAGAATGAAAGATAATTGAGCCCGTATTTGAGATTGTTGATGCGCAGGAAACACATCAATAATCCTGTTAATCGTTTGTACTGCAGAGTTAGTGTGCAGTGTAGCAAATGTAAGGTGACCTGTTTCTGCACAACGAAGGGCAGATTCAATCGTTTCTAAATCTCTCATTTCTCCAATGAGAATGACATCAGGGTCCTGTCTAAGAACGGACTTCAGTGCAGCGGCGAAAGAATGAGTATCAGCATATAATTCTCGTTGGTTTACAACACAACTGTGGTGGTGGTGGAGATATTCAATAGGGTCTTCAATGGTAACAATGTGTTTTTGGTATTCCCTATTAATTTTATCGATAATAGCGGCAAGAGTCGTTGATTTGCCACATCCAGTCGGTCCAGTAATCAAAATTAGTCCTTTGGGTTTCTTGCAAAAATCTTTTGTTACCTTAGGCAAGCCCAATTCTTCAAAACTCAAAATTCTAAACGGAATGGTACGAACTGCAATTGCTACGGCTGATCTTTGACTATAAATATTTGCTCGAAAACGGCTTAACCCACGAACACCAAAAGAAAAATCCAACTCTTTCTGCTCTTCAAAAATGTGTTTTTGCGTATCCGTTAAAACTGAATACGCCAATTGTTTTGTTTCTTTTGGAGTAAGCGGTGGTATATCTTTTATCGGTGTCAGCAATCCATGTATACGAATTTGTGGCGGGGTTCCGGTTGTTATATGCAGGTCAGTAGCCTGCTTATCAACCATGATTTTCAACAAATTGGGCATAGAAACAGCAGCCATTGAATACCTCAACTAATTTCCATAAGTGACGCGAACTATTTCCTCAACAGTTGTTCGACCTTCTCTGATTTTCTCTAACCCGGAAAGACGTAATGTCTGCATTCCCAAAGCAACGGCAGTTTCCCGGATTTCCATCGCAGAAGCTCCACGAAGAACCAGCTCGCGAATTTCATCAGTTATTGTCAATACTTCAAAAAGCGCTACGCGCCCTTTGTATCCAGTATGAGAACAATACGGACAACCACGACCTTTTTTGACATCAAAAGATCCGATTTCATTTTCACTAAAACCGATATGCAATAAAGCTTCATGGGGAATTTGAACAGGTTCTGCACATTTAGGGCATAATGTCCTAGCTAAACGTTGAGCGACGATCGAAATAACCGACGAAGCCACAAGGAAGGGTTCAACTCCCATATTCAACAACCTATTTATTGTTGTTGGGGCGTCGTTTGTATGAATAGTGGATAAAACCATATGTCCTGTCAATGCCGCCTTAATTGCAGTTTCCGCCGTCTCATAATCGCGAATTTCTCCGACCATTATGATATCAGGATCCTGTCGTAGAAAAGAACGAAGCGCTGCAGCGAAATTCAATCCGATAGCATCATGCATTTGAACCTGATTGATTCCCATCAAGTTATATTCAACCGGGTCCTCTGCTGTCATTATGTTATCGCTTATACTGTTCAACTGAGTTAAAGCGGAATAAAGCGTCGTTGTTTTTCCTGACCCTGTTGGTCCAGTTACCAAGCACATGCCATATGGCTTATGGATAGCTTCCTGAAACTCGGCTAATTGTCGTTCGCCAAAACCTAATTGGGTCATATCAGTCTGTAAGTTGGTTTTATCCAAAAGACGCAAAACGACCTTTTCCCCAAATAGCGTCGGCAAAGTTGAAACCCTGAAATCTATTTCACGTTTTGGACCAAGCCGCATTTTGATTCGTCCATCTTGTGGCAAACGCCGTTCTGATATATCCAAATTAGCCATAATTTTGACACGAGATGTAACTGCATCTTTGATTTTTAACGGTAGTCCTAATTCTTTACGTAAAACACCATCCAGACGTGTCCTGACACGAAATGATTTCTCGTATGGTTCAAAATGAACGTCGGAAACACCCATATTGATCGCTTTAATCAAAATACCGTTGACCAACTTGACAATAGGCGCTTCAAGATCCTCTACCGATACGATGGCGTCAGATTCATCTTCGTCAACAACTTCTAATTCATCTACGGCTCCAGAAACCAGATCATCGAAGTCATCAACATTGATAAATTCGGCCATACCTTCTTCAAGCTGGACAGAGTCACCATCAAAATCGTCATAATCATCTGAATAATGAGCCCGGTCATCGCTATGCATATCAATTTCAGTTGAAGATACCGTCAGACTTTTTCCGGACCCGTAATATTTTTCGATTGAGCGTGCTATCGCATCCTCAGAAGCGACTACCGGTTCAACATGGTAACCCGTCATAAATTTAATGTCGTCTTGCGCAAAGACATTAGAAGGATCCGCCATTGCCAGTGTCAACGATGCTCCGGTTCTGCTAATAGGTATAAGCATATATTTTCGAGCAACTTCCGCTGGGATCAGCTTTAAAACAGATTTCTCAATATCAAAGCTACCCAAATTTATCGAAGGAACACTGAACTGCTCCGATAAAATATCTGTTACATCCTCTTCAGCAGCAAATTTTAATTTTACAATCGCACTTCCGAGCCTGCCACCATGCTTTCCTTGATATTTCAGTGCTTCTTCTAGCTGTTCCGGGGTAATAAGCCCTTCCCGTACTAATATTTCGCCTAATCGTTCACTCATTTTCGATACCATCCTCAGGACAAATTATACCATATTGTAACACATTCTTTGAACTATTTAAACCTTTGAAAACGGTAAACACAATGAAAACCTTTGATTAACCGGTCTTCTCAAAAATCGTTATCGGATCGTCACCCTTAAGGACCACATCCTCCGTAATCGAGCATTCGCGAAGACCTGTCATTGATGGAAGATCAAACATAATATCCAACATAATATTTTCAAAAATCGACCTCAAGCCTCGCGCACCAGTTTTTCGCGCTTTCGCCTCCTCGGCAATTGCCTTAATAGCTTCCGATGTTATCGTTAACTTAGAGCCTTCAAAACGAAACATCGTCTCATATTGCTTGACTATTGAATTCTTTGGTTCAGTTAAAATTCTTATCAAATCATCCTCAGTTAACTCATTCAATGTCGCCACAATCGGTAAACGGCCAACAAACTCAGGAATCAAACCATATTTTATCAGATCTTGCGGCTGGACTTGAGCTAGAATCTCATTGGATTGTGTGTGCACCATCTGTGATTCTACTCCAAATCCAAGTCGTTTTAAATTAATACGCTGACTTATAATCTCCCGTAAACCAATAAACGCGCCACCTACAATAAATAGAATTTCAGATGTGTCCACAGGTATGGTTTCCTGGCTGGGATGTTTTCGTCCCCCTTGAGGCGGCACGTGAGCAACTGTCCCTTCAAGGATTTTCAATAAAGCCTGCTGAACCCCTTCACCAGAGACATCTCGTGTAATTGAAGGATTCTCAGATTTACGAGTTATCTTATCTATTTCATCAATATAAATTATACCTCGTTGGGCTTTCTCAATATTCATATTCGCAGCTAATAACAGCTTTTGAATTATTGTTTCAACATCCTCACCAACATAGCCCGCCTCCGTAAGAGTCGTAGCATCTGCAACAATAAATGGAACTTTCAAAAAGCGCGCTAACGTTTGAGCTAATAAGGTTTTTCCAGACCCTGTAGGGCCTAATAGCAGTATATTTGACTTTTCCAGACGAACATAATTTTCTGATTCTTCCGTATTTTCAGATGCGTGAGCAATTCGTCTATAATGGCTATAAACTGCGACTGCTAATAACTTTTTAGCTCTGTCTTGACCAATTACATATCTGTCGAGGTAGGCTTTGATTTCTTTGGGCGTCGGCAACTCAAAATTATCCGACAAAAACTCATCATCAATAATTTTCCTACCTTCCTGAAGCATCCGATTACACTGGTCAACACATTCGTTGCAAATATAAACGCGAGGACCAGCAATTAAGGTGCGAATTTCATTTTGTGACCTGCCACAAAATGAACATCGATGATGTAAATTAATCTCTTCCCGCGCCAATCCAGCCTCCTTATCGAAACCTGCTGATATACTGTAATTTTTCAAAAGAGTTTCGTCAAGTAAACAACGCTACAGACATAAGAATATATTTCGTCATTGACTCAACACTTAACCCTATCACAAGCCCAGTTACCGCTATACCCACCCACATTTTTAATGGAAGCCCTAGAAAAAACACCTGTAATGATGGAGCTGTCCGATTCAAAATGCCTAGAACAATATCCGTTATCCAAAGACAAAACACTGTCGGTATGGCAAATTTTACAGCAACGAAAAACAAATCACCTATCTGCCGACTCCACTCATTCATTCCCGGTAAATTCCGAAAATAAAACCCTTTATCCCAGCTTCCATGATAAATTGGAATGATTTGGAAACTTGTCATCAGCTCGGATATAAGCGTCAAATGGCCATTAGACGCAAAAAATATGGCGACAGAGAACAATAAATATAATCGACCCAAAGCTGATGCCCTGGATTCCATATGTGGGATTAAAACCGATGATAGAGTTTCACCTCTGTGTAAATCTATCCATTCACCTATTGATTGAATCGCATAAAATGGGACGGCTGAAAATAATGCTAACACTATTCCAACTATCAGTTGCAGAATTAGCGAAGCCCCGAAATCTGAAATCTCTATAGGACTGAAGGCCGATGACATTGCCACTGCCAGAACTATCGCAATTCCCAATCTAGACTTCACATCAAATAATCTGGCTCCTAATGCCGGAGAAAAAGTACATACAGGAACTATTCTAGCCAATATCAAACACAATAACCGCACATAATCCAGATCGATTACCATCCGCTCAAACCTATAAGCGATTCGAATTCAGAAAAGATTTTCTCCGCAAAACGAACCACAATTTGCATCATCCAGTTTGCGGACATCATCAAAACTAGAAATACGCAAAGAATTTTGGGTATGTAAGACAGTGTTTGCTCTTGAATTTGAGTAATAGCCTGAAATAAACTGATACCCAATCCTACCATTAAAGCTATAACGAGAGCGGGTAATGAAGCATAACAAGTTACACAAATCGCTTCTCGTAAAGCAGAAATTATCACATCTTCCATATTGATCACCCTATAAATATCCCGAAAGCAATCCTTCAACAATCAAATACCAACCATCAGCAAGCACAAACAACAAAAGCTTGAAGGGTAACGAAATAGTCGATGGCGATAGCATAACCATTCCCAATGATTGCAGAATATTTGCTACGATCATATCAATAACGATAAACGGTAAAAAAATTAAAAATCCAATCTGAAAAGCTTCCTTTAATTCAGATAAAATAAAAGCTGCCATCAAAATAAAAATGTTCTCGTGACTCAAGTCAGAACCCCTGAATTCGCAAGCCATTTCTCGCACCATGACCCACTCTTTCTCATGAATATGACGACTTAAAAAAGTTGAAACAGGACTTTTTATACAACTCCAAAGAACCTCGAGACTTTCAGCATCCGTTTTCTGCTCATGAAAATTATTCCAATGAATTCCATTTTGAGCACATTGAAGCTGAATCTCCATACCCACCGGCATCATGATAATCCCTGTTAAAACAAGAGCTAAACCTGTGATTACTATATTCGGTGGTATCTGAGGTGTTCCCAGGGCAGATCTCATTATCGAGAAAACGGCTGTCAGTTTGATAAAAGATGTAGCGGTAACAAAGAAAAAAGGAATCATAGAAAGAAATGCAAAGGAGATTATTGCCATAAATGGTTGATTGATAAATGCATCACCAAACATTATCGACACTCCTTTACTTCAAATGTTTGACATTCCGACTGGCTGTCAAATTGAACAGCAGGCAAGCTCGTTAAAACCTTGACAGTGTCACCAGTAATACTCATTAGAATTTTTTGCTTTTCGAAAGAAATAGCAACTAATTCCACCTTGGTCATAATTTTTTTTCTATCTATTATCTCTATAAGTGATTCTTTCTGATTTGAAATGTTTATTTTGCCCGCCATGATCACTCGAATGAACCAGATTGCCAGGGCAACCATTCCCAATGTTAAAAAAACGATTTTCACAGCCTGCAAAGTCATTGTTTCAATTCCTTCCATGAGACTATTTCAACTCCATATTCATCATGAATTTGTATTAATCGGCCTGTTCCAACTACTCGGTCACCTACCAAAATATCCACAGGATCCTCAATTTTTCTCTCAACAGATAATAAAATCCCCGGCTTCAGATGAGATACTTGTTCGAGTGTAAGCTCTAAACGTCCGATTTCTATTTTCATCGAAACAATAGGTTCAGAACTTAAATCCAAAAATCGTGTTTCGCACAAAGATATCACCTCTTTATCAGACTGATTCATTTTATTCTCCTTATTATTGATACTTAACTCATTGGTTCGTAACAATACTTTGTCCTCAATAAAGCAACAATCGCATTCCATAACTTGCCGGCATTTCTCTTTGCCTGTTACAGAAAGATAAATGAACGAGCTCGATCTATTCTCTATGAAGGTTTTTCGAACATTCCATCCGGGAAGTAAAACATCCCCTTTTTTCAGTTTTTTAAATTGAGACAAATTAAAAACAATACACCGCGAAGTGCAACGAAAAGTGATAGCTAGAGATTCTAAGCCGTCTGGAAATACAGGCTTTGATAATGTCAAAATATGATTGTTATAAAAATCGCTATAATCAGAAAAAGTTACAGGATCGATCAAAATTGTAATTATATACTGTTGCAGGATGTTATCGATCACCAGGTCGCATTGGATGAGGTTATCCAAAATCTGATACTCTTCTTTTAAATACTCTAATTGGAAAAGGTCTTTGAAAACCATATTGATACTATCAATTAAAGATTCAATATAAATCGTTTTCCACTCGGAAAGTAATTGATCAGGTAGTGATACACAGGCTGTTAGCATCGGAGGCAACCCAAAATATTTCAGCAACAACTCATGAGCATCCGGCAAAGAAATATAAATATAAAAAGACTGTTCGTTCTTGGTGTCTTTCACTATACATTTATGGCGCTGAAAAGCAGATGATTTTTCTGATTTTACTTTAAAAATCAGAGAAAAACTGTCTTGAATTTCATCATTAAGTCTTTTCCAGCTACGCGAAAATTTCCATTCAGTGGAACCCGTCCTAATTGTAGACGAAAGCGAAAAAGAACTACTTTTTTGTGGTTGAATCGGCAATCCGTCCAGATACGTTCCATTCTGACTGGCAGCATCCATAATAAATAGACGACCAAGATCATCTATTTTCAAAATACAATGCAAACCACTGACTTTTGGATCATTTAATACGATATCAGATTTTTTACTTCTACCAACAATATAATGTTTTCCCGGAAAGAGATCGATGCTGCACCAATTTTTTCCATTTGCCGAGCACACAACCGTATAAATAGGCATAGGATCGGTGGGCAGTTTTAAACATTTATACGCCTTTTTCTTTATTTCATCCGATGCTTGGGTAAATTCTTTGAAAGAATATAATACTTGGAGCGCTCGGCTTTTTTGTTCAGCTAATTCAGCTGAATAATAAGGCAAAATCGGTTTTATATATTTACAGACATTCCGAGCATTTAAATCCTGATCAAGACTAACGATGTTATTATTCGTTGGCATGGTCTTCAAATCCGTGATTGGCGTTTAAGTCGTTGACACCAATATTTTCTTTTTCTTCATAACACATTATCCTGATTGGAGTTTTTATAACATTTGACAGATTTTTATTTAAACACGATAACTTTTCTGAAATCTTTTTCTTTAACCTGCTGCTTCCATTCAAATAAATATAAATACCTGATAAATCTTTGGATGCTGTAATCCTCAGAATACCGAAATCTCCAGAATCAAAAAGAAATTGTATTTTATGGGAAATATTTCTGCTCTTCTCAATACAAAGAGATAGTGTCACAAGAGTATTTTCCAGTGTGTTCCAATTAAAAGTCTTAGTATTTACGCACTTTTTGCAATCTTCAGAGAAAGAAAATGTACCTAAATTTGACCTAAGAGAAAACAGACTTTCTATGTGTTTTGACCTGTTATCATGTTCTTGATCTATTATAAATTTGAATCTTTTCTTGGGCCTAGCTTCCGTTATTTTTGCTTGAAGCCTGGAATCAAACTTGTTAACATCTACTGTGATACGTTGAATCGTCATTTTTTGACCCTTCTGGATCCATTTAAAACCAAAAAATCTTCTTCTTTCTTTAAGTCTGATTGCTTCAAATAGTTCTTGCTTGCCCACTCTATTTTTTGTTTGTGTGCTTCATATTGATTTAATTTTTTAAACAAATCCTTTACGAGCTTTTCATGCTGCAGCAAGAGCCGTTGCAAATTTTGATGTTTTTTCTGAAGATGTTGAATATTATTCAGACATAATCGCTTTTGACGATGAAATCCACTTGAAGTCCAATAATATAAAGTTATTTCTTCTAATCGTAACTCGTTGCGATGATCTACTAGTTGGCGGACGTTATTTTGGATATTTATTTGAAACTGTTCAATATTTTTCCACTCTTCTAATTCCAGTTTTTTACATAACTCCATATCTTTTCGTAAAGTCATGATTCGATCTGCCTGAGTTTTAAGATTGTTTTTACAATCATCGATTACGAATTGAAAATGATACTTTGCATGCTTTTTCATTTTATTCTCTTCTCAGCAATGGTTTGCATGTTCCTAACTATGTCATCGATTGGTTGAATCCTTTTCTCAGAATTAAAAAGAAAATCCTCGATATCAGGTTTCATGCTTACAGCCTCATCTAATTCCCTGTTTTTTCCGGGCTCATAAAAACCAAATCGGATTGCTTCTTCATTGGCATTGCACAGCGCGTATTTAGACAAAAGAAAACCAGCTATTTTTTTATGTTCAGGAGAAACGATTCGGCTCATCAATCTACTTTTTGATGACAGGATATCAATTGCTGGATAGTGGTTTGCCGCTGCGATTTTCCTAGAAAGGATGATATGACCATCAAGAATCGATAAAACCTCATCAGCTACAGGTTCAGATAGATCATCTCCAGCAACAAGAACAGTATAAAGCGCAGTGATTGAGCCAATAGAATTGGTTCCTGCCCTCTCCATTAATTTGGGCAATTCTGCAAATACTGAGGGTGGATATCCTCCTCTTGCAGGCATTTCCCCTCTTGCTAAACCAATTTCTCGAAGCGCTCTTGCAAAGCGAGTTACGGAATCCATCATCAAGAAAACATGCAATCCCAAATCCCTAAAATATTCAGCAATCGTTGTTGCAACATAGGCGGATTTCAATCGAACAATTGCTGGTTGATCCGATGTGGCGGCAACAACGACTGCTCGCTTTAGACCTTCAGGTCCCAGGCTTTCTTCAATAAATTCCCTAACTTCTCTTCCACGTTCGCCGATTAAATTGATAACAATAACGTCGGCGGATGTTGAGCGAGCAATATCTGACATAAGTGTGCTTTTACCCGTTCCGGCTGCGGCGAACACACCCATTCTTTGACCCTGTCCGATAGTTAAAAACCCATCAATTGAAGGTATTCCAGTAGGAAGAATTGTATCAATTATTTTTCTGTCAAGTGGGGCGGGAGCATCTATTTGGATTTCTTTGACAACCCATTCTTTATTTTCAGCGCCACTTTCTATTCCAGAGCCCATGTGCGAACCCAGCCCGTTTAGTATTTGGCCGTTTAAAGCCAGTCCACATTTCAAGCGGAATGCACGACCCGTCGGAATGACTTTTGCGTCAGGGCAAAGACCATGCATTGTTGTATATGGCATCAATAGGCATTGGTTCCTTCGAAAACCCACTACTTCAGCCGGGATATAACCAGTTCCTGATTCAATATGGCATATTTCACCAATCTTAACATGACGTAATCCGGCTGTTATTAAGACACCTAAAATCTCATCTACCCGGCCAAATACCTGCACACCATGGCAATCACGCAATTCACGTCTTGCCTTTGCTATAAACCTGCTTAGCTGGTTCGCCATATCAATCCTTTTCCTGAGATATTGCTTTAGCTTCAAACACTTTTCTTCCAGCAAGGATAGTTATCAAAATTCCGGTAAGACAAAGCACCGCATACAAAACCCACACTATTATTCTGCTGTCATTACTCTGTTCGTTTAATTCATCGAAAAGCTTCATAGACACAAGAGTTCCAGTTTTTCCCACCGTCCTGATCACTGAAACATCATCTTCAGCCATACCACCGACTCCGGCAGCTATCAGTTTTTTAACTGCCTGATCAGATATTGTGTGTTCCATTGGATAATCTGAGACCGTTTTTAGAAACACTGCTGCCGAGCGCGGTATTTCTTCGGATCTGCGGTCATTTCTATCCCTCATTGCATAGGTGATGTGCACACGAGCTTTAATGACTGAATCATCCTGTTCAAGAGTATTTTGAAGCTCACCACAAAGCGCGCTCATATATCGAGCTTTTTCTTGAATATTCGTAGGTAAAATCGAGTCTTTTTGAAAAAGATCATTGAATCCCTGTGATGATATTTTGGGCAGTTCTTTGTCTATAAGAAGCTGTAATGCTTTGGCGGTATCCTTGGGAGAAACGGTGATTATCCATGTTGAAGAATCACTTGAGTCTTTGGTTTTTCCAGCCTGTATACCTGCTTGATTCAAAACCAGTAACATTTCATTTGCCTGGCTCTCTGCCAAACCATGATATAATTCAGTATGGCACCCCAAGAACATAAAAAGTACAAACACTTTTAAAATGGATCCGATGTATTTCAGTTCTGACTTCATCATTTTAGATCTGAGTCTGCATCAATGTTTTTACGTTACTAACCATTGATTCAACAATTTTTGATACAGCTGTTACATCACGTGTGAAATTGAGGATTTTTCCTTGAAGAGTCAGCATTTCGCCGGTGTCTAAATTTTCCCCGTCCAACGCCCGCTGAATTAATCGATTCAGCTCGATATTTTTCTCTTGCAAATGTCCAATCATTTTAAAGAAGTTTTCTTTTGAGACATTCGCATCGTTCCGACCAATTGATACCCCATTCGATATTTTTTCGGCGGGTTCAACTGTTGAATTCATCGACAATTCGAGCACTTGACGAAATGTTTGACTGGTTTTGGAGCTACAGGCTGACTCAGGAGAGTTTAGTTTAACTTTTTGAATAGATAGCGCTGATTCTATCCCATTATTCACTCTTTGCATACCATCACCTCACGGCTTAACTGCAGTAAATTCCAAGCCCATCTACCAACATACAAATTCGGGAAATCTCTATAGACGGAATCTAGAATTTCGCGGCCGGTTTCTATCCTTCCTGAACATAGATACAGTTCACCTAAAAAGGCTCGTGCCGCTGGATCTGATGGATCTACCTCCAACACTGTTTCATATGCTCGTTCACTTTCTTCAATTTCGCCACGCATTAAAAGGACATTCCCTAAACCAAGCCATCCTCCGATTCGATCAGGCTGTAAGGCTAATATTGAACGAAAACATGATTCAGCTTCTTCGTATTTACCAGCACATCCCAATAAGTAGCCCGCCTCGATCATGGTATCGATAATTTTTTCACTCAACGGTAAACTCTCAAGTATTTGTTGAACATCTTCCATAATATCAATCGTTTTAAGCGCAATCATCTTTGTTCTCCTTTCACTGTTTTCAGTTATAGATTTATTTGATATTCCGTATGGCATTCATGGCCGCATCGTGTCTAATTCGCATCACATTTGATAAAAGAGTGTAAACCCTGGCTTCCTGAAGCATCGCTTGCTGCAAATCCAACATCTCCATTGGCGTCATGCCACCGTAATCACCCATCATGCTTTTCTGCCCAAAAGCTTCAAAAAAACCTGAAACAACCGATGCGCCAGGAACAACGCCACTCCCTATTTTTGCTGTTGCTGCCAAGGCAGCGCTCATCCCGCTCATTATTCGACTGAAGCGACAACTTTTTGTACTAAGCTGTCCTTTGGTATTTCCTTGCGGAATTTCAGTTCCCGAAAAAGACGTGATTTTCACTCAAAATACCTCCTTTTTAAAAACTCCAGCATTGGATCGACCCGATAATTCCATTAGTTTTTCAAGTAGATGAACTGTTTCCAGTAATCCTAAATCAACAGTCTTGATGCGATGCAATAGGTCGGGATCACAAAAGGGACCTCTATATTTTTCTATCAGGTTACGTAATAACGACATTTCCTTTACTATTATTTCACCTTCATCAGTCTGGAGGATTCGTTCAATAACTGGAAACCTCAATCTTTCAGGACATTGTTGAACATCTTGTTTTTCTTTCTGCCTTAATTCATTCATTTTTACTCCCTTCGTTGGATTCTGTTTCCAACACGTATTGCATTATTCCATTTATACACTGAGCTATTGAAGCATCTATTGTTCCGGCAGCCGATTCAAAAATGCAGTCGCCAATTTCAATTTCACTATCAGGAAAAAACTTGACCGTTCCTTCTAGAAGACTTCTAGTAGTCACTCTTAGCAATGCATCCTGGTGAATCTGCCAATCTTTAAGGCTCAATCTGACTATAACTGCGCGTTGATCAATCAAATCTGAAAGCCCAGATTTTATTCTTTCTACAATCCAATTTTCATTTTCTTTTTGATATGTCCGTATAAATAATTCAACGATGTCCATACACATAGCAATAATGTCAGTAATCGCCTCTCGTTCCAGCTTTTCACGATAATAATTCGCCTTTAATATGAGACTTATAGCTTCACTTTTTCCTGCGTTTAAACCCTCTAAATAGCCATCTGAACAGATTTTTTGCGCTTCGTTTTTGGCCTGAACAAGAATGCTCTCAGCTTCAATATGAGCTGATTTAACGATTTTCTCTGCTTCAGAAAAAGCAGCAAGAGCTTCTGCAGTGATAATCCGAGGTCTTTCCATACAATTAAGTTGAGAGTTCAAGATATTAAGCTTCCTTTCATAATATGGCCCAAAACCTCATACGCCTTGCGATCAAACTCATCTTCATTCCGAGAGTTTGCACATGTAATAATGTTTTCAAAAATTTGATACGATTTGGGTTGCATCTTAAAGCGCAACCAGGTCATGCATGTTTTTTGGATTTTTTCTGGTAACTTAATCCATTCTTTTCGGTAAAATATCCCCAAAGAGTAATCACCAATTGACTGCTGAATACATTTTTTTAGAGAACTGATTTTTTCCCAACTCATAAAAGGTAGATATTTCCAGTTGACAGATGGAAAACGATGCCAATCTGTCATTACAGGAAATTGAGAAATCATTACTTTTAAGTGTTTATGATTTAGTTGACAGCAAATATATTCGCGTATAAAACGATTCCATGTTTCAAAGTTTACGTTTACTGAGTGTATTAATTGATAAAGATGGATTGAGAATTCAGATACCTTTTTAAGTGAATTATTTTCTAAATAAAGAAATACCTGTTCTGGATGTATTTTTTCCAGAACATAAATAGGGAAAGACTCCATCATCGAATAAAGTTTCACCCGGAGCGCAAATTTTTCTTCATCTGACACATAATCTGTTCTAAAACCAGACATTTTTTGTTCCAACCCATGAGATAATTCTTTAAATCGATGTAAAAACATATTATTTTCCAACTCTGAAAAGCATTCCATTTTGCATCTCCTTTCGCTTTTCAACATAATTATAACAAATAAACCTTAAATTGTCAAATTATTTTACAGTTTAAGTTTTGTGTTGCCTTTTCTTTTAGAAACCGTAATCTGTTTAGGTTTGAACGTTTAATTGAAAGGAGATGCACATGAAACTGACAAATATACGAATCGCTTTCTTGTTATTTTTATTATGGACACTTCCAGCTCTATCCTGTGAACGCGACATTGGTGCGGATGGTTATGTCTGGACTTTTCACCGACTGGCCGATGGTAATTCCTACCACGAAGCCCAAAATCTTGGTGAGTTTACGGAAGGTCAAACGTTGTTTTTAACTGCGCCGTGCCCGGGCCGCAAAATTAATACTGTGCAAGTATCCTGGGAAGACCGGCATTCTGAAGTTTACGGTGAATTGATCACTATGCCTGGTAACAGAAAACACGGACAGCGTGACATCAGTGATAAGCGAAGGGAAAGCTGGACGGTTGACAACCCAACAGATAGTCTGCAATTTGCTTTTTCTGGCAAACGAGGACATCGCTGTCGCGTTAAATGGGTGCGCGTTTTCTACGGCGTCAATGCACCTCCATTTCAGCCGGCTAGCTCGATGAAAACCACTAGTTATGACTTAGTTGACCGAATAGGCCTCCCCGAAGCGGCTATTCAGAAAAAATCTCGAGTTATCAGTTGGGATGGCAGCGTTTTGACAGTTGCCGTTAAAACCGACACGGGTCAGGAAGTTCGATATTTGAGAATCGGTGAATTCAAAAACGTTCTATTTGCCGAACGTTGGGGCACTGCAACAGATATAGAAGGGT
This sequence comes from uncultured bacterium, assembly GCA_964404285.1. Taxonomy (GTDB): domain Bacteria; phylum CSSED10-310; class CSSED10-310; order CSSED10-310; family CSSED10-310; genus JBASEY01. Next base: position 164,668 of record CAYOJK010000003.1, on the reverse strand, counting down.
ATACCTTCCCTGTACGTGTTAAACGAATTATGGGTGGTAAAATTGAGTTGGATAAAAAGCTCGATGGAAAAATAGTGCCGAAACCTCTAGCCGATATTTCACACTATAAATCAATCATATTCTAAAAAAACGATCGAGGTTATAAATCCAGGCGACCTGACTTAGGATAACAGAATACTTGATCGCGTAATTTTTTGTTTCATTCTGGATTAGACGGCAGCAGTTTCCGATGTAAAGCTGAAGTTGTTTATCACCATGGATGGTATCAAAAGATCATAAAACCAAGCACGTCGCAGTTCTGGCTTGCCGACTTTTTCAACGTTTTCAAGACTAAAAATCGGGCTCTCATTAAACCTCATGTTTTTCAATGGTTTTTGAATTTTGCCGTTTTGAACCAGAAAAATTCCGTCACGCGTTAAGCCTGTTATCAGAAGTTTATTGGGATCGACAAAACGTATATACCAAAAACTGTTGATTAGAATCGCATTGTCTGTTTCAGCAATGAGTTGTTCTGTTGATTTATCTGTTCCTTTGAATTCGATCAAAGATGGGAAAGCTTTTGGTTCGAGATTATTTTTTTGTGCCCAATAGAGAGAAGAAAATAAATGCTTCAGTTTTCCCTGCTCGATAATAGGATAGTCCTCAATCGGTAAACCACGCGCAAAAAGGCCTGATGCCATACTCTGACCGCCAAAATCCAAATCAAATGCACTTCCATAAGTTGCCGAAGGGATTTCGGGGTGTTGTTTCCTGCTTGAAATGCTAACCAATGGACTGAACAATTGCTTTCCAATCAGATCGGTTGATTGATAATAGTTGCTCAAAGCGCTTCTTCCTTCAGCAACTTTTCTAGCATCCATAGCAAAAAGAATATTTACCAAGTAATTCATTGATGCAGTCGGAGTTAATATGACTTTATAATCACCTGGTTCTATATAATCCGCTTGTGTGGACCACTGAGCCCAATCACAACACTGATCGACAAGGCGGTCAAAGTCGATTTCTCTTATTCGCGTGGAACTCCTATTTTCTCTGCAGCTACCATCACCTTTTTCTGTTCTAACCGTGACGGAAAAATCAGCCATGGATGCAGGGTGCCAACATCGATGACCGTTTGAATTACCAAGGGCTTCATAATTCCAACCACTCGTCAACGTTCCAAATGCCAAAAGCTTTTTCGCTAAAGTTTTTTGACAAATTTGTCTAATTTTTTCCGCTTTTTCTATTTGAGAATAATTAGCAGTTTCATCTTCATAAGAATGAGATTCTGGAATATCAATCGGCTTAATTGGGCTAACATGCTCTGGATTTATCGGGTACATAGATGCCATTTTGACAACTTCTTGGGCAGCATGATCAATAGCCTCATCATTCAGGACACTAGTTTTCAGCCCGGCCTCTCTTCCTTCAAGTGAAACCGCCAAAGACAAAATGTGCTTATCTGATTCGACATTCTGAATAATATGATTTCCAGCAAACCGTGTCAGTCCACTTTTGCCGCCGCCGACAGAAACAGATGCTTCATCTGCACCATATCGTTTGCAAGCCTTTAAAGCCTTATCGATTATATCAAAAGCTCTTATTTTATAGTTTGATAATGTCATATTCTGGCCTTTCCATAGCTGATATTTCTAAGACGTAAAGGTGAGCTTCCATGAGTCAGTTGTGCTTGTTGCATAGGTTGACCCTTACCACAATTCACCACTCCCTCAGGGCGCCATTCATCCTTATTACAGATGGCATCGACCGAATTCCAGAACTCGGGATTTTTAGATTGATAAGTGAATCCGCGAAGCATATGAGTTTTTTTACCATTCTCAATTCGCCATACCGCATCACCACCAAACTGAAAATTGATGCGTTGATGATCGATGGAAAAACTACCCATTCCATCCACGATATAACCATTTTTCGTGTCGGACACCAATTCTTCTAACGTAGGCGCGCCATCTTTTCCGGGCTCGATCGACACGTTCGACATTCTCAAAATGGGCATATTGCTCCAACTGTCTGCATACGCACAGCCTCTGCTTAGTCTTTCTCCAACATAGTGCGCGGTGCCCCGCGTTGTACTGTATCCAGATAAAATTCCGTCTTTGATCAGATGCCATTGACCAGCCTGGACTCCTTCGTCATCGACGGGAACCGACGAACGCCCATTTTTCATCGTCCGATCTGCAATAACATTAAAAATCGACGCTCCATATTTCAGGCTGCCAAGTTTGTCTATGGTTGCAAAACTGGTTCCTGCCATATCCGCTTCCCAACCCATTACTCGATCTAGTTCTGTTGCATGACCAATAGTCTCATGAATAACCAAACATGTGTGCTTAGGAAGAAGAATCAAATCAGCGCGTCCTTCATCACAAAACGGGGATCGTAACTTTTCGGTCGCCTCCTCAGATATTTTCTCTGCTTCCTGTAACCATGGCACATTCTGAATATGCTCATAACCTATATTCAATGGCGTCAAGATATAATTCCGAGATTCAAAGCCGCCTGGTCCTATCGCAGTAGCCGAACACATACCATCTACTCGCATAACAAGTTGATCATAAAAGCTTCCATCTGTATTCATGAACAACTTATGTTCTCTAGTAAAATTAAACATGGATAGAGCGCGTTTAATACCCGAACGTTCGAGCATTTTTTGATTTATCTCAAATAACAGATCGAGTTTTTCTTTTATTGGTATGTCAAATGGATCGATCTTATAAGGCGTTCGCCATTGAACTGTTATCGCAGGGTGCTCAGCAAAAGAAGATTTCATAGCGACGAGGGCACTGGCTTTCGCAACCGATACTGCTAAGTCAACAGCTTTGGAAACACCATCAGGAGTTAAATCCTGAGTGGCATAAAAGCCCCAACCATTTTTGATTAGCGCCTGAATACCGATGCCTTCAGAACGATTTGACGATAAATTCGTTGCAATGTTATCCCTGGCAGCAAGGTTTTGATATCGATACAAACCAATCCTTGCATCGCCATAACTCACACCCGCATCCTTCAATCTTTCAATCGCAATTTCCAATAATGCTTTCACTTCTTAACTCCCATTCTACAACGCGTCAGAGACTGACATTTCCAAGTTCACTGTATAACAGCTCTTTTCAAATGCCAAGTATTGTTTTGCAGTCTTAAAACCAAAGTATTAAACTGTGTTTTGACTGGGAATACCGAATGAATGACGCCTTATTTGAAATAGCCTATAACCTGATAAAAAATTCTAAATACCTTTTGGCCATAACGGGTGCGGGGATATCTGTGGAGAGTGGCATTCCTACCTTCCGTGGGCCGGAGGGGCTTTGGTCAAAATATGATCCGGAAACACATGCTGATATCAAGGCTTTTCTTAACAATCCAGAATACTCATGGGATTTCTTTTATACCCTGTACGAAATTCTCCTAAAAGCTGAACCGAATCCAGCGCATTCAGTTCTGGCCAAAATGGAAAAAATTAACAAGCTCAAATACACAATCACTCAAAATATCGACGGTCTTCACCATAGCGCCGGTCAACAGAAGGTGATTGAAATCCATGGAAACATGCAGAATTTAATTTGCCTGTCATGTAAACGAAAGTGGAGTTCAAAAGGAATTTTATTTGAATCTGATGATGAAATACCACTGTGTGAATGCAGCGGAGTTCTGAAACCCGATGCCGTGCTTTTCGGGGAACCTTTACCATTGGAACGCTATTTTGATGCGCTTGAACAAATCCGGCTGGCGGATGTCGTTCTGCTTATCGGCACCTCCGGCCTTGTTCATCCCGTCAATGAATTTCCAGAAATTGCTGTTCGGCACGGCGCTCGAATAATTGAAATAAACCCACAAAAAACTGTTCTGACAGATTATCATGAAACCATACATCTGCAAGGATCCGCCAGCGTTATTTTGAATGCTGTTTGGAGCCGATTAACTGAGTCAGCAAAAGATCAGCTGGAGAACGATCGATAATGTTCCTATTATCAGGCAATAAACAGCAAATGGTTTATACGAATATTTCCGAATGATGTTCATCAATAGGTGAATTGCAAAATAACTTGCGATAAGAGAAGCAATAAATCCTGCAAATAGCGCATTTATATCAATATCTCCGTGTTGAACAGCTCGATAAACATCGTGGCTTTCCAGCACAACCGCACCGGCAACCGCCGGCAGCATCAGCAGAAATGAAAATCGAGCTGCCTTTATACGACTCCATCCGGTAGAGAGTCCTGCTGCCATAGTCATCCCTGAACGAGATACTCCAGGTATGAGCGCAACTGCTTGAGCTATACCCACTTTCAAAGCCGACACCAAACCAATTGACTCGCTGCTGCTATTTTCTTGTTTTTGGTTTGATTGAAACCATTCTCCCGCAAATAGAATTGCGCCTGTAAAAAGTAATGCAATGGATGCGACGAGTGGGTAGTCAAAAAGAGCTTCTATTCGGCTTTTAGCGAGTAAGGCGACAATACCTACTGGAATCGTGGCAATGAAAATACCTGTGATCCATGAACGTGCATTGGCATTTTCCTGGAAGGAATTCTTGCCTACCAAACCTTTAAAAATCCAAATCAAGTCCTTTTTAAAATATAAAACAGCAGCTAAAAGGGAGCCGCCGTGCAAAACGACTTCGAATAGCGCTCCAGGCGTTTCAAATCGAGGTAAAATCAACTGAGCAAGAACCAGATGTCCTGAGCTGGAGACAGGCAGAAACTCAGTTAAACCCTGCACAATTCCCAATATCAACGCCTCGATCACAATTATTTCTCCTTTTCCAAATTATATTTAATCTCTACAACCTTCATGATCTGCTCGACGGTCAGTTGTTGTGCTCTGATATCAAAGCCGATACCAACAGTTTCAAGAAGTTGAGCGGAATCGACATGCCCCATTATTTTTTTCAAGTTATTTTGAAGTGTTTTCCGTCGGTGTGTGAAGAGTTGAAAAACGGTTTTGACAAATTCTTCCCACGGAACCGAAAGCTCGTATGGTTTTGACTCCAATAACAATAGCGCTGACTCGACTGCCGGGACCGGCCAAAATTGATTTGATTTGACAGTCAAGGCACGTGACACGTTAAATCTGGCTTGAACAATAATCGAAAGAGCGCTCCTATCAGTATCCCCTGGCTTTGCAATCACCCGATCAACAACTTCTCTTTGCAGAAGAAGAACACCACGGGGATAAAGATTATGAAACGCTGCTAAAGTCATTAGAACAGGGGATGAAATAGAATAGGGTAAATTACTTACAATTTTTCTAGGTTTGGATTCAGTTTTCGCAGCAAAAGCTTTAAGTGCTTTCAGGCCGTCATCATGAAGAATACTTACTTTTGGATAACCAACGAATCGGGTTTTCAACAACCTTGCCATAGACTCTTCTCGTTCAACTGCCAGGATTTCCCCAGCACGTGCCGCCAAAGCCCATGTCAAGATGCCCGTTCCCGAACCGATCTCCAGCAAAGAATCCTGCTCGTCAAGTTTAGCCAGATCGACAATCTGATCGCGAATTCGTTTTGAAATCAGATAGTTTTGACCTTTTAAGCGATTAGGCCTTATACCACATAATCTCAGATCCATCTTCAATGTTTGGATAGGATCTGGAATAACCTTCAGAACACTGGGTATGTTCATGATTCCAACGGTTTGGATTCTGATAAATTACCCGCGCTGCTTCTCAGTTCGCTAAAGGAAATATTTTCCAGACTCAAGTAGAACAAACCTAAAACCACTACAGGTATATAAGCTAAAAGATGAGCCATCAAGACGTATGCTTCAACATTCCCCTTCAATCCCATCAACAACAAAGCCTGCTGTCCAACCCAATGAAAAGTGCCTATAAAGCCAGGAGCTGATGGGATGGAAACAGCGAAAGCCAAAGCAACGATCAGGAATAGCGCGAGCATTAAATTTGCCGGTATTCCTACGGCAAAAAACATATATAAATAGGCGAACGCCAAAACCAGCCAAATAAGCATCGACAGACTAAAAGTAATGATAATGCTTTTCCAACTATTGATTATCCACAACCCTTCGATAAAAGCATCCAACATTTGGTTGGCTTTATTTGATATGGCTTCAGGAAAAAACACTAGAATCCGGTCTAACAGTCTTCGAACGGATTCGGTTTTACTTTTCAATAAAATAAGAAAGCCGAGCGCTCCTAAGGCAATCACGGCCATGATCCATGCGCCATATACCATTTCTCGAGGTAAATTGACTGATTTTCCAGTTGCAAAATAAATAACAAACAAAACATACAGAATTAAAATTGACAGGATATCTAAGATTCGCTCAAGCACTATGGTACCGAACACTTCAGAAGTTTTTCTGTTTTCCTTTCTAGCTAAAAACCATGCCCGAACAATCTCCCCTATTCGAAATGGCAACAGATTGTTTGCCATATATCCAACACAAACCGATCTCCATAAAGATTGGTATTTGATTCTGGAATAATCTTGTAAGAAAAACTTCCATCGATATGCTCGTATAACCAGCGCCAGAATGGTTGCTGCTAGAGCAGGTAAAATCCACCAGTAGTTCGCTCTTATCAAAGATCGCTGCAAACGAGGGAAATGTATAACGGGATGATCCTCCACCAGCAGCTCTATTTCAATCGGTTTTTCTGTGACGAGATAGGAAGGGTCGGAGCTATCTAATTCCTGAATAATTTCAGCAATTGTATGAGCATACACGTCTTTCCGGCGGTTTGAAGAAATTGTGATGGAGTCTCCAATTTCAAAATTTTCAATATCAGCTATATAAAGCGCTCTATCCTGATGTGATCCAGTTCCCTGATACAGCCCTGAATCTTTTACAACCGGGATTTTGTTGACATCTTTTATAAACAAGTAGAAAAAGGCAGCGCTTAATAAGATGCTTATTGTGATTTTGAGTGTTTTATTCATTTTACTTGTTAGTCTAAGCGATTCTGAGTCCTGCGATCCAGATCGTATAAAAAACTACGATTGCGATTCCCCAGAACAAAGCTTTTTTAGTGACCAATTCGTTTTCTTCCGTAAACCCTTTAAAAATTAAACCAATTGTGCTTCCAATCCAACCCAAGAATCCGATTTGAACCATAATCGATCCCCATAATGACACCTCATGTTCCATGATATTTCTCCAATAATACCTATTATGCATGCTTTGAAACGCAGTCACTGTTGAAGTGAGTTCCTGCATTAGTACGCCTGGCGATAGCCGCTTTATACACAGACTCTGAAAGTTTGATTAGATTAGCTAAAGCGACAGCCTTAAGGCGGTTACACACATATCCATTTATAGATTCAAAATATCTGTCAATTTCACCGATTTTTTCAAGGCCTTTACGAAGCCCGCGATCTGTCCTGATTATACCACAATGCTGCCAATTGATTTCTTGTACATTTTTACGAATTTCATCCAAATCTGCGTCACAAGGTTGATTGTTAATCGATCGGGATTCCGGTTGATCAAGAAGTGGTTTGAGTTTGTCCCACCAGTTTGACGGCAAATAGCGTATTTGCCTATCCGCATTCACGGCAGCTCGATAGGCAAAAACAACCGATTCCAACAAAGAGTTCGAAGCTAATCGGTTCGCTCCATGAACCCCTGTACACGCAACTTCACCGCCAGCATAAAGGCCCTGTATCGTGGTTCTTCCATCGATGTCAGTATGGACACCTCCACAGAAATAATGGGCGGCTGGAGCAACAGGAATAAGGTACTTCCCTGGGTGGATACCGAATTTTATTAGAGTAGCTGTTATTGTTGGAAATCGGTTTTCAATAAAAGTGGGGCCTCTGGACGTCAAATCAAGAAAGACATGATCCACGCCTGTTTTTTTCATCTCAGTTACTATCGCTCTAGAAACTATATCACGCGGAGCTAATTCTGCCATGGGGTGGTAGTCAGGCATGAATCGGTATCCTTGATGGTTACATAAGATACCGCCTTCCCCACGGGCAGCCTCAGTGATTAAAAAACAAGGTGCATTTTCAAGCGAAAGAACGGTTGGGTGAAATTGGATGAACTCAAGGTTCTTCAATACAGCTCCAGCATTTTGAGCCATGACGAAGCCATCACCAGTCGCAATTTCAGGGTTGGTCGTTTTAGAAAATAATTGTCCGGCGCCCCCTGTGGCCAAAAACACGCTTTTGGCAAAAAACCTACATGGTTTTCCCTGTCGATCAATTGACTCGATACCAAAACAGATGTTATTACGCACAAGTAATTTTGTTACAATCTGGTGATCGGAAATCCTGAGATTTTCCTTTTTTACACTGTTCCACAGAGCAGATTCTATTGCTTGGCCAGTCATATCTCCAACATGTATAACACGACTATCTGAATGGCCTCCTTCACGCGTGAATTGCAATGCATTATCAGTCAATCGATCGAAATCAACTCCCATACATATCAAATCAAAAATCCTCGCGGGAGCCTCTTTGACCAAAATATTCACTGCTTCGATATCGCACAGACCATCACCGGCCTTCATGGTATCATCGATATGTTTTGCATAAGAGTCATCTATAGACAGTACTGCTGCTATACCGCCTTGTGCATAACGCGTATTGGATTCGGTAGCGACATCCTTCGTTATCAAATGGACATTGTGGTATTTTGAAATATGCGCGGCAAACATCAGACCCGCAGCGCCTGAACCGACAATTAGAACATCCGAAACGTCTTTTTTAGATATCATGGGGTCAGCTCCAACATCTTTTCCAATGCTTTCAACGCGCCGACAGCAACATCTTTAGGAACTTTTATTTTGTACTGATCATATTTCAAGGCATCCCGAACACTTTGTAAGGTTGTCATCTTCATTTGAGCACAAATTGCTCGTTCCATTTCAATAAACGTCTTATTCGGGTTTTCGTTCCGCAAACGATGTACAAGACCAGCTTCAGTAACGACAATAAAAGAAGAGCGCTTATCGGATTTTGCCAGTTTGATCATGCCGCCGGTTCCAATAATGACATCAACGTGATCCAGCACATTCAACGGTGTTTCTGGATGAGCCATTACCAGCGCTTCAGGATACTTCTTTTTCAGTTCTAAAAGATGATCTACCGTAATTAATTTGTCATGAACTAGACATTGTCCCGGCCAAGAAATAATATCGATACCAAGCTGTTTAGAAGCGTATGCCGCCAAATTTTTATCAGGTAAATAGCATATTTGGCGGTCAGAAAAGTGTTTGATTATAGTAAGCGCATTTGCGGATGTACACACGACATCCGATTCCGCTTTTACTGCGGCGGATGTGTTGATATAGGCAATAAAAACTGCATTTGGGTAGCGTTTTCGCATGTCTTGCACCATTTCAGGAGTTGCACAATCCGCTAAAGGACACCCTGCTTCGATTACGGGAAGAAGCACGGTTTTCTCTGGTGCAAGAAGCGCAGTGCTTTCCGCCATAAAGTGCACACCACAGAACACAATAGTATCATGTGGTAGCGTACGGGATAATTGAGCTAATTCAAGCGAATCTCCCAGATAATCAGCAACAGCCTGAACTTCAGGACGCTGATAATTATGTACCAGCAATACAGCATTCTTTTCTTTTTTGTATTGATTGATTTGTTCAATTAGTAATTTCTGATCGGTCATTAATCACCAACATTTTGCCTATATAATCACTGATTATCAACCGGAAAGGCTGACCAAATCATAATGGTTTCAGGAATACCCTTCAAATGAGCATCACCAACCGGTCGTAAAATAAAAATTGGGTTATTAGTCTCATCAACAGCAGCAAATTCAGTACTGTTTCGCCCTAAACGTTCTTGAAGATTCTGGTTGTCGGATAAATTTTTTAAAGCTGCATCTGAAAGAACAACCCCATTATTATGAAGAAAACCATTGATCACATTCACTCTAAAAGAACCAGGTTGATCTTTGATTTCAGGAAGAACTTGAAACGCTTTTTTGCTTCCTCCAGGAGCGGATTCATCCTGCGAAAAAGCCTCGAACAGAGTAACGATTTCATCACGAACATTAGGAGTGATCCGGTTTTTAGTGTTTTCTAAAATATCCTGTAACAAATCGTTGATTTCCCGACGAAATAGAGGATCTGCCCTTCGCTCTCGACTAGACGATTTACCCGAACTCAATCTACTAGCCAAGTTAGCTGCGAGCCCTATCACTGTATCGAACTTATCACGCGTATCGCTGAATATGTAGGCGTTTTCCAGCATGCCCACATGAATTCCTATACCGACCCCTCTAAGCGGCATTAAATCATCTATATCCGATCTACCCAGCATTTTCTGAATCTCTATGCCTGCAAGAATCGCATTTAAAGTACTGGTTTCCCCGGGATTATCATCACTAAATGTGGCCAGAATCGAGTCACCGGCAAAAAATCGAATTCTTCCTCCGTAATGCTCAATAATATCCAATGCCGGGTCGAAAAACGCATAGAGAGTTTTTATAAGTTGGCTGCTGGAAATCGTACCTGATGAGAGTTCCGTAGAAGCCCTTAAATCTACAAACATTATTGTGTTATTTCTTAAATCATTGATAACGGCGCCAATATCAAGATTATACGTTATTTTATTTTCTAGAGCATGTGTTTTTTCACTTGATCCACTAACTGTCCTCGACTTATCATCGAACAACTTAACTCTTTTCCGAAAATATGTGATTATTTCAGCTATTTGAAGCTCTCGAGCCAATTTGAGATAGTCAACAACCAAATGATCATAAGCTTTACTGTCAATTTCATCACCAAGTTGTTTTTTTCTAAGATTTTTATTTCGAAGCACAGCGGGTATACCACGAAATCGGTCCTGCATAGCAAAAATAAAACGTGGATCAAAAACAATAATATCTGGATCGACTTTGGCCAAGTATGTCGATGAAATACCCAGCACATGGCTAATTATGCTGCCAAACCATTCATCACCTTGACTAATCTTTTCTTCTACCCAAGATCTTATACTGTGATACATCACCTCATAATCTTTATAAGTAATTAAATATAAAGAGTTTTCTTCAACAAGAAGTTTGCGAATAAAATGAATTGGATCTACCGGTGGTATGTAATTTTCAAGTAAGCTGAGTTGTATATCTAACATTTCATTGACAAAGTTAAAATTGAATGAAGCTCCCAATCGAGTCAGAATAGTGCTTTTATAAAACGGCATCGTTTTACGAAGCAGATCATCTCGATAATTCAATTTTTCATTTACCTGTGCCAAAGTTTGCTTCAACATACTGCGAACATGAGGCTGAACTGCAAAGCGAGTATTAACGCTTGCATTCTGCTTCACCAATGATTGATTCAAGCCATCGACACACATCGATGTAACAACCAACCAAAACAAATTGAATATTCCCAGGCGCCTTTCTTGTTCAATAATACTTTCCAGACGTTCGGCTAGGTAAAAGATAATTTCATCTCGAGCCTCGAGATAACGCTTGAAATCCGGGTGATTATAATCATAGCCCTTGCTTTTCAATTCTCTTATATGAGAAATCGTTTTTTCCATGAAGGCGTCAATACGGTATGCCATTTCAACAGGAGGAAAAACTAAGTACCCTTTTTCACCATTTTCGTCTATTTGATCTAGTTGAGGTGGTAGAACAGGTAAGGACACGGACGAATCTTTCGTATTTCTACAAAATATCATTCTCATCGTATCAAGGTCACCAAGGGAGTATCCCAGTTGCAACCTGTGTATTTCATAGCGATCGTCATACGAGACAAATTTTTTCATAACAGCCTCCTAGTAAGCCGATACTTCAGGATGTGTGCTGCTTTTGACGGTTCCACCATATCGATCATATAACCATGTCCCACCGAATGGCTCGTGAGGAATAACTTGTAACGCTCCCAATCTAGCCAATTCATCCAGCGAGTCTGGATAACGACTATATTGTGCATAAAATATTTCGATACTGCTGTTGATCGTTTTCAAATCAGCTTTCAACTTGGTTATATTTGCCTTCTCTTGGGGCTTGACAACTGTGTCATTCACCGACGTATCAAACCATGATTTAAATTTATCACATCCAGTGAATAAAAGCGCCAGACTCATCCAAATAATGAACATGCCAAAACACGTTTTATTCATCATATTTATTTCCTCACCCACATTTGCTGAAAAAAGACAGCCAGTGTCGTTGCCAAACCTCTTTGTAGATTATCCATAGCAAACCGAAGGGTCAAGCAATCAGGCGTTTGGCCTAAATAAGAAATATCTCCAAATAAAAGTTTTTCTTTTCCAACAACAGACAGAACTCCTTCTATGGTCTCTTTTAACTCTATTCCTTCGGTTTTCTTAAGGTTTTCGACAACCTTTTTCATCATGATTTTTTCAGAAGATTGAAGCCAAATTGTGCCTATAAGACCGACAAAAAAACCGCACCACGCACTATCATAAGCCACCGTCATTTCAGGCCTTTCACTAACATTTTTCGCTTGCGACTCAATAATAGACTGTGTTTCTTTTAAATCAGAGCAATGAAAAGCGTTGAAAGCTATTTGGCGTGGAAAGCTCACACATTCAATATCGGTAAATCCCATAATACTTCGAGTTTGATCGAATAATTCGTCCATACCTTGCCGTGTTCCAAGAGATGAGACGCCTTGAAGAGCAAACACGGTTGCTCGAGTCCAGGAAGCAGTATTTTTAAGGGCGTGAAGCGCCGTCATCAAGGCATGGGCGGGTCCAGTCGGCAAAATGGCGGCTCTTGGCAACTGAGTTGGTCTATATATATATGAATCCGGCAATAAAACCGGCGCCTCAGCGGATGCCTTGAACAGATTAGCCACATCCAAAACCGGCACCTTATTTAAAATCAGTGTTTGGGTCAGTGATTCAAGGTCTTTGACTGAAGATAACAGAACAGCAACATCATAATCATCCTCTGTCATCATGGAGATATCCGTCACTAATAGTGGCTGATCACCAAATTCATGAATTTCACCAACGCGTTCCCCTTCATTCAAAAGCTGTATCTTTTTGATAGGTATTTTCGCCTCGAAAACTTTATCCAATATTTCTTGAACACAAACATGGCCACCGCCAATAATCATCAATTTGCGCTCTTTCATGTCATTGCCCCTTGGAATTTACCAAATTCAGACATCTAATTTTACCGAATTTGCAGTAACGATGTTTTCTTTGAGATGACCGAGGTTATTACTCGCGATTACTAGACTCGTGACACCGGGATGTTCAAGAACAAAACGAATGGATTTTTCAGCTGGAAGATGACCTGAATCAAGACCTTTTTTAATCACTATACCAATACCTTTTTGCGCAGCTTTATGGATTAAATCTGCATTTTCAGGATGACGTTGATTATATTCCAGCATCAAAATGTCTGACCAAGATAGTGATTCTTCAATTCCTTGCCGTGTTTTACATGACATCCCAATATAACCAATCAACCCCTTATCTCTTAATAACTGTAATTTTTCAACAGTATCCGTTTTAAGAATAATATCGACATCCCTTCCATCTGAGTGTATCAACACAATATCAAGATAGTCTGTCGAGAGATTTTTTAAGCTTCTCTGAATACTCTTCACCACCATTTTACCAGAAAAATCATACTGCGATTTTCCATCGATAAAAGTCTCCCCCACTTTCGTTGATATGACCAAGTTTTTTCTGTGAGCAGAAAGAAATTTCCCAATATAATACTCACTCAGCCCATAAGCTGGAGCGGTGTCAATATAGTTGATTCCGCAATCCATCACTCCAAAAAGAATTTTTTTCACGCCGTCGGGATCAGGTAAATCGTATCCCTGTGGATACTTAATATTTATATTCCTGCCTATTTTGAAAGCGCCGTACCCTATTGTCGATAATTCAAGCCCTGTATTCCCTAATATGCGTCGATCCATTCGGCATTCTCCCAAGGCTCAGGCGCTATCAGTGGCTTCGGCCAGTCTTCCAATTCTTGGAAACTGACATCGGGTTGAATCGATGGTTTATCGATTTTTTCTAGAATTCTCTCTGCTAATCTAGGGGCAAGCACCATTTTCGTAGGCCACGCAGTAATTACGTTGTTCTCTCGATCAACAAACACGTCATCCGGCTTTTTACAATGTTGAGTATCAGCTTCTGCTCTATCAACTTTGAAAGTAGCCCACTGTAATTTACCAAAATCAATTCCGGGAAATATTTTGTTCAATGACTTTAGCGATGCTGTAATCAGCTTTTCCGAACTCCAGTCCAGGCTTTTCTCGGCTAATTGCCCACCTAACAACCACACGTTGGCCCCATCACGACTTTTAGCGCTTGTGACTGTGACTCCCGGCTGTGCTTTTTCAATATAATGTCCATTAAAGAATGGTAATGAAACGCCTTTTACCACCACCATATGTAATGGTCTACGCTGCATTTTGCCTTCTTTAAAACCCATTCGCTTGCGCAATAGTTCATTCCCAGCCCCGGCTGTCAATATCACTGTTTTGGGTTCAATTGTCAGCTTTTGCCTATTCTCTGGATTATAAAGAGTAATCTCTTTGATACCCCCATTGTCTGTATTGCTGAACTCAATGTGATCCATCGATATCTTTAAGATGATATTGCTATGTTCTGCCGACAGTTCGTGCAAAAGACTGGCAGGAGAAATAATTTGCTCACCTAACGCATATAAATCCCCTTTATAAGATGCCAATAGTGGGGGCTTTTGAGTATGATGCACCTTCTTTGGAGTGACGCTTAAACCGAATACACTACCCAACAACCACATTCTCTGACCCCATAAATAACAAAAATCCGCTCTTATCTGAAGTTTTGACAGATTCGGATAATCTTGGCCAAGAATGTGCTTATGCCAAATACCCGGCATATCTCTAATATTGATAGCGGATTTAGTCAGTTTTCCAGCAAGGCTATATTTAATACCACCATGTAAAATCCCCTGACAGGTTACAGTTTGATCATATCCCAAAGCATTCGATTCCAGTAATATGACGTTATAACCCGCTTTTTTCAGCGAGTTTAGCGTCCACAACCCCGAGACACCACCTCCAAAAATCACCGCATCGAGTTTAAGTTTAATATTGCCGGGCATGTACTTTTTCCTTTCGACCTTATGAATCCTATTGGTCAGCAATAAAAAGTTTTTCTATGCTGCCAACATACATTCTGTGAAAATCACTTTTTGGATAATTTAATTCAGGAATATCCTTTCCTACAAAATTCTGTTTCAACAAGTCTTGAAAATAAAGCTTTCTGCATACGAACACCATTTTCGCCTCCGCAAAACTGATGCTGTTTGGGCAGATTATTTTCGGTGTGAGACCTGATCTTGCGATCTTATCAAAATCTCTTCCCGAATAAGAACCCAGAAACTCCAGCTTCTCACGGTATTTTTGATTAAAAAATGATAATGTAAACAATTCACTGGATTCCATATACTGATAGGTATATCGTCCCGGGCGAACAAATACACAGGAAATCGGTTTGTTCCATAGATGTCCGAAAGTTCCCCAAGAACAAGTCATTGCATTGAAATTTTCTTTTGTACCTGCTGTCAGAAGAAAGTAATCATCGCTAAACATCGCTATAATACGCTCTTTAAACTTCATCACATCAGCTTCGATAAAACTATTCATTATGATCATCCCATAGCTTGTTAAAAGGTTTCTATACCAGGCATAACCATTACAGTCTCATTCAACCCAAAACGATTCATTTTAGTAATTTCATTTAGAACAGGATGTTCAAAAAGTTGCATTAATTGATAGAGGGATCGAATTGATTGAATTGTCTCAGCAAAAAACCTGATATCTGGATCTCGAATCATCTCTATCAGAGTTTTCTTTCTAGGATAAATTCTCAGCACAGGCTCCATACCCTCAGAAACCCCCGCTAATTCCTTGGCTTTTTGAATGGTTTCATAAAGGCCACCTAATTCATCAACAAGCCGGACTCCATGAGCATCGCTGCCTGTCCAGATTCTTCCACGCGCTACCGCGTCAATTTCTTCGACAGTCAATTTTCTTCCTGCCATAACGCCTTGAGTAAAATCTTCGTAAATTCGGTCCATCATAGCGTTTAACTTTTCTTTTTCCTTTTCATTTGGGTCCTTAAAGATGGAAAAAATCATCGCTTGGCTTCCAACATGGGTATCTTCGGCAACGATTCCCAAACGATCCAATAACTCGCCAAAAACAAATTTTCCACCTGCTACACCAATAGATCCGGTCAGTGTCATCGGTTGCGCAAAGATGGTATCGGCGCTCATCGCCACGTAATAGCCTCCAGACCCTACAACATCACCCATTGAGACAATAACCGGTATCCCAGCCTCTCGTGTCAGTTGAACTTCGCGATCAATAGTTGCTGATGCGACAGGAGAACCTCCTGGACTATCCACACGGAAAATAACAACATCCACATCACCATCTTCACGGATGCGACGAAACGCATCCATCATGGCCCCTGAACTCATCATCTCATCACCATACATCGACGATGAGGATTTACCGCGGACAACTTGGCCGGTTCCATATACCAATCCGATTACAACGTCTCCTTTTGTTGAAGGCGGTTTCATTTCTTGTGCTAAATAGACATCGGGTTTGACCAAGTCTGTCTTTCGACCGGATTTCTCCTGTAAAAGTGTTTCTATCTGGTCCCAATACCGAAAACCATCAACCAATCCGGCATCAATGGCATCGCGACCGAAAAAAGGCGCGTTGTCCACCAGTTTTCTTACATGATCGACAGACATATCACGTGACAATGCCACGTCTTCTACAATCGTTGTAAACAAGCTGTTCAACAAAGTTGTATCGGATTCTTTACGAGCTTCTGTATAGCCACTTTCATTGAACATGTCAGCGACACCTTTGTATTCATAACGCTGATCCATATAGGAGACGATACCTAAATTTTTCAATACATTACCAAAAAACAAGGGTTCTGTGCCAAGGCCCACAAAGCCCACATCACCAGTTGAATTCATATAAATCTCATCAAAAGCTGATGCCAAATAATACACTAACGTTCCTGTTCCCATACCAAAAAACGTATCCGCATACGCAACGGTAAACTTTCCACTTTCCTGGAATCGCTTTATGGCATTTCGTATTTCCTGAGCCTTGGCCGGTCCCATTGATATCTCAGAAAAATCAGCCACGATTCCTTTGACCAAAGGATTGCCTGCAGCATGATCTATAGCCTGAATTAAATCTAACAGCGTGATCGACTGTCTAGACGTCAACCTCTGAAACGGATCCGACGGCAATTTTTCGACGATCGGTTGAGAAAAATCGATATGAAGCACAAATGGTTCAGAATGTGGTGCGTTTTTGGATCCTAAGCTTCGAAAACTGAAGCCTATCAGAGCAATAAAAACAATGACGACCATGACAACTGTAAATATGCCAACACCCATCAAAAACTTTTTCATTCTACTTCTCCTGATATCTTTATAACCGCTTTTTACAGACCAAATTTATTTTGCTTATCCTGTGGTTAAATACTCACCGCTATCAGCATAGATCAAGTAATTCCATTGGTTTATGAATAAGATGATCCGGCGATTCTTTTAGCAATCTTTCTGATGATCTGAATCCCCAAGTAACTGCAACCGAGACCATTCCAGCATTTTTAGCTGTGCGTATATCCGGTTCTGAATCACCGACAAAAACACAGTCAGAGGGTAATTTTCCCCATTTTTCAGCTATTGCTAAAGCTGCAGTTGGGTCTGGTTTTTTGGGTCTCCCCTCTTCGACTCCCCATATCGGTTCAAAATGCCACGAAGGAAGGAGCTCGTTAACCATTTCGGTCATAAAAATCTGGGGTTTGTTAGATAGTATCGCTATCGGTATATTTCGAGCTTTCAGCGCATCCAAAACCTCTGGAATACCTTCAAATGGAACTGTTTTATTTCGAGAAATCTTTTCATACAGTTTTCCCATTTCTATAACTATTTTGCTTATTTTACTTGGATTTCTATGTTCTTCCGGCAACATCCGTTCTACAAGCATCTGAATACCATCCCCGACCATTTCTTTGAACACTGCGATAGAATGAACCGGATATCCATGTTTTTCCAGAACGAAGTTTGCTGCATCGACCAAGTCACCAATAGAATCGAGTAAGGTACCATCAAGATCAAAAATTACTCCACCAGGCATTGTATCTCCATAATTTTCTAAAGATTTTTATTCTACAAACAAATTTAAAAGGCCATCGACAATCAAAGCCTTTCAAATCAGATATCAGAGCATCATATTCTATGATGGAAGTCAACTCAGTTTGAATACCCTTCTTTTTCAGTTTTGACCTATCGAGTTCAATTGAATTCCAAAGCTTTATCATCTATAAAGGTCAATGAAAGGAAACGACCTATGATTCGTTCGTTGGTATTTTTTATGAAAAAACATAACTTTTTGATCTTTGCATCTATTTTAACTGGATTATTTTGCTGGACATTGATGACCGACGCCGTTGAAACAGAACCGAGCACCTTGGATTATCTTGAACTTTTCGCTCAGTGCTATGAATTGATTCAAGGTCGTTACCTGGAAGATACGGACACTTGGATTTTGGCAGAAGGAGCGGTAGAGGGAATGCTATTACAGGCTAACCCTTACTCAGCTCTGATACCACTATCCGGATCGAGTAATCTGATTCCATCTTTGGGGTCGCAGGAAGCTGGAATCGTTATCGGATATCAGGAGCCAATGATTCGGGTTATCGACGTTTTAAATGAATCACCAGCAGAAAAACAGGGGATTGTGCCTGGAGATATCTTGATTCGAATAAATGACCAGGTAACACCCTATTTAACTATTGATAAAGCTGAACGAATGCTAACAGGAGATGAGGGAGATACGATTACACTACTAGTTCAAAGCCATCTTACCGGTGAATTGAATGAACTGATCATTCAATTGAAGCCCTTTGATCGAGAAGAATCTACAGGTGATATCATGTTGCAAGATTCTATTCGAATCATAAAACTTCAAGGAAAAGCGACAATCTCGATGCTGGAAAAATTATCTGAAACATTACTGAACTCACAGGAAAACACTCCGACAATTCTTGATTTGCGTAAACTCAATCGTGGAGACGAACGCCTTGGCATTCGTATTGCTGATTTATTTCTTGCTGATGGTGAGACGATTCTGCAGACGTGTTCAAAAGACAATAAAGTTTTGAGCCATGTGATTACAAATGATGGTTATAACTTAACGGGATTTCCTCTGGTCGTCATTTTAGATAGAACCAGTGCCGGCCCAGCGGAAACATGTGCTGCTGCGCTTCAAAGTACCGGGCGAGCTGTCATCACTGGGGATATCTCGTTTGGGAAAGCTTTATGCTTTGAAACACGCTTATTGGATAATCAATATGAAATTATACTTGTTAGTGGCTTTTTTTGCACGATTCAAGGTGAAACACTTTACCAAAAAGGTGTTAAACCCGATATTCCAGTAGTCTTACCTGTTGAGGAGGATGTGGATCCTTATCTTGCCACGGCAAGGGGACAGATAATCAATTTCATGAAGTGAACTGAACAAACTGGAGGGTTTCATGTCGGTAAAACCACCTAAGGCTGGCGATAAAACAAACAGAAAAAAAACCGGGCGGGCCACTCCATCACCACCTTCAGTATCAAAGCGTGGTAAAAAGTCCCGTTCAAACCACCCTAAAAAATCGTCCGGTTACGGAAAATTTCTTATTACGGCTATGATTTTTATCATTATCATCCTAGCGGCGAGTATTATCATTTTTGACCAACGTGCAATGAACCGTGGTCATATCGGACTTTGGGAGACCATCACAGGAATAGTGCCCGCAACCACTTCGGAGGAGGTTGCCAAAGCTTGTATGGATACCCTCGAGGAATTTGGCATCACTCAAAAGGATCTTCGACGTGAGGGCTGGACAACGATCTCAGCCAGAGATAATGAACGGTTACGTCACTATGTTTTTTTGGTTGAAAAACTTGAAACATTTCAACTTCTCACTACACAATTTGAAGACAAATCCCGAAAAAATGGTATCACGGTTCATAACCGCCATGTCATAAAAAAGCCTAGAGAGTGGATTTTAAGCTATTACATCGGCTATCACGGAACGCGAACCCATAAACTCGATTTAAATTATTTTCCTGTAGCAGAGCTTAAAGAAACTTTTGTAACTGATCCAAGCCCCACTGAACCTCAACCCACTAAAGTTCAAATAACAACTCCATCTCCAAAAATGAAAGCTCAAATAGCTCTGATTTTTGATGATTTTGGACCCAACCAGGAAATTGCGCGTCGTTTTTTAAAAGAACTGGATGTCCCGATTACCTTGGCTATTTTGCCATATCAATCCCATTCTATTGCTATTATTGAACAAACTTTGCAAGCCGGCCAAACACCTTTTTTGCATATTCCTATGGAGCCCCATAATCCAAATTCGATGGGAGAATTATCCGACCGTTATCTTAAAACGACGATGAGCGACGATATTTTGCGATCGAGATTTCGAACGATGTTGGATGAACATTCTGGGATAAAGGGCACGAATAACCACACCGGCTCCAAAATGACGGAAGATGCCCGCTCGATGAAAATCATTTTGGCCGAACTTAAACAGAGGGGCCTGATTTTTATTGATAGCCGAACGACAGCTGAGACTGTAGCTGAAACACTGGCTCAGGAATTGGGAGTGCCGACTGCGGCTAGAAATGTATTTATTGACCAAGGATATAACGGTGGAGACGTCAAAGCCAATATGCTGAAACTGGCGGAAATTGCACATAAGGAAGGCAGCGCCATTGGCATAGGCCATGCGATACCCTCAACGCTGGACGACGTGATCAGTATTTTACCGCAAATTCTTGCGGATAATATCGATATTGTGCCAATTCACAAATTGACCAGATAATGCATTCTTATTACGTTGAGTGATGAAAGCTTTTATTGAAACACTGTTCAAGTCAGGATCACCAGCCGTAATGGCTGCCCCCCTTGCTGGTGTTACCGATAACGCTTTCCAGCAGATTTTATATGAATGCGGAACTCCGATACTTAGCGCCGAAATGATACCGGCTGCTGCAATTTCTAAATATCCAAAGGGGTTTAAGAAATTAGTTCGGTATCAGACCGATCTTCATCCCATGAATGTTCAATTATTTGGAAATTCTGCGGAACAAATGATCATAACAATCGATCTGCTTCGCGAATTTAAACCAGATAATATCGACATAAATATGGGGTGTCCTGCCAAAAAGATTTTCAATAATTCCGGTGGATTAGCATTAATGCATGATTTTCCTCGAGCAACTGCTATCGTGCGGGCTGTTAGAAAACATGTAGAAGGCTCTATCAGTATCAAGATGCGCTTGGGTATAAACCCCGGCGAACTCAAGGCTCTTCAATTCGCAAAAATGGCAGAAGCGGAAGGTGTTGATTTTATCGTTATTCATGGACGGTATCGAACCGGTTACACTGAACCCGCGGATTGGCATTCTATTGCAAAAGTCAAAGCCGGTGTTTCAATTCCAGTAATTGGAAATGGTGATATTTTTTCGCCGGAAGACGCTCTTCAAGCCATCAGGGTATCGGGTTGTGATGGCGTAATGATCGCACGAGGCCTTTTAGGTAACCCCTGGTTACCTGCACGTGTTAACAATGCGCTGATATCTGACCAAATTCTGCCCGAACCATCGATCCAGGAACGTTTAAGAATTTTTTGCCGGCATCTGAATTTACTGCTTCAGGTCTATGGCAAAGAGAAAGGAGCGTTAATTTTTAGGAAACATGCAGCTTGGTATCTAAAAGGTTTTCCACACATCTCACGCTACCGGAAAAAAATATTCACCTTAATACAGCCTTCTGAGTTTTATCGACTTGCAATGGAGGTCTCACTTTTATCACAAAGGATTCCTCAGCAAGCATACAAAGAACGTATAAATAGCAGTTTACCACGTACCTGTTGCGAAACAACCCAAAAACAGTAAGATACATACTATGAAACTTGTTATTCAGATACCCTGTCACAATGAAGCTGAAACCCTGCCGCAAACGCTTGCAGATCTTCCTACCGAGATTCCAGGAATCGATCAGATTGAAATTCTTGTCATCGATGATGGTTCTAGAGATGGGACTGCAGATGTTGCGCGTCGCCACGGAGTTCATAAGGTCGTTGAATTTCCCCATAATCAAGGGTTGGCAAGAGCATTTGCACAGGGTCTTTTCGAAGCAGGAAAAATGCAGGCAGACATTGTGGTCAATACTGATGGCGATAACCAATATCAAGGTAAGTACATCGAGGAACTGATTCGCCCTATTATGGAAAATCGTGCAGATTTGGTGATCGGGTGTCGGCCAATCGATTCCATCAAACATTTTTCCTCGTTGAAAAAAAAGCTTCAACATTTTGGTAGCAAGGTAATCATTTGGTTAACAGGTGTGAATGTTCCCGATGTCACCAGTGGGTTTCGAGCGTATTCGCGAAAAGCCATGCGGCGACTAAAAGTTTTATCTGAGTTTACCTATACAGTTGAAACCACAATTCAAGCTGCAAAAAGTGGGCTGCGAATAGAGGTTGTCAATATAGAGGTAAATCCACCAACTCGCCCGAGCCGATTATTCAAAAGCAATTGGTATTATATAAGGAAGCAAATAGGAACAATTTTTCGTATCTGGGCCCTTTATAGCCCGGAAAAATTGTTCAATCGCTCAGGAATAGCATCCCTCTCAGTCGGCTTGATCCTACTTTTACGCTTTTTTTATTACTATCTTACTAGTTTTCCTGAACCTACAGGAAAAATTCAGTCTCTCGTCGTCGCTTCAATTTTTTTTAGTTTGGGTTTCTCTTTAATTTTGTTCGGCGTTGTGACCGATCTTGTTCGGGTTAACCGACATCTTTTAGAAGAAACCATCGACCGACTGGATAGACTTCCTCTGGAAAATCAGGAGAAGGATGTTTAACAAATCGTTTTGGGATAGAATCTATACTAGATTACCATTTTTTGTCTTATTTATAAGTGTTTTCTTCGGCTGTCTGTCGTGGTATGAAACACGATTGGTTTCTAATGAACAGTTGAAGACCATTGGCTCCCAAGGTATTAATCAAGGCCAATTTCAAGAGCCGCGGCAACTGGTTATCACCCCTCTCAATACACTATTGGTCAGTGATTTTCGAAATTTTCGGATACAGGAGTTCTCGCTGGATGGAAAACTACTTAACTCTTGGGGGCACAAGGGTGACCAACCAGGTGAATTCAAAGATCCTACTGCCGCAGTAATGGATTCCAAACGAAATCTTTTCGTAGTAGATACCTGGAATCACCGAATTCAACGATTTGATGCCATAACCCATGAATGGAATGCATCATGGGCAAAAGAGGGTTATTACGCGCCAAGAGGTATAGCGATCGATCAAGATGATCGACTCTATATAGCCAATACATCCAACCACATGATATTCGTGTTTGATAAAGAGGGTAATTGCATTGCCAAATGGGGCAATGGTGAACCTGGAGTAACAACATTCAATAATCCTATAGGTATTGCTATAGGGCCTGATAACAATATCTACATTGCCGACACGGGAAATCATCGGATCAAAGTAGTGGACCGAAGCGGTTCAACGGTACGCTTGATCGAAGTTAAAGATTGGAAAGATAGTGCATTTTCGGAAGGGTACATCGCAGTAGATTCCGAAGGATTGATCTATGTCACTTCACCGAACAACCATAAAATCATCGTTTTTACACCTACAGGAGAATTGTTCAGCCGGTTCGGGTTATTTGGATTTCTCAAAGGGAAAATGAATTCACCCACAGGAATTGCTGTAACTGAAAATAAACAAATAGTTATCAGTGACACAAAAAATAACCGATTAGTAGTATATGCTCCCGCACCCCCTCTGTTGATTACTGACAAACCTTTTGTATTAAACAACACGATTAAGATTGTGATCAGTGTTGTTCTTTTAATTTTGGTTTTATTAACAATCATATACCGGTCACTATTCAAGTCCCGGTCACATCCGAAAAAGCCAATAGAAAAAAGCGCCAAATGGATTACTAGCCGTTCGACAAATAATACTCTGCTCATAGTTGGTTACGTATTGCTTCTTGCCGGCATGCTTGGCTTCAGATTAACTGAGTTCACTACGCTATCGGCGCTGTTCATGGCGCTTGCCCTCATCGCTTTCGTCATTGCATATCAAGGGTCCGATTCACAGCTCTTTCCTCAGTCAATTCCCACAAAAAACCGAAAACGCTTCCATATCATGCTGATGATCTTAATTTTTTGTTTTGCGCTGGGTATTCGATTTCACAAACTTGACAGTGTTCCCAGCGGAATCAACAACGATGCAGCGTGGAATGCAATTTATGCTTTCCGGATCTTAGAAGGTGAGCCATATACACCATTCACAACAGAAGCTTGGGGAAAAGAAACATTTTATTTTTACCTACTGGCTCTGAGTTTCAAGCTTTTAGGCGTCTCTCTTTATTCACTGTATTTGCCGTGTATAATCGCGGGCTTCCTGACTGTCGTTTTCCTTTATTTTTTGTGCAAAGACCTGTGGAGCAAAGATATTGCTCTTGGAGCAACATTTGTTTATGCAATCCTGGCTTGGAATCTAACCTTTTCACGAACCGGTTATCGGTCAATTCTATCCCCTCTATTTTTCATTTTGACCAGTTGGCTGTTTTATCGCGCTGTCGATACTGACTCGATCAGCAATAGATTGCTGTATTACGCTGGGGCGGGTTTAGCCATTGGGATCGGTCTGCATACTTATTTTGCATTTAGAGGGATACCGATCATGATGATCTTAGTTGGTATCCATACCTGGATCACTACTCCTCGCTTCATGCGAAAAAATTGGTTGGGTTTATTAGTCATGCAAGTGTTTGCTTGGCTTGCCTTTTTACCATTATTATTGTTTGCGATAAATAATTTTGATGCATTCCTTGCTCGTTCAGGTCATTTATATATCGGAAATCGAATAAAATACGATGCCTCACTCAGCCCTCTCTGGGAAAATATCATTGGAAACCTTCAAATTTTCCACTACCAGGCAAACGTTGGAAACTTTTTCGAGCTAACCATTCCAATCATTAGCTCTCCAGTCGCTTTTTTCCTGGTTCTCGGCTTTGCTTATGCTTGCCGACATTTTAAATCCCGTGAAGGTTTTTGGATAGTTATGGCATCGTTTTTCGGTCTTCTTCCCGGTCTGTTATCCACGCCGGATGCCGGTAGAAATATCCAGGTCACGGTACCACTAGCGATATGCTCCAGTCTTGGCCTTTACGAATTCTGTCGTTTTATATCAAGCTATAGAGCAAAGTTTTGGTCAAACACATTCGCAAGCGCCTGTTTTTTTATTGGGCTGATTTCAATAGGGATTCTTGAGTATAACCTGTATTTTCGAGTGCAAGCACAAAGTTATTATGCTCAATTCGGTTACGCCCGTCCTCATACTCTGCTTGGATATGAAGCGCAAAGACTTTCAAAAAATTATCATATTTACGTCAGCAATAACCACTTTTTAGATACTCCTAAATTTCTATGTTATCACATACCTGGAGATGTTTTTGCGATCAGCAATGGCATTGAGTTGGAAAATGTCACTCATGAAGAAATTGCAAAGAATCTTGAAGCTATTCGCCTTGCTGAACATTCTTCAGATAAAGGTATTGCATTTCTTTTGGATCATTGTGACCGCAACCTCTTTGTCATGAGACAGATAAACCTTTTGTTTCCAGGTATTACTACTCGAGAAGTTTTTGATGAAGCTAAGCCGAGTTCAACCAATCCGGCTTTCTATGTCATGTCATTACCCTCTGGTGAGGATACCGTCAAAGGGCTTTTATGACGCGCTGGAAATGGGTTTTGCTGCTGACTGTTCTTGGGTCGGCTTTATCTATTCGAATCTGGAAGCTAGCGTCTGTTCCTGCGGGTTTTTTTTGCGATGAAGCATCCTTAGGTTACAATGCTTGGGCTATCAGCCATTATGGAATCGATGAAACCGGTCAAAAATTTCCACTGTATGCGCGATCTCTTGGCGTTCAGAAAAACCCCGTATTCGTATATTCATCGATGATCCCTATTAAGGTATTCGGCCTTTCAGAATTCAGTGTTCGCCTTACAAGCGCTATATTTGGAACTTTGACGATTGCGGGTTTATTCTGGTTGGTTTATCAAGTTCATGGATATCTTGCTGCCGTTATTGCCACTTTTTTCCTTAGTATTCTTCCGTGGAACTTTCATTTTAGTCGAATCGCTTTTGAGTTGATAACGTGGCCGTGTCTATTTGTCTGGGGTCTTGCTTTTCTGCTCTTTGCCATAAAACGAGGTGGATGGCGTTGGCCCGCCGCTGCTATCATCTTAGGCATATCCTTACATGCCTATGTCATGGCTATTAGCTTTCTGCCGTTTTTTTTACTTTTTTTCGCAATTATCTATTTAAAAAAATGGATCGTTCACTGGCGTTGGGTATTAATTGCACTATTGATTTTTTCACTTCCTGTATTAGTAGCAGTAAAACACCATTTGAAGACAGCCCAGGGATCTCATTATTCGAATATCGGTTGGTGGTCACAAACTCGTGATCTGCCTATTCAGTCCCGCCTTGAACGTTTGTATGATCATTATAAACCTTTTTTTGAAACGAGTTTTCTAGTTAAACACGGTGACCCTAATCCGCGGCATTCTCTTCGTAATCATGGGATGATTTATTCTTCTTTATTTTATCTGAGTATCGCGGGAATGATATTGGGGTTATATCCCCCATCACGATATTATTTTATATTGCTCTTTTGGACTGTGTTATACCCGCTTGGCGCCGCATTGACAATCGATCGTTCGGCATCCCGAGCGATAATCGGCAGTCCGTTAGCGCCGCTTTGGGCTTCATTTGCGCTGTTCCAGTTATTCAGACTCGTTAATAAAATATTGCCTTTTCGTTCTATCGCTTTGATAGTTCAGACGATTGTTTTATCACTTGTTTTTTTTCACACCTCAACAGAAGCATCTCATTACTTTAAACGATATTTCAAGCGATATAACCAGCAATCAGCAGTCGGATTATACGGTTTTCAGTATGGTTATCGTGAAGTCATCCATTTTATGGAAAGTAAACGAGATCAATTCGATCGCCTCTATTTGACGGCTCACAACGTCAATGAGCCATATATCTTCAGCCTGTTCTACAATCGTATCGACCCCAGAATTTTTTTAAAATCCGGTGATGTCGGTTATTCAATATTGCGGTCTTGGGTATTCAATAGGTATCCAGATGACCGTCCAATTCTTTTTGCCATTCAATCTGATGAATTAGTCTATTTTGATGATTATATCATTCATCATACCGTCTTGGACTTTGACGACTCGGTTGTTTTTTATATTATCGAACCTCGTGTCAGACGGCCCTCACTGCACCATTGGTCTATGCGCGGCCTATGGCGACATAAATATGACAGCACATGCGATAGGGCCTATTTCAATCCGGAATCTGATTTTATGCTGCCCTTTGAAACCTTGACCGGTCCGGCATATTGGACTGTAGCCGTCCCAAACCCTCCTATTGTTGATATACAGGATCATTTTCGTGATTCTGATCCAAAGAATCCCAGGAATCCTGAACAGGTTGCAGCAGAGGGTGTATGCTGGACTTATTTTGAAAAACCTGAAGAAGGATATTTAGAAATATTGGGTTCCAAAGATTATTTTTCGCTTTGGCTCAACGGCCAACTTCTTATTAAATCCATTACTCTTCCACAGAAAGCGCCCTTCCAGAAAAACTTCACTGTTCAATCAGGCTGGAATGAATGGGCTTTTCATAGTTGCGAAGACGTCGGAGATTGGCGTTTTATGCTGACACTTCGTGACATGGAGGGCAATGAGCTTCGGCCTCGATATGTCCGAATCGCTCCACCCAGCGCCACACTTTATCCCGGAACGATCTCCTCACATTTTCCCCTTCAGTATTCTCTGGAACCGCTCAATGAAAACTAAAGCTCAATTACTCACAGCGTTATTATGTCTTACAGGCTTGATCTTTCTGCTCATTGCTCAAATGCTTTTTGCCGACCATTTACATCCTCTCCTTACCAATTGGATGCTAACCCTTATTAAGCAATCCAATGTGATAACAATCGGTATAATCTCTCTTGTTGCCGGCTGTACTCTCATATTCGCCTGTTTTCCTCATATCAGACAAATCGACCTTTCAGAACCCAGTTTTTCACCCCGCACGACATTTCTACTTCTTTTAGTCATTCTTCTGCTTTCAATTCCGATAAAGCTTTACAATCTCTCACAGATTCCACTTGGCGCCTATAACGATGAAATTGTCAAAGGCATGCAAGCAATAAAAATTATTGATGGAGAACCATTCCAGCCATTCTTTATTGCCAATAAGGAATTTCTGTTCTTTTACCTTTTAGCGCCCTTTGTTCGAGTCTTGGGGCCAACTATTATAGCGCTGAGATTGCTCCCATTTTTATGTGGAATCATAACTGTTGTTTTCTCGTTTCTTCTCTTCTGTCGATTATGGGGCAAATCGGTAGCTTTTGTCGGCGCCGGTTTCCTTGCAGTTGGACTCTGGCCAGGACAAAGCAGCCATATTTGTGAACGTTTAAATGCAGCGCCGATGTTTACTGCTGCCGCTCTATATTTTACGTTACTTGCGATTCATACCAAACGAATATGGGTTTGGATAATTACAGGAATATGTTTGGCAGGAGGCATGTGGACATTTCCCTCTTTTCGGTTAATTCCTGTCGGAGTTATGCTGTTTATTATCTGGAGTCTAATCACCAAGCAGCTTTCAATCAAACACCATTCTTTCACGATTATTTTAACATTCTTAATATTTTTGATCTGCCTTTTAGCGCCTTTCAAATGGAATCCTGATGCGGCTCTATCTGCTTTTTATTCTCGACAGGGACATGACTTCAAAATTATAAAAAACCCGGAACAATTGGGAAGAAACGCTCGTCAACTGATTATCAGCTTCACAATCGACGCATGCGAGGATATGTCATTTACGTCTCAGACTCGTGCACTTTTGTGGTGGCCTTTGGGAGCCTTTTTTTTAGCTGGTCTGATCATAGCGCTCATTCGATTGCCACAATCTTCCTCAGTTTTTGTCGTTTTATGGCTACTGAGCGCTCTTGTTCCCGCTTTGGCCAGCGAACCCTTTGTGCGCAGACTGACTGCAGCTCAACCTCTTGTTTTTGGCCTTACCGGATTAGGGAGTCACGTATTATTTAACACCATATTCCCTTTTTTAAAACATTCTAAAGTTAAAGCCATAGTACCATCGAGTTTGCTGATTTTTACAGCAGGAATAGTCAATTTTCATTATTTCAAAAACGTTCTCGCTCCTGACTGGCTTGTTGCAAATGAAGATTTTCGCATGGTTCAAACAGCAATAGAATCCTCCAAAGAATACGATGTGTTCATGGATAAGATCGAAGAAGAAGCCGTGCTTCCTTACCGCTTTTTAACCTATCCCAAAACGGGGGATTTCGATTATTTTAAGCCTTATCCTCCGGCTTTCAGCATTCCATTTCGATTTAAGCCGGACAGAGACTTTATTTATCTATTTCGCAATGTTATAGAAAACACACAGATGATTCCTGTTTTAACGGCGCTGTATCCAAAAGGTGAACTCACCTTACACCAAACTGAACGATCGCCAAGAGGATTCTATCGTTTTTTTATGTCCCGTGACATGCTGGCCGAACGACAAGGCCTTCAATTAACGATTTCAGATGCAGAAACTATGGCACAACAATCCGAAGAAAATACCCTGTCATTTCCACTCGATACTTTTGCATTCACTTCAAGCGATTTTCTTCATTCATTTACAGACAGATCACAAAATTGGACTGTTAGTGGTTACTTCTTAGCAGAAACCCTTGGACATCATGAGTTTCTATTTCAGGGACCGACAAACGCTTTATTTTATATCGATAATCAGCCTGTATCTCCAACCAATAGACTCAACGATGGAATGGACTATAACGTGTTTCTCACCGCAGAACCTCATCACATCACAACAACTTTCAACATGTCGCCATCACAGCAGACTGTAACAACGATCGCATTGTCATTGAGTCATTTTTCTAAGAATACTCTTCATGATGAGCTTTCCTCTTGGAAAGTTATACCTTCAAATCAATGGTTGAAACCTCCGGCGCCCGATGAGCTGAAAAAACCAATACCCACGCATAAAACGGATTTCCAGTATGCTTTTTCTGATTCTAAACAATTTATACGTCCTATGACATCCGGTATTTATGACCTGGCTAGGATAGAGTCTTTGTCGGATGGACGTTACATTGCTAATTGCTGGTATAACGAGTGTATGATTATACTGGATGCTGAACTAGATGTTGTAGATGAATGGGGTGTAAATCTTCTTCGTGATCCGGATTGGCGGCTACGTTTTGATTTCGATGTAGCTCCGGATGGAACCATTTTTCTGACAGGGGATTCCCGAAACACACTTCTTGTTGCATCGCAGGACGGCCATCTGCTTCGAACGCTATCTCTGCCCTGCATGTGTCGTAATATTCTTATCGAATCGTCACAAACAGCCTTGGTTTTATGTCCGCATGAACTGTACAGAATAGCGCTTGCAGACGGTACTATTTTAGACAAAATTCATCCGGAACAAATCACCTATGACAGAATAGAAACGCTGGCAATAGATAATGATGGCCGCATTTATCTGGCGGATAACTATCAAAATGTTATTCACGTATTATCTGTTGACGGTCAATATTTACATTGTTTTCGCATACCCGGACCATTAACGGATACATTTGGTCTTCGTTTCGATGAAAATGGATATTTATATATTCCGCATTTTAATCAAAATTATATTGCCTGTTTCTCTTCTGACGGCATTCTTCAAACCGGACACCATGACTTCGCATGTGACCCACTGAACTCAAATCGAACCAGACATCCTCGATATATCTCTTTTCCAGATACCGATACAGCTTGGATAACGAATGCGGATTCGATTTTTATTATGAAGAAGGTTGAAAAACAGTAAAGGGCCAGAGACGAATACGAGGCTACATCAGAAAAAGGTTTAACTTTTCATTTTAGCCTTTAGACAGTTTTAGAATCAAAAAAGAGTATTGTCCCAGCTACCGATAATTTGTTTTTAGTTTGATCTTTGAATAACAAATTATTTGCTGACGGAATGTCAGGAATAAAACGTATGAGTTTTTATTCTCTGTCATTCTTCATGCTGAGAAAATATTTTTACAACCGCATGATTTCCAGCATCCACAACGAAAACATCCCCGTTAGGCATTATGCCCAATCCCATAGGAAGCGATAATGAGTTGCCATCGATACTGTTACGGATACGTTTCAGAATTTTTCCATCTTGATCGATTTGAGTTACCTGACCTTTAGAAGGATCTGAATAATAAAGTGTTCCATCCGATGCAACGACAACATAAGGTTCGTTATAGACTTCAGCTACCCAACCTTCAACCGGGAACTCGCGAAGATATGCACCGTCCTTGGAGATTACCTGAATACGCTGGTTTTGGGTATCAACAATAAAAACTTCATCACCCTTGATATCTATGCCAACAGGGTGTCCAAATTGCAGTTGGCCTTTACCGCTTTTACCGATCAGCATCGGGTCGGCTCCTGACGCATTCATTCGAATGATTCTAGAATTCCCTGTATCGGACAGGAAAATATAATCTTCATCGGCAGCAATTCCTCGTGGGTGCGAAATAGAGTAATCACCAGGCACAATTAGTCTAATAAAGCTACCTTGATGCGAGTACATCTGTATACGATTGTTGAAGGTATCCAGAACATAAACATATTGTGAGTTAGCTGCGACATCGCAAATATCGTTAAATTGCCCTGGCATATTTCCGGTTGAGCCCCACATCAACTGCCATTCACCTTCAGCATTAAATTTTTGGATGCGATGATTACGAAAATCTGCAATATATATCGAACCATCCGGTGCAACAGATTGTGATCGTGGCTCTTCGTACATACCTCGTCCAATGCCTTTGGATCCTTTGAAAAGCGTTCGAGCCGGCATATTGATTATGCGCCGCTGTTGTTCTTGTTCTGCTTCGATCTTCTTTAGACGTTCTTGTTCTTCACGCTCAGCCATTTCTTGCTGCAATCTTTTCAGCGCTGTGTTGTCTTGTATAGCCGTAGCCAAATCAACACTTTGTCCATAATCGTGAACTTCGTATATTACAACTTCAGAATTGGAATACACAGGCGTCAAAAACGTTGTCATCTCTTTAAACTTTTCCAACCCAAGTGATTCATATTCTGCTTTTTCGGTTGGTCCAACGAAAATATATCGTACCCGGTATTGGCCTAGAAGACTCAGGACTTTTGGAATATCAACACTACTATACATCGTGACGATATCGCGCTTTATTTTGCCGGTATCAATAGGTCTATCACGTTCCCCTTTTCCACGAGCCTTTCGAACCAAGTACTCTCGCTGATCGACATGACTCCACCAGCCCAATACTGTTGGCAGCCCGGTATTACCGGAAATATTTCCATATTGGTAAAGATAGTCAGCTCCACTTGCTTCAAGAATAACAGGTGTGCCCTTGACGTGCTTTTGCAACCAATCAATCGCACGATATTCGCTGACAGGCCTATACCCTTTTTTCATATATGCCCAACCATCGAGCGTTAACGGAAGTTCCTTTAATTGGCTTCGACTGCCAGGTGGAAAGTTGAAGCCTTGTTGAAAATCACCATTATGATGACGTGCATAAACTCCCCAAAATGTAAAAATCAAGGATCCGCCAAATAGAAACAGGAATACGATGCTCCATCCCCAGGATCCAAGTTGAACAAAAAATTTCGTTGATGCCTTTTTATAAGCTCGATGTCGAATACGTGATCGTCTTGCCATTAAATATGCTGAGACAAGGGCAAACATGAACCAAGCTTGCATATAAAACTTGAAAATCGTATTGAATCGACGCATATCGCTGCCGTGGTAGAAATCTTTTATAAATACCAGTTCACACCCGGCAGTAATACCGACTGCACCTAATGCCAGAAGCAATGGGAACACCTCATTGGCATCAGGCTGCCCTTCAAGAATAATGGAACCAAGGAGGTAAATGATAAAAATGCTTATCAGCAAAACAGCATGATCGATACTTCGCGTTGGAATTGTCAGAAGGCCATACCAAACCAGGGCCAAAATCGTAACAACCGCTACCAGGATGAATAAAATCTGAACGGTTGAGCGGCCTTTATCTTTCTGTATTTTCCACCACCATAGGATAAATTGTGTGATAAAGATAAATATAAAGAATCCAAACATGGTTAGAAAACCATCCAAATTGGTTGTCTGCCGGTATTTCCATAGCGTTCCTATACCCATGCCTGCTCGGTGAAATGTATTTAGAAAAGGTAAATGCAGAACGACGCCGCCAACAATTACCGCTGCTAAAGGCCACAAAAGTTTCCATAGAAATGATAGCGTCAAAAATATCTCTGTTGCCACCCATTTGATTCCATTGTCCACCCAAGTGATCAAACGATCCAAAAACGGTTTTGACAGTTCAGTGTTATCAGAATCACCATCATTTAGAGACACCTCTTTTGACTCTATCTCTTCAAATGTATGCGCTTCCGTTTCTTTGTTTACTGATTTGAAAACCTGGTCGGCCATATTACTCGATTGATTAACCGATTCAGTTTGCTGATCTATTCCTTTAATTTGAGGTTCAATTTCATTTTCTTGTTCAGGATCTGATAGATCTTCTATATTGATAATTCTGGTGTCACTGTCCAGTAACTCTGACGAGTCAGGCTCTGATACGGACATTTCTGAAAATGTCACTGTTAAATCATCACCAGATTGAATCTGTTCGCTTTGATCGATCTGTTTTTCAGTGGAAAGGGAATCTTCTGATTGGGCGTGTGTATCCAGATAAGGCGCTGATGGAATGCGCTGGGTTTTGATACTATAGGTAGGGTGACGTGATACATAAACCATCACCCACAAAGATATTAAAAGCATCAAGATCACCTGTATCGGTATATCCCATGAATTTGTCGAGATCATCGCTCCAAATGTTATCCACAAAATCCCTAAGGTCATGGCTCGGCCAGTTTTGGTATCACCAAACAAATTGATCCCATTTTTTTCATTTCGTAAAAGTACTAATTGAAGCGCCAGGAAGAACACGGTTAACATTGTCGCAAGAGTGTGTGCATGAAGGTCCATGAAGTTATAACTCCAAAAAGGAAATTCATGAACCGTTGGTCGTATGAGTTCATGTGCCGAACGGAAAAAACGAAAATGATTGTCTTGTCTTCCAAGATTAAAAACCTGACCGATAATGGTCTGAAAAAAGGTTGCAAAGCGATAGGTGTTAGTTCCGCGTGAATTTCGAACCCATATATTGGCCATTTGTGGCAATCCGTCCAGGTTTCCAATTAAAATGGAGAATACAACTCCTATTAACGCAACCCATACACGTCGCGTCAAGGCTAGAAGAATTGCGGCTACACTTAACGCTACTAAAGAGGGAATGGTAATAAAAAACAGATTGTATCCGTAATGAGCTTCTATGCCGGTCAACTTAGTTAAAAAACCTGCTAGATAGTGTCCATAATAATAATAATTAATGCCCTGACCCTGGATCCATGGATCCTCAGGTGGAAAATATTCAGCTCTGAGAACAGCGTTTAAAAAGCCGAAATCCATGGAGCTTTCACTCCAGTAAATGTTCGGATTATAACTTTTCAGTAGTCCAAATAAGCAAAATATTATTAAGAACAAAATTTCATATCCGGCAATACTCCAGCATCGTTCACGAACAAATTTGGCAATTCCTGTATAATGCTTTGTAAACGTAACATAGGCAGCCCATCCTAATAAAATCATTACAGCAATGATCAAAGTTCTAGAGAAAGGCAGCCATTGAGCGCTAGGTATCAACCAAGAAAAATAGCCAACAATCAACAAACCCATTAACTTGGTAAATGGATACCCTTTGTGCTCAAATTTGGAAAAGATAACATAGGCAAAAGGGATACAAATGAATCCCAATATATAGATAGCCAACAGCCATTTTATAATCGGATAATTAACGTGTGATCCTAGCTCTGTAGCAGGTCTTCGGGTCAGCAGTTCCGTGTAGCTCATGTCGACAACATCAGACGGAGGCGCCATTAAAAGAGCTTCGATTCCACTTGCTGAAATTCCTGATTCTTTGACAAAAATATCGACTCGAGGGTGTTCATAGACTCTAAAGCTCTCATCAGCCAAATCATCTCTAAATTTCAGTCGACCCAATGCAGGAGGGTTGTCGAACGTTTTAACATGTTGATATCCCAGTTTTTCATTAAAAAGAAGTTTGTAAAAATTAGTAGATACCGGATAGCGATTCGGAACTCGAGTGACTGATCCATAATGTCTTCGAGAGGCCAGGACGACCACATCCCCCCATTCCAAAATTTCTGCCATAGCCTTGGCACGGAGCTGGTTGTCCGGTTCCTTGTAGACACCCATTTGTTTGCTGCTGTAAATCCTTGGGGTTCCTTTTTCAGTTGATACCGGCACCGAATCATCCCAGGAGCTTTCCAGGACAATGTTTTTACCAGCGGGAATGTTCTCATATATCCAATCTGATGCTTGAATTCGAGTATGCGGCTTCAAATAAATCGTCTGAAAAGCTGTTGCCCAAAGAATTGTTCCAATCATAACCGCTAGTGTCGCTATTCTTTCCCAGCGTCGCCCTGCCCAGGATTTCATGGTGAGCAGCAAACGGGCGGCAAACAAAGTTAGAAATGGTATAGTAACCAGTGTGTATCTGAGAAACTTGGCGAAAAATGTTCCATTAAAATACATTAGTGGCAGAATAAATGACAAAATAACGATATTTCCCAGATCTTCAGGATTTTTCCAGATTCTTCTAATTGCGGCAATTAAACCAATAAGAGCTGCCAAACCCAATGGCAATCCCAATGACCATAACACTAGGTTTTGAAGCATGTACACTATCGGCATCGTGTGTTCGAACTGAATGGTATAAGGCAAATCAGCGATACCGGTGACCATATTGCTTTGAGCGGTAATATCTCGGAAAAACGTTTGAGAATCGAGTATCCAAAAAGGCATGACTATAGTCATGACCACTAATGCGGTAATTCCACCTGCTATCCAGTGAATCCAGTAGGCTTTGTCCCGACGACGGCCCAGCGTCATCGATAGAAGCTGAGCCAATATATATGAGAGCGCTATTGGAGAAGTGCTGAATTTAGTCGCCATTGCTAGGCCGATAAAAATACCGGATAAATAGTAGTCACGTCGGCGGTCACCCATGGCTATTCGTACAAGGTAATACATTGCGCATGCAACAAGAAATGTCTGCGGGCCATCGACAATCATAAAATGTGCTTGTTGAATAGATAGCACAGTGAATGTAAAAAACGCGGCAGCTAAATATCCGATTTTGACATTGTACATGTATTTTCCCAGCCGAAATACAATCAAGATCGTAAAAGCTGAAAATAGCGCCGCTAAAATCCGACCCATGATAATTCGCCCCCTACCATCTTTTAATGGAGGAAACCAATTATTTATCTTCAAATGAGTCTCTAAAGATATCCAAGATTGATTGGCGGAAAAAGATCGCACATGATTATTAATCCAATCCTGTGTTTCAACAGCGATGACCAACGTGTACATGGGCAGGGGTCCGTAGGCGAAAAACTTGGTGTTCATACCGGAAAGCATCGTATCGAGCTGTTTCCAATCACCTTTGACCAATAGCGGGAGTGATTTTTTAGGATTAAGGATATCAAGGCGTACCTTGGGGGCTTGAAAATCGACAATTTGACGTTCATCCGGATGAAAGTGATGCGGTAATCCCCAATTGAATCCATGCAATCTCAAGCCTAATCCTAAGAAAAACAGGAGAACCAGAAGCCAGTTACGTCGTCTGATTTTCCCGGCCTCTGTCCAATGATCTTTAGATTTCATGATTTCTCCTTCACTGTATCAACCATTCGAAGTTGAGTACCGAAACAAATATGATGTGTTTCCATCAGCTTCGCCTGCTTCCAAAACTTTTTCTAAAAACGTGAAATGTGTCGGTGATGATCCCGGATACTGCTCCCTTTCCAGTTTGCCATAAAAAACAAAGTCTATTTTATATTTATCAAGAATCTCTCTGATTTTTACCGGATTATTCGATGTGTAAACCTGCTTAACCTCTTCTGATCGAACTCCAATCACTTTCCAGGTACCATCACGCCAAAGGTTTTCATGGTTTCCCCAACCTAAAATGGTCGCCATTCCTGTCGCGGCCGATATCCGGCCGTAATGAGAAAAAGCCGGCCCAGTCGCCTCCAAAACGCGTTGTTTGGGGCCGGCATGTTTTTTCAGCCATTTGATAGCTTCATAATCTCCTTTATATTGCCAACTCATATAATGAATCCCATCTAGAGTGGCTTTTGCATGGGAAGAAGGACGGGTGAAACTATGGAAATAATTGGTCTTTACAGCTGATCCAACAAATGGAAACATCAAAGTACAAATCAGAAGAAGTCTATAAACAGGCTCCCAAACAATACTCAATGTTTTTGGAGCTTTCCATTGAAACCAATAGACGGCATAGGCAGCCGAAATGCCACAAAATATCCATGCCTGATAGTAAAATTTAAAAATCGTATTTTGCCGTTCCAGAGTCTTGCCATAAGCGTCTTTAATATAGAAAAACTCGCATCCCAACAAAACAAGCAACACCATCACGCACAAGGCCAGAGCAAAAAACTTTTCTTTGATGTCAGGGTCATCTTTTTTTAACGGGACAGCAAGTGTAAAGAACAGAAAAAACAGACAGAACGGTATCATGAACCGATCAAAAGCGAGGAACAAAGCAAAAAAGAACAGAATCAAAGCAATACCGACTAAAGGCTTCAACCGTTCGTTCAAGCTTGTAAACCGGTGGTACACTAGTGCCAAAACAAAGGGGAACATACAATAAAAGAAGAATCCGTAGATTGTCAGGAAATCATCGGCTAACGTGTATTGATTCGGATTGACGATTTTTAATCCTCCTGTTTCAACCCGATGAAAAGAAGCATAAAAGGGAGCATAAAAGGATAATGCCGCCACAATAATAATGACAACACCAAGCCAGGAAAGCAGATATTCTTTCCAATCATTCTTCTCACCCGGCAGAGTTTTAGGCAAAATGCGGTTGAATAACTCTTTAAGCGGCGACACAATAATTTTAGCAACAGAAATCTCACCTTGATCCGTTGCTGTTAACAATTGACTTGCAGGCCGAAATTGTCTGGCTAGTAGAATCGCAGCTACCATCAGAGCAAAATATGTCGGTGTATCCCAGGTGTTAGCACATGGAATTGCGCCTAAAACAATTGCTGTTATAACAATTCTGAACCATTTATCACGACCCACCCCTAGACCATCTAAACCTGTCGCGGAGTGCCTGAAATGTTCAAGTATAATTGCTAAAACAATCAAAGAAATCGGAACGACATTCATGTGCGCATGCAAATCGCCCAAAATATAGCTCCAGAACGGAAATTCATTGATAGTGATATCTATCCCCTCACGAACAATAACACGCGAACTCATCCACCAGTTAAACCAATTGAAAGGATAAAACTTTTGGCTACCTGCTAGGATTTTGCTCAAGCTGGAGAATAATTGTATTGCACAGTCAAGATTTCCAATAAAAGCGACAAAAAGACCACCTAAGACTCCATATCGGAGTTTTTTTATCAAACCGAACGCAACTCCGGATGCATTTAACAATGTAAACGCAAAAATCACGGCAACACCTAAGTTAAACCCATATTCTGGAGCAGTGCCCGCTAATTTTGTGAGCACTCCAACAAGATAATGGCCGTAATAAAAATAGTTGATGGTTCCATCGGCGTACCATGGATCTCGTGGGGGAAAATAATCACTGGTTACGACTCCTGTAAGAAATGCGAAATCAGGCATTTTTTCTGTCTGAGCAATTTCAGGGTTCCCCATTCTAACGAGTGTAAAAGCTATAAATGCTGCTAAAAACACTATTTCTATCGTTAAGACAAGTCGTTTTTGTTCTTTAAAAAATCGGAACAGTTCCCGAATCGGCACAACTTTTAAAAACCAAGACGCCAGAGCAACACAGACAATAGCAAACCAAATTGAAAAACGGGAAAATCTAAAAAGATGTATCGAAACAAGAAACCAGTTAAGAAACCCAGTCAGAATCAGGCCAAGCCCTTTGCTCAATATATATCCTCTGTCCGGGTAACTTCGAAAAAATCGATGTGCCAATGGCCAGGTAACCAACCCCATTACCTGGATCAACAACCACCACTTAAACACCAGCAGCAGTCCTTCAGCCACGTCACTGATCCTCCCTGTCAGAAAACGATGACTACTATGGATGAAAACCGGAAAAATGCTTCCGACTTTAATTCAACATAGCAGCATCGAAAACCTGTATTCGATGATTCTGAGCTTCGGTCACAACAAGTTTGCCATCACGAAATGCAATACCAGTCGGCAATTTGAATTGGCCGTCATCTGCACCTTCCGAACCCCAGAAACCAATGAATTCACCATTTAAATCAAATATTTGAATATGATTATTTCGTGAATCCGTTAGAAAAACTCTCTGGTTTGTCTCATCGATAGCTATATAGGGCTCAGTGTAATATTCCTCCAACCCAAACACAGAAATCTGGCGCAAATGGTTTCCATTACCATCAAACACCGATATTCGTTTATTTGCAGTATCTGCAACATACACTTGGCCTTTTTTATCCAGGCATATACCTACCGGTTCAGTAAATTCCTTGGGGCCATCGCCTTTGACTCCAACACTCCACAATTTGCTGCCGCCGCGTGTGTATTTCATGATATTGTGGAAACCCGTGTTGGCAACATAAAGGAAACCGTCAGGATCTTCGACAACACCTTTTGGCGCCCAAAATGTCGAACTATCACCAAAGGCCATAATAAACTTCCCCTCAGAATCAAACTTTTGAATTCGATGATTCCAGGTATCCGTTACAAATACGTTGTCTTGATTACCTACAAAAATGCCGCTTGGCTGATTGAACTGACCGTTTTCTGAGCCGCTTGATCCCCAGGCCAATAAAAATTTACCGTTCTGATCAAACTTCTGAATACGATTATTTCGTTGATCGGCCACATAAATATTTCCTATGGAATCCATTGCTACACCTTTGGGCGAGTTCAGATTTCCACGCTGAGATCCAAATAAGCCAAATGTTTTAATGCTGCTGATATTAATCGAATCCCGTCTGGGCGCTTCACGACGTTGGGGCTTAGTTGGCGCAGGCCCTAAATCGATACCTTTTTGAAACATAGCAACATCTTTTCGTGTAAAAACACAAATCTGTTGAGCGCCATACAAAGTCGGGTTGAATTTTTCGCGATATACCAGCCATCGCCAAGCATTTCGCCAAAACTTACCATCTTTGGCAACATCGGCATATTTAGGTAAAAACCACGCTCTTAAACCATATTGTCTTGCGACATATTTGTCGTCCATCTTCTCAGCAAACTTGTGACGGTCTTCCCAGTTGCAGATAACCATTAGGTGAGTTGACGGATTGACCGTTGAACCATAACTGATTCCCTTCCAATCACGCAGATACCAATAGAACGGCCAGGTTGCATGACCATTGATTACAATAGGCAGCTCTTTCTTGTGTAACGTGTTTTCCCAATGAGCAATCCGCTCGATCTCTTCCATGATTTTGGGGACTTCATAGGTCGTCTGAACATATACCATCTGCTCAACCGGGTCAGCTTCATTATGCCAACATAATTGAAAGGATGTGTGTAATTCATAGGCTATCAGGAAACCAAAAATTGTGAAAATTGTGTACCTAGCCCACTTTTGAAAACTTTTCCTGTCTCGGATAACGTCAGCCATAACCAAAGCCGCATATAGAATCATCGGTGTCACGATATGCATGACCAACCAAGGCACTTTTTCCTGCAGATAGGAATAAATAATATAAGCTATAGTAAACCACCATATATAAAAGCTTTTTAAATATTCACGCTGCCGAAAATATGAAAACGTCATCAATAACCCACCAACGAGCACAACTATGGCGAGCGCTAAATGCTCATTGGTGAAAAGGTTTTCTTTCGTTAAAGGAAGCGGGCTATTCAATGATCTAAATCCAAATATCAATAGAATTGATCCGACTATGTAAATAGTGAATATGACAGGATTTCTACGAATTCCTCTGCCTAAAACAGCGACCAACAAAACACTCAGTGATAAAAAGGCGTATATCGCCATCTGATGATGGAAATAATGGAATGGTCCGGATATTCGAGCAATTGAGTGTTGATGCAGCCAGTACGTGTACCATTCGTACATAGCGCCCCAAAACCCTTTTGGATTTTGTCCGAGTGTTGTGTACAGCAAAATTAAAATACCGAAGAAAATTACTGTTCCAAAGGCAAAAACATGACTGTCTTTATAAAAAGACGAAGCTAGGCCCAACGGACGTTTATCAGGATTGATCCGAACAGCTTCACCTAAATAGACAAAAATCCCAATTAACAGGAAAAATATGACATATACAATAATCCAGTACGAGTGAACCGCTTTTTCCCAATTGCCGAATCCGGATTTCCAAAATTGATTGACCGCAGCATAGACAACAAATAATATTCCCCAAAAAGTCACCGCTCCAAATGTTTTTGTCGCCAGTGGGTAGGTCTGAAACAACTCGGATAACTTTTTCTTTTGCATGAACAGCCAGTAAACCGCAAACAAAATCACAAACAAATAAATCGTTAAATAATGGACAAAAGCATTTCCCTTGATGCAATACAATATCGATGTCGAGGCACAAAACAGATAAAACTGCCATTGTTTTCGATCAGCAAACCACAATAAAGCCACCAAGATCATCAACATGGCGAAGAGTGCAAACAGTTGATCATGAAGAAGAAAGCGCTGGAAATACATCGCGACGGAATTAATGGCAAATAACCACCCAGTCATTAATGCCACCCCAGACGGCAATCGTCTTCTCATCAGAAAAAATGCCAGCGTGATGAATACACCTGTCAATGCCGGCACTATCCGTATGGTGTAATTCGTGACGCCAAACAGAAATAAAATCACCTGACTGATATGAAATAAAAAGGGGCCATGCTGCATCGGGTCATACTTATACCCTTGTCCTACATGGAAATTCCAAATGTATTTACCATACAAACTTTCATCGTGATGAAACGGTTTATCACCTAAATGATGGAATCGAGTGAAAATAACAAATACAAATAAACCTATCCACAGCCAGGATTGTAATGTCAAACCTGCGTATAGTTTGTTCGTTTTATTTGATTTAATTGATGGTGATTCGTTTTCCATTACTGCTACCCCTTAATCATCGTCAAAAACTCTTCCTACAGCGATCGTTGCCGATATGACAAAAACAAGATATAAATCTAGCATTTAAAGCCAACTCCTGTCAATCCTGACCCCAGCTCCATCACTTTAAATATCGGAAAACGACCACATCTCTAACACTTCGTTAAATAGATGCTTCTGGACTTTCCAGCTAATAAACTCCTGCTCACCCTTATCATGATTCTTAAAATAAGGATCAAACCTATAATACTGATGGTCTCCTTCTGAAAAAAGCTTCATCACATCCTGAATCGTTGTCAAGCCATTTTGATAAGCGGGAAGAATAAAAACGACTCCACGCTTTTCTTCGGAAACCGGTTGTATAGCACGTGTTTTGATCAATGTATCCAGATCATTTTCCGGATCTAAAAATTTCACGGCATTGGGTGACGGCTCTTCCGGCCCCAACCATCCACAAATCATCCAGATTTTTTGAATCCTGGTATAGGAGTCCAAAAAAGAATAAACCGTATAATCCGGCAGATAACTACACACAATTTCAGCAAAACGCCTTTCTTTTCCATTCAAAAAGTCTTCCCTGCTGATAGAATTGTATTCAAATGAGACCCATGCCCCGCATAACAACAATACTGCCAATGCTCCCGACAAAAAAACTATCATCCACCGTCTCTGAATAAGCGGCCACACGACTAATCGAGAGAGTAAATGGTCAACTCCTAACGCTGCTAAAATGTATATCGCAGGTAATGCACATAAAATACGCCGAGGCGCTGGATCAGACGAAGGTAAGGCAGGAATCAAACCAATAAAAAACCACATTATTAACGAATGATAAGCCCACTTGTGAAGATTGACGAAAGCATAAGCCAAACCGATAACTAGAGATATCGAAATCGGCCAAATCAGATGTCCATTCGTTTTATGAAACCAAAATGAACCCTCTCCATTTAGAAATAAACCACGAAAGACAGTAATTATATTTCTAACAACAACATTCTGTCCTTGAATAACATAAGATGGATGCGCCATTATCGATGTGTTTAAAAGTGAAATGTGATCTTTGCAGCCATACAAACCGGTTTTTGGCGCTATACCAATGCTAAATAACAAGAATACCACCCCAAGAGTAACCAATGATGTTTTACGAAAATCTTTGGTCTGAAAAATTGAATTTATCCAGACTATCAGAATAATCGGGACAATAAATTGAGCAATGACATAGACATGAAAATCTGCAACTAAGACAAGAAGTAGTAAAATGGCAGTTTTAAGCGAACGAGTTTGTAGATATTTCTTCAGTAGTCCCATCGACAAAATAACAAGTAAGAGTGGTAAAATATGTTCAATATTTGAATAGCGCGAATGCATAATATGCCATGGTGATATTGCCGCAAAAAACATGGTCAAGCAGGCGGTTTTTCGGCCGAAGTTGATACCTGCTGTCCAATAAAGCGCAACCAGGGATAAAAGTCCTACCATGGCCGTTGCTGTTCGCTGAACTACAAGCGATGGTCCAAACCAGCTCGCAAGCAACCAGTCAACAAATATATTGAGGCCTTCCTGATGCGGCTCATTCACTATAAGCAATTTCACTTGTTCCAGAAAAAAACGTCGACCTTCTTCGTCTATCCATGTTGCTTTTTGTTGTAACGCCTTCCGTGCTCCGATCATTCCCCATTGAGCCGTGTGCTGTGCATGTCCCGGCGGCAAAGTATCCAATCGGTACACTCGAAATAAAAAGCCTGCTATCAATACTAGAGCTACACAGATCCAAACTCTTTTAGCCGGTTTTGAATGTGTTTCATTCATATCGGTTCCAGACATAAGGGCAGCAAAAAAGGCGGATAAAACCGAACAACACAACAATATCCAGGGTAAGCAAGAGGATGATGAGTTGTGAAACGAGATAAACCGTGCCCACAAACCCAAAACAATCGATAAAGCAATAAAAACCATTGGCTTACAGATGCTTTTATGTTTTATGCATATAACACAAGACATGGTCACTATTATGATTGTGGTAAACACTGAAAAAACACACCAATGAGCACTGCTTGAGGTGATAACCCACTCACCTATAAGGCGAAAGATCGAAAACACAGGGTCAAATTGATGAAAAACGCCAATGCCTGATTGAAACTGGCTTTGAGCGTATTGGATTGTAAGCTTGCTTATCATGACGACAGCCAGAATCCCAATAATCAT
Organism: uncultured bacterium; assembly: GCA_964404285.1. Lineage (GTDB taxonomy): Bacteria > CSSED10-310 > CSSED10-310 > CSSED10-310 > CSSED10-310 > JBASEY01. Next base: position 120,107 of record CAYOJK010000003.1, on the reverse strand, counting down.
GATTCCAAGCCTTTTAGTAAATAATCCAAATTTTGATAATTTACTCTTTCCAATCATAATGAATTGAAGTCTATCATGTAGCCGGAATTAGTTTCCATTATTTTATTCTATACCGGTATCCAGAGCGAAACATCGCCATCACCTATCAAGAAAGTTGATGTTTTTCTGTTCGCAAGGTAGAAAGGTATCGAACTATGTTGTATCTTTCATTGGAAAGGAGACAGTCAGAAATGGAGACAGTTTTACTGGATGGAAAACGGGTGGCAGCCGGTGTTATTGAGTCCGTTAAGAAGGATGCAGAGGAGTTTTATCGACAAACAGGTAGAAAACCGTGCCTAGTGGTCATAAATGCCGGTGATGATCCAGCTTCAAAAGTCTATATTCGGAATAAAGAAAAAGCCTGTCTTTCCTCCGAAATTGAATTCAGGAATATAACGTTACCGGAAACAGTGCAAATGGAAGAAATTATGGACGCAATTGACTTATGTAATCAGGATGATACCTGTGATGGTCTTATTGTCCAACTTCCTTTGCCAGCATCGATCACAAATGAAAATGACGTAATCCATAAGATATCAGTATCGAAAGATGTCGATGGCTTTCATCCTGAATCTGTCGGTAGTTTATGGTCTGGAACAAGTGATTTGGCGCCATGTACACCTGCTGGAATACTTCGAATACTTCACGAATATTCCATTCCCCTCAAAGGCAAGCATGCCGTTATTATCGGACGCAGTAATATTGTTGGGAAACCTTTGGCTGCGCTTCTTTTACGTGAGCATGCAACAGTTACCATCACACATTCCAGAACGCAGGACCTGCCTGCTATGTGTCGAACTGCAGACGTTTTAATAGCAGCAGTTGGTAAGCCAGGTCTTGTAACCGCAGACTACATTAAACCTGGAGCTGTTATTATAGATGTCGGCATCAACCGGATCACCCTCGAACAAGCTCTCCCCCATTGGATCGAGAAAGACACTCCAATCAAGCGAAAAATTGATAAGAAAGGTTCCGCGCTGGTCGGGGATGTTGATCCCGATGCAGCAATCGGCAGAGCATCTTTTTTTACTCCAGTTCCTGGTGGAGTCGGCCCCATGACAGTCGCAATGCTGATGGTCAACACGCTAAACTTAGCTCAAAAACGGCTGAAAGAATCTCTATCATGACCAACAGCTCGCTGTACGACCTCCTTAAACGAGTCCAAAACGGAATTATATCTCCTGAGCACGCAGTTCAAGAGCTTAAATCTTTTATCTCTGAAGACCTGTCATATGCCACCATCGATCACCACCGCAATCTCAGACGCGGGCTTCCAGAAGTCATTTACGGGGAAGATAAAACCGTTGAGCAGATCATTGGTATTGCCGATCGGATCAGGTTGAAAAACATGCCCGTACTCATTACCCGATTACAGCCGGAAAAATGGGAGGTGATCAAACGGAAAATCTGTTGGTTAACCTATTCGGAAAGCGCCCGATGCGCATTTTTTCGAACAGATACGTCTGTTTACCCTGGAACGATAGTGATTTGTGCAGCCGGTACATCTGATATTCCTGTAATGGAGGAAGCTGCTATCACTTTAGAAACGATGGGACATTCCGTTGACCGACTTATCGACATTGGAGTCGCTGGGCTGCACAGGCTTCTGTCGCACCAGTCCACATTGCAAAAGGCCGATGTCATCATTGCAGTTGCCGGCATGGAAGGCGCTCTCCCCAGCGTCATTGCCGGCATTGTCAATTGCCCCGTTATCGGGGTTCCTACTTCCGTAGGTTACGGAGCTGCTTTAGGAGGATTTACCGCATTGTTTTCCATGTTGATATCCTGTGCTGCCGGATTGACTGTGGTCAATATCGATAATGGATTTGGCGCAGGTTACGCTGCAGCTTTAATGCTACGCAAACAATACGAACAAAAGCAGGCTTGACGACTGATACTCGATCAAATCCGAAAATAGAAGTTATTTAATCTGCCGATACTTTTAGATTTGTAATCTGGAGGATATATCTCCAAAGTTCACCGCGCCCGGTTCCCGTTATTGAAGAAAATGGGATAAGCGGATAGTCATCAGCCAAGTTCAGTGTTTGTCGAATACGTTTGAGGGATTCTTGGACTTTTGAAGGTGAAATTTTATCCGTTTTAACGGCACTGACACCTTTGAGCAAATTTGTTTCGACCAACCATTGACACACTTTTCGATCGAGTTCAGTAGGAGGATGGCGGCAGTCTATCAGTTGATAAACTCCTAAAAGTGTCTTTCGAGTCTGAAAATACTTATCGACAGCCTGCATCCAGGTTTGGCTGATCCGCTCCGGAGCCTTCGAATAACCATACCCGGGCAGATCGACTAAAAACAGTCTGGAATTAACCAAATAAAAATTTATTAAACGGGTTTTTCCGGGTGTCGAACTGGTTTTAGCCAGCTTTTTTCGCTGGACAAGCGTGTTTATCAGGGTTGATTTTCCGACGTTTGATCTGCCGACAAAAGCTATTTCCGGCAAGTCTGAAGCAGGGTAACCTTCCGGTACAACCGCGCTTTTTACAAATTCAGCGCTCGTAATTTTCACACTTTATCATTTTTTGTCGCGCTCAAGAATTTTATCGATAATACCATATTTTATCGATTCTTCAGCGGACATAAAAAAATCGCGGTCGGTATCACGAGCAATTTTATCGATACTCTGCCCTGTATGATCTGCAAGTATCCTATTCAATTCTGCTCGCATTCGTAGAATTTCCTGAGCGTGAATATCGATATCAGAGGCTTGTCCTTGAAATCCGCCCCAAGGTTGATGAATCATTATCCGAGCGTTTTTCAGTGCAAATCTCTTTCCTGGTGCGCCGGCCGCTAGAAGAACAGCGGCTGCGCTGTCTGCGTGTCCTACACAGATCGTTGAGACATCCGGCTTTACATATTGCATTGTGTCATAAATAGCCAGACAAGACATCACATGACCGCCAGGAGAGTTGATATAAATATGAATATCTTTTTCCGGGTCTTCAGCTGCCAAATACAACAACTGTGCAATGACAAGGTTTGCAACCTGGTCGTCGATCGCGGTCCCAATAAACAGAATATTTTCTTTCAGCAATCGAGAATAAATATCATACGCCCGCTCACCACGACTGGACTGCTCAACAACTATAGGAATTAACTGCATAAGAGGATCTTTCATCTTTTACTCCTAGGTATCAGATTCTTCATTTTGGCTTTCTTGCGGATCGGCCGTCTCAGAAGGTTCGATCCAATCACCAATCGTCACATTTTCTTTCAACCAATCCATCGCTTTTTTTCTAGCCAACTCGCGCTTTAAATTGTCAACTGCCTTTTCTTCTTCCCATTCACTTCGAATCGCTTCCAACGTCTTCTTCTGTTGTTCAGCCATTTCTTTAAACGTATTTTCAAGCTCTTCTTCTGTCGTTTCAATTTGTTCAAGTTCAGCTATACGACTCAAAATCAACCTTTCCTGAACCCGCAATTTAGCAGCCGGCTTCATTTGATTAATAAACATCTCCCTGGTTTTTTCATCCATAGCGCCTTGACTAAAGTATGAATCCACAAAAAATTCCGACTCCTGATCGACCAGCGCTTCCGGCACTTCAACTGAATTAGCTTTGACTATCTTTTCGATAATAGCGCTTTCAAATTCATGATCGATCCTTTGATTACGTTCTTGCTCAATATTCTTCCGAACCATTTCCATCAATTCATCTTTAGTTTCAAGACCCATATCTCTTGCCAAATCGTCATTGATGTCCGGCAGCGTCTTAATTTTTATCTCAGTCAAAGCCAATGTAGCCGTTACAGATTTACCTGCTAGATCTTTGTAATAAGAATAATCGGAAGCAAAATCCATTGTAAATGTATGTTCCTTTTCGATTTCAGCGCCGATCATTTTTTCTTCCATACCCGATCCAGGAAAAAATGTGTCTTCTCCGATATTCACCTCAAGATGTCGGTTTGTCCAGCCAGGCACCGGTTCGTCATCACCTTTCAGGGTAATTCGGCCATAGATGCGATCATTAAGTTCGGCCGGGCGGTCACGAACAACTTCGTATGTTGCTTGTCCTTCACGGATACGTTCCAGACTTTCCTGGATTTCATCATCAGAAATTTCCAAGGATTTTTTAGGCACTTCAATACCTTTATATTCTTTTAGATCCATCGGTGGAAGGATTTCAACACTAACTTCAAACTGAAAAGCTTGGTTTTCATCGATCTTCCATTCAGCAACCTCCGGCGTACCGACGATGACATCCTCTATAGATTTCAAAATGTCCGGCAGAGTTTCACGTATCAAGTCAAACCCTATTTGATTCGCTATATCTTCACCCAATCTAAGTTTAAGCATCCCCCGTGGTATTTTTCCTTTTCTGAAACCTGGAATAACAGCATTTTGGGCGAGTTCAGAATACAATTTTTCAAATTCTTTTTGAACACGTTCATGAGGGATTTCAACTTTGATTAATTTGGACTTTTCTGAAACCGTTTCGATATTAAATTTCATTTTAAGCTACCTCATTTAAAGGGATTCGCAACAAGAAGTTGTCATTAATTCACGCATCTTACGGAGTATCAACTTCATGCGAGGAGGGGGAGTTGAACCCCCACACCTTGCGGCACTGGATCCTAAGTCCAGCGCGTCTGCCAATTCCGCCATCCTCGCAGGTAATCCGTTTTTCATATACGCCCGGTAGGATTCGAACCTACGGCCTACGGATTCGAAGTCCGGCGCTCTATCCAGCTGAGCTACGGGCGCATAGACAAAGCCGAAGACAACGCTTCTTCGGCTCCATACAGGGTGAGTGAAGGGACTTGAACCCTCGACCTCCTGATCCACAGTCAGGCGCTCTAACCAACTGAGCTACACTCACCATCATCTTTTCAAACCTCCGAGATACCGGTGGTACACCGTCATTCACATCGATACGCCCGGTAGGATTCGAACCTACGGCCTACGGATTAGAAGTCCGTTGCTCTATCCAACTGAGCTACGGGCGCGCATCGACTTCCAACATCCTTTCAAGTCGGGGCGAGAGGATTCGAACCTCCGACCCCCTGCTCCCAAAGCAGGTGCGCTACCAGACTGCGCCACACCCCGTCACGCGCCATTGGGTTCAGCCGGCACACAGCGCCAAGTTATTACCACGTTTATACACCAAAACGCAACAAAAATTCTCGAATTTTTCTCATTGCCTGTCCACGATGGCTTCTAATATTCTTTTCAGCCACACTCAAATCAGCTAAAGTCTTCCTCAGTTCAGGATAATAAAAAACCGGATCATAACCAAATCCACCGCTTCCTTGAGGCTGATAGAGAATAAACCCTTCAACAGTTCCTCTAACCGAGGCCAGCATCTGATCCCCAGCCAATAATACTGCATGGCAAATAAAACGAGCTGTCCGCTTATTTTTCGGCACACCTTCCAAGCGTTTTAAAAGCTCAGCCACCTTCTCTGCATCTGTTTTGCTCCGACCAAAAAATCTGTTCGAATGAATACCAGGCAGCCCATCTAAAGCATCCACTTCCAAACCAGAATCATCCGCTAAAGCCGGTAAACCAGATATATTTGAATATGCACGTGCTTTTATTTCAGCATTCTCGGCATATGTCGATCCGTTCTCTTCAACTTCTCCAACCAAGAAATCACTACCCGCAACCCAATCCACCCCTATCTCTCCAATAATCCTACTGATCTCTTTGATTTTATTATTGTTGCTCGTCGCTATCACAATTGAAGTGATTTTTTCTATCGACATTTTTCGACCCGTTTGCTGAGAATAATCAAATAACTCGTTCTTTCTTTTGTAATCAGCCGATATAAAATAATCCACGAATATCTAGATGACCTGCCAGTGTTTCCGCCACTGAACCGTTCACTATCAACTGCATGTGTTTTATAGAGGGATAGTTGGATTTAATCGTATGAATCAAAGATTGAATAAAAACATTCTCCGCTTCGATACCACCCATATTCAATATCTCGGCCTGTGTCTCGAAATTGATAATTATCCCGCCTTTTCCATCCAAATACACTCCACCAATCTGGATAAGCTCTTTACCCGGCAATCGCGCTTCTGCAGATACGGGGCCACCTAAAAATGTTTCAAGACAAGATTGAACTTCCTGGCGTTCTGTCTCAAATCCCCTTATTGTGCGGGATTCTGTAACCCACTCCTCATTTGCTGACAAGTAAACCAGAGTTAAATCTCGTTCGACACGAGAAAAAGCCGATTGAGATTTTGTCCATGTCACATAGTCCGGTCGTGATGGTTTCCGATGCCACTCCGCCCAGACATATCCTGCAAGCAATGCCACCACAATAAACGGTAAAGCGACAATGATACGGCTGGTAATCGTTGAACGCGGTTGAGGTGTTAACTCGGCATCCATGACACTACTCCACATTCAGACAGCTTCGAATTCCATCATAAATTGCTTCCGCTGCCCGGTTACGCCCACTTTCCTCAGAAATTTTTATATCTCCATAGAATGCGCTATCCCACGATAGCTCCAACACTAAAGCGGGCATGGATAACCCCTTCAAAATTGACAAATCTCGATTAAAAATCCCAAATTTCTTATCGTTTGCTGTTGCGACCATCCCATCAGCAAACCGTTTCGTATAAATTCTCATCCGCTCAATCAAGGAAGCAGATCGACTTGCCCATAATTCAAGTTTAGTGTCAATTTCCGTTGTTTTAGGCTCGACAGTCGGCAGAAAAAGATTGAAGCTGTTCCCTTGCATGTCTTCGCGTGGGGCAATATGGAACGAAATAAACAGGTCGGCAGCTGATCGATTGGCTTCAGCAACCCGTTCATCAGCTCTGGGATTATTGTCACTTTTCCGTGTGAAAACACAATGAGCGCCCATTCTATTCGTCAGAATATCACCTACTCGAAGAACAAGATTCAAAACAGCCTCTTTTTCGGTAACACCTTCTTCTGTGAGACAACCTGAATCAGCGCCTCCATGACCAGCGTCCAGTACTATCACCCATTGACCATCATCATCTTGCCAATCGTCCGCAGGTTTTCCTTTTGATCCCACCATATACAAACGCAGTTCGTTCTCTGCAGAGTTCCAAATAATCTCCCCTTCCCATAATGCATCCACCACATCATCGAGAATTTTCAATGGAATCCAAAGATCGCCATCCTGTTGTCTTATCGGCACAGGTAAGGAATGCATCCGGCCATTTATCCAGATACCTCGACCTCTGTCAGCCACCCGCAATCGATGATCACGAAATCGCATTTCAGCAACGCCGGTCACGTAGTCCCAATCAAACTCTGCATCGATCAACTGCGCCCACCCAGTCATCGAAAGCATTTCGACGCCTTCGAATTCCTGTACTTCAATTCTACCCGCTACCGATCCATCAACAGCCCGAACTGTGACAGATCCAGCCTCGACCACAGGCAGGTGGTATACAAAAAGGATGCTATATGCAATAATAGCAAGAGCGATCCGGAAATTGAGTGATACTGAACGGAACTTTATATGATCCATTTTAACTCCAAACAACGTAACACCACTTTTATCATGGTATCGTATCAGAAGAAAAATTGAAATATGAATAGTAATCGAATTTATTATACCCCCATGTTGGTGACTCTATTTTCTGGTTATGCGGCTACTTCATTGCAGATCATCTTAATCCAAGAAAGCCTGGCTCAAAATAACGATAACGAGTTATCTGTGTCAATTTTTCTTGGAATATGGCTGATTTTAACCGGTTTAGGCAGCTTCATTGGTCATCGATTATCATTACACCGAAAACAACTGATGATCCTTCCGTTTGTTATGGCTTGTCTATTACCGCTGACATTGATTGGTTACAGAATTTTTCCAGCTTTTCTTGATCGCACACCCGGGGAATTACCCAGGCTAGTGGATTTCTTTTTATCTCCTTCCCTGATCTTGATACCTTTTTGTATAGTGAATGGTCTCCTTTTCGCCTTACCTGTCAGGTTCATTAGAGCAGCAGGCGGCAACCATCGAAAAGCTGCGGCGATTTACGCTACCGAAGCTTTTGGCGCTCTCACATCAGCAGTCTGTATTCGATCCATTCACTTTGCCAGCGCCAGTACACTACACTTGGCCGGCTTTATTCTTGCCATGCTCATCCCTCTTTTTCTCTTCGTCTATCTGCTTGTACAAAATCCTGGCCAGCGTAAACCCGTTTTATTGACAGCAGCTATTTTTGTTTTGATATGTCTCTCCCTCTCATTTCTCTTCACCGGTAAAACACTTGGTAAAAAACTCGATGCTTTCGCCTGGCCCGGACAATCTTTAGTATCCGTCTTCGATACTCTCTACGGTCGATGGCATTTAGTTAAATATGAAGATACCCTAACGCTCTTCAACAATTTTCAACTTGCGTCCCAACAATCCATCTCACAGATCGACGAAGAAACCATCTGTTACGCGCTTGCTCTCCATCCTAATCCGACCAAAATTCTTCTTCTTGAAGGTCTGTTAAATAAAATGGAAACCATCACCGATCAGCTCGAGCACGTTGAAATTGATATCGTCACATTGGATACAGGGCCTTTATCCATCATGGAGCAAAATCACCTTATCGGTATCGGTTATACACCGGAAACCAAATCACGAAAGCTCTTTCAAAACGACCCAAGAAGATACCTGGCTGCTCAGCCGGAAAACACCTATGATATAGTCATATCAAATGCCGGCGCTCCTGGATCCTTGAGTGCATCACGTTTCTATTCAGAAGAGTTCTATAAAGAAATCAGAAAAGTGTTGCGACCCGATGGGATATTTGCCATGACGCTCACGGGTTCTGAAAACGTTCTTAGTGATGAGCAAGGAAGATATATAAATATTATTTTAAACTCGATAGACAAGAGTTTTTCTCGTGATTCCATGCTTATTCTTTCCGGCGATGTCATCCATATATTTGCCGGTATTCATAATCCATTGGCGATTGATTCAAATGATATCTTAAAGCGGATTGAAACCATGAATCTACAGCCTTTTTATTCCATTGAAGGATATCTTCCCTATCGCATGAATCCCTTGAAATCTCAGTCTTTTATCGATGCATTGTCAGCTATTGATACGAAAGAGTTTTCTACAGATACCAAGCCTATTGTTTTTCCAGCTTTCCTTGATTTATGGCATTCGCAATGGCGGCCAGACACCTTCAAACCTTTCCATTTGAAAGGCCAAACCATTATAATAATAACAATACTTTGTTTTTTTGTGGTCATTTTGACACATGCACTGTTTCGAAACCGATTGCATCAAATTTCTTTCGCTGTTTTTCTGACAGGGTCCGTTACCATGATCACTCAGGTTCTATTGATATTCCTCATCCAGCTCCGCACGGGAGCGCTTTATCGTGAAGCTGGCATATTACTGGGCATTTTCGCTTTGGGATTGGCGCTTGGGAGTTCCCTGTTCAGTCTGCTCAAGTCGCAACACAAGCTTTTTCTTCCAACGGTACAAACCTGCTTGGCCGCTCTACTCTGTTTGCTCGGAGTTATCTCATCCACATTAGGAACACCTTCTGTTTTATTTATTCTTGTATTTGCATTTCTTTCTGGTCTTCTGGGGAGCGCTCAATTTGTTCTCGCATCACGTGTGCATCCAGACTCGATGCCGTTATTCTATAGCATGGATTTAATCGGCGGCGCCGTTGCCGCCATATTTGTGTCTACACTTTTTCTGCCTACTGCAGGCATACCACAAACTGCTTTGCTGTTCGGATCGTTACTATTTATTTCAGGAGTCTTTTTATTTCTAACGCTAAGAAACTAATAAACCAATTATAAGGAATTGACCAAATGAAACTTGACTGGCCTTTTATTTTACGATCACTACAGGGTGGAGGAAAAGTTATCGGCACACTTTCTACCGAGTTCAAAGGAGTCAGCGCCGATTCCAGGACAATTAAACCCGGTGACCTTTACATTGCTTTAAAGGGAGATAATTTTGATGGGCACAATTTTGCAGAAGATGCCTTAAACAAAGGTGCATCCGGAGTTTTGGTTCGAAGAGATGCCGCTTTGGATATCTCTCCTAGAATTGAGGTCGATGATCCCCTAAAAGCATTGCAGGCGCTCGCAGGAAGTGTAAGAAAGAGAGTAAATATTCCTGTTATTGCGATAACGGGTAGTCATGGAAAAACAACGACTAAGGACATCCTTTCATCGATTCTTTCGCAATCGATGAAAACCCGTTCGACATTTCAAAATCTTAATGGATTGATAGGTGTGCCGTTAACATTGATGCAGTTGAATGAAGATGATCAGGCATTGGTCATCGAGATTGGTATATCCAAACCAGGGGAAATGAAAATTTTAGCGCCGCTCGTACGCCCTACTCATGCCATTTTTACATGCATCGCCCCGGCGCACAGCGAATTTCTACCAACACTCAGCGATATTGCTACAGAAAAGTTTGAGCTTGCTAACTGGATCGATCCTAATGGCCAATTGTTTTTAAATGCAGATGACCGATTGTTATTTGCTTCGAATAAAAATGCCGTTTTATTTGGATTGAAAAAGGGAGTTTACCAAGCGATCAATTTGCAGCCAACTATTGAGGGAATAAAGTTTTTTGTAAAAGAACCCTCAGCAGAAGCTGAGGAACTTTTTCTTCCTTACCACGGGAAACATAATGTCACTAATGCTCTCGGTGCAATAGCCGTCGCCAGAACAATGGGTCTTAGCTATTCAACTATACAAAAAGGACTTGATTCACTGATTTTATCACCACATAGATCTCACATATTCCGAATTTCGGAATTGACCGTTATCGATGATGCCTATAACGCCGCTCCGGAATCCATGCGATGTGCGCTTCAGCTACTCGCAGACTACCCTTCTACAGGGCGTCGCATTGCTGTTCTTGGGGACATGTTGGAACTGGGAACACGATCTCAAGCAGAACATGAATCTCTTGGCAAGAGTTTAAGAAACTATAATTTGGATATCTGTATCGTATTTGGTAACGAAATGAGACTAGCTTATCTCCAGGCAGTCTCAATGGGGTTACCGTGTATCTATTGTGACGATTTAAGTCAGGTGATACAGGAGCTTCAAAAGCTATCCCTGAAAAATGGTGTTGTTTTGATTAAAGCATCCCGATCGATGCGTGCGGAAAAAATCGTTGATTTTCTAAAAACACTGGCCTGAGCGTGTGCTATTTAGGTCGGCTTACTTAGTCACCCCATTTATCAGTGTTATTGCCGAGACTATCAAACTCATCATCTGCACTGTATATATCGTCATTTTCATCTTCATCGTCAGAATCATCATCTATTAAAATATCGTCTTGTTCGTCAAAACAGGAACTCCCCGGTCGTTGCCTATCCGATGGCTGTTCAACCTGAATATTTTCCTGCGTTTTTTCCGAAGAGGGTTTTAGTGTAAATTCAATATCTTCTAGCTTAAACTCTGCACATTCACCATCTTCTAGTTCCACAAAAACCAGTTGTTTTAAAATACCCAATTGTCGAACTTTTCCTACACCTTTAGGCGTTATCACACGTTTTCCAATTTTGGGCATTAATTTAGCCTGTTCAGAATAATGTTCGTGTTCGTATTCTAGGCAACACATCAACCTACCACACAGGCCGGATATTTTATTGGGTATCAAACTGAGACCTTGATCTTTGGCTTTTTTTATCGACACGGAGTGAAAATCGCGCAGAAATGTTGTACAGCATAATGTACACCCGCAGTTACCAATTCCACCAATCAGCCTGGCTTCATCTCTAATACCGATTTGTTTCATCTCGATACGGGTTTTAAACTGCTGGGCCAGATCACGCACTAACCCTCTAAAATCAATTCTTCCTTCAGCAGTAAACATAAACGTTGCCTTTGACTTATCAAAAGCAAAAATAACTTTAGCAAGCTTCATTTCTAGATTGTAGGAACGCATTCTTTCAATACAGAACTGTTTCGCTTCACTTTCAATGGAAATTATCTTATCAAGATTTTCAACATCTTCCGCCGACGCTTTTCTGATGACCCTTGGCAGTTTTCCTTCAATAAAACGAGGTTTGACCATAGTTGGAGCATTCATCACTTTGCCTATTTGTAAACCAAAACCAGACTCAACAAGACAGGCATCGCCAACTTTCAAGGGGATACGCTGCGAATTGAATCTTAATGAAAACGATTCTCCTCTAACCAGTATACCGACAATCTCAATCATTTGATTTCTATTAAACCATCCATTTATGGATTCGGTCGAATACCTCTTTTGAGATTTGTTCACTCAGCTTGGGGATACTCAATTCGGCGTCAAAGACAACAAATCGTCGTTGTTGCATCTTAGCAATATTTAAATAGCCCTCACGTACACGTTGATGAAAACCCATGTTTTCTTGCTCAAATCTTCCTTCGGCTTCAAACATGTTCTGCTGCCGCAATCTCGATCGTGACCTTTCAAGACTGATATTCGGATCGATATCCAGCGCTATGGTTAAATCCGGATAAATGCCGTTGACAGCTAATTCATTCACTTTATTGATGAAATCAAGCGGCAACCCCCGACCATACCCTTGATAGGCAACCGATGAATCTGTGTATCGATCGGATATCACTATGCATCCTTTTTTCAATGCCGGCGTGATCACTTCGATTACATGTCTTGTCCTATCGGCAGCTAACAAAAACAGTTCAGTCAACGCATCCAATGAACTGGATACAGATAAAAGCAGTTCCCGAATTCGGCTCCCGATTTCACCATCTCCGGGTTCTCTTGTTATAAGCGCCTGATACCCGGATTGCGTTAAGCGTTCAGTCAACAGTTTAATTTGGGTTGTCTTACCCGATCCCTCTATACCTTCAAATGTAATAAATAAACCTTTCACGTGCCCTTCCATTCTCAATTCCGCCAAGTTCCCGTCCATTTTCCAGAAAAGGTATAATATCAAAAAGGATAGATAATAACAAGATTGGATTGGTGCGAATAGTTGCTCTAATTGAGTAAATATCCTATAATTTATGGTTCGGCGCTTGATAGCCCACAGGAGGTTATTCCTTTAATTCAACGTATGTTTAACCAAGGTAGAAAATGACAGAACAAAACTTAGAATCAAAAATGACAACAGAGACTTCAGAAAACAACGATCAGGAAATTCTGTTTGAAGTCAACGGAAAAAAGATACCTGAATTGCTCCCCATTTTACCAATTAGGGGAACCGTTATTTATCCCACAATGGTGATTCCTCTTTTGGTAGCGCGAGAAAAATCTGTTCAGATGATACAGGAAATACTGGAAGGTAATCGAATACTAGGCCTTGTCGCTCAAAAATATCCTGAACAGGAAAACCCTGATTTTGAAGACATCTATTCTATTGGAGTAGCAGCACAGATTATAAAAATGATCAAAATGCCTGATGATGCGATTAGAATCATGATCGAAGCCATTTGTAGAATACGTGTCGAAGAATTCCTTATTTCAGAACCTTATTTTCTCGCCAAAATTTCGCCAGTTTTCGACACTGTAAAGAAAACAAGACGTCAAGATGCAATCAGTAGAAATATTAAAGATCTATTTCAAAAACTGGTGACAATGTCTGCCAATCTTCCCAAGGAGCTGAATTCTATTGTTCAAAACATCACCGATCCTGGTAAGTTGGCGGATATTATTTCATCCAGTTTAAACCTTGCACTTGAAGAACGTCAGGAATTACTGGAGATCATTGATATCGGAGCCAGGCTCAAAAAGCTGAATATTTTGTTAAACCGTGAGATAGAAATCCAAGAACTGGGTAATCGAATTCAAAATCAGATCAAGGATGAGATGGATAAATCGCAGAAAGAATATTTTATTCGTCAACAGATGCGAGCGCTTCAAAAGGAGCTTGGTGAAACAGATGACAGAACCCATGAAATTGAGGATTTAGCGGAACAAATTACCAAAGCACAACTTCCAGAGGAGGCACATGAAGCCGCTACAAAAGAACTTGACAGGCTTAAACGAATGCCGCCGGCAGCCGCAGAATATACCGTCTCAAGAACATATCTTGACTGGATTTTAGAATTGCCATGGAATGTAAAAACTAAAGATTCTTTGGATACAATTAAAGTGCAGACCATCCTAGATGAAGACCACTTCGGACTTGAAAAAATCAAGCAGCGTATTGTCGAATATATTGCTGTCAGACATCTAAAACCCGATATGAAAGGACCGATCCTGTGTTTTGTCGGCCCTCCAGGAACCGGAAAAACGTCTCTTGGAAAAAGTATTGCCAGAGCTATGAACAGGAAATTTTTTCGTATGTCTGTTGGAGGCGTCAAAGACGAAGCTGAAATTCGTGGTCATAGACGCACCTATATTGGAGCATTACCTGGAAGGATAATTCAGGGTATTCGTAAAGCCGGCTCGAACAATCCTGTCTTTATGCTGGATGAAGTGGATAAAATCGGCATGGATTTTCGTGGTGATCCAGCCTCTGCCCTTCTAGAGGTACTTGACCCTGAGCAGAATAATTCATTTGCCGATCACTATTTGAACGTCAATTTTGACCTTTCAAAAGTCATGTTCATAACAACGGCAAATATTCTTGAAACAATCCCACCAGCGCTGCGTGATAGAATGGAGGTGCTACGACTGGCTGGCTATACCATCGAAGAAAAGCTCGAGATAGCGAAAAATCATTTGATACCCCGTCAACTGTTTGAGCATGGTTTAAAAGGTAAACATCTCCGATTTCAGACCGAAGCAGTCAGACGTATCATCCGAGAGTATACGCTTGAAGCCGGGGTCAGAAATCTTGAACGAGAAATCTCGAAAATCTGTCGGGCTACAGCACGCAAAGTTGTGGAAGGCAAAAAGTCAGTCACCATAATAACCAAATCTAAACTTCATTCATTTTTAGGGCCGCCGAAATTTTTCTCAGAAACCGACCTGCGCTCACACCAACCAGGAATCGCTATTGGATTAGCGTATACACCTTACGGCGGTGACGTTTTATTTGTCGAAGCCACACGTATGGCGGGAAAAAAACAATTAATTTTGACAGGGCAACTGGGTGATGTGATGAAAGAATCTGCGCAGGCGGCTCTGTCTTTTATTAGATCGATGGCTGAGGAATTGGGTATTGAACCCGATTTTTTTGAAAAAACCGATATTCATATCCATGTTCCTGAAGGCGCTGTTCCAAAAGATGGACCGTCTGCTGGAGTAACTATTGCGACTGCGTTGGTCTCGTTATTGACGAACAAAATGCCTAAACGCAAGGTAGCTATGACTGGTGAAATCACTTTGCGTGGTGATGTTCTGCCGGTTGGTGGAATCAAAGAAAAGAGTCTTGCAGCCTATCGATCTGATGTTGAGACAATTATTCTGCCTGAACGAAACATGACAGATCTTGAAGATGTACCGGAGTATGTACGAAATAAAATAACTTTTATTCCTGTTTCGCGAATTACAGATGTTTTAAAGCACGCGTTACAAGATTATTAAAAGGCAACAATATCTTTAAAATCTTCATAATGATCCATGATTTGTTCGCTGGTCAGGTTTGCAAGCTTCCAGGGTCCAAAATCATTGATATTGAACGACGCCACGACAGATCCAAACACCATGGCTCTACGCAATGTTTCCGGGGTTACCTCACCATCACGTGCCAACGAACCCATCAAGCCACCCGCAAAAGAATCTCCAGCGCCCGTCGGATCGATACAATCGGATTGCGGGTGCGCTGGAGCAAAAAACCACGTGTTATCATAAAATAGCACGGCGCCATATTTCCCTAGTTTGACCACTAGAATTTTGGGGCCTAGACCCATAGCTATTTCCACACCTTTACGCAAATCAGATTTACCCGTCAACAACTTTAGTTCACCTTCATTGATAATCAACAGATCAACTTTTTTAAGAACTTCCGGTAAGCGATTATCTGGATTTTCAATCCAAAAGTTCATCGTATCCAAGGCAATCAGCTTAGGGTTTGGAATTTGAGACAACACATTAAGTTGAAGAGCCGGATCAATATTTCCAAGAAAAACCCATTCAGAATCTTGATATTCAGGTGGAATCATCGGGTTAAAGTCTTGAAACACATTCAACTGAGTATCAAGCGTGATGGCATCACCCATTTTACCGGTATGATATTCACCACTCCAGCGAAAGGTATTCCCTTCAACTACTTGCAGACCGGTTAGATTTATTTTTCTTGACTCTAGTAATTGACGGCACTCAGCCGGAAAATCATTTCCCACCACCGCCACCAAACGCACTGAAGCAAAATGAGAGGCTGCCAGACTGGAATAAGTAGCTGAGCCTCCCAGCATATCACTTTTTTTTCCATAAGGGGTTTCAACAGAATCTAATGCAACCGAACCGACAATCAAAACAGATGACATGTTCTTTCCTCCTAATAAAACTATTCGTATAAATAATCTTCTAATTGTTTGAATTTTGCTTTGTTTCTCAATTTTTCTATTGCTCGACGCTCTATTTGTCTAACTCGTTCACGTGTGAGATTAAATTTTTCTCCAATCTGCTGCAAAGTAAATAATTCACCGTTAAACCCGTAGCGCATTCGAAGAATCTCTTTTTCTCGATCAGATAAGCCGGATAACAATAATTCGATATCTTCAGCAATTTCATCCTTAATAACCAGATCTTCAACATCCGGTCCCGTATCGGGTATATCTATTCCAGTCTTGCCGTCTTCTTGATCATTACTCGGCGTATCCAGGCTAATTGAATTCATTTTCATCTGCATCAACGCATCGATATCCTGTACTTCAAGATCTAATTTTTCAGCTATCTCTTCTTTTGACGGCTCTCTACCCAGTTCCTGAGTTAAATGATCTTTCGTTTTTCGATAATTATAAATCTGTATTTCTTGTTTTGAGGGCAACCGAATCATTCTGCCCTTTGTTGTTATCGCGCTGCTGATCGCCTGACGAATCCACCATGATGCATATGTGATGAATTTCACTCCCTTATCGGGTTCAAAACGATGAGTGGCAGCGAGTAAGCCGAGGTTGCCCTCGCTGATCAAATCTGCCAAAGGGATTCCCGATCTTTCATATCTTCGAGCAATATTCACAACATATCGCAAGTTTGCCTCAACAAGTTCCCGAACGGCCTGTTCGTCATTATCTGCCTGAATACGTCTAGCTAATTCCAATTCTTCTTCAAGAGTTAAAACTTTATATTTCCTAATCTCTTGATAATACCTCTGTGTCTCACTTCTGTTGCTGTTCATTCATCAAGTCTCATCGTTATATCTATTTTATGGATTCATCGTCGCCAAGCATAAAACGACATCCTTCTTGGATCTCATGTAACAAAGAAAGTTTGTCTTGATCGATATAAGGCGCCAATTTCTGTGTAAATTCCATGATTTTTGTAGCTTCGTTCAACATGTCTTCAATCTGGCTTCGCATACGTAAAATTATTTCAACACCCGCCAAGTTAACTCCGAGATCCTGGGTCAGATTCTTTATTGTTGTAATAACCCATACGTCATAATCAGAAAAAAGCCTGGCATTTCCCTTGGTTCTTACCGGTTTTATAAAGCCAAATTTTTCGTAGGTTCTGATAGTTTGAGGATGCATGTTCAACATGTCAGCCAATGCTGAAATTCGGTATTTAGGTGTTAAATCAGGCTTATCATGCATGATCATTCCCCGATGAATTGTAAAACGATCTTTCGGTCTCTAGGATGTCGATCAAAATCTATAAGAACGACTTGTTGCCATGTCCCTAAACACATTTTGCCGTTGACAAAAGGCACGGTGATAGAAGGTCCCAACCAAGCTGCTCTGACATGGGAAAACCCGTTGCCGTCTCCCCAACGCTGATCATGTTTATAGGGGATATTTCTTGGTACAGCACGTTCAAATGCATCCTTAAAATCACTTATTGCCCCTGATTCGTATTCAATCGTTGTTACAGCTGCGGTCGAACCCGGAATAAACACCGTTACAATCCCTGAATTCAATTGGGTATTGGCAAGATGTAAGCTCACGTCCGATGTAATATCTAATGTATGCCCATTACCCTCTGTTTTTTTAAAAAATTCTGATGTCATTACTTTCATGGTTTTGCCCGGATATTAAATTTCTTTGTTTGGATCGAGGCGTCACGGTGTGGGTTTATCAGGCACTGGGAGCAAGGGCCCAAAAATACCGGATAAATCTAATAGTGAACAGTTTTGTTGGCCGGTTGGGACACCCCAAATTTGAAGTTTCGGGCTTAAACTTTTGGCAAATTCAAGTTTAACAAGTATATCTCCTCCCCCCAGCGCCTCTACCATAGCTGCTTGGGCTTCAGCTTGAGCTTTACCAACTTGCAAAATGCCTTCACTTTCTTTCAGGCGAGCATATAATTCTGCATCCGCTTCGAGCCGAATTCGTTCAGCATGGGCTTCAGCTTCCTGAACCGCAGCAAGCTTTTCCCCTTCAGCTTCAGCTTCGCGTTTTTTTGCCAAATCCAGAGCGGCAAGGTATTGATCTGACGCAATTTTTTTCTGATTAACCGCTTCTTGATATTCAGCAGTAAACTCAAATTGACGCAATAGTATATCTATCACTTCCAACCCTATTTCCTGAGTCCCTCTTCGTCCTTCTTCCCCCGCATTTATCAAATTGACAACCTCAGTAGAAATATTCCGTCGAATCCGGCCATCGAAAATATCTTCAGCTGAATACTGGCCTAGTTCGTTGCTCAGATAAGATCGAACTGTAGGTAAAAGCACGTTTTCAAGATATAAACGCCCATACTCTCTATGCAAAACCGGTATCTTTTCAGGTTCAAGACGATATCTTACCGTTACATCGATCCAAGCCGTCTGCCCGTCTTTTGTTTTAAAAGAAATATCGTTTCTTCCCTGTTCATTCTCTTTGAACATATCGTAGCCAAGTTCATTTACAGGATATTTATCGATATTCACAACATGTGGAATATTGATATACAGACCTGGAGATAAAGCGTTAGGACTTGTGCCTCTTTTCAACCAATTTGATGCGCCAAAACCGTTTTCAAACCCTATCATCACAGTGCGAACGCCCGCTTCTTGAGGACCAATTTCAGAGCATCCCCAAATAGCAAGAGCTGCTGCAATCAATACCACTACAATTAAAAAATACTTCATCCCCTTATCTCCTTATTCTTCTTCAATCATCCCACCAGCTTTAATCCGGCATGGATAATAACTACCAAATAAAAAGTCTCTAACATGCCCGGAAAACTTCATATCATCTTCTGAAAACAATGTTCCATCTGATCCCGAACTCACTAATTCATATCCGGTATCTGTTTTATTATATGCAAATTCATTAGACCAGCCATCTTTCAAACAAGACGAATCGATCCAACGGTCTGCAACAAATTGTGTCAAATCATCCGGAAAAAAATCTTCGAATAAATGGTAAACAATTAGGGCAGACTGAATTTCTTTAGCTCTATTTGTAGTTTTAAAAGAAGCTATTCTTACATCTTCAGGAGCGACTGTATGAGTTGGTTTTATCGATTTATTGGCAATTAAAAGCCCAACTGAGTATACACAAGCCAATAGAATCACTAACTTTCCAGTTAAAAGGAGTCCTGATTTTAGGCGGCTTGTAAAGCCATGCTCTTCACCGTTTGTATCTTTTGATTTAAATGCTTTTTTTATGGACGGTTCTTCAATAGAGATGATGTCTGCATCTTGAAGGTCAAGCAAGGCAATTCTTGAAAACCATTCGAACACATGTGCAGTATCACAAATTTCCCGTATTGTACGAATTCCGTCTACCAACTCATATATGATTTCCTGAGCGCCCGTTAAAATTTTGGTTTTCTTGTTGTCAATAGAATGGTCTATTTTCACTCCTTCAGAAACGATCTCAATACCTCGTATTCTTTGAGGAATCACATCATCATCGGGAAGGCGTTCATTGACCCAATTCCAGTTTTTTTCGATTTTGGGTCCTGATCTAACAATGGTATTTAAGTTAACAGGTTTGGAAAGCTTGTCATCAAAAGGAATATTGGATTCTTGCTTGAAAAAATATAGCCCCCTATCCCAAGTCAGGCAAGGAAAAATTATCAACAATATCTGATCTTCCAGAACACGTATCAAATCCGTATCTTTTAGATAACCATGTTCGACTGCAAGTGCACCCAACCGTACCATCTTTGTATTCTGTTCATTCAGCAGACTGTCAATGTGATTCTGTTCACAAAATCCCTTCTTCACAAGCAATTGACCAAGCCGAACTGCCGATCTTGGATAGTGTGATTCAGCAAAGATGCATGCCCCTTTTTTGAAACGAAGTTCAACAGTGTCGTTTTCTCCTGAAACAGTCAGTACTCCAGATAACTGTTGTGAGCTTATTTCGGCTAGAATCTTATGAAGCGGTAGATTCTCCAATAATCCTTCATAAGGAAATGGTCGATTCACTCTGTTTTCTCCCTAAAAGCCTGAATAATGGATAAAACGTATAAGCCACACAAAACTATCCATGCGAATAGGTTACCAGGTTCAGTCTCTATAACCGGAATTCTTAGAAAAGAATCGAATGTTCGACAAGGTGACAAAAAGTAAGCTACTACTACTGACCAAGACAGGATCGCCAAAATTCCGAAAAACATATAACCAGAATAAATTTTTCCTCCACCCGGAATAATGATTGACAGCGCTATACTAAATAGTCTGTCATACCAGGACATGTCTTTTTTTTCTTCCTTTTTCTGAGTAAATGATTTGTCTATAGTCGTTTTTCTTAAATAAATTCTATGGCAAGTCGGGCAGATTCTTTCAGTGCCATCATCAAAATTGGGCTTCATTGGTTTTCTACATTTAAGGCAAAACCGGCTAAAGCGATATTTTACTGCCAAGCGGTTCAGGACAACCAACAAAACCGTTAAAAAAATCCATCCTAAAACCGCCTTTTTCAAAGGGATATCTACTAACGGAGCATGCCAAAATTCAGGTAGCGATTGCAGCGCTTTCGACCAACCCGTATTAAGCTCTCTGGTCAGCCAATGCTTAGGTACACCAGCATCTGCAACCATACGGATCAAATCTGAGCCATATAAAAGATTTAATTTACTAGTCAGATCAGGATTCAGTCTAGAGGCCTGATTTTGCATATTTCTAGCCTCATCAAAACGGAATAGCGCCAAATTCGCTTTGGATAGATTAAAAAATATTATCGGGTTTTGCGGTTCAATATTTTCTGCTCGCCTGTAATTCTCAATAGCTGCTTGATATCGATCATTGACGAAGTCAATATTCCCAAGGTTAATATAGACCGCTGAATCCCGTGGCATCATCGTCTTATATAATTCGAATTCCTGCTGGGCATCCGTATAAAAACCCCCTCGTTTATATAGTGAGCCCATTAAATAATGGATTTTTGAGATAGTGTCTCCGTCAGAGTCGGGCGCTTCCTCTAAAAGCAATTTCAATTCAGCTATTGCAGGCTCTGAATATCCTCCGGTCGTAGCATAACGAATAACCGAAAACAAACGATTATTCTCGGTAACCATGGCATGCGCAGAGATTAAAGTCAGAGGAAACAAGGTACTTATCAGTAGCCATGATATCCAAATAGCCGTTCTATATTGTTTTTCTGCAAATAGCCCGGAAAGCAGTAAAATCAACAAGGTAAAACCAACCAATCCTAACGGAGAAGCAAGAATTGAGGTTAAAAGCAATATTAGACCGGCGGCAATAATTCTGGGATCAACATTGAATGGAAGAACATCTGAGCATTGATGAACGACCAAGCTGAAATGCTTGATCATTACTACTAAAATGATCACGAACGCCGCTAAAAGAAATGCAGACCTTAAAACATCAGCAGCATTGCCAAAGATAAGGTGATAAATACCGGGTTGAAATGCTCTTTTTACTACAACCAGAACATGATTGACCAACATCGATGCCATGTTGGTCAAACCCAAATGTCGTGAATTTATTAATGCATATTGGGATGCGCGAACACTAAAAGGATCAAACTCCAGAGCAGCCAAGAAGGCCCATTGAGCGTCCTCCCATTTTTTCCTTTCAAGGGCTTGAGTTCCCAAAAGAATATATGCTACGGCGATTTCAGGAGTACGCGATGTTGCATTTTCCAAGAAATACTTTTGTATTTGACTCTTTGCCTCCTGACACTCTGGATGAGCAGACCCTCTTGTAAATACATCGACTTGTTGAGACCATAAGGTTTGAATCCCGGTAATAGCATTATCTTCATCTTGGCTAAAAGCTGACATTGCTAATAAGCCTATCAAAAAAAGAAAGCCAACCAGTTTGAAATAGGAACGGACAACTACTGTCTTCATCGTCAATTATGACCTGATTCTTTCTTCCAACATTATAATTTCAGCAGCAAATAGCCTTTTTAAATCCAGACGGTATTGGTTGTAAAATCAAATCCCTTTTCCTGCATTACTCTTATGCAATTTTTCTAAGCTTACAGTATCCCTTTTTAACACCAAGAAACCACTATTGGATTACATTCCTGTAATGCCTGCGATCGCCTTCATGCCGGCCACCTTCTCAGTGAACCGAAGCCTAAATTTGTATTCCGAAGTCCTGACAACCAGCATTGTGCCACCTTCTCGATTAAGTAACGAGGAACCTTTTTGTAAAATAGGATCATTTTTCTCAACTTTGTTGACCGTGCCATTTTTCAAGTCTACAACAAATTTCCCGTATTCAGAGTGCTCGATCATAATCGAGTCACTGTCTTCCGAACGAAAGACCTTACCGGCTTTGTCAACTGTCCACCCGCCCTGATTTATTGGGTTGGCCGCAACCTCTTTTGTAATATCAATCCATGTTGTTTTAGAAATGTCAGTTGCTCCAACTACTGGTAACACTACAAGCAGAACGAAGGATAAAAAGAAGAGTTTTGTTTTCATTGAGAACCTCCCATAAAAACTGTAAATACCAATTACATCCAGATAAGATATCCTGGCGTCTATTATGACGCATTCCTTATGTGAAAGTATCTCTCTTTCTGATAAAATAATCAAGTTATGATCTTCGAAGCGCCAGATAAATTCAACAGATATTATTTTACGACCGAGTACATCCGAACATTGAGGGCGTCTGGTTTGGCTAATCCAACTATTCTTGACTTAGGTTCAAACGAAAATCTTTTAACATCTTTTTTAAACCAATATCCTGTAATACAAGCTGACATTGATCGAAAGAATACCAAAGGGACATTGATTCAATGCTATGGTGAGCAGTTGCCGTTTAGAAAAAAAGCTTTCGATATCATTGTATGTTTAGATGTCCTGGAACATTTAGATGAAGTAAACCGTGGGAGAATGCTGCAAGAAATATCCAGAATCACTTCACACACGGCAATATTTGCTTTTCCCATAAAGCATGAATTCAGCATAACTCATGAGAAAACCCTTTCTGATATTTATACTTATCTATATAGCAAATCAAACCGTTATTTGGATGAGCATTTTACTTTTTCCGGCGTCAATTCTGATCACGTCGAGCAAAAACTTGCAGAAACATTTAAATACATAAAAAAACTATATATCTTTCCTAACCATATCTGGCTGCTTTCTTCTTTGATCGACCACTTTTTAGGCATTCTTCCCGACGCACAACCTATACGAAATGAAGTTTTTGCATTGATCAACAGCGCGCCGACAACATGTAAGGATGAAACAGATTCTTACCGTACTTTTATTGTTGCCAGCCATTTTCCATTGCCTGTTTTTAAAGGCTCGAATTTAAAATTGCCACCCGTAAAACAAGATACAGGTAATATAGTTGATGCTTTTAAAAAAACACATACAGCGCTCAAAAACTTGGTTAATTACGCGGAAAAACTTGAATCCACAATAAAAAAATTAGAATTGGAATTAAAGAGTCACTCAACTTCCATTACAGGTTTAAATAAGAAAATCCATGAATTGTCAACTGATATAAAGGAGAAGAATATCGTATTTGAAGAACACCAAATTGAATATGGGAAATTGGAACAATATTGTTTTCACCTTGAAAAAATAATTACGGAAAAGCAGCGCACTGTTTTATATCTACAAGAAAAATACCTGAACATCTTGACTGAGTTTATAGATAGAAAGAACTGACCAATGCCCAAACTTCTTGTTTTTGGATTCAGCCCGCTTCCATTTGAAAACACACAAAAGACCTATGGACCAGGAATTCGTGCTTGGCAATTTATTCAACCTCTTCTGGATGATAATATTGAGTTGACCTTAATTGCCAACCGAATACCCTCTGTTTATCCCGACTCTACACCACCAGAAATTATCACAGAAAAACATGGTTTTACGTATTACAACCTGTCTGATAAAGTGTTTAACGATAAACATAGAATTCAGGATATCCACGATCGTTTTAAACCGGATGTAATTTTGGCAGCCACCGTTTTTGCTTGCAAACCACTGGAAAAACTAAAATATTCAGCCCCTGTATGGATCGATCTTTTCGGACACGTTATGGCAGAGGCACAAGCAAAAGCCTTTCGCTATCAATCGAATGAATATCTGGATCATTTTTTACACCATCAATACCTAGCTTTGCGAACAGGTGATAAGTTTTCTACCGTTTCCAGAGCTCAATCTTATGCAACGATAGGTGAATTAGGTCTAATCAAGCGCCTCTCAGCGCAAACAACGGGGTATGAATTCTGTCATTCAATCCCTTGCGCAATTGAACCTGAGCTCTATACGCATGATAAAACTATCTTTCGAGGAAAAGATGTGCCTCAAAATGCTTTTGTCGTCCTCTGGTCAGGCGGATTCAATACCTGGACAGATATCGATACACTGTTTAATGCTCTTGAAAAAGCTATGGCAGAAAATCCGAATATTTATTTTGTCAGCACTGGCGGACAGATAGATGGTCACGATGAGATCACTTACCCCAAATTTGTCAAACTTGTGAATCGTTCGAAGTATGCCGATAGATTTGTCTTGAAAGGCTGGATTCCCAAGGAAGATGTGCATAACACATATTTTGAAGCAAATATTGGGATTAATATTGATCGGTATATGTATGAAGGCATTTTCGGTAGCAAAAACAGAGTGATGGACTGGATGAAAGCTGATTTGCCGGCTTTAATAGGCGAATTATGTGAGCTTTCCATCGATTTACCGCAAAAAGGATTGGGATATAGCTACCCTCTTGGCGATTCTGAGGCGCTAAGTAACCGTATCTTGAAGCTCGCGCAAAACCCTGAAGAAGTCAAATTAACAGGTCGGCGTGCAAGGGAATATGCATTACGACATCTTTCATTTGAAGCAACAACACTACCCTTTCGACAATGGCTGAACTCCCCAGAAAAAGCGCCGGACAAACATGCCCAACAACCTGACTTAGGTATGACAGATTTTCCAAAAGATATTTCACATAATTACATACAAATAATTGAAAAAGATCTTGAAAATAAAAACAGCCATATTACCGAACTGGAACGATATATCAGACATCTGGAAAAACAGTTTGAGCAAAAATGTCAGAACAGTCAAATTGAAAATATGGTTATCAATCGACCTAAACTGACCTCTGCCCCGCTGCCAATACCCAAAGACCCGCTCATCAGCGTCGTTATTGTCACTTGGAATGGAAAAGATGATATTGACCCCTGTTTAAAATCGGTTCTTAACCACGATTACCCAAATCTGGAATGCATTGTCATCGATAATGGTTCTTCGGATGGAACACCTGAGCACATTCAACAGTTTTATCCAGAAATAACACTGATACGCAATTCACATAACAAAGGATTTACTCTCGGTGTTAACCAAGGTGTCGAGAAATCAGTTGGAGACGTCGTATTTCTTTTAAATCAAGATGCAATAATGCAAAAAGGGCTCTTAACAGAGATTGTACATGTTTTGATGACCGAATCAGTAGCAATTGCCGGCTGCAAAATTTATCATCCTGATGGCATCACTTTGCAGCATGCCGGCGGCATTTTTCATCCCAATGGATTGACTGATCACTTCGGCGCCGGAGAAAAAGATAGGGGCCAATACGATGAAGACCGAGATGTCGACTATGTTACCGGCGCAGCCTTTGCATTTAAAAAAGCGCTTGTTCGAGAAATAGGTTATTTTGACAAACGGTTTTCCCCTGCTTACTTTGAAGAGTTGGATTTTTGTATCCGGGCTTCAAGGGCCGGTTATCGAGTCAGATACTGTCATAAAGCCATTGCTTTACATAAAGAATCCACGTCAACGGGAAAGTTTAGCCGACGATTTTATACTCTGTATCATCGGAATCGTCTGAAATTAGTTTTAAAACATTTCCCGCTTCGATATTTTCTGGGCACATTTCGACGTGCTGAATGGGAATGGATTCGTAAATTTGCCATCAACGAACAGTTCATCCCAATATGTCGAGCTTATCTACATGTTACACCTCGAATTATCTGGCTGGTTTTTCGAGGTTTTCAACGGAAGGTCTTTAAGTGAAACGAATATTATTGTTAGGTCTGAGCCCATTACCTACTGAAAATGAAAGATTCACCCTTGCACCAGGAAAACGCACCTGGCAATTTGTGTCGCCTTTACTCGAAAAAAATCACAGAATCTGTCTTGTCTGTAGTCGGCACCTTGCAGCAAAACAATCTGGTGATAAAGAAAAAATAAGAGCCGAAGAGCATGGTAATCTCATTTATTATAATGTCACTCAAGAGATGTTTGAAAATAAAACCTGGCTTCAGCAAATACATGATAATTTCGATCCCGATTGCATCGTTGGAGCCACTGTATATCCATCATATATAGCAACAAAACTAAATACTAATCGCCCTATCTGGGCCGATTTGTTTGGACATATCATGGCTGAAGCCCAAACAAAATCACAGGTTTTCAAAGACAATTATTACCTATCACAACTCTGGCATCAGGAAAAAACCATTCTCGACAGAGCTGACATATTCTCTGTTGTTGCAACACCTCAGTCTTTTGCCACAATTGGAGAATTAGGAACTCGATTCCGTTTAAACCGAGCCACAACTGGATACCAGTTCACCCATGTCATACCCTGTTCAATAAGTGAAAATACATTGTTCGACCATAGTGATAAAAAACCTCTCCTTAGAGGCGTTCATGTTCCCGAGGATGCTTTCATCATTCTTTGGAGTGGTGGATATAATACCTGGGCAGATGTAAAAACGCTGTTCAAATCTTTGGAAATACTCTTTCAAATCCATCCAAATGCCTATTTTGTCAGCACAGGAGGCGAGATATCTTCTCACGATGAAATAACATACCGTTATTTCTTGAATAAAATCGGGCAGTCAAAATATAAAAATCGGTTCATTATGAGAGGATGGATACCCTTCACGGATATTCCATCATACCTTCAAGAAGCAAACATCGGCGTCAACATCGATCTGTTTTCATATGAGGGTATTCTGGGAAGCAGAAATCGATTGTTGGATTGGATGCAATTTAAACTTCCTGTTTTGACTTCTGAATTATGTGATTTATCCATAATTATTAAGAATAATTCTCTTGGATTGACATTTGAACCGGAAAATGTTGACGGTTTGGTCAATGCATTAACCTATGCTATTGACAACCCGGACATGTTAAATTCAACAGCTCAAAAAGCATTTAATTACTGCTTTGAGCATTTTACGTCTGAAATAACTACGCGCCCGCTGCAAGAATGGATAAAAAATCCTCGCCGAGCGCCTGATTATGACGATAAATACAGCCCCGAATCTTGGTCACATACTGACTATATCGCCCACACCATGGGTCACTATCGAGCTTCTATCATGAACAATATTCGAACAGGCGGCTTTCTTCATACAGTCAAATGGATTCTTGCTAGAACACCTGGAGCTCGACACCTTTTAAATCTCGATCGGTAAAAATAAGACATCCCTTTAATAATCGGCATCTGAACTCAACAATTGAAGCCGCCGGACAGCTTCCTTAATATAGGTGGACTCTTCAACCTTATGCTCCGCTTCCAGTACATACATTCGCCAGGTTTCAATAGCTGACTCTGTTTGACCCAATGATTCTAAACACATTGCCTTACCATAAAGAGCCTGAACATCTGAAGGTTCCAAATCCAATACCTTGTCAAAAGCAATGATCGCTTTTGCACAATTTTCCAGACTCTGTTCTGCTTGAGCTAAATGAAGCCAACCAAGCGAATAATAAGGTTGGATTTCCACGGCTTTTTCGAAATGCTCCTTAGCCGCCGGCATATTGCTGTTCATAGCTAAAAAAGTACCAAGATTTGAATGCGCTTCAACCGAATTAGGGTACAATTTCAAAGTCTTTATCCACCATGAACCTGCTTCATAATGATTTCCAAGATTCCAAGCAAGTTTACCTAGATTCACCATCGCCGGTTCATAATCTGGTTTTTCGGCTAGCGCATCCAGATAAGCTTGCCTTGCTTCTTCCATTTTGCCCAATTTTGTCAAGCCGCTTCCCAAATTGAACAATGGCTGAGCGTGTGAATAAGAGGTAAGTGGAATCGCCTGTAATAAAATAAAAATCAGTAAAACAATCCCAATTTTGAGTAGTTTTCCAAGTTGGCCAGACTTTATCAACAGAAATATTTCGTAACAGCAGGCGCCAAAGAACGGCGCCAAAAAAACTACCACAGGCAATCGGTATCTGGAATAGATATGAAAGGCTACCCAGATAAGACAATAAGACACAGTCCATAGATATAAAAACCAGGTTTTCTTCCACGTTTTCATAAAGAAGAGCATTCCGGTCAAACCCAGCGATCCTAAAAACCAAAAAGGAAATCGGGGGTATCTGATAAAAATCGAATATCTACGGTAAAAATCGAAGTCATAATTATCCGGTATTTCAACTCTATTCCAAAATAAACCCAGTTTCCGTATCTGTAAAAGCAAGGCTTCCTTCGGATTATCTCGAATCCATTTTAACGCCTCATTTCGCCAGTATTTTCCCGATTCTTCCGGAGATAATTTTCTTCCTGCAGCTCTTTCTGCTTCACGATGAAAATCCGCCTCTTCAAACTCAGGAGTTGCCCGAATACGCGGTGGTCTTTTGGATGTTCCGTCAGAATACGGACTATTACCCAAATAAAGATTTGCTCCACCTTGAGATGTCAAAAGTACAAATCGACCACTCATACGGTAATTTCGCCATGTAAAAGGACCGATACTGATAATCAAGCCGATTAAAAAGAAACCTAAGCGCACAATCCACTTGCTTGGTTTTTTCCAATCAGCGTCAATAACAATCCATAAAACTATAAAAGGTAACTGCAAAAGAACCGACCCTTGAGCTGCAGAGGCATAACCGCTAGTTAACCCCAATAATATCAATCTGATACTGATAGGAATTTTCAAATGACGTTCCAGTATCAGCCAGAGCATTAAAGCGGCAAAGAAAACATTCAAAGTCGTCTTTAAAACCAAACCTGTTTGGAAAATTAAAACGGGATATACTGCCAGTGACAATCCAGCTAAAACAGCGGCTGCATAATTGAATAGATTCTGCGTTATCCTATAAACCAATATGATTGTTAGTAAATCGATAAAAGCTTGAATGATTCGAATCAGTTGAACATTATGGTTTGAAATAGAGTAAAAAGCAGCAAGGAAGTAGGGGTAAAAAGGCGCTTGGAAGTATATGGTTTGCGGTAAATTCCCGCTCACTATTTGTGTTGCTGTCGTGTCATACGCCAAACTGTCTAAAACTAGAATATCCGCAACCGGATCCGTATGAAGCATGACAAGGTGACCAAAGCGGAAAAACGCAGCTATTAGCGCTACCCAGAACATACCCGTTTTGACCATCAGTTTTTCTTTTGTCATTCAAGCCTTTCAGACGTCGGTCAACGTTTTCTTTACGGTTTGATCTTGACGCAAATCAGTATCTCCAGTACATCTATTTTCCAGGAGGCACTAAATGAAACGCGTTTTATTATCAGCAATTTTAGGACTTTTCGCAATATTAGCCGGAATGGCATCCCTATCCGCCTCGAATCTCCCTGAAGGTTTTCAAGTGATTTTTAACGATGCATCCCACAGTCAAAGTAATGGAATCGATACGGAATTGATAAAGCTGATCGAGAGCGCGGATAAATCAGTCGCCGCCGCCTTTTATTCTATTGGAAGAGTCGCCATTGTCGAAGCGTTTATCGAGGCCGCCAATCGATTAGGTATAGATAATATACGCATTATTACCGATGCAAATAATCGTCACTTGTCAGCTTGTAAACGACTGGAAGCAGCCGGGCTTCACGTGATCGATGAAACTTGTGACGGCTGGTCTGGTGATAGCCTGAATTCTCATAATAAATTTTGCGTGATCGATGGCAAAACAGTCTGGACCGGCTCATATAACATCACAGACTCGGGCACTATCTACAATAACAACCATGCTGTAGCTATTGACTGCCCTGATTTGGCTCAAACCTATTTAATAGAATTCAATGAAATGTGGGGAGCTGAATTCGGGCCACCTGGTGACTGTTCCTTTTCAACCAATAAAAGAACAGTTGTCGATAATCTAGTTATCTGTAATGGAGTTCCGATAGAAGTCTATTTCTCCCCAACAAAAAACCCATCTCCCAATACCGCGTATGATGCATTGATGAACAATATGGACGAAGCAATCGATTCAATCCACTTCTGTATGTTTACCTTCACGCAAACAAACTTGGCTGGAAAGCTGATCCAAAAACATCAAGATGGTATTCATGTTCAGGGCGTCATGGATGAATATCAAGCATCTGCGCCATATTCAGTATATAAATATCTTAAAAATAATTATGTCGATGTGCTCACAAGCAAACAGATTGAACCTCATGCCAATCTTCTTCACCATAAATTTGCTGTCTTTGATGCCAACCTGTCAACAGCCAGGGTTGTTACCGGCTCATACAATTGGACATTAGCAGCTCAGACAATCAACGATGAAAATACTCTGATTATTCATGATCAGGCAATTGCCTGGGAATTTTATAAGGAATTCCATCGAAATTATTATGGATTCGATCCAGGGGATAAAGACCCAATCATCAAGTTTTCAATCAATCAGACAGAATTCTTACCGGGAAGTTTTTTTATCTTGAGTGCTTCAGTGGTTAATCCCAGCCATGCTTCAGTGAATTTTTCCGAATATATTATCCTGGATATCGGTGCGCAATTTGGGAATGAGCAGTTTTATTTTTGGCCTTCTTGGTCACGAGATGTTGATTTCAATTACACGATTCTTGGAGGTAACAGCACAATCAATCAGAACATTCTTCAATTTATTGTTCCTTTGGATATGCCGCAGTTTGGTCCGGTTAGAATTTGGGCAGGTATGCTTGATTCCAAAGGATCTTTATTGGGTGATATTGACGTTGTAGAATTCTCTTTTCTTTGAGTGTTCTTTGACGGGTCTGTTATAACCGCTACTTTGCTTACGTGGAGTCCACAACTTTTTTCAACTGGACTTCTTTTCAGCTTTTTTTATGGCTTCCAGACCAGCTTGAAGAGCTTTTCGGTTGAGTTCTTCAGTACCTTTTGGAACTCTTGTCAAAACAGCGCTCTCTATGGCTGATTCGCTCACGATACCTGACAGCGCCACAACTACACCTAGGGCAACAATATTGGCGACAATGATTTTGCCGATTTTTTCTTGAGCGATTCGGGTTATTGGCACTATGTGTGTTTTGAAATCCCCCGAGGGTAATTTTTGCACAAAATCTTCATCGACAATAAGAATCCCATCGGGTTTCAAGTCATGAATATATTTATCACAGCTTTCCTGAGTCAGCGCCAATAAAAGATCAATATTGGTTGCTTTGGGAAAAAAGATATCCTCATCGCTGATGATAACTTCTGATTTACTGGCTCCACCACGAGCTTCAGGACCGTATGATTGACTTTGAGTGGCATTTTTTTGGTCATAAATTGCCGCTGCTTCTGCCAGGATCACTCCGGCAAGTATCATTCCTTGTCCCCCTGAACCGCTTAAACGTATTTCATATCTCATGATTTATAATCTCCACTACTGGCTAATCATTCGCCCCAAGCGCCTGCTGGGCAAGTTTATCGTATTGTTCCGTATATTCAGGTCGTTCAATATCCCATAAAATGCCCGTGGTAAACTTACCCTCCATTTGTTCCGGTGTGAGTTTTGCCGTAACCGGAACAGAATTATCTTTCATCCATCTTAACATCTCAACTGGGGTACGAAGTTTATTTCTGCGTCCATAGGAGGTAGGACATTGAACGAAAACCTCAACAAGGCTGAATCCCTTTTTGGATAAAGCTTTGACAAAAAGTGTTTCCATCTGTTTGGTATGATACGCGGTAGATCGACCAACAAACGATGCTCCCGCAGCTTTAGCCAACTCACTGATATCGAAGTTCGGCTCAATTGATCCGTATGGGGCTGTGCTAGCATACGCCCCCGCAGGAGTTGTTGGAGAAGCCTGGCCGCCCGTCATGCCATAGATAAAATTATTATATAGAATCATTGTAATATCGATATTTCGACGAGCTGCGTGAATAAAGTGATTACCTCCAATAGCAGTCGCATCGCCATCACCGGATACTACGATGACATGAAGTTTGGAATTCGCTAATTTGACACCGGTTGCAAACGCAAGAGCTCTGCCGTGAGTCGTATGAAGAGTATTGAAATCGACGTATCCTGGAGTTCTGGATGAGCAGCCTATACCTGAAATCAAGACAATATCGTTTTTATCCCATTTTAACGTATCAATTGCTCTAAGAAGACTTTTTAAAACGGTTCCATCACCACATCCCGGGCACCATATATGTGGAAACTTATTTATTCTTAAATACTTTTCATAATTAAACATCACACAATCTCCTTGGCCGCTTGGACGATTAATTTCGGTTCGATTGGTTCACCATTTAACGAATTGACAAGGATTATCGGCATATCTGTATTGACCAACCGTTCGATTTCCCGTTTTACCTGACCCATATTTGCTTCAACTACCACAACGCCTTTACATGATTTGACCGTATCTATGAATGCCTGTTCAGGGAAAGGCCAAAGTGTCAGAGGCTGGAATAAAACAGGTTGTTTGTCATCATTTTCCATCATTTTTAAAGCTTGTCTGGCTGATCTGGCTGATGAACCATAAGCTAGAACAAGCACATCCGCTTCCGGATTTCCAGCGGTTTTATACTCAACTATCTCATCGGTATATCTAGAAATCTTTCTATTCAATCGTCGCATAAATGCGTCGATTTTGTCAGGATTATTTGTCGGAAAACCCGTCTCGTCATGGCAAAGACCTGTTACATGATATCGATATCCCGACCCGAAATCCGCCATTGGTGGAATATCGCTTTCAACCATTTTATAGGGAAGATATTCATCATAAGGACAAGAGGGTCTTGGACGATCGATTCTGACAACCTGGTCATCAGGTATTTCAACCAAAATTTCGCGCATATGGGCGATAATCTCATCGAGCAGTAAAATGACCGGTGTCCGGTATTTTTCCGCCAGGTTAAAGGCTCTGATGGTCATCTGATAAATTTCCGGAACAGTTGATGGCGCCAGCACAATAATTTCATGGTCACCATGAGTCCCCCAGCGAGCTTGTTGAACATCGCTTTGGGAAGATTGTGTCGGTAACCCCGTACTAGGGCCTCCCCTTTGCACGTTGACAATAACACAGGGAATTTCCGTCATAACAGCGTAGCCGATGTTTTCTTGTTTCAATGAAAACCCCGGACCACTTGTTGCCGTCAAGGATTTGAGGCCAGTCAAGGAAGCGCCGATAACAGCGCCCATAGCCGCCAATTCATCTTCCATTTGGATAAATTTACCACCTTTTTTGGGTAATTCCTGGGCAAGAATTTCGGCAATTTCTGAGGATGGTGTTATGGGATATCCGGCAAAAAATTGACATCCGGCTTTCAGAGCGCCCAAAACACAAGCATGATTCCCCTGGACAAACA
Source organism: uncultured bacterium (assembly GCA_964404285.1). Taxonomy (GTDB): domain Bacteria; phylum CSSED10-310; class CSSED10-310; order CSSED10-310; family CSSED10-310; genus JBASEY01. The sequence goes on along the minus strand of CAYOJK010000003.1, from coordinate 86,217 downwards.
CAGGCTTAATGGTCTGATTCATGGTCTCTTTTTTCCTATTGGTTTAATTCGTCAGGTATGATTTCTATACAGAAATCAGGGCAGGCCTCCTCACATCGTCCACAAACTATACAGGCTTCAGGGTGAGCGGCAACTGCTTTGAACCTTTTGATTTCGTACACACTTTTCGGGCAAACTTCAACACAGATGGCACAACCTTTACACCATTCTGTTTTTAGTTTGATTTCTTTAAGTTTTCTTGATCGACTCAAGTTGATTCTCCTAAAAAATCTTATTGACTTAACATGTTAACCGACCGAACAGTATGTTTCACTACAGATCGGTCTTTTCAATGCAGCATTGAAACATATTGTTGATCATTGATCAAGATGTTTCAATAACATCTTACCAATATTTTCCAGGCTGTCGACAACAATTATCCCTGCATCTTTCATTTTGCCGACTTTGTCTTCAGCGGTGCCCTTTCCACCGGAAATGATCGCGCCGGCGTGCCCCATCCGTTTTTCTGGTGGCGCAGTTTTTCCCGCTATAAATCCAATAACGGGTTTTGTCATCGACGCCGCAACAAAGTCTGCAGCCTTTTCTTCTGCTTGGCCACCGATTTCACCTATCATGATCACGGCATCTGTCTCGGGATCTTTCTCGAACAATTCCAAGCAATCCACAAAACTCATCCCCGTTATCGGGTCACCTCCAATGCCAACCGCAGTGGATTGTCCTAATCCCAAAGTGGTTACCTGTGAAACAACCTCATACGTCAAAGTGCCACTTCTGGAAATAATCCCTATTCGTCCGGGACGATGAATATCAGACGGCATGATACCAATTTTACATTCTCCAGGAGTGATAATACCTGGACAATTGGGGCCGATAATCTTTACTCCCATTTCTTTCAAGCGCTTTTTAGCCAGCATCATATCCAGTGCAGGAAGCCCTTCCGATATACAAATTATCAGCCGAATACCAGAAAATGCCGCTTCAAAGATTGCATCAACGGCAAATTGTGAGGGAACAAAAATAATGGATGTATCAGCATGAGTTTTTTCTACAGCTTCTTCCATCGAGTTAAAGACCGGCACACCGTTCACCCTGGTTCCACCCTTTCCAGGTGTTACCCCTCCTGCGACATCGGTGCCATACGCAAGCATTTGAGCTGTATGAAAAGAACCTTCTCGACCCGTTATCCCCTGAACAATCACCTTAGTTTGCCTATTAACCAAAATACTCATGAAACCCGACCTCCACGCGCTAAAGCTACTACTCGCTCAGCAGCTTCCTCCAATGTTGTTGCCGTATGCAATGGTAAACCGGATTCTTTTAACAATGCCATTCCCTGCCGAGAATTCGTTCCTGCAAGGCGCACCACTAGCGGGCGCTCCATCCGTATTTCTTCAACTGCCGCAATTATACCCTCTGCAACCCAATCACAACGAACAATTCCTGCAAAAATATTTACCAGCACGGCTTCAACGTCAGGATCACTCAGTAAAATTTTAAAAGCCTCTGTAACAGACTGTTTACCCGCGCTCCCCCCTATATCCAAAAAATTAGCCGGTTTCCCTCCATACATACTGATCGTATCCATTGTCGCCATTGCCAAGCCGGCTCCATTGACCATACAGCCGATTTCGCCATCGAGTTTGACATAATTTAGATGATATCGGGCCGCGCTGACTTCCTGTTCTGTTTCTTCATGCGAATCTTTCAATTCGACCAGTTCGGGGTGTTTAAAAAAGGCTGACTCATCCAGGTTGATTTTTGCATCCAAAGGATACAGATCATCTGTATCGGTCAGCACTAACGGGTTTATTTCAATTTGCGAGCAATCCAGAGCAATAAACATTTTGTAAAGCCCCGAAAACAAGGGAAACGCAGCTTGAAGAGCTTTACCCGTCAATCCAAGTTTATCTGCTAAGGTTCTGATCTGAAAATTTAACAGTCCCAAATAAGGATCAATTCCAATTCTAGTGATTGATTCTGGTTTTTTTTGAGATGTTTCTTCTATATCGACTCCGCCTTCTGCTGAAACCAGCATCAGAGGCGCTTCGCTATCGCGATCCAATACTAAGCCGACATAAAACTCTTGTTGAATTCTATTGTCAGCGCTGACTATCATCACTTTACGAACCAATTTGCCGCTTGGGCCGGTTTGAGGGTTCACCAGGCGCATACCCAGGATCCTACGTAAGGCGTCCTCCGCTTCTTTGACAGACCGAACAAGAGCGATACCTCCGGCTTTTCCCCTGCCTCCAGCGTGTATCTGTGCTTTTATCGCCAGTTGCGACATACCGGCGTCAAACATTGAATGCGCCGCATCCAGTCCGGATTTAACCGAGTCTGCCAATCGAAAAGGCAAAACCGGGATTCCATATTTTTTCATCAGATCATGAGCTTGGTATTCATGGATTTTCAAAATTAAGCCCTCCATTTCCAGCAGCGGGTGCAGATTACTCGATAGGTAAAAATCATTCAATACAAATCCTTCAAAAGTGTTGCTTTCATATAGAAAGAAAACTAAATTTCTATTTGTAGGATTACGATGAAAGTTATTTTTGTTTGTGGAAAAGGTGGAGTCGGCAAAACTGCCATTACGGCAGCCTTAGGCAGCCATTATGCCGCTAACGGCGGAGCTCTGGCAATATCTTTGGACTGGTCTTTGAGTTTTAAGGAACATACCGGCCTACCCAATCTATCATCAGATACTGTTTTGACACCAAGTGGATTCTACGCAATGGTTCTTGATCGACAAAGCGTTCTGGATGAAACCATCGACCATTATTTTGCTCTTAAACCATTTAGAAAATGGATTTTAAACCATCCACTATATTCTTCTTTGTCAGCAGTCGTGCCTGGTTTACGCGAAATTTTGTTAATGGATAAAATTTTTCATTATGCGTCACAAGAATCACGCTATCCTTGGCAAACCGTCATAGTCGATATGCCTTCAAGCGGTTTCAGCTCAAACCTTTTTGCAGCAACGGATACAATCAGCGGAATAATTACTCACGGTCCTCTACATCAACGCTTTAAACGCAATCAGGAATATCTTCGAGACCCTTCGATCAGCAAATTATTCGTTGTTGCTCTTCCAGAAGAAACGCCTATTCGAGAAACACGTGAGATGATACTTGATTTTCAAAACCGAGGAGAAATGGCTATAGATACCCTTTTGGTCAACCAAGTTCCTGCTGAGCCCTTGTCAGATAAAACTTATAATTGGTTGAAAACCTTATCAGACAACGAATTACAAGAAATATTGACTAATGTGTTGAAGGTCGATATCGACTCCAGATCGATGAGAAACGTTGCCCAGATTGTTCAACAGCGTTTTCAGCAGGCGAATCATCATATTCAAAATCTGACAAATTGGTGGCAAGAACCGGTTTTAAAAATTCCCTATTTCTTGTCATCTAAACCACAAGAAATTTCTTTATTAACAGCAGAACGACTGATCGAGATAAATTATGAGGGATAACGAACCACGCACCATGCCCACTCGCCTACTTCTTTTATATGGAATAGGAGGCGTCGGTAAGACCAGTATTGCGGCATCCCTTGCTGCCCTATCAGCGCTAAAAGGCCGAGATACCGTTGTGTTCACAGTCGATCCTGCTCGCAGGCTTGCTGATTCTCTTGGACTTTCGATAACAGGCGACGAATTGATAGATGTGAAAGTCAACTCCAATCCCGATGAACAAGTCGGTTTCCTAAAAGTATCTATGCTGCATTTAGAAACCGCGGCCAAAACTCTAGTTACACGTTATTCACCCCTTCCCTCCCTTGCCGACACGATTATTACCAACCCTGTTTTTTTGGCTGCGCTCAGGCAAATGAGCAACACAGAGGAATGTTTAGCATGGGGAAAAGCTTATCAACTGCTAACGGATATACCAATGGATACCCTAATCATCGATACTCCCCCAGCAGGAAGCGCCCCCAAATTTTTTCATGCTCCCGATCAACTGCTGCAACTTCTTGATCCATCACATATTGACTTAATTAAAAAACCCTTAAAAGTGTTATTCAAACGAAAAACTGAGCCCAAAAAAGATGCGTCAAGCCTGCCGGCAGCTTTTCTATCGGGAATAACCGGAAAAGCTTGGCTGGATGAAGCTCGCGATTTAGTCTTTTCTCTGCAAGATTTCTACGATGACTTTTACCATCGTGTCTATGACCTTCAATGCATTCTGAAAAACCCTCAACGAACAAGTATCCTTCTGGTTTCATCGTGTCATCCATCCAGTATTCAGGAAACTCACCGTATCGCTTCTACACTTTTATCAGCTCAATTGCCTTTGAAAGGCATTATTTTCAATCGTATTTCTTCCCCATTCTTTCCAAGCGTTTCCTCACAAACCAAAACGGTTACTGTAAAACCTCATTTTAAAGACTCTATAAAAGAGCAACTGTATGAACTTGATACGTTTATTAGTCTTCATCAAAAACAAGTTAAAAATGAAACTCATCTAATGAAATCTCTTTTAAAAGGTTTTCCTATACAGGTAGCTAGCGCCAAAATCCCTCTACTCGCACACGAAATTACATCCCTCGATGAACTGAAAGCTTTGCACCCTTATTTGATAGATTGCCTTGACTATTTCTAGTAATGTGATTCCTGGTATCTTTAAGGATGGGGGACCATGAAACAATCCATTTTTTTTATCGGCATAGGCGGTTCCGGAATGAATGGTATCGCCAGAATAATGAATAATATGGGGCATTGTGTGAGCGGTTCTGATCGCGATCATGACAAAGGCAATCGGCCTGATTTTTACCAAGAATTGGTAGCGAGTGGTATCCAGTTATTTTCACAAGACGGATCGGGTATTCACCATGATTTGGATTTTGTAGTTGCTTCAACCGCTGTGGAATCAACTATTCCAGATGTCAAAGCTGCTCAAGAAAAAGGGATACCCATCATTCATCGGTCTGATGCGTTGAATGAATTGACTCAATCAATGCGGTGTATCGCCGTAGCGGGAACATCCGGCAAAAGCACTGTGACAGGTTTTTGTGCATGGGGAATGAAAAAAGCGGGACTTGATCCAACGGTAATCAATGGAGCAAAGATTATTGGGATAACAGATTTAGGAGAAGATAGTGAATTTCTTTGTGGGAACAGCTCATGGGCAATATACGAGGCAGATGAAAGTGATGGAAGTCTGAAAAAATATAAGCCTGAAATTGGGATATTGACCAATATCAGCAAAGATCACCTTTCTATTGCTGAATTAACCGAGATTTTCAAAATCTACATTGGCAATATCAAAGATACATTGATATTCAATTCTCGATGTCATTTGAGCAGCAGACTATCAAGTTTTGCGCGAAAACGACTGAGTTTTGGTTTTACGACAGATTCGGATTTTCACATCGTCGATCCTTTTTTTGAGGGTTTGACATCGGGTGGCCGGCTGGAAGGCAAACGGTTTCAAATAAATCTGCCCGGATATTATAATCTTGAGAATGCATTGGCTGCATATACGTTGCTACGTTTTCTGGGTCGATCATCACCTGAAAGCATCGATGCGCTGGAGGGTTTTCGAGGGATACAGCGTCGCTTTCAGTTAATAGGAACTCAAAACGATATCACTGTAATCGATGATTTCGCTCATAATCCAGATAAAATACATGCCACCATGTCAGTCGCCGGCGCCCAAAGTCCTCGAGTCATCTATGTTTATCAACCACATGGTTTTGGGCCGACACGCTTTTTATTTGAGGATATCGTTGATCAATTCGCCGACGGGCTTCGTGAGAAGGATACGCTGATACTGGCTCCGATATTCTATGCAGGAGGAACAGCCGGAAAAACGGTGAGCTCCGATGAGCTGGCAGCCTCTATTCGTTCTAGAGGCAAAGAGGCCGTAGCTGTTGAAAGAGGGTCAATCCCTTTTCTTGTTTCCAAGATCGTCAACAAAGGCGATTGGGTTGTAGTAATGGGGGCCAGAGATCCATCTCTACCAGAATTATGCCGATCTATTCTGCAGAAATTAACTAAAAACTTCTCCGAATAGACCACTCATAAGACCAGCCTCTCGAAGACTTGTTAAAATTCGTTTTTCTCGCCCATTCGAAATGCCATTCGACTCCAATCAACCAGAAATTGATACCCCATCCATAAGAGGCGTTCCAAGATCCTTCTCGAGTCAGTGTTCTAGGGTTGTCAAATCGCCATTCCATTGATTCCGAATCGATCAAAGCGGCGCCGGCATCAACGAAGAATTTTCCTCTAAAACCATGAAACCCAATGTTTCCTGGAAAGATCAAATGATCCAAAATGGGAAAGCGGAATTCAGCATTGGCTATAACCACTTTATTCCCAACAATTTGCTTGTAACCATAGCCGCGTATGGTGCCTGGTCCACCAATTCCATAATACAACGTATCTCGGCCACGCGACATCACTCCCCACTGCCTGAAAGCCAGAACAGTTCTTTTACCGACAGGTATGTACTCACGAAAATCATAGTGAGTATTCCAATAGCTCTCAAAAGAATCTCCCATTTCCAACGGTATCTGAGCGCTTACTCGGAATCTCCAACCTCGATAGATCTCAGGATATCCCGCCATATACTTATATTCTATGGTATCGCCGGATAGAGCAGGTTCTATGTAGGCGTACTGTCTTTTAAAGTCTCTAAACCCACTAACACTCGTTTCATATTCAAAATGTTGATATCCAACACTGATATCCGCTCTGTAATAAGTAGAAAAGGGATATTCCATATAGTACAATGCCCAATATTCATCCCAACTGACACGTTGAAACTCATTTTTAAGTATATTGAACACATAATAGTAGTCACTATCCTGAATAAAAGCTGCCCCATAATTGATCCTTTGGCGTAAATACATATATTTGGCCATAAGACCACTCTGGTTATCTCTTCTACTTCCTATCACCTCTATGCGATGATCTCCAAGTATGTCAGACAGGACGACTCCTCCCTCCAGGTAGAACTCTCCACTTGTGCCATAAGCCATCATGCCAACGGCATAATCCGGTATTAAACGAAACTTGACATCGCCATTTTGCAAATCATTTGCTGATTGGGGCAATGGCGCCTGCGGATCGACGTGTTTCAACGATGTAAAGTAGGCCTCACCATCAGCATCTAATTCTTCTGCATCAACAGCGACAGCGGGTATAACCGGTCTTCTATCTGCAGGGAAAACAACGATTTTCTCAGTTCCTTGGGCGTAAAACGTAAGCACAATATCTTGGCTATCTATAGAAAATGATGGTGTCATGCACCCTGTCACAGGTGCAGCCAGCCTGTGGGATTGCATGGTTTCCATATCCAGAATATGGGGATCTGGAACACCGTCGATTTGATCCGAAATATAAACAATTTTTTTCCCATCTGGTGACCAAGCAGGCGTAATCTGGTCTCCTTGCTCAGAAATCAATAGCCTGAATTGACCTGTATGAACGTTGACCAACATCAAATCGAATTGTCCTTGTCTTTCTGAAGAATAAACAATCCAGGAACCATCAGGAGACCAATATGGTGTACGATCCACATGTTGGTCCTGAGTTACATTTCGTGTTTTTCCGGTATCCAGATCCATTATAAAAATATCCGATTGCATGCCTACCCAAGCAGCATAAGCGACGAAACGCCCATCCGGACTGAAAGCCGGTGAGGACGGGGAATCTTCCGGTATTTGAATAATTTTAGTCAGGCCTTTGACAGCCGGGTCAAGTATTTGTATGAAATGTCGGTTTTCATAATTATTGATATAAACCAGCCGCCCATCATCAAGACAACTTGACAGAGGTCTGCCTTCAGTGACTATTCCACGGTATTTACGTTTATTCAATCTACAAGTAAGGCACAGGTCCATTTGTTTTTTATCCGGATCTTTCACTGCTCCTGTGTGGATATTGAATCCATCCTGGGTAACCTCAACAAAATGAATGACCTCATTACCCAAACCAAAAACAGGAGAAAACCTTCTGGAATATTGCTCAGAGGGCATCACGGATTTTTCAAATTCTACGACACTTTCGCGTCGACGTTCGAGTTCGATGACACGACGTCTTAAATCATTCTGCCATTTTGCCGATATTTCACTTAGAGTCATTCCGTAAATCTCTTTAGCCGCATTTTGCATATATTCACGAGAACGGAGAGTCTTTCTGACTTCCCACATCAGCGATCTAAACTTATCCATGCCGTATTCTTTTCGTAAAAAATCAATTGCTGATTGAGATATTTTATATCCCATATACGGGTTAGGCAGATAATCAAATGTATTCAACCTCTCCAGATCAGGCACATATCCATTTATAACAGCGTCTCTCAACACCATTCGTCCAGTCGCGTCCCAATCTGCTGATAAATGCTCTGCCATTCCCTCCATAATCCATAACGGCACCTCCGAAATTCTGCTGATACGATTCTGGAAAAAGACTTCAAATTGAAATGAATGGACTAATTCATGATTGATCAATGATTCTAGATCTTTTTTTGAATTTTGAAGCGGTATCACTATTCTTCTTTTCAGCAGCTCAGAAAAACCTCCAACACCTGTGGGTATAAAACCCGACAACACATTTGTTTGCTGAAAATCGGAATATGTTCTGTAAAGAATAACTGGGATTTTCCCGGAAAGATCAGTCCCAAGATCAGAAGATATTCGTGTATAAGCAGTTTCAAAATAGCGGATAATCTCCAACATCGATTCCGTTTCGTCCATATAATAATAAAATTCAAAATGGTCTGTGGAATGTACTTTCCAGCCAAATTTGGAATAGGTTACTTTGTTTTTTCCAAAAGCATTTGCATCTGCCATGGAAAACGTGAACAACAATATCGATCCGATCACAAACAAAATATATCTGAACCGACATATCTTCATTTTATGACTCCTTCATTTCCAACCATTTCGCATCAATCATATAATAAATATCTTCTTGTATGCGTTTGTTTACCTAGTATTTCATCCAGAAATGCCTGAATTTGTTTATCGATCAATTCGAAAAACACTGCGATTTCATCCGCCTGGCCCTCGGTCTGGCCTTTGTCGGTATATATATCTTCAAAAAGTATTTTTCCGGTTTTCATATCGATCAACAGCAAGCCTAATTCCAAGTCGAAAAGAAGTCGTTCTTTGTATACTTTTTTAGGCGCTCTCAGACCAGATCTCGTTTCCTGCCATTCAGAATCATACCCAGAACGATCTTTTGTGTCGTATTGAATGGCTCCAGCTAAAAGAAAATCAGCGCCTGAATCACCATACGTTTTGATCCAATCAACTTCTTTCAATTTTTCAAGATGCTTTTCTGTGCTCTTTAAATCGCTCAAGTAGTTGCTGATATCAAAACGAACCTCTATTTTTTTAAAAACCGAATCTTTTTCTAATACTCTTTGTATATACCTTATAAAATCAGTTACAGCCTGAAAGTTTTCACATTTTTGATAAAAGGGTCCGATGAGGAGTTTTTTTGATTCCGGTTCATCGGTCAGCGCTTTCTGCCTGTATTCAACCATAACTTTTTTGTGACCTGCACACCCTGTGAATAGAAAGAATATCAATAGAACACAAATCCGCCCTAGCCTGGCTTTATTGTTTCTTCGTTTTTTCATCTGTTTTCTCCTGACCAGTCTGGTCATCGATCCGCTTTTGAAGTGCATTTATATTATGCTTTATTCGAGCATCTTTCGGTTTAATAGCGCTTGCCTTTACCAATAATTCCTGGGCAGCAGCAAAATCGGTAAACAATTCGGAGACAACCGCCAGATTATTCAGGGCGGCAACGTTTTCTGGATCTTCACTCAAAACCATCTCCCATTGCCTTCGTGCCTCTTTCCAATACCCTGCTTCGGCAAGTTCGATGCCATAACGAACAAGGTGCCCAGGAGTTCTTGGAGTTTTATAAGCACAGGATACCAACATCAGTCCAAAGAGACTTAGAAACAGGCAGATTATCAATCTATGAAACAAACGTTTTGAATAGTTCATTAACTCTAATCCTCCCTTCAGTATTGTAATGACAGAAGCAATTCTTGACAACCTGCTCCCTCATACCTACCATCATTTTATTCTTCATTGAAGATGGAATGTTCCATATCTATTTTTGAGGGATGACGTCTGGGATGAAACAACGTATTATCGCTATATTCAAAAAAATCTTTATCACAATCATAATTTTAATAGCTAATTTCTATTTTTTTGCCCTGATCTTTCGTCCTGAAAAAAGACTAATAGAACATATTTCCGTTCTTTTAAAAGACAGAGCAGGAATCCTTTTGGATTATTCCGATGTTAAACTTATTTTTCCCGGAAAAATCATTATAGTCGATCCACTATTGAAACAAGATGGAAAACAGGTATTAGCTACTGAGTCAATAAAGGGCGAGAGAGTTATTTTTAACGGTGAGCGACTTTCAGTGTCAATCGCTTTTCGTACACTTTTTTTAGGGAAAGCCGGCTTAAATCTGAAAAGTAACGCCTATGGCGGCGCTATCAATGGGGTAATCAAAACAGCTCTATCCACACGCCCACAACCATTAGAGCTTATCGTGAACTGGGACGATATCGATCTATCATATCTACTGGAAGATTATCCTGACTTTTTGATTTCTTCAGGAAACTTCCAGGGAAAAGCAGAACTAATCGCTGATTTTAATCAAGACTTCATCTATAAAGGACCCGTGCATATCACAATTGATAAGACACATTTCAATCTACCAGACAAATTCAAGAATTATCTTGAAATTTTGGAATTTAACACCATAAAAGCCGACTTTGTAATGAACCATTCAGAAATTCAAGTCCAAAAAATTGAGCTTGTGCAATCTGATACAATGGTCCAGATTCTGGGAACGATTAATCAGCGGATGCCTGTTTCCGATTCAGTTGTCGATTTTCAGGTGAGACTCTATGTGCTCGATGAAAATCAATCGTTTAACACGGACGTGTATATACCATTAACGTTAAAAGGTAAGATCAATCACCCGGATGTTTATTTTTTAGGTCAAAAGCTATGATCTTGTTTTGATCACGTGTCAAGTCGTGATACCACGCTTTGAAGAGTTGGCAAAATTGATGATTTCCTTGATGTCTTCATCATTAGGATATTCGTTAATTATTTTTTCCAGAGCTGTCGAGGGGGCTGTTTCAGGAGTCAGAAAATACCGGATAGCCTTTTCAATTTTACTTCGTCGTTCTGTGCTGAACCCATGTCGACGCAATCCGGTTATATTGGTTCCACGCAACGATGCCCGTTCACCAGATATAAGACTAAAGGGTAATACATTCCGAGTAACCGCGCTCAGCCCACCAATAAAACTATAGCGACCAATTCTTACAAACTGATGAATACCAACCAATCCACCAATCGAAGCATAATCATCGATCTCTACATGACCACCCATATTGACAGCATTGGCTAAAATACAATGATTTCCAATAATACAATCATGCGCGATATGGACGTAAGCCATGAATAAATTGTGACTGCCTACACGAGTAAGACAATCTTGTTTTGGTGTTCCTCGATGGATGGTGACATATTCCCGTATGATATTGTCAGATCCTATCTCAACGCGACTTTTTTCGCCTTTATAGGTGATATCCTGTGGAACACCTCCAATATAGGCAAAATGGAAAATACGGTTACGTTCCCCAATCGTCATTGGACCTTCTAAAACCACATGCGATCCGATCTCACATCCTGAACCAATTTCAACATCCGGACCAATTATCGTATAATGACCAACCTTAACATTGTCCGCCAATTTTGCTGATGGATCAATTATAGCTGTTTTTTCAATCACCGGTAATTTCCTTTCTTTTCAAATTCGCCAAATCAGATTCCAACTTCTTAATCTTTTCAGACATTTCTTTGATCATATCCATCCATTTCGATGCCTGTCGCAAAGCAACTTGGTTTCGTTTCCATTCATGATGCTGCATCTGTGGAAAACCTGAGATCACCTGATTTGCGGGCGTATTTTTCGTAATCGTTCCTCGAGATGTCACAATAACATTTTCACTAATGTTTACATGACCGGAGATGCCTACTTGTCCTCCCAAGGTGACATTCTGTCCTATTTTTGAGCTTCCGGCTATTCCTGTTTGAGCAGCTATTGCTGTATTTTTTCCAATCGAAACATTGTGAGCAACGTGAACCAAGTTGTCAATTTTCACGCCTTGTTCAATCGTCGTCATGGCAATACTGCCTCGATCGATTGTAGTATTCGCGCCTATTTCTACATCATCTTTCACGTCAACACTTCCAATTTGCGGAATTTTAATATATGCATCACCATCGCGTGCAAATCCGAAACCGTCCGAACCTATCACCGCTCCACCATGAATGATTACACGGTTTCCAATAACGACTTTGTGGTAAATCGTAACATTGGGATAAAGAATACAATCCGAACCAATAACAGTGTGTTCTCCAACATATACGCCTGCAAATAAAGCCGAATTCGGCCCAATTCGAACTCCCTTTTTAATAACGACATTTGCATCGACAAAACACGTTTTATCGATTTTAGCGCTTTCATCGATAATAGCTGTCGGATGAATTCCGGCTGGTGGAAGAATCGGAGGGTAAAAGATTGACAAAAGCCGTGCCAAGCTAAGATGAATATTTTTTACTTTGACAAGAACAGCAGTTGTCTCTATTTGCGGAAGTTCTGATATTAGAACAATGCCCGCTTTTGTTCTCTTCAATTGATCAGCGTATTTGGGCCCGGAATAAAATGAAACGTCATCGGGTCCTGCTCTGTCTAATGGCGCAATCCCCTTGATATGAGTGACGATGGTCTCACCAATAAACTCGCCTTCAATCGTTTTGAGAAACTCTTTAATCGTAAGGCTACGATCCGAGGGTTTAAGATTCATTCCATACGTCTCTTTCCTAACCCAGGTAGTAATACGATTCTGTTACCAAGGATTATTGTTTAAAAGCTTTATCGAATTCAGCAATGACCAGGTTTGAGATATCCAATGCCCGATCGGAATAAAGAACAGAAGGTCCGTCGGCGTCCAGAATTATCGTAAAGCCCTGCTCTTTTCCTATTTTCTCTATAACCTCGGCCAATTGGTCAATAATTCGGTCCAACAGGAGTTTTTCTCGATTACCAATTTCTGTTTGAGCGTCCTCTTTCATTCGCTGAAAATCCAAAACTGCCCGTTGGAGTCGTTCGCGTTGCTCCAGTCTAGCCTCATCTGTCAGCATTTGACTTTGTTTTGCCAAATCGTCTTCCATTTTCTTTATTTCGTTTTCTTTCGCGGTCATTTCCTGCCGTCGTTGGTCAACAAGATTTTGCAGAGTGGTATATCCTTCTTTACCCGCTTTAGTTTCAAGGATTACCCTTTGTGTTTGAATGAAGCCGATCTTTGCTGAAGTATCTGCTCTTAATGGGCTATTCATAACCAAGAGCGCTAAAATAACAACCAGATACACAATTTTTTTCATAAATTCATTCCTTTCATACCATTAAAACATCCGCCCCATGGTAAACTGAAAATCATTTCGACTTTCATTTTCATGCGGGTCCAGATTATACCCCCAAATAAACCGCAATGGAATCCCGAAGCCTGGCATAAAAAATCGAACTTCAAATCCTGTGCTAGGTCTCAAAGTCCTTAAATCAACATGATCTTTTGTATCCCAGGCATCGCCGGCATCAATAAAAAAAACCAATTTTAAGGGTCGAGCTATCGGAATTTGTAATTCAGATGATAACAATAAGGATTTGTTTCCACCAAGAACATACCCAGCCTCACCAACCGGACCAATTCCATAATCTTTATATCCTCGAACAGTGTAGGGACCTCCAAGACGAAAGAGTTCATAATAAGGCAATTCTTTACCCCTTAAGCCTGCACCGTAATTAAATCTTCCCTGTAGCGAAAAAACCAAGCGCCTAGGCAAGGACCAGTACTTTGATACAGACAGATAGGTTTTGTAGAAATCGTTATCGCCCCCAAGTATGCTTCCCGCAAATTGGAAAGAAACCGTTCCATACCAACCCTTTGTGGGATCCAATTTGTTGTTGAGCGTGTTCAATATCCACAGATGAGTCAAGCTGGATGTGATCTGAGTCCCTTCAAGCATTTTCACATTTTCATCAGCCGATGCTGAGATATCATATATTCTATTGTGCTCAAACGTATATCCAAGTCGGGTAGAAAACAGACTGCCGACCCCTCTACCGACAAATACACTACCTCCCTGTTTTCGTTGCGTTGAATTATCATATCTTTCTCGAGAATTCCACGCCGAGATTGAACCATAATACGGCCTGTCCATCACCCATTCATCAATAAATGAAAATCTTACTGTGTCGCTTCTGCTGCCCGAGGTAGCAGAAAGATTCAGCTCCTGACCTCGACCAAATAAATTGTGTTCCGACAATCCCAAGGTGCCGTATAATTTGTTATATCCCGAATAGCCCCCAGCTAGCTGTATTTCAGTCTGCCGGTTATCGGACAGTGAGATCATCACGTCAATTTTAGTTGGATCGACCTGAGGTTCGATATCAGGAACGACATTATCGATATAGGCCAGGTATTGTAAGCGCCCGATTGAGCTTTGAAGTTGTGCTGTGTTAAAGACTCTTCCTTCAGGAATGATAAAGTTGCGTCTAAGAACCCTATCCTTGGTACGATAATTACCAATAAACTCCAAACGATTTAAAAAGGCCTGCTTACCTTCAATGATCGAAAATGTGATATCAACTGTTTTATTTCGGTCATCAATTTTCTTCTCGGGAGAAATATAAACATATACATAACCAAGCGTGCCATATATTTCGCTAAGTGTTTTAATTGCAAGATCTTCCAATGCTAAAGAGTATCTGCGTCCGGTTTGAAATCGTGGTCCTTCTCCCCATAAAGCGGAACCTCCAAAATATTTTTCATAACTCTCCGGACGAATAGACTCAACGACGTTTCGCACAATGGATTCAGGTATGATCGATGAATCTGCAACCTGATAATTCAATTGCCCAAGTGTGTAAATATCGCCTTCATCTATATCGTATGAAATGCTCAATGACGCAGAGGCGCCAGGTTTTTCAGGTCGATTCAACGTAATTTGAGGTTCAGTGATTGATACTCGAAGATAACCTCGATTTTTGTAATACTGCTCCAAACCTTTGATATCTTCCTTTATTTCTTCTTCCTTGAAAACACCAGAGTCTGTAATAAAGGACAACCACCACCACTTTTGGTTCTTTTTAATTTTTGACTTCAATCCCCATAACCGGGTTCCTGTCGAAATATTTTGGTTTCCCCTAATCGTGACTTCTCGAATCTTCAATTTTGTTCCTTCATCAACATCAAAGATCAACGAAGCAAGACCAAGTTGAGCCGGCGTCAGACGGGGCGTGACCACAGCAAAATTAAAGCCTTTATCACGATATTTTTGTTCGATTTTTGTAGCGCTCTGTTGAATAATGACCGGATTATATCGATCGCCGATCGAAACAGTCAGCTCATCACGTAACGTGTTAAGTCCAATAGATGAAGCGCCGGAAATCACGATGTCATGTATAATTGGATATTCTTTGACCGTAAAAATCAGACGATATCCCACATCCATCGGTTCACGCTCAACATAGATATCCTCAAAAAAGCCGGAAGCATATAAGGATTTAACATCTCGCCGAATATCTTTTTCAATCAATTCAGCGCCCGGGGTTAGTTTTATCAAATGTTCGATAACATCTGCGCTGATTGTCTGGTTTCCAACAATGATAATTTCCCTGATGACAGCTAAGCTCCCAGGTATTTCGTCTGCGAACGTTAGAGCAGCAAATCCTATCGATAACAATATGAAAACAAAAAGCCTAATATGATTATTTTCAGTCAATTGACAACCATTCCTGATCCTGACCCATATACTTACAAGGAATTCAAGTCGAGCGCCAGTGTAATGTGTTTTGCAGTATTAGGTCAAGATGGTCTGTCCTAAATCAACTTTGAATCACTCGCTCACAATCGCGCATTGGTTTTTTACTTCAATGCTGAATTTTAATTGATCGTTTTCTAGTGATATCCTGACACAAGCATCCTTCATACCATCAGGGAACCTCAGCAATTCCTCTGAGAGCGGATTTTCAATATATCGGCGTATAGATCGCTTGACAGGTCGAGCTCCATAAGCGGGTTGATAACTTTTTTCAACCAGCCAATCTCGTGCAGCAGGTGTAATTTCCATATCCAATCCCAATTCTTGAAGCTGTTTGTTTAACCTAGATAAATTCAAATCCATGATGGATTGAATATGATCTTTGCTCAATTGGTGAAACACGACAACTTCATCGATCCTATTCAGAAATTCCGGACTGAAAGTCGACTTCATTTCTCGGAGCACGGTTTCCTTCATTGCTGAATATGATCTGCGATCAGCCTCAGTATCCGGAGTAAATCCCAACATAGTTCCCGTCCGTATAAACTTGGCTCCAATATTTGAAGTCATGATCAGAATACAGTTACGAAAATCTATCTGACGACCCATTCCATCAGTTAGATGTCCTTCTTCCATAACTTGGAGCAAAATATTGTAAATTTCCGGGCTGGCCTTCTCGATTTCATCAAGCAAAACTACGGAATAAGGACGACGGCGAACTTTTTCCGTCAATTGACCGCCTTCGCCATAGCCGACATATCCAGGCGGCGATCCAACCATTCGCGAAACAGAGTGTTTTTCCATGAATTCCGACATATCAATGCTAATCATCGCCTTCTCATCGCCAAATAGATTTTCGGCAAGAGCTCTCGCCAATTCTGTTTTCCCGACACCTGTTGGACCTAAAAAGATAAACGACCCAATGGGTTTAGAGTGATCTTTCAGGCCTGACCGGGACCTTCGAATTGCCTGTACAACCGTACGGACCGCCTCATCTTGAGCAATAATTCGTTTATGGATTTCCTCTTCCATCTGCAGCAGTTTCTGAGATTCTGTCTCCTGTAACCTCTGTAGCGGCACACCAGTCCACTGACTAACCACATGGACAATATCGTCAACAGTCACCAGGATAGGCTTATCAGCAGATTCAGATTGCCATTCTTTTCGAAGTTTTTCTGCTTCTTTACGAAAAACCTGCTGTTTATCCTTCAAGTCTCGAATCAAAACCAGATCGAGTTTCGAATCTTTCAAAAAGCTTTCGACATCTCTTTCTATTTCACTAATTTTCTGTTCGAGTTCCTTCAGTTGAGTAGGTTCCTCAAATGAGTCAAGACGGCGTCTTGCACCTGCTTCATCAATTAAATCAATGGCCTTATCCGGTAATTGTCTGTCAGGGATATATCGATCTGCCAGTTGTACTGCAGCAACAATTGATTCATCGGTATAAATTGCCTTGTGGTGTTTTTCATATTGATGCTTCAAACCCTGAAGAATTCGAACTGTCTCCGGTACCGACGGTGCATGAACACGAATTGTTTGAAAACGCCTTTCAAGAGCGCCATCCTTTTCCATATGTTTTCTATATTCATCTTGAGTCGTTGCTCCAATACATTGAATGTCACCACGAGACAATGAGGGTTTCAACATATTTGAAGCATCGATAGAACCTTCTGCCGCGCCGGCTCCAACTAAAGTGTGTAACTCATCGATAAAAATGATCACATTAGACGCTTCATGCAGTTCTTTCAGCACAGTTTGAAGCCTTTCCTCAAACTGACCTCTGTATTTCGTACCAGCAACCAAAGCAGCTAAATCAAGACTTATTATTCTGCGGTTAGCCAATAAATCAGGAATATCTCCCGTAACAATCTTTTGTGCCAATCCTTCAACAATAGCTGTTTTGCCGACTCCTGGGTCTCCAACCAAAACCGGGTTGTTTTTCTGTCTTCTACACAGTATTTGAATAATACGCGCAATTTCATCTGATCGACCGATAACCGGGTCGAGCTTGTTATCTATCGCTCTTTTAGTCAAATCTCTACCAAATGCATCTAGAGCCGGTGTTGTCGATTTTTCTTTCGATTTTTCTCCACTTTTCACAGGAGTCAACATTTCCATAATAACATCTCGAAGTGTGTCCAACATGACTCCTGCGTCTCTAAGCATCTTGCCTGCCATTCCATGACGCTCTCGAACCATCCCCAATAAAAGGTGTTCCGTATCAATATAATTATGACCTAATTCCCTGCTTTCTAACATGGCCCCTTCAAGAACCCGTTTAGCAAGCTCTGAAAATGGCAGCTCTTTATCAGATGAAGAACGGTTCCCTGTGACAAGGCGACGTTCCAACTGAAGATGTAGCGTATACGGATTGATATTCATCTTCTGAAGCGCTCTGATGGCGATTCCACCACCTTCTTTTATCAAGCCCATCAGCAAATGCTCAGTATCCAGACGATCATGCTTCAGTCGTTCCACTTCGCCTTTTGCCAGAACAATGACCAGGCGTGCCCTTTCGGTAAATTTCTCAAACATCCGCTTTCTCCTTCATATACTTATTCTATCACATCAATGCCCCGACATGTCAGTGTAAAGCCCTGTTTCAACCGAAACCATTGTGTCCGATGCGACGTTGCCGGCGCTCAACCTAAGGATTCGTTGCGAAGATCGTGCCAAATCCATGTCATGGGTGGCAATAACGAAGGTTACTTGAAATTTCCTGTTTAAATTACACATAACCTCAAATACTATACGCCCAGTATCGGTATCAAGGTTCCCAGTAGGTTCATCAGCTAGAAGCAAAGCAGGAGATGTCACCATGGCGCGCGCCAATGCAACTCGCTGCTGTTCCCCACCGGATAATTGAGTCGGCATATGATGCAATCTTTCTAAAAGTCCAACTTCTTTCAATATTTCTCTAGCGTTATCCAACGCCTCTTTCCGCTTCACGGTTTTACGGATTAAAAGCGGCATAGCTACGTTTTCCAAGGCCGAAAACTCAGGCAACAAATGGTGAAATTGAAAAACAAACCCAATTTTCTGATTTCGGAAGTCGGCTAATTCCCGTTCAGACATTTGAAAAACAGGCTTATCATTGAAAAATAACTCTCCCGCTGTCGGCCTATCAAGCCCACCCATCATGTGAAGCAGCGTCGATTTACCCACTCCACTGGCCCCAGTAACAGCGACAATCTCACCTTTCTTCAAACTAAAAGAGATACTATTCAGCACTGCGACGTCGCCATGAGGCGTGTGATAATGCTTGGCAATATTTTTTAACAGAACTAAAACATCACTCATATCGTATGGCCTCCACCGGATCCAGGTGAGCAGCCTGGCGAGCTGGATAGACCGTTGCCAGTAGGCATATCAACATCGAAGCTCCGCACACTAAAAGTACGTCAACTGCTCTGACCTCAAATGGCAGATAATTTACGTAATAAACCTCCCCTTCCAAACGAATTAATTTATATGTATCAGCTATCCAACTGATGGCACATCCCAAAACACATCCGACAACTGTTCCAATGCAGCCGATTACGATTCCCTGAGTCATAAAAATTTTTCTGATACCTTCATTTGTCGCACCCATGGCTTTCAAAATTCCAATATCTTTGTTTTTTTCCATGACCATCATCGTCAGTGAGCTGATAATATTGAAAGAAGCGACAAAAACTATAAGAGTCAAGATGATAAACATAGCTAATTTTTCCAGTTTCAATGCAGCAAAAAAAGCTTGATTCATCTCTTTCCAATCGCGAATCCAAAACCGGAGTCCAAGTTTTTCTTGAAGTTGAGTTACAATTTTTTCTGATTTAAAGATATCGTTTACACGAACTTCAATGCCGTTAATGCCGTCTGTGATACCAACCAATTGACCAGCTTTCTCAGTCGTCATATAAACCATCGAACGATCATATTCATACATACCCGTTTCAAACAGCCCAGCTACTCTAAAAGCTTTTACACGAGGAATAAATCCGGTAGGTGTCAATGTCATTTCCGGTGATAAAATTGTGACAGTGTCATTCAGTCGTGCTCCAAGATATCTCGCAAGCTCAACTCCAAGAAAGAGGCCATCTTTGGGGACCTGAGGCTCGCCGGGTAAAGGCTCAGGAAACTCTTTGTTTATATCTTTGATATCCCCTCGAATCAGTGTTTCACGTAATTCAACAGGTGTTTCCCTGGACATATCCATCCCTTTGATAATCACACCATCACCACGATTACCTCGTCGAATCATACCTTTTGCATATATAAAAGCTTCCGATATCGCCACTCCTGGAATTGAATGGATCATTTTCTGTATCTGTTCGAAATCCTTGACCGTATCTTGATGGTTTGAAGGTGTGATAACGATGTGCGCATTCGTGCCCAAAATCTTTTCGCGCATATCGTTTGCTAAACCAGTCATAACTGCTAAGACAATGATTAACGCTGCTACTCCCAATGCGACGCCGGCAATAGAAATCGCCGTCACAACAGAAATCATGGCCTGTTTCCGTCTCGCCCTTAAATATCTCAATCCAATATAGCGCTCGTAGTCAAAAGTCATCATTTCACCATATCATTATGATTTCGTTCGCAAATAAGCTTCCATGAATGCGTCGATATTTCCATCCAAAAATTCGTCCACTTTGCCTGTTTCTATCTCAGAACGATGATCCTTGATCATCTGATAGGGATGCAAAACATACGATCGTATCTGGCTACCCCAAGCTATTTCCTTCTTTTCCGTCACAACCTGCTGACGCTCTTCCTCTTTTTCCGCCATTGCCAAATCCAGCAATCTCGCTTTCAAAATCCGCATAGCTATTTCTCGATTACGCAATTGAGATCGCTCATTTTGACAGGTGACCACAATCCCTGTCGGCAAATGAGTGACTCGGACAGCGGAATCGGTTGTATTAACACCCTGACCTCCCGGACCGCTTGACCGGTAAACATCAATCTTAAGGTCAGCAGGATTTATATCGACCTCTACTTCATCATCGATTTCCGGATAGACAAAAACAGCCGCAAACGATGTATGACGCCTCGAGTTAGCATCGAAAGGCGAAATCCGCACCAGACGATGTACCCCACTTTCAGCTCGACAATAGCCAAAGGCGTATTCGCCGCTAATTTGAAATGTGACACTTTTTATACCGGCCTCGTCACCCGGTATCAAATCAAGTAACTCAAAGTCGAATTTTCGTCGTTCTGCCCATCTTTTATACATTCTGAACAATATTTGTGCCCAATCCTGAGACTCTGTACCTCCAGCGCCGGAATGCACCATCATTATGGCATTACTTCGGTCATATTTACCGTTTAACATTGTGTGAAATTCATAGGTATCAAACTCTGAATCCAACTGTTCAACGGCTTTCTCCAGATCGATAAGTATCTCAGGATCGTTTTCTGATAACTCTAAAAGCTCTAATAAATCAGTTGATTCCTTCTCGAATCGCCCATACTGCTCTGTTTCTCTATCTAAAATTGATCGTTTTTGGGTAATTCTACGTGCTTTCTGTGGATCATTCCAAAAAGACGGATCATTGATCTGAACATCGAGACTGGAAATTTCTTTTTCTTTTCCAACGATGTCAAAGACGCCTCCCAATTGCCGCTAAACGTTCTTTAAGTTCGCTTAATGATTTTACCAACATAGTCGTCTTTTCTTCCATTTTCTCACCCTCCAGCTCTTCTACGCCACATTCGATACCTGTTGTTCATACATGACAGATATAACACAACCATTATAAATAAACATCCATAAGCAAACCAATCACCAAAAAGCAGATACATCGTCTGCCTATTTCCCGGGTTGATATCGACTGTGAATGATTCTTTTATGAATAATGAGGATTTGGCCTGAATACGACCTTTTGGATCAATAGCTGCTGAATAGCCGGAATTTGCACACCGAATAACCGGTCGACGTGTTTCAACAGCTCTGAAACACGCAGCCGATAAATGTTGTTTGGGAGCAGCTGTGTTACCAAACCAGGCGTCGTTTGTCACGTTACAAATCATATCTGCTCCAGCATTGACCCGCTCCCTGACGAGTTCCGGAAAAATATTCTCATAACAGATCGTGACAGCCAAGGCATGCTGACGATCAATTACCAACGGTTGAATCGATGTTCCAGCAGAAAACTCTCCTATCTGATCGCTCACCAATCGATTGATAAAAAAGAACAGTTTTTTCATTGGAACAAACTCGCCAAACGGTACAAGACGCTGTTTGTAAAAAAAAGAGTCCGGCATCTGTGGGTTGGCCAAGACAACAGCATTGAATAAATCATCATCAACCAGATCTAAAGTACCTGTTAACAGAGGAATATTTGAGTGATGTAGAAACTTTTCCAGATGATATCCTAAAGCGCTTTCATGACCATCTTCGTAACGCCAGGCGTATCGATAAATAAACGGTATCGATGACTCCGACCAGACTAAAAGCTGAACACCCTCCAAGATGCGTTCGCTTAATTGAATATGATCCATCAATGTTTGGTAGCGCGTTTCAGGCTGCCACTTCTCATCCAAACTCACATTGGCCTGAACAATTCCAACTCGAAATGTCGAATCTGAATAATCGACATGATAACGTACTGCCCCATAAATCAAGGCCATACATAAAATGATGAGTACCGTTAAAACAGGTTTTTTACTTTTAAAAAAGTCTGTCAGCATTTCAGTAAAAGCCACATTGACCATAACGATGATAAATGAGATACCATAAAAAGATGCCCAATCTGCATTTTGAAGGATATATGGCACTGAATACTGGCTTTGCCCTAAACAGTTCCATGGAAAGGCCAGACCAAACGGAAGGTGAGCTCGTAAAAAGTCAAATGTAACCCAGCAAACAGGCCAGATAAAGATACGGTGAATTTTACTGGCAGAGTTCTTTGCGATCGATTCTGCAACCCATACTGTTATTGCAGTAAAAGCTCCCAAAATCAATGCCATCAGCAAGAGCGCTATACCGGCAATCCATTTTGGTAAGCCGCCATAGACGGTCATTGAATGCGTAACCCAAGAAAAGTTGATTGTGTTCGTCAAGGTTCCAAAATACCATCCTGCCGCCAATCGTCTTTTAGGGTATTTTCTAGCAGTGATCATCAGCGGAATAAGAGCGATCCAGGTAAGCCACCATAGTCCGAGAGAGGGAAAAGACAGAGCTACCCCAATAGCGCCTATTGTCAAAAAGCCGTAATTCAACAGTATTCCAACCAGAGGACTATTTTTGTTTGCCATGATCGACCTTGGCCCATCCTTTTGCCGGTTCAAAATCCGGGTCAACTGACCGCATATGACATTTGATACACATCTTATGGGCATCACAAACTGTACATCTCGAAATTTCATCCTGATAGGGTTGCCGTACATGGGACGCTCTTGGTCCATGGCATGTTTCACAGCTTACGACTGTTTCTTGCAGTGACGTATGATGGCAACGACGACAGCTCCCCTGATGCGGAGGAAATTCATAATCCTGTTTCCGTAATTCCCGGTTGTGGGCAGTGAGTTTCCAACGATGATATATCTCTAAATGACACTCTTTACAGGACTCAGCCCCTGTAAAATCATTTTGAATAGCGTCATGTGGCGCTTCTTGAACAATAATCATCGAGTCCGGGATTGAAGAACGATTATAATCATAGGGTTCATAAACACGGCAAGCTACCAGCAACAGTGTCATAAAAACAAAAGCGGACCTGAAGATCCGCTTAAGATATTTTTCAGACATATTTAAATTTGGGGGATAATCATCAAACCGCTACAACATACTTCACTTCAGGTATTTGCTCCTTCAGTGTTTTTTCGACGCCCATTTTCAGCGTCATCGTAGCGCCGGGACAGCCCGCACAAGCACCACGGAGTCTAACTTTTACGACTCCATCTTCTACGTCCACCAGTTGGATATCACCGCCATCTGCTTGAAGATACGGACGAATTTTCTCCAACGCAGCTTCAACTTTTTCTTTCATTGTCTCACTCATTCTGTAAACCTCCTGATTGTTAACAGATCAAAGACATTTTGGATTTATCATACTGCGAAGATAAAAATCAATGGAGATTAAATTTTTCTCGTGATAGAGTATATTGACCATTAAGTAAATAAACAGTATTGTAAGCGCTTGGAGGTGCGTGATGAACAAAAATCCACATTGTGTTTTATTTATTCTGTTCGCCGCTTTTCTGATAGTTCAGCCGGCATTTGCTGTTTTACCTGATGAGTCACCGTTACAGGAAGACAGTATTTCACCAACCGGTTATGCTCTTGTCATGGCAAATGGAACGGCATTGAAAATCAGTCAATATGAAATTGATTTGGAGAGGGAAACTGTTTATTTTAAAAGCCTTCTTTCTGGCTTAAACGCGACTTTTCCGCTTGAAAGAATTGCCCGAGTCGTTTCCTATGATGCCAGTCTAACCGAGGTTCCTGATGATGCGGCCCCGTTGTATATTCCTGAAAACTCGGTCGGTAATATTGAAGACGATGGTGGTATTCCTGTTGTTTTCAAGGTAACTAAAACCATAGTTGGTTCCGGAGGATCAGGTGCCGCTGGTGAATATTCCCGTGCAGGCGCCGGCCGGTCCGGGGATTATCGACAAAGCTACACACCTTCACGATCAACTGGATATTCATCTTCCTCTTCATCATCAACATCTCGCACTAACACGCAATCGAAGGTCCCCACATCCACAAGGCGACCATCATCTTCATCTTCTTCGTCCTCGTCATCATCGAATTCTGCTGCTGACAATTTTTTTAATGCACTCTTTGGAGGACGATAGAGCAAATATTATTTAAGGAGATCACACCTGTGGTCAAATTTAACCGTTTTGGTATTGTAATCGCATTTATAGTGTTCTTTTTATTGTTGGGCTGTTTCAACTCCTATTCAACCGATGATGCTTTTATTGGTTACCGTTTTGCCACCAATTTTGCTGATGGACACGGCTTGGTTTTCAATCGAGGTTCTGTTCCTGTTGAGGGTTACACCAATTTTTTGTGGATAATGCTGCTCTCAGCTATTGCCTATTTTAAGCTTCCCCTTCCCGAAACAGCGGCGCTTATAGGTGTCTGCTTCAGTATTGGAATTTTAATTCTGATGCTTCTTTGGGCAAATCGTCAAAAGAAGCTGACCAGTGATTTTAATATTGCCGCCCCTGTCTTACTTTTAGCAGCGACTCCATCGTTAGCTCTATGGTCCCATACAGGCATGGAAACACCTATGTTCACATTTTTGCTTCTACTTGGAACGTTGTTCATGGGATTGGAAGAACGAAGAGGGTGGTTAGGGATATTGTCAGGACTGACATTTGCTCTGGCGACATTGACCAGGCCTGAAGGCCTGCTAATTGGTGGAATCATTATCGGGTACAGCTTTGTTAAATCAGGTGAATGGAAAATCAAATTTCCGACGTTTATTATCAGAACTATCGTTTTTTTATTACCGGTCCTCTTTCACGCACTTTGGCGAAAAACTTATTATGGACATTGGCTGCCAAATACCTTCTATGTCAAAACCTGTCCCGGACTAGAATTGGCTAATAGCGGGTTTCTGTATTTGAAAGGATTTTTACTCCAGGGAGGTTTAGCCACCATTATTTTGATACTTCTAGCCCTGTTTATCCGCCCTAAAGTTGAAGGTCTATCGACGATTTTATTATTGACGATCGTCTATTCTGCCTATGTGGTTTGGGTGGGTGGTGACTGGATGCCTGCAAACAGGTTTTTTCTTCCGCTCATACCGTTTCTTGTTATGGGCGCTTCCGTTTTTATTGCTAAAACGACGAACGTTAGCCCTCGTTTTTCGATTTTACTGACTATTCTTATGTGTACCCACCTTCTTTTTCATGGAATTAAAGCGAATGAAAGATTTATGGAGCGCTCCTTTTTTGCTCAAAAAATCCTTGGCACGGACCCTCCTGTCGATGTTTTAAAAGAACTAGGTCTGCATTTGAGAGAAAATGCAGCACATGATCAGGTTGTTGCCGTCATTCCTGCCGGAAAAGTGCCTTTTTATTCCGACCTTCAGACAATCGATATGCGTGGGCTATGTGATTCTCATATATCTCATCAACCGTTTCCTGACACACTTACCCATGTTCTGCCAGGTCATTTTAAACGAGATGATGATTATGTTCTGAAGCAAAAACCGGACTATATTGTCATCACCGGCGCTGTGCGCAAAGAAGATGCTGAACCTCTAAAAGCAGTAAAAAGCCTTTCATCCTCAGCAATCCTGGATGAATGGACTATCTTGAATCACCCTGATTTCATTGCCAATTATGAAGAGGTTCGGGTTCCTATGCCTAGTGGAGAAAAGGATTTATTGTATTATAAGCTGAAACAGGTCTCAGACACTTTGATTGAAGCAAATTAGTCACTCTATTCTTCTTTTCTTTTTCGCCACGGAAGTCTGCGTTTGACCCATCCGCAACATTCTTTAATGAATGTTTTCCAGCCTAGCTGAAATAGTAGGTATTCAGCATAATCCATGTAATATTTTCGGTTCTTTTTGAGTTCGACTGTCAATGGTTGAGCTGGATCTTTAGATTGGTAAATTTTTAATGAACAATGGATCAGCTTTTCGAGTTCATCGATATTCTTTTCCCAAGAAAATTCAGCAATATGTCGAATAGCTCCAACACTTAACTGATTACGACGTTCCGGATCTTTAGCGAGTTTGACAACTGTTGAAAACAATTCAGTAGGAGAGTTGACCAAAACACCGGAAAACCCGTTCGAAACAACTTCAGGGTGAGCACACACATTTAGAGCGATCACCGGTGTTCCCTGAAATTGAGCCTCGGCCAACGGTAAATTGAATCCTTCCCATTTGGAGGTATTCAGAAATATGTCTGCGCCAGCATAAATCGCTGCCATTTTTTCTCGAGGTTGATTCAAAAAAGGCATTACACCCACATTTTTCAACAAGGGTTCGACAGATTCATCACCACGTCCGACAGCAACTAGTCGGATTGGGCTTTTTTCCATTTGAATTTTCTTGCCCAAGCGAAGAAGTTGGCCGAGCCCTTTATACCGTTGTGGGTCTTTTTGCGGTTGAATTCGGCCAACCCATACAACAAGAACCTCATCAGGCTTCACATTTGTCGCTTTTCGAAAAGCATCGATTTCCTGTTGAGATGCCTTAGGATAGTGATCTGCTCCGTTATAAATCACCCTGGTCCATCGTTGAACATCCATCGGCAATTCTGATCGAATATATTCGGATATGGCAACTAGCCCATCACCGGGCCGCAAACTTCTAAAAGCATTTCGATGTCGCCTTCTTGTTTGTCTGTCCAGACGTTTTCCTTGCCGATAACTGAAATACTTACCTGGAGGCGTCCCGTGTTCCACCATGATCACCGGAGTATGAAAATGATGAAGCCAAAAATAAAAAGGCGGCGTATGAATAATCCAGATTCCAATATCGTATTTATTAATGATTTCAAATGCCTTTGTCAGGAATTCGGGTGAAAAAAAATCAGGAATCCCGTTGCACTCTTCTGCCAGTGGCACGATATCATACGGCTGGTTGTCATACAGGTTTGTTTTCCAGGCAGGAAACACGGTTACAGAATAGCCTCTTTGAACCAGCCGTATTGCCTGTTCATGAATGACCACGTCAACCCCGTAACCAAGTGTCATTCTTTCTGTCAGTATGCCAATATTAGGTTTAGAAGAATTATTCATTAGAATCGCTAAGCTCTATCAATCCTGCTAAGTTGAGCATGTTCAAAATATCAACAATCTCATTCTTATCAGCGCCCATTTTAAGCAGCTCAGAATCCAACTTTTCTGGTTTGGAATAGTTTTCCAAAGCGTACCGAAACATATCATCCAGGTAAAAACATACTCCATCAAAACGTTTCAGCAAATGATGTGTTTTACCAGATATTTCTCTGCTCCGGTTGCGCCATTCATAAAGTGTGCTTTGCTTTGTCATGGTTTAAACCATTTTAAAACACGATAGATAACTGTGTTGTGCACTTTGTCCCGAAATGTTTTTAATGTTGTGTTTTCAACGGTCAAATCATGAATCTGTGTTTCTGCATGTTTAAGCTTAATCGCCGTATCCGTGATCATATCGAGCTGCTGATTGATAATCTCATTTTGTTTTTCAACAAGTTGATTTTTTTCTTCTAACGCTTGCCTCAGTCTAGCATTTTCATCAGCCGGTGATTGAACCATAATCTCCCTCATAAGACCATTTTGATGGCATGAAAAAAGTGCCGTATTCTTCGTTGCAATCCCCGGGGATTACCATAAAAGGATATAATTGTTCATGATGATCAAAGGGCTGTGTAATGCCGTAATCATATACAGCAGCAGAAAAATAATACGTGCCGGGCAAAAGATTCAATACTTCGATCTCATACCATGTTGCACCGATACCCTCGATATATGCTGGGATTTCACCACAAAACTTGGTGTTTGGCCCGTTGACATGAACACCATCATTCCGGTGTATACCAACCCCAAAAACTGGTTTTGGTATTCGACTATTTGTCCGCCAAGAAATTTTAGCCCTCAACGTTTCACCCGTTTTAAATCGATGTTTGATTTGGCCTTCAGCGTCAAAAAATTCAACCCGGGTAATTTCGACCTGGCGATTACCCCATCGGGATTCAACATCTATCTGAACTTGCTTATGGTCATCTTCGAGGCGACTTTCCATATCATCCTGAACCATAGCCTTATAAGATTCCACCACTCTTTGAGTGCTGCCTCGAGCGGCAACTTGCCCCTCTTCCAACCAGATTGCCCGTGAGCATAATTGGCTCGTGACACTTAAATCATGAGAAACAAAAATAATAGTTTTTCCTTTACGCTTGAAATCTCTTATTTTGTCCAGACATTTTCCTTGGAATCCTTGGTCACCGACAGCCAAG
The DNA here is from genome assembly GCA_964404285.1 of uncultured bacterium. Lineage (GTDB taxonomy): Bacteria > CSSED10-310 > CSSED10-310 > CSSED10-310 > CSSED10-310 > JBASEY01. Next base: position 57,434 of record CAYOJK010000003.1, on the reverse strand, counting down.
ACTTCGTCGATGACTAAAATATCGGGATCAACGTTGATCGCTATACTGAAACCCAACCGCATATACATTCCTGAGCTATAATGTTTTATTGGGGTATCTATAAAATCTTCCAATTCTGAAAAGCGCACAATTTCATCAAATCTCGCACGTATTTCAGATCGAGTTAAACCCATTATCGATCCATTCAAGTAAATATTCTCAGTACCCGTCAAATCGGGATGAAATCCAGCGCCGAGCTCCAAAAGAGCTGACACTCTTCCATTAATTTCGATTTTACCAAAATCAGGATTCATTATTCCGGTTATCAATTTTAACAAGGTGGATTTACCTGATCCATTTTTTCCTATGATTCCAAATGTTTCCCCAGGACGAACAGAAAATGTGACATCCTTCAATGCCCAAAACGCCTCATTGGGCTGGCGCTTTCTCAATTGATTCAATAAAGTCCAACGCAGCATACGGTTTTTTTCCCGATACCGTTTGAACAGAACACTCACATTGTCGGATTCTACACTGTTTTTCATGTTATATCTCACGCGCAAACCGTGGCGCCACTTTTCGAAAGACTATATATCCCAATAAAACACTGATAATTGCCGACAATGCCGCATAGCTTATCGACTTTATCGATGGAGATTGTTGGTATAAAAACGTAAATCGAAACAGTTCCAGCATATGAACCATAGGATTTAGGCGATAGACCATTACCAGCCAGCCCCATTTAGGTGGAATGTCATTTAAATAGGTAATCGGATATACGACAGGAACAGACCAGAACCAGACCAGCAAAATCACCTCTAAAATATGAAAAATATCACGAAAAAAAACAGCTAAAGCCGATGTGATAAAAGTCAGCCCTAATGAAAACAATGCCAGGATTAGAATCGCCGGAATCAGATACAAAATATGAACAGTGAAAGGTATTTTGTACGCTGCCAGAAAAAGCACCAGAACCAATAATGTCAAAATAAAGTTGATCAAGTTTGAACACACGGTGGCAATTGGTAACAAAACTCGCTTAAAACTAACTTTTTTAATCAGATTTCCGTGTTCAATGACACTGCTGGCCCCCATCATTAAACAATTAGAGAAAAACAGCCAAGGTAATTGGGCGGTCAGCAGGAATACGGCAAAAGGCCAGTCGACATTGACTCGAATGATCAAGCTGAAAACAACCGTATAAATCATCATCTGCATAAGAGGTGTGATCAAAGACCAGAGAAAACCCAGAAACGATGACTGATATTTCAGCTTTAAATTACGAACAGTAAAGTTTCCCAGCAATTCCCAGGTGTTACGACTTGGAAGTAAGTTACCCATTAAAAACCTTCTAAAAGAATGCTTGAAATACTTTCAGCAAAGTCTTTTGCGGCATTCTCCCAAGCTCGAAGCCGGTTCGCTTCAACCGATCCTACACCATCAGTAATTTTATATACTTCATGAAATCGATAGGCCTTGTTTTCCCAATATACCGTATTTTTCACCAAATCCTTCAACTTCAGGTCTGCTGTGATGTTAATATAATACTGCGTCACTTGTCGTTGAGCATTCAAAGTTGGAACATATTCATATAGTTTTATCGTGCCTTCTAAAACTGCGTCGGCATCATTCAGTTTTTGAACAACCCGTATCCCTGAACGGCGATTGAATGATGTCGCCAACTCCTGAGTAATAATCCTCTCCAAGCCATATTCATAAGTTTCATTCTGGAATACAGGCACAGCAATATTCTGCATATGCGGCGGCAACGAGTTTCCCAATCCGGTTAACGTATAACCACATGCCGACACCAGAAAAATGATCGGCAAGAAAATAATCAATTTATTCAGACTCATTTAATAACCACGTTAACCAATTTATTCGGCACAATGATCACTTTGACGATCGATTTGCCTTCCAGCCAAGATAAAACGACATCGTTATGCCTGACCATCTCTTCTAGAAGCTCATTCGAGGTATCTAATTCTGTAGTCAACCGAGTTCTTAGTTTTCCGTTTATCTGTATGGGTATTTCAATGGTTTTTTCTGAGGCGATATCCTCGTCCCAATCCGGCCACGGTCCTAATGCCAGCAGATTTTCACCACCAAGTATGCTCCATAATTCTTCACATATATGAGGAGCAAATGGATTCAGCATTTGCAGAACTGATTTCACCGCTTCTCGAACCGCCATCCTAATATCGGAATAGTCTCGATGAGTGTCATCAGGGATTGCGATAGCATACAATTGATTGATTATTTCCATACAGGCGCTGATCGAGGTGTTAAAATGGTATCGTCCTTCAAAATCTTGGGATACCCGTTTAATCGTCATATGGGTTTTTTGTCTGAGACTTTCTGCTATTTTGCAACAGTCTCCCTTTTTAATGGCGGAATCAACGACACACCCCTGAAGAAGGTCTTCATGATCATAGACAAACCTCCAAAGACGTTTCAGAAACCTAAAGACACCTTCTACTCCACTGTCATTCCAATCCAAATCTTTTACAGGAGGAGCGGCAAACAGCGAGAAAACACGTATCGCATCCGCACCATATTTTGCTAAATATTCTTCCGGATCCTTTGTGTTTCGTTTCGATTTAGACATTTTTTCCGATCGACCAATCTCCACCTGATGACCACAAATTTTGCACGTAAATGATCCATCACCATTGTCGATTGCTTCTTCCGGATATAAATAACCATCTTTAGGACACCTCAAGACCGTCAAACAAACCATGCCCTGTGTCAGTAGCCGGGAAAAAGGTTCATCAGATTCAGCATACCCAAGGTCTCGTAGAACTTTGTGAATAAATCGGGCATAAAGCAGGTGCATCACAGCATGTTCGATACCACCGATATACTGATCTACAGGCATCCAATAGTTATTCTTCTTTGGGTCAACTATTTGTTTCGTATTTCGTGGATCACAATATCTGCTGTAATACCATGATGAATCGACAAATGTGTCCATTGTATCCGTTTCCCGTCTAGCCGGCTTTCCGCATACTGGACACGAGGTCACCGTGAACTCTTTAACCAGCGCTAAAGGATTGCCGCCCTTCGACCAGTCGATTGGAATATCTTTCGGTAGTAGTACCGGCAGATCTTTTTCTGGGACAGGCACAGCGCCACAATCATCACAGTTGATTATCGGAATAGGGGTGCCCCAATAGCGCTGTCTGGAAATACCCCAGTCTTTGAGCCTATAGGTAACTGCGTATTCCCCGATACCCTTCTTTTCTAAATAACGTGTTATTTTTATTATTCCATCATCGCTTTTAAGGCCGTTAAACGGTCCTGAATTAACCATGTTTCCAATAGCTTCAAAGGCTTCTTCCATGCATTCTGAGTCGAGATTTCGGCCTTCTGGAGCAATGACAATCCGTATGGGGAGATTATATTTTCTAGCAAACTCGAAGTCTCTTTGGTCATGTGCCGGTACCGACATGATTGCGCCGGTTCCATATCCCCATAACACAAAGTCACTGACCCAAATCGGTATTTTTTCTTCTGTTAGAAGATTGACGGCATAGGCTCCTGTAAAGCAACCTTCTTTTGGAATACCGACATCTGTTCGTTCAATAATGTCTATATGTCGAACTTTTTCAGCAAAATCACGAACCGCGTTTCGTCTATCATCCGAAGCCGCCAGTTCAAGCGCCAACGGGTTTTCAGGAGCTAAAACCAGGAATGTTGCACCATACAATGTATCGGGTCGAGTCGTGAACACACGTATTTTTTTGTCTGATTGATCGACAGGAAAGTCAACGTAGGCGCCTTCACTTCGCCCTATCCAATTTTTTTGCATGGTCAGCACTTTTTCGGGCCAATGCCCCTCAAGTAATTGTTGATCCTTCAGCAAAGCTTCGGCATAGTCAGTGGTTTTAAAAAACCAGCCGTCCATTTCACGAACTTCTACTTCAGATCCACATCGCCAGCAAACATTGCCGGATTCAACCTGCTCATTGGCTAAAACGGTTTCACATTTTCCACACCAATTCACCTCGGTCGTCTTTCGGTAAGCCAAACCTTTCTGATACATCTGCAGGAATAGCCATTGGCACCATCTATAATATTCAGGATGACAGGTGGCAATTTCCCTTGACCAGTCAAATGCGTAACCGATCCGTTTCAATTGATCCCGCATATGATCTATGTTTGCTTGAGTCCATTCAGCCGGATGAATTCCCCTTTCAATAGCTGCGTTTTCCGCGGGTAAGCCGAACCCATCCCAGCCCATAGGGTGCAGAACAGCAAACCCGTTCATAATTTTAAAGCGTGCTATGGCATCACCGATCGCATAATTCCTGACATGACCCATATGCAATTTTCCAGAAGGATAAGGATACATTTCCAAACAATAAAATTTTTGTTTGTCTATGTTTTCAGCATATTCAAACGCTTTCTGATCTTCCCAGATTTTCTGTCGGCGCTTTTCGATATCGCCAAATGAAAATTTCTCCTCCATAACCCTCCATCCTTTAAATTACGATCACTTTCGACAATCATACAGGCGCTACTGAAATACTGTCTATTACTAGCATTGAAGCCCTGTTCGGTCAAGTCTGCTCACGAAAGGCATGCTTGTCTTGATGAGGTCTTATAAAAAATAGAATCACCGACCCAAGCAGCTCACAAAAGATAATGATGACCCTGGATAAAATAGCCGCAGCCGCTGCAGGCCCGGCTTTGACAATTCCAGCGCTGAGCCTCGTCAATAAAATCTCCCGCACTCCTAGACCCGCAGGCGTAAATACTGCTAAAAATCCGCCTAGCCATGCCAAGCTGTTTCCACCCATACAAAGAAAAATATAGTCTTTCCCAAGGGGATCCAACATCTTTAGCAAAAACCAAAAACCAAGACCGTGAAAGACCCAAACAAGGCTATATTGTGCCAGAAGTTTTAAAATCAAACTAAATTTGGGAACACTATCCAGCGATATTACATAGTCAGGAAATCGACGTGAAAGAATTTTGACCGCCCAATGAATCATCTTTGGATGTAAAAAGATTAAGATAAACGGAGAAGCCAGTAGCAAAATCCGTATTTCAACTGTCATTGAATAGAGCCGGCTCAGCGCCAATAACCCCACAACAGAGGACGATGTCATCAGAAATAATGATTCCAAAATAATGCTAAGAATATTTGTGCCTTCCGGCACTCCATCTTGTTTTGCCAGAACAACACGACCTGTCACACCCCATATCTTTCCAGGAATGTATTTTAAAAGCATTGAATAATAAAAACTTCTGAAACTTTCAGTAAAAGAATATCGTGCCCCCAGTATCTCTAACAGCGCTTTCCAATTCCAGGCAATCGAAGCGACACCTAGAAAAAAAAACACAAAGGCCGGCAGCGCCCACCAAGCTGCGCCTGAATTAAAACTTTTAACAATTTCATCCCAGTCTTTGGCAACCTGTCTGCCGATGAAATATAAAAAAACGGCAGGAATACCATATCGTAAGAATGGTTGTATTCGCTTCCAGACACACCTTGTTTTTAATTGCATAATGGTCGCGCGTTTCACTTAAAAAGGCACATCATCGTCCTTGATCTCATACGTATCCTTAGACAACTTATCATCAGCAGCATTTATTTCTTCCGGATCTATGCGCCGAAGTAATTTTTCGACACGGGATTCAGCTTCATTCAATTGCTGGTTACATCGCTTTAACAACTCCATTCCCCGCTCAAAATAATCCACTGATTCCACTAACGGCATTTGCCCCTTTTCAAATTTTTCCACCAGCTCTTGAAGTTCTGAATAACTCTCTTCAAAAGACATATCATTCACCGGTTTCCATTCCTTTTTATGTGCCTGGTTCATTTTCTCTCCTCTTTGATTTCCTGTATTTCACACTCCATGTGACCATCATATAACGCCACATTCACTCGCTCACCTGTCTGAACCGAATGAATCGAACTCACTATTGTATTATCCGGTAATGAGCAAATCGCATATCCTTTTTCCAGAATGAGCTTTGGATTATGACCTTTCAAGGCCGAGGTCATTTTGTCGATCATATGATGAAAACCCTTCAGGTTGAAGCGACTTAATCGAAACAGAAGTTGTTCTAACGACACCATTTTGTCCTGTCTGTAGGCTTTCCACAACGTCACAAATCGATTCTCGAACACGGCCAGCTCGGCAACATACTCCATAATTATTTTCTCCGGACGAAAAACCAAATACTGAGCATGTATCTGTGACAGTTTCGAACGGTATTCATATAGTTGGCGCTTAGCCGTTGCCATCAAATTGTCCTGAACTCGATCCAACGTCAACTGCTTCTCGCGCACAAAATCCATCGGTTTGAATACGCTATGCTTGCTTTTCTCAACAACATAAAGACGTTTCAATTCCAACGTATTGATAACCGCACGTTTCAACCGATTTTGCAATTCATTGAGATGTCGTCGTATTTCAACCATATCGGGAACCGCATACTCTGCTGCCGCTGATGGCGTAGGAGCTCTATGATCAGCGACAAAGTCACATATTGTAAAATCAATTTCATGGCCGACCGCTGATATTATCGGTATATCACAGGCAAAGACCGCTCTAGCGACAATTTCTTCATTAAACGGCCATAAATCCTCAATTGATCCGCCTCCTCTTCCCACAATTAACACATCGGGTTTTTCCTGCGAGGGCAACGCTTGAAACGTGCGAATAGCTCTGACAATTTCCCGGGAAGCCGTATTCCCTTGAACAGCCGCCGGACATAAAACAAGGTCAACGATGGGATAGCGCCTGCTAATAACATTGACAATATCAGATATGGCGGCGCCGGTTGGCGAGGTGACAACGCCAATTCGTTTAGGAAAATCAGGTATCGGTTTTTTCCACTTTGTATCAAATAAGCCTTCTTTCATCAGCTTTTGCTTCAGCCGTTCAAAAGCCAGATGCAGATCGCCAAGGCCACTTGAATCCATTTTAGACACATTCAACTGGTACGATCCTTGCGGAGGGTACACCGACAGCGAGCCATAAACTCTTACACTAAGACCGTTTTCCGGCTGGAATTTCACGTTTTGATTTGCGCTTCTAAACATCACACAGCGCAATGTCGAATTAGCATCTTTTAGCGAAAAATACATGTGTCCTGATCGATGATGCACAAAGTTCGATATTTCGCCTTCAACCCAAATAGACTGAAATCTATCTTCCAATAGTTGTTTGATTTCAGTTGTCAATGCTGAAACGCTGTAAATTTTTTGAGCATAACGTTGAGTCATAACGGACAATCAGTTGATAGGAATCAATTCGTACTGACGAGATCCCAGCCCGATCGACTCACCATATCGAAGCTGAACTTCCGGATCGACATCGGTATGAATCAGAGAAAATTTTTCTTTTCCTGTTGAGTTTGTATCAGGAAGGCGACTATTGGGAAGTCCAGGAACTATTTTTATCAAGTCCAGACTAGCCTGGTCGATTGCAACAGGATCAGTCGAGGCCAGGATACCAATATTTTGTACAACAGGAGTATCCGTCCATTTGACGCAGTCACAATCCGGTGTAATATTCAGCAAAAAATTCAAATGCAACACCTTCGTTTTAAAATGTCTAACAACTGCAAGCGCAACTTCGGCCATTTTTTCTTGTACGCTTGTATGCGACCCTTCCCAAAGAATTTTGATTGCAAATTCCGGGCAAATTGACAGACATTCAGCACAGCCGACACATTTGTCCTGGTCGAAATACGCAATTCCATCTCGGAGTTCAATAGCATCTACCGGACAAATTGCGACACATCTCCCGCAACCAACGCATTTTTGCTCACTGACCAGGGCCGGCTTCATATCGGCATGCATACGTTGTTTAGTTGCTCTGGAACTACACCCCATAGATAGATTCTTTATCGCTCCACCAAAACCAGTCAAACGGTGACCTTTAAAATGATTCACAGAAATCAATGCATCCGCTTCAACTATTGTTTTACCGATTTTAACCGTTTTAAAGTGGTTCGGTCCTGCTGACAACTCGGCGACAGAAGTTGATTTAATCCCGTCGGCGATAAAGATTGGCGCATTGACGACAGCAAAAGAAAAGCCATTTTGTATGGCGAGTTCGTAATGGGTGATACCTTGTGATCGCTGTCCTTTATAAAGCGTATTTGTATCCGTCAAGAACGGCAAACATTTACGATTTTTCAAATGATCGATCAGTGATCTGACATACGTTGGATGCACAAATCCCGTCGAGCCTTTTTCGCCGAAATGTATCTTTACCGCAACAGACATGTTTTCTTTAAAAACGCCCAAACCAATTTTATTTAGCAGTTTTTCAAAACGTTCTATCGGCGAGGAGTGCAATTTTGCTCTAGCGCTCAAGAAAAACACTTTTGAAACCATACGATAACCCTCCGTGACGGAACTCTTTTAAAATCAGTCTTTCGTGTTTCGCACTGCTTCTTTCGAATCGGCAATGATGGTAACCGGGCCATCATTGATCAACATAATTTCCATCATCGCTCCGAAAACACCCGTTTTGACATCTACCCCGTAAGCCCTAGCAGCAGTGATAAATGCCTGATAAAGCTTCTCCCCTGTTTCCGGATCAGCAGACCGGTTAAAACTTGGCCTTCTTCCCTTCCTAATGTCGGCAGGCAGTGTAAACTGAGACACTACTAACAAGCTCCCGTTTATATCCATCAATGAAAGATTCATTTTGTCATTATGATCATTAAATATACGGCATTCGACGCTTTTCTTTACCAGATATTCAACATCTTTTTCCGTATCTCCACGCTCCACGCCAAGCAAGACAAGAAGCCCACACCCAATCTCACTATAAGTTTCAGACTGAATTTTTACTTTCGCTTTCGATACTCTTTGTATAACTGCTAACATAAGGCAACCTTTATAAACGCATGGCGCTTCGGATGAGAATAGCCATTTTTAATCATACCTTCAAGGTCAAGTTTGAGAGTTATAAATAGATATAAAGATAATTTGTGTCTTGACGTAAGGAACTCCTTTCTTTATCCTTGCGGTTTGCCGGAATAATCGATACCGGCAGCCTTGACGTTTTGATTTATTTGTGATTCACGTATTCCATCATTTTAACTGGAAATCGAAACCCAGGCCATTTCATTTATAGAAAGAGGGGAATATGAGCCAATTTGAAAGTTCGATGATTCGTAACATTGCATTTGCCGGTCATGGAGACGTTGGTAAGACATCGGTAGTCTCTTCGATTTTATTTACTTCGGGCGCTATCAAACGCCACTTGAAAGTTGATGAAGGGAATACGGTGACGGATTACGATGACGATGAAATCAATCGGAAAATCTCGATTAATTCATCTCTCTGTTATACGCAGGTAAAAAAACACAAAATCAATATTCTTGACACGCCGGGATATAGCGATTTTATCTGTGATGCCTTCCCTGCTTTGGCAAGTGTTGACAGTGTCTTTTTCGTTACTGGCGGTGGTCTGGGTGATGAGTTTAATTTGGAGCGTTTATGGGAAGCTGAAGACATTCTTCCACGTTCACGCTGTTTTATTATCAATAAACTCGACAAAGAAAATACGTCTTTTGAAACCGCTTTAAATACGATTCGGGAGTTAAGTTCGAAAGCCATTCCAATTGCGCTTCCAATTGGAAAAGAGGCTGACTTCAAAGGCATTGTCGATCTTCTAGAAAATCGAGGTCTTCAATTTGATCCTGCAACCGGCAAATCCAGAACAGGTGATATTCCAGCGGATATGGCTGATCAGGTTGAAGAAGCTCGACTTGAGCTGATCGAGGCAGTTGCTGAGGCTGATGACGCTTTATTGGAAAAGTATCTTGAAGGTGAAGAACTGACTCAAGATGAAATCCGGACCGCGCTGAAAAAAGCAGTGTTGGAAGGACTTTTCTTTCCTGTAGTGCCTTTGTCGGCAAACTCCAACATAGGAACACAATTTTTACTGGATATCATCATTGATACTTTTCCTAGCCCGCTTGACGTCCCCCCGAAAAAAGTCGATTCGACAGAATTAATGTGTAAACCTGATGGTCCTTTGGTCGCACAGGTTTTTAAGACTGTTGTCGACCCATTTTCCGGCAAATTATCGGTTTTTAGGCTTTATTCCGGCACATTGAAAGCCGATCAAACAGTTGTAAATGTTTCGAAAAAAGAAACGGAAAAAATAACGGGTGTTTGGTATCTTCAAGGTAAGAGCCAGGAACAGGCATCAGTAATTACCGCCGGCGACATTGGTGTCATCATCAAGGCTAAAAGTGTTAAAACGGGTGATACCCTGGCTGGGTCAGATATAAAACATGAAATCAAGCCGGTCCACTATCCCGCACCATTGATTTCATACGCTTTTACACCAACAACCAAACCGGATGAAGAGAAAATTTCGTCTGCTTTGACACGCTTGGCAGAAGAAGATCCGACGCTTCGCTACGACCGAAATATGGAAACCAATGAGCTGATCGTGTCGGGTATGGGTCAACTTCATATCGATGTCACTCATGACCGATTGAAGCGCAAATTTGGTGTACAAGCCACGGTTACTCAACCGCGAATTCCCTATAAAGAAACAGTTAAAGGCACAGCAGATGTTCGTTACCGACATAAAAAGCAATCCGGAGGCGCAGGCCAGTTTGGTGAAGTTGCCATAAGACTTATGCCGCTGCCTCCAGGTGAAGAATCCTTTGAAGGGTTGAGGTTTGAAGACCATATTGTTGGAGGAGTTATTCCGAACACATATATTCCCAGTGTTGAAAAAGGTATTCGAACAACTATGCAGCAGGGAATTTTGGCAGGTTACCGTGTGACCAACATTAAAACGGAACTTTACGATGGAAAATCTCACCCTGTCGACTCAAAGGATATCGCGTTTCAAATTGCGGGCGCCCAGGCATTGAAGCAGGCGTTCACGCAGGCCAAGCCAATTTTGTTGGAGCCCATCATGAAAGTGCGTATCACAGTTCCTGAAGCCAATATGGGTGATATCATCGGCGATTTGAATTCCAAACGTGGCCGAGTTCTTGGGATGGACTCCGAAGGCAAAAAACAGGTCGTACTAGCTCAGGTGCCCCTGTCGGAAATGCAGATGTATGAACCTGAATTGCGATCGATGACAGGAGGTCGAGGGTCGTTTTCTATGACGTTTGAATCTTATGAAGAGCTTCCTGCCAACCTGACGGAAGGTGTGATAGCACAATCCAAAAAAGCCTCAGAATAGTAGTCTCTTTTAAAATTGATTAAAGGAAAACCGGTAAATAAAAGTTACCGGTTTTTTTATGGGGAATCGGGTTTATCTTTTCGAGGTATAGGCGTGAATTGTGTATCTTCTTTATCTTCCAACGTCGGTATTTGTTTGCCCATACTACTCAATTCCCGCCTTGCTGTCAGGTTTTCAGGATCGTATTTCAACGTAAGATAAAATTCTTTTTCGGCTTCGACCAAGTTACCTTCCAATCTATATAACAACCCAAGGATAGCATGGTGTTCTGGAACATTCGGATCCAATTGAATTGCTTTTCTCGCCGATAACACTCCAGCTTTATACCAACGGGGATTTCGAGTGCATATTTCCGCCATCTTGATATAGTACATGGGTTCATAGGGATCTAAATCAATAGCCGATCGCATATACTCCATCGCAATTCGATAGTTTCTAGACTGAAAAGCTTTCAATCCCACTCGGTATTGTAAAAGAGCTTTAGAGCGACTTTTTTGTAGGTTGATAGCCTGCTCACCTTCGCTCAGCCCACTGTCATAAGTTTCACGGCGTTCCGGGTCAGAAAGCGTATGATAGGCATCCCTTATTTTCACAAAAATTTCATCCAGACGCTTTATAACATCTTCCGGATCATCCTCAGGTCTGCGATCTGGATGAAATTGCTTGGCCATTTCGAAATAGACAGTCTTTATATCTCCAAAGGTCGCATCACGTTTAATTCCTAAAATTTCATAATAGTTTTGATTCTGCATCCGCTCCCAAATTTTTCTAACGAATTGACGACGATTAGCTATTTCTTCAGGTAAGCGACTTTTTGCTTCTTCAAGCGTGACTATCCCGGATTTTATAAGGAGGTACAGTGTCAGCATCAATTTATCGACGTTAATATTCAGCAATTGACTCAAGGTTTTAATAGTTGATTTACCGTCGATGCGAGAAATCACAAATCCAAGAGCAGTCTCTTTTGGAAATCGAGCAAACAAAGCTTCATCAACCTTTTTCTTCACGACCGGAACTCTATCCACCGACATGATAGCCTGTTGCAAATCCTGTTTAAACACTCTTGCATAATCTCTTGAAAGCATTTGAATTTCTGTATTTCCCGGCAAGTCAACCAATGTTTTTCGAACTCGAGTCCACGCTTCCCAATATCTTCCCTTTTCATGAAGAATTTCTGCTTCTGCGAGTACTTTTCTGATATGTTCCGGAATTTTTTCTTTTTCAGGAATAACGATATCTAATTTTTCTTCATCCAGATATCTGGCCAGAATCACCACGACTTCAAATTCCGTCAACCCTGTTTCATCAATAATGCTTCGTATCGAAAGCGGTTCAGACAATGCTTCAAATAAATCACGCACATTTTCGGGAGTTCGTGGATTATCAATCATCGCACGTCTGAAATCATTATCGATAACTTTATAAAAACCCTCATCCGGGACTTTTGAACGAAGCAACCGACGTTTTTGGGCACGATCAATTCCCCTCTCAATAATGCCTTGTATAGGGATTTTCAATGCAATCGGTTTTCTTTCAGGCAACTGATTTTCAAAAAATACAAAATCGCCTGTATTCCATTCAAACAAACTCAGGATGATATCCTGATTCTGACGCTTCAATACCTCTAAAAACTCCCTCTCGGTCACATACCCCTTTTCAATAACTTTTCGGGCAAATTCCTCATCATTTGCGCCTAGCTCCAGTTCAAGTTCCGCCTGTTGATTTGGTGGGAGCAAAACCATTCTTTTTATAACCGAACGAAAACTATCTTCTGAAAATTCTGAATAAGCAGAGATAATATTTCCATTTTCAAAAAGAATTCGTTTTGATTTTCCAAAGCTGGTAACACGTAGTGTTCCTGTTTTTTTCTGTCCTGCCAGCCATTGAAGAAGGGCATCAAAGTGTATTTTAGTCAAATTTCCTTTTTGACTCATAATATCCTCGATTTTTCAAGCACGGTGATTTGGAATAAATCACCACAATCACTTCGCCGGTAATATTATAGTCCAATCACCAACGTGGTTAGGCAAGTGAATTGATTTTTTCAACAATCTTATCCCTACTCACCAGCCCAATGATTCGATCTAAAATCTCACCGTTTTTAAAAAACAATAAGGTTGGCAGTGACATCACACCGTGTGCTTGAGCCAAGGCAGGTTGTTCACCAGCATCTACATAGATGACATCTATTTTATCACCCATGCTGACACCCAACTCTTCAATAATCGGTGTCAATTTTTTGCATGGACCACACCAAGCGGCTCCACAATCTACGACAACGAGTTTTTGTGATTTGCTGATAATTTCAGAAAATTGCTCTTTGTTTACAGATTGCATTCACAGCTCCTTTCGAATCACTCCATCTCTATCGTATCAGATGAGAGCGTTTGATCAAGAAATTTAATAAACTGTTCAGGAGGTAGAAAACTGGTAAATCTTCCCTGCTCATCTCCTTGAGAATCCAGAATGATGACTGTGGGAAGCCCAATAACCGAAAATTTTGATTGAATACTCTTGACAGACGGGTCTTTAATATTTGTGCCGTCTATTTTAACTGCTATAAATGATTGTAATCGTTTGGTTACGTCTGAGTCAGCAAACGTTAAACGCTCTAAATCTTTACAGGCTTTACACCAATCGGCCCCAAAATCTAAAATGATGTTTTTGTTCTGATTTTGAGCATCTTTCAATGCCTGTTCAAAATCCGTCCGCCAAAGTGAGTCTTCAGCGCTCTTCGGTGTCTCGGAAGAGGTAAAAGCCTGTTCCGGAACAATTTTTCCAGGTACCGGTGTCAGGCTGACGACAAAGTATATCCCTAACACAGTAATCAGAACAGCAACTGCTTTAAGAAGAATTTTAAGGATCGGATCTTCATTTTTAATAGGCGTGAATGCCCCTAGAGTTGCCCCTAAAAGCGCCATGCCAAGGCCGATCAAAAAGCCGTAAATAGGGGGAGATACTAATGGTTTAATTAGATACAATGCTGCAGCAATCATAACAACGCCGAAAATCTTTTTGATCTTATCCATCCACAAACCGGCAGCCGGCAAGGATGTAAGCAGTCCTGAAAAAGTTCCTAGAGCTATAAATAACAGGCCCATTCCGAAGGCAAAACCAAGCATCAAAATAAAACCGAGCAGAATATTTCCTGTCGAAGCGATATATGTCATTAAAGCGACGATTATCGGTCCGGCACAAGGCGCAGCGATCAAGCCGGCAACCATCCCCATCCCAACAGCGCCCCACAACCCGCCCTTAGGGCCGCCGGCCTGCAATTTACCTTGAATGGAAGACGGCAATTGAATATCAAAAGCGCCCAGCATCGATAAACCCATGATGAAGAATACCAATGCGACAAATCCAATTACCCATGGTGACTGAGTCACAGCGCCGAATAGGCCTCCTGTAGCGGCGGCGGAAACACCTAAAATGGCGTAAACTATCGCAAGACCAAGGACGTAAAATAAAGATAGGATGAACCCCTTCGATTTTGACTGTCCGGCGCTGCTGCCGCCAATGTAACTAATTGTAATGGGGATCATCGGATATACACATGGCGTAAGACTCGTTAAAAAGCCGGCGATGAACACCAGAAAAAATGCCAGCAATAGGTTATCACCTAATGCTTTTAGAAGGCGCTTTTCAAGCGTCATTTCCCCAAAGTCCTCTTCGGATTGGTCGATATCTTTTTCATGATCTATTTTGGGATTTTGAACTGAGGTCATATCACGACCAACTACGGTTATCGCAGTCGAGAAATCAAGCTCAACGGGAGGAAAACACATAAAACTCGGTGTTTCCTGACAAATTTGATAGGAGGCCTTCCCAGTTAGTGTATAATCGCCGGGTATAACTTCGGAGTCCACCTGAACAACAACACGAATCCAGGCTTGACCGCGTCGAACAAGTTCACCGTCATCAAACTGGCCTGCTGAAGGTTGCTGAAGGCCAAACTCAAATCCCTCCAGCGCATCCAAATCCAGCTCAAAAAAATTGTCGGTTAAATGGTGCTCGTTAGGCACCGCATAGTTGACAGTCAACGTAAAGTTTTCTCCGGCAGACACTGAACTATGTGATATCTCTGTTGACAGCTTTACTTCCGAAGCGCTACTGAAAGCGCCCAATCCCACCAGGCAGCCAATAATCATTACAAGTGCTTTTACTTTCTTTTTCATCGCTATGCCTCCGGATATCCTCCAGTTAAAGAATCGAATTATAAAGTAGAACGATCAAAAAGTATAGTCGTTATCACCTTTAAACCGTTTAAGCTGGTGTTTTTTATTTTCCTCCTCCAGCCGATGGGATATCTTGGCTTCCGGAAGATGTTCGGTATTATAAAGTTGATGTTTCCCCTGGGACAACCGAGATAGAACTTTTAGCTCCTATTGTCTGGCCGGATTCACCGTCAGGTTACAGCGCTGCGCCCCTCGTTTTCTTTACCGGCATGTCCGATCCTCACTTCGAGAAAGTATTCGGGACGTCTGATTGGCTCACCCTTTATCTCTATTGATCGACAGGTGAGGTTTTAGAGAGCCTTTGGACCAAAGGCGACGAACGCATTCGAGCTGAGCAACGAGTCTCTTTTTTGTCGTGGCGCATTGAGGCGGCAGCTCATAATCCTTAGAAAAAAAGTGTGTCTTGACAAATTTGACAAAAACAGAAATTTGTTTCATATTTATCGTAGTGAGTGGTGTAACCACGAAAGGAGGCTTCAGATGAAAAAAGTTATCATTTTTTTGGCATGTGTGTTTGTGGCCATTTCCGTTGAGTGTTTCTCCGTCGATTCTATAGCATCCAGGGATTTGGGCGTAAGCTTTCGGGTATCCTCGGAAGAATTCCATCCTGGTGATATCGTCTACATTTATGTCGATATTCATAATCCGACGCAGGAGACTTTTAAAGAAATACCGCTTTTCGCGGTCTGGGCGGCAGGATCAGAATTGAAACCGCAGAACGCTTTTTATTTTCCTCCTCCAGCCGATGGGATATCTTGGCTTCCGGAAGATGTTCGGTATTATAAAGTTGATGTTTCCCCTGGGACAACCGAGATAGAACTTTTAGCTCCTATTGTCTGGCCGGATTCACCGTCAGGTTACAGCGCTGCGCCCCTCGTTTTCTTTACCGGCATGTCCGATCCTCACTTCGAGAAAGTATTCGGGACGTCTGATTGGCTCACCCTTTATCTCTATTGATCGACAGGTGAGGTTTTAGAGAGCCTTTGGACCAAAGGCGACGAACGCATTCGAGCTGAGCAACGAGTCTCTTTTTTGTCGTGGCGCATTGAGGCGGCAGCTCATAATCCTTAGAAAAAAAGTGTGTCTTGACAAATTTGACAAAAACAGAAATTTGTTTCATACCCGCTACGCATCACCCAGCTTGTGATCGGTGAACTAATTTGATAAATTCAAGCGTCGATGATGAGTTTACTGGTAAAAACACACAGTCTTCTTTTTGTTTGCTTAGGCGTCTTCATCGCTGTATCGACGGCGGGGATATCCGATGATGACATCGGTTTTTTTAATAGGAAAGCTACGGAACCATCGTTAACGCCTCAGTTTGAATCGCTGGCGAAAACAACCCACTTATTCAGACTCTCACCAACGCTGGAAACCTTGACCTTGAACCAGTGGATTTCTGAGCATCGCAAAAAATCTGTCATCCTTATCATCGACCCACTACAACCAGCCTCATTCGCTCAGATAGCGCCATTTGAAAAGCTTGTGGACAGTGTTGCCCAAAATGACCTTCGCTGTTGTATTGTATTTCTTCATCGCCGAGCAGAAGCTTATCTGGATTACATCACCAATCTCCGCTCGGTCAACTATGATCGATTTACAGCGCCAATAGTTGATTTTCACTGCATAGAACAACAGTTACGAAAGCCAATCATTGTTTATATGGATACTAATCAGACTATTCTTGATTATCAATGTCAATATTGTAACTACGACTGTTTGAAAAGTATCTGTGTTGAGAATTCTACAACGTCTTTGTCAGTTAAAGGAGATTATGAATGATGCGACAGTTAAGCATTTACGTGATCGCTCTGTATTTTCTATGTACATTGATTTCAGCGTCAGTATTGGAAACCGACATTCCTCAAGTTGAAACCTCAATACCAGGACTTTTTGTTAACACATTGACGCATGACATGGGCGATATCTTCTGGGGCGAAACCGCATCGTTCACATTTTTAATTGTTAATTCTTCGGACAAACCTATCGATCTTCAACAGATTCGCTCTGATTGCGGTTGTAAGGCGGAACTCGATGATGATGCTCCCTTAAACCCAGGTGACATACGGCGTTTAACCGTCATCTATGAACCTGAATACACCGACGGTGATTTTTCCAAAAAAGTCAGTGTGTACACTGATTCATCAACTGATCAGGTAGAACCATACTGGATTGAGTTCACACTTTCCGGACGCATTGTCAGTATTTTGTCTATTGATCCCTGGTATGTTTTGTTCAAAAAGGTCACTGAAGGGCAGGAATCTGTCGAGACTATCCGTGTGCGAGCAGACAAAAACGTCGCTGTTTCCATAAAAGAGGTTTTAACGGATTCCGACGACCTTCAAGCAATACTCAAGCCGGTATCACAGTCTGGTGATTCTTCCGTAACCGAATGGGACATTACGGTCACGCTTTTAGACTCGGCGCCGGTTGGAACATTTTCGGGTTATGTTGAGATTCTGACAGACCACCATATTCAGAAAACAATTCGTATCAGGGTTTTGGCGTATGTTCGGAGCGCCGTATCAATTTATCCTACCCAAGGTTATCTTGGAACAGTTGATCCAGGGCAAGTCATCACGAAAACATTTACAATCGAAAAGGCAGGTGAAGAACCGAATTTAAAACCGCCGGTGGTGCAATCATCATTTGATTGGATGCAGTATTCGGTTGAGACTGTCAGTGAAAACCGTAAATACAACGTTGTTGTCACGATTACGATTCCTGAGGATAGAGTTGGACGCTTTTCGGACAACCTGGTGATAGAAACCCATGAGGCTTCTACGCCAACTTTTAACGTGCCGATTTTTGGTTTTATTTTCATCCCTGTATCAGATCAAACCGGACAGGAATCGATGACAAACACGGCAACCGAACCCGAAGACACTGGGGACTCTGCGCCGGACTCTGCTGAGTAAAGTCGTCGTTTTAGAGAAGTATTTCGATTTTGGCCTGACTTTTCAAATCCTGATAGATTTTTTCTCGTGATTGCCCCTGTTTGGTTCGGATCAATCCATCTTTTATATTATCGCGAACGTCTTCCAAGGCAGGGGTTCTGGCTTCCTTTTTATTTAGAGCTTTTACGACAATGACGCCGAGTTCTGTTTGTATAGGTTGAGACACTTCGCCGACTGCCAGACCGAATACCACTTTTTCCATTTGTTCAATTAACTGTTTTTTTCTGACCCATCCAATGATTCCATCATTTTCAGCAACTTTAGGGTCATTAGAATACGTTTTGACAAGCTCGGTAAAATCTCTGCCTGACTGGGCTTCCCTAACGACTTCTTCCGCTTGTGCAGTTGCTTCCGCTAATTTTTCAGCATAGCTTGCATCTTCACGCGGGGGTAAACGCCACGTCAATTGTTGAATCTCAACCATTTCTTCTTCTTTCAAGCGATCGATATTGTCATTATAATACGCCGATATTTCCTCATCAGAGATTTCCGGTTCTTTTAAAAGAGTGTCCATGAATTTATCGATACGAATCTGTTTAGCGATATTTTTTCTAAACTCCTGCATATCAGAAATACCGCTTAAAAAGCGTTCTTCCGCTTTTTCACCTTCGCCAAACAACACTTGTAATTGACGGATACGCTCATCTATTTCAGATTCTTCAACAGTTATCTGCTTGGTTTCAGCGGCGAGTTCCTGAATCTTTTCTCGTATCATTCTGTCAAGAAACTCCTGCCGCATTTTTTGACGCTTGTCTTCTGGAAGCTTCATTTCAGGATTGATTTCCTGAAATTTCTTTTCGAAATTATCAATACGACTCTCAACTTCATCAAAGTATATCGGATGATCGTTGACTTTCGCGATAATGCGATTCGTATCGGATAAAGATTTTTCCGGCAGATTGGTTTCTGTTTCAACAGCATACAACAAATGACTGGACAGACATAGTATGATAACCAGATTCAGAATTTTATTCATTGAGTTTCTCCTTTCAAAAAACCGTTCGTATCCAGATTATTCCTAACAATCCAGTTGAATTCCTAAGTTTAAGTATAACGTTTCAACGTATTCGAACGTTCCAAAAGTTTGGTTATTTCTCCCACTTTTTGGGCCATATCTTTTCGACATATTAAAACAGCATCCGGCGTATCGACAATAATAACATCTTCTAAACCTATTCCAACGATCAAGCGATCTTTACCCCATCCCAACACGCGTTTGCAAGATTCAAATACACATTGGCCCAAAGGGTAATTTCCCTCTTCATCAGGCGTAATATGTTCGTATAATGAATACCAACTCCCCACATCAGACCAATCAAAATTGACCGGCATCCCCAGTATTCCATGGATTCTTTCCATTACACCCGTATCAACCGAGATAGAAGGCAAATCCGAAAATATTTTAGTCAACACTTGCTGATCGTTACCGCTTTCAACAATTTCAGTTATGCCTTCCATGATTTCTGATTGATGCGTGCCTATTTCCGCCAAAATACGTTCAGCGGTAAAAATAAACATTCCGCTGTTCCACAGATAACCGCCTTCCTGCAAATAACGCTCAGCAGATAAATGATCCGGTTTTTCTATAAAACGCAGGACTTCTGAATACGTCAAATCATGTACGTCTCCTAACATTTGACCCATTTGCAGATATCCGTAACCAGTTTCCGGCCGGTCCGGCGGAATTCCCAACGTGACGATTTTCCCCGTTTCAACAGCAAGAGAAGCTGCAGCTTTCAATTGCTCCTGGAATGCATCCATGGGGTTGATGATATGATCGGAAGCGAGAGTTGCAATGACGGCATTCGGATCCTGGCGCATAATCAATGAGCTTGCCCAAGCGATACAGGGCGCCGTATTTCGGCCGACTGGCTCAAGCAATATATTTTGTAACGGCAATTCCGGCAGATGTTCACGAAGAAGACTCAAATGACTTTCAGCTATGACAACGTAAACCCGCTCCGGCGGCGCTAACGCCTCAATTCGGTTAAAAGTCTGCCGAATCATCGACTGATCACCAAGAATCCTCAAATACTGTTTGGGCTGATGGGCCCGACTCTCCGGCCAAAAACGTGTTCCCCTGCCACCGGCCATGATAACAATATAAAGTCTATCGTTTATATCACTGTTTTTTCTTTTCATGCTTATTTCCTAAATGACATCAATCCGGACAACGAGAATAATCATCATCCAGACGCACAACATCTGTTAATTCCGGGGAAGAGAATTCAACCAATATCGAATCCCGTATTGCCTCCATACGATGTTTGCGCCCAGGAGGCACAACCTTGACTCCCCCATGCTGAATCACTTCCGTTTGAAGGTTGCCGGACTCATCCTCCAACGTGAAACGCACCTTGCCTTCAAGCAAATACAATGTTTCATGTTTTTTTTCATGATACTGTAGGCTGAGCCTGTGCCCTTGTTTTATCTCCAATATCTTTCCAGCATATCGATCGTTGTCATATGCTATCCATATTTCGCGTCCCCATGGTTTTCCCACTATTTTCATAGGATTTTCCCTTTCTTAATAACAAACCCAGACCGATTTTACTTGCCAACCGCAAAGACTGCAAGACCTCCCCCAAACACAAGCGAAAACCAACCTCTCTATAAACGAAATCCTTTGTCTTAACCATCTTTTATGATACACAGTCATCATGACTTTTCTAACAAAAATATCTCATTCACGCTATAGACTGATCCTAATAATTCCAGCTCTCACCCAAATGCTTGCCCTACTGTACATGGCGCTCTGGGGACGCCCAACCGCCACCCATTCATTGGGGCCTGACTGGCTTTTACATACCCTGACTTATTGCATTCTGGCAATTCTTTCATGGATCGGGGCGCTCGGCCTAAACCCACAATCCGATCTAAAAAACCATAGAGTTCAAGGAGCAGCCATCGCTATTGGCTACGGTGTCATCGATGAGTGCATACAATTTTTCGTACCAGTCCGAACATTCGATCTGATGGATATCCTTGCCGATGCTATAGGAGCTCTTATCGGCGTATTGCTGATATCCCTTTATCTGACCTTTATCCAAAAAACATCCGTAAAACCATAATCATCAACGGCATTCGGAAACCAATTACAAAAAAGCCTATTGACGCGCCGCGTCATTTGTTGTATATTACTTTTTGTAAGCCTGCAAGGAAATCGACTGAGCAGACAGGCTTGTGTTAGGAGGCAAGTCGTGGAAAGAATAATCAAACGATATAGAAATAGAAAAATGTACGACACGGTTCGAAAAGAGTATGTTAATTTTTCTGATATTGAAAAGATGATCCGTGATAATGAAACGATCAAAGTAATTGATAATGTGACTGGTGAGGATATTACCCGCCAAACATTGATTCAACTGATCATGCGGTCGGAACCGACTGACGATGGAGAGCAAGTTTCCCTTGAAAACTTGTTAAATGTTTTGAAAAACAAAGAGAATCCACTATTTCAAACCTTAAACAATATGCTTCTTAAAGGTAAAGATATGGTAACACATATCAGCTCGCGAATATCTTCCGCCGACGAGCCGGAAATCGAAGAACTTCGTAAGAAACCTAAGCATGTCGATCAATTTAAAGGTTTACTTGAAAAAGTTACTGATTCGACCACTCGCCTGATCGATGGAACATTGGCAAGAGAAATGTTGAAAGTTCCAAAGCGAGAGGATTTGAATCGGCTGGTCAAAAAGATTGAGCTTCTGGAACAAAAGATCAAACAATTAAAAGAAAACAAAACGGGAGGACAGAAAGATGCCGAAAAATAATAATCCACCTGTGAATGAAACTGAGACAAAGAAAAAATCGAATTTCTCACTATCGTTATCGATGCCCGACATGCTTGGCTTCGGAATGAATCTAGTTAAAAGCGGTTTAAATTTGAAGCAATCCATCAATATGACAATCGACAAGAAAATGAGTGAGCTGGTTCAAAAAGGAAGTCATACAAAAGAAGAAGCCGCTCAAACAGGGGAAAAACTCAAGTTGGATCTGGGTAATTCGATCGACAACTTTTCCGGACGAATGAGCGATGGAATTCGCAGCACTTTGAATCGATTGAATATTGCTACTCTCGATGATGTCCGATCACTGGAGAAACAACTCGATACTTTATTGGAAGAGCTGGAATCATTCGAAAAAAGCGGTGCGTCGGCAAAGAAGAAAAGCGCTTCAAAAAAACCTCCAAAATCAGCTCCATCACCGTCGAAAACATCCAAAAAAACAGATTCCGACACCAAAAAGCCCAATAAAACTCCCAGAACAAAAAAACCTCGACCTAATCAGCAGCAAGTTTAGAGTTTACTTTAAAACTATATTGTTCAAAGAAGTAACATCCCTATCGCCATCAAGCTAGGTGTCATCAGTGTTACCAAGACATTCAAGCCCATATAGGGTATTAGGCCATCGATATTGTCGGCATTTCGAAAAACTCCTATTTGCATCAGGATAGCAACAGGAAGCGTCAGCAGGCCAAGAAGCGCGCCCGGTGAGAAAATCCGCATCAAAACACAAAGAATGATCGCCACATAGGCGGCTACCCAAAACAACAGGAAAATTATTGCGCTTCTAGATCTTCCTATAACGATAGGATAATGGCGTCGCCCAATTTGCCGATCAGCTTCGACATCCGGAAATTGGTTCAGCAACAGTATGTTGTTCACTAGGAAAAAAGGTATTAACGACGCACCTAGCGCCTGAACGGAAAAGGTTTTGCTCAACGCATAATGCGTTCCCAGAACCATGCATGTGCCAAAGCCCAGTCCCGGTGCGATCAAACATAACAAAGGGCGCTGATTGAGATATTTTGTATAGGTGACAATGACAATCAGCCCGAATATAGCTGGTATCCAGATTAAAGGGCCGGAAACAACTGTAAAATACACGCCTATCAAAGCAGAAAAAAGCAGTGCGCTCAGGGCTAAGGCCAAAGCTGCCGGAGCTGCTTCCGGTCGCACGGGAAGCATTCCGGACCCGCCGCTAAAAGGTGTTTTTCGACTGATAAAATCCAGGCCGGATTGAAAGTCATGATATTCATTTAAGACATTCACTGCAATATGGGTCGCTACCGCACCCAAAGTTACCAACAAGACATCTATCCATTGTAATCTTTCAGTTTGATTGAATGCTGTTGCGATACCGGGAAGAACACATGCAAGTGCAAGAAATAAAAATTTAGGTCGTGTAACCACTGCCAGTGTTGCAACCATAGAATATGGCTTCGTTTTATTTGTTTTTTTCATATTGAACTCAATCACTTTACGGCTCCTCCCGAATTGAACGAGCCGTAAATCACTATTTAACAGAAAACATCGTTTAAATCACTTAAAATATCCGAGAGCAGTCTATTATTATAAGACAATAACCCTTGTGTTATCAATCAGTTAAGGTTTCATGAGATCGTTGATATTTCAATGTGTAATTGCAAGACTATTTTATCCGGTTGACCGAAAAAAAGCATTATCCTATGATATTGCTCGGGAATTATTCTAAATGTTTACACCCATGAAAAAATCATTGGTTTTGTTCCTGCTATGGAACGCTTTGATTGGGTTGCTATGGTTTTGGGCACGTGAAGGATCTGTTCTGCGACTGCGTGTTTCCGTCGATGATCAAATACACACTATCACGTGTAATAATCAGCATATACTCTCAGTAGAGGTCCCGAAAGTTACAGGATTGGCATCGGGTATGCCCGGCCTAGGCTTTTCTAAAGACAGCCGTCCTCCATTAATGGTGAAGCCTCAGGAATTTCGTCAAATCGTCGTGACCGATCTTTCGACAGATGAAATACTGGTTGATGGTCAATCGAATATCTCCGATTTGGAATGGTATATGATCCGTGGAGCCTTTCTCCGTACTCCTGATAATCGGATTCGCAGTAACAAACATTCCATCGGAGTTATCGGTGATTCGTCTTGGAGTAACTATGTTATTGACGTTGTTCTATCCAATCCGGCTGAGAGTTCAATTTATTTCCGATTTAGAGATGAGAAAAACTACGGCCAAGCCCAATTCAGGTTTTGGAGAGAGCTTGTTGTCTGTTTGATATATGTCCAAAACGGTAAACAGACATTTTTCAATATGCAAAGAATCGCTGAGCCATTCAAAGAGGGAATGAAATCTCTTGTTTTACGATTCACACGGGTTTACAGCGTATCGTTGGCAATCTTAGCGTGTTTTATTATGATTTTTTTCCTTTCATCTTTAGTGGTCCAGACTTTTATGAAGCAAAAATCAAAGAGGGAATCATGAATCGAAACTATTGGTTCATCATAGCCTCTATTCTGCTTGCGCTGACAACTCTTTGGGGCGCCGCCAAAATCAATATCGACTATCTTGAGTCTATCCCTCATGTTCAGGATTCTGTGAATACCTGGTTTCAGGCCAGACTTTTCGCAATGGGTCGAACATATATGGACGCCCCGGACAATGTGAAATCGTTTTCTTCGGAGCTGATGGTCGTCAAGGATGGCCGCTGGTATTGTCATTATCCTTTTCTGCACCCGTTCGTTACGATGATAGGAATGAAAATCGGCGCCGCCTGGTTGATCAATCCGTTGATTGCAGCGCTCTCTGTTCTGCTTATCTATACTATCGGCGCCGATTGTTATAACCGTCGTGTTGGTCTTTGGGCAGCGATTTTTCTTGTATCTTCACCCTTTTTTATGGTGATGTCCGCTTCTTATATGTCCCATCCACTAGGCCTTTTGCTGACAGCATGCTCACTATTATTTTTTACAAGACAGCTTAAAACCCCATCAGTGAAAAATGCCGTGTTGATAGGACTGTCTCTCGGTCTTCTCTTCAACACCCGGCCCCTAACCGCTTTTGCTTTGGGATTATCCTTGTTCAGTTTCCATATAAGAAACAAAGATGTTTTCAATAAAAAGTCGTTGCGTTATTTATTAGCTTTTATTGGAGCTGTGTTGATTGGGGTTATCGCTTTTTTCTTATACAGTTCCCATCTTTCAGGGAAAACACTTCAATTTGCAACACAAACACAAGTAAGCGAATCCACAGGACCCACATCCATAAAAATTTTAAACAGGTTTTTTAACTCATTTTCCGCCCTTGGAGTCTCTCGATCCGGGCACACTGCGGCAAGAGGTCTTGGCACAACCCGAGCTCTCCTGGAACTTCTTCACACATACGCGCTCAACTGGCCAAGCTGGTTCAATTTCTCGCTTTTTCTTATCCCTTTAATACCCATTAAACGGAAAGAATTCGACCAACTCTTTTACTGGACGTTTGTATCCATCCCCTTTCTTTACGCTTTTTATTGGCGTTCCGCCATCATGTACGGACCACGGTATATTTATGAAGTTATGCCTATGGTTGTTTTATTATCAGCTCGAGGTCTGGACGTCTGTATTGAAAGCGCTGAATGGGTTCATAAAAATTCCTTTATGAGAACGTGGAATACGCTTCCGTTTGCCCGCGCGATCGCAGCAACTTGCTTATATATTTTCACGGCATATCTAATCACAACAAATATCAATCAGTTTTACATAAACGATGTCTATGATTATAAAGTCCAGCCGATTGTTTCGTTAGTTCCGATGAAAGTTTCAGCTCTGAAAAGTTTCAATGGAGTTAATCGCTCTGTTCAGGATACTGTGGAGAACCTGGGTATCACCGATGCTGTCGTATTTATTCAAGACAGACGTTGGCAAGGGTTTGGTTCGGTGGCGAGTTTTAACCATCCTCTATTAAATACTGATATTATTTATGCGCGAGATTTAGGAGATGATTCACTGAAAGCTGTTTTGGAGATGTATCCTGATAAATCCGCCTATTGGACTCGTTATCCGAAAGTAAAATTCCATGCACTATTTTATGACGAGTCCAATGATATAATCGTGAAAATACCACTATAGCGCACAAAGCTTATTTTTCGGCAACGAATCAGCTCACGAAGAAAAAGGTAAATTGAGATTTGTCTTGACGTTGGTCTGAGTTAGCCGTCGTTACTCATTCATCATGTGGGCGGGAACCTCTTCCGGCACGTGTCAATATATGCCTAAAAGAAGCAGGTTGAATAGCGAATGACAGTATTAATCCAAGCGTCAAGACAATGACTCTGATGCTCCCCGACGCCAGTGATTGAACAGCAACTTTTTTTTCGATGAGCCAGACGCTGGAAAGTGCAGTCAAACAAATTGCTGTCGGCATTACTATTGCCCGCATCATACCAGGCATATCCGGGCTGAAACGGTAAAGAAAAAAGAAAATGATAGAAAGCTGTAGAAGATATGAAATGACTGTTGAATAAGAAGCGCCGATATTCCCATAAGTCGGCACCCAGAGCCAGTCCAAAGCGACATTCAATATCAGTGAAGCAGCCGCTCCGTATATCAATAGATTCTGTCGTTTCATTGCCGTTAAAAGGTTGGCGCCAAGATAATTTAAAAATAGCACTGGTATGCACCAGGACAAAATCACCAATATGGGAACAGAAGCCTGATAGGCGCTGCCACCTAAAATTTGAATGATGATATTGGGAAAAAAACCACTGATAACGGTAATTGACAAGCCCAACAACACCATGACTCGAATACTGGCGTCTTGCACCATTCCAAAGGTTTCTCTTTTATCATTGCTTGGTGCGCTCAAACGACTAAAAACAGGGAATAAAGCAGTAACCAATGAAATCGCCAGAATCTGTATCTGAAGAGCGAACATGTGAGGAATATTAAATATCGCAATTTCCTCGGAAGACTTAAAATATTTCAAAAAATAGATATCAATTCGCAGTGTCAACCCTGTCAAAAAAGTTGCCAGACCCATAATCCAGGATTGTTGGAACAATTCTTTAGCAACAGCGAACGACCATTGAATTTTAAATTTGTTTAAAAAATTAGCGGCGATGATAAATACGCCTAAAACAGCTCGGATCAACTGGCTGAGCGCCAAAATAACAAAGACCAAAACAAAACCGACTGTTTCCATTGATTCAGGAGACATAAATATTGCCAGCAATCCGATACCGCCAACCGTTACTATCTTGCAAACAAGTGAGAGTAGAGGTTCAAATTCCATTCTCTCTCTTGCCATGAATACCGCGCTGTACACCCATACGATCTGTTGAAAAATTTCTGCCGCTATTGATAGGTAAAAGGCAGTGCGTAATAATGGAGTGAATTGAATCATTCTTTCCAATATGACGGCTGAGATTATAAATACGGCCAGCAGAATCAGTTTCAGCAACAATCCACCACCCAGCAGCACATGTTCACGGTTTCTGTCAGCGGCCATTTCGCGAATAAGTATTGTATTGATTTCAAGGTTGATCAAAGGTTGAAAAGCCAGCACAACCGCATTGATAAAAGCATAATCTCCATAGAGCGATGGTTTGAGTATTCTGGCAAGAATCATCAACACGATCATCGAAGACGTTATTTCGATTATTTTTCCTATGAATATTACAAACGAGTTTTTGGCCACTCGTGCCATCAAGCTTCTGCCATACTTGGGATCATGCCCAGGTAAGCTATCGAGTTGTCTGGATTTTTGCTGCATACTGTTCATCATCTATCTCGGAATAAAGACCATTTGCCGGATTCACCGTAAATGGAAATATCATCTCGGTACAAAAACAAGGGTTTCAACAACAACGAACAGAATCGAGTTTCTACCAAGGGTGATAGAGGTTTGCCTGTATGCAGATGCACATCTCGATAAAAACCATAAGGCGCAGAATGGTATTTGATAATTGATTCGACTATTGAGCGACCTATTTCTTTATATTTTGCTTCACCTGTAATTTCCGTCATTTTGGCCAAGGAGACGGCAAAGTCTGAATTTGCATCGAGATAGGAGCGCTCTTTTCCTGGTTCGTCCGGTATCAGACCGGTATTGTGAGATCGGTATTCCAAAAAATGATCCGTAATCGTCTGTGCAATCTGTTTGCACTTATTGGAGTTAAACAGAAATACGGCATCACATAAGATATCCAGCGCTGCAAAATTAGTTGACAGAATAGGTCCGTGATTTTCTGTTTTTCTCAATTCAGCCAGATGACTAAAGACGCCTTTCGAGGTCATAAAACATTTAATAAGTCCCTCTATCCAACGTTCAAAAACCTGTTTGGCAACAGGATCGCGGTGTGGTGGAGCTGCAAGGGCTAGAATGCCGTATATCATCGACGTATTAGGTTTCGCTAGTTCGGCGCGCATCAATTTTTGTTGAATGCCCGTCAAACGCCCCCAAAGACCTTTTAAAGCCATCGATGGAAATACACCATGTTGTTGAAACATTTCCGTTTCAGTCCACCATTTCATCCATTTCGATGCAAAATCTCTATACCGCTGTCTCGATGATCTATTCGGACTCAATACAGACAAATCACTTGCTATCTCAATAAACATGCCAGACATCGCGTCAGCCACTGGAAGCGTTGGCCCCCATGGCATCATACGAAACGATCGAATAGAGCCTCTTCGTTCAAACCTTTTCACAATTCGATCGAACAGATCCTCTGCGGTAACGATGAATTTTGGGTCGTTTGACAGTGTATAAAGTTCGGTCAGACCATAAAGGATTTCAACATAATCCTGAGAATCAGCATAGGAAAGACGACGAAACATGCCGGGTAACCCCAGCCCTTTAATCGCACGAATTTGCGGTCTATTAAATAGAAGTGGCCGCTCTCGCAGTCGTGCTGTCAATATCTGAAAATGATCGATAACCATAGAACGCTCGCCTAAAACCCAGAAGAAGGGAGCGTAATCGTCGAACTCACTCAACAGATTTCTATCAGAAACAGGTTTTCCTGTTTCACCATCGACATCATAAACCGGTAAACCATCCGGTCCTTGAAAAGATGTTTTAAAAAGGTCAAGAATGCGATTTATTGCCACTTGAATCGCATGATTATCATCGTTCATTAGATAAAATCCTTGATTGTTTCAGTTGGTGGAAGCCACCCGGTGGGTCGATCCAAAACAATACGGCACCACAGCTCAAATATCACCTGGTTCCAAACCTTGAAAAAAGGCTCTTTTCCCCGAAAAAAATTATTGCGGAGTTTTTCAACTGCTTCTGGATTGAAAACACCCCTGGATCGAATGGAATCTTTCGATAAACAACTATCGACAACCGGCTTTAATTCATGCCTCATCCAATCCGACATCGGAAACATGAAGCCTTTTTTCGGTCGGTTGATAATTGTCGGTGGAAGGACATGTTTCATGGCTTGGCGTAAAACATATTTTTCGATGTTGCCCTTCAGCTTCATTGAACTAGGTATGCGTGCTGCAATTTCTACCAAATTGTAATCCAACATCGGGAAACGAACTTCAAGCCCATGAATCTTGCTTACTGCATCTTGGTCACGAAGAAGCAGATCAGGCATATCAATTTTCAACTGAAGATAGGACATCCGTGAGATTGGATCCATATCTGGACAGCGAGCGCTGCAAAATTCTATGCGATTATCGACATCGACTATCGAATCGGCAACTCTTGAAATAAAGTCAGGTGAAAACAGGTAATAAAAATCATCACCATGGTACAACCGACGATTTAATTGATAGCGTTCAGCGAATCCTTTCCTGCCGACTAACAGTGTTTGTAGTCTTCTACGAAATTTTGACAACTCGTATCCACGAGGAATTTTTCTGATTTGATTCCATATCCAGTTAGCTAAATCGGGTTTAAGGAATAACAAAAAGTTATGGATTTGTTCTATTCGTCGAATATCCTTGAACCATTCATAACCGGCAAACACTTCATCACCGCCTGTGCCGGACAGTGCGACGGTGACATGGTCGGCTGCGTATCCGGATACGATATAATATTGAAGCGCATCACCTGAAGGCTGATCCATCGCCCAAACAGCACGTGCCAGTTGTTCAAAGACATCGGCGCCTGTGACGACTTTTTCGACATGATCCGTCTCAAAAGCTCGAGCTACTTCAACTGCAAACGACGCATCATCAAACCATTTATATGATTTATCTCTTCCCGTGAAACGAATGCTGAATGTTTTTATCCGGCTGGTCAAATGACCTTTCATCAACCCGACAATCGAACTGGAATCAATGCCTCCAGATAAAAAAGCGCCCAGAGGAACATCGCTCATCAGTCGTTTCTGAACCGATTGCGTCAATCCTTCTTTCACCGCATCGATAGACTGTTTGGGACTCAAGCGTTGTGAGCTCTTACGCTCACAATCGATGTCCCAGTATTCCTTTATCACGAATCCCTCAGCCGAATTTGTCAGAAAGTGCCCCGGAAGCAGAGCCTGAATCTGGTTGAAAATAGTCAATGGCGTCTGGATTGCTGGAAAAGTAATAAATTTCAATATCGCCAAGTCATCCATTTCGGTGTGCAGTTCACCGGAAGCAAGGCAAGCTCGAATTTCGGACGCAAATAGCAGTTTGTTCGGCAGTTTTGACCAATAAAGCGGTTTGACTCCCAATCGGTCCCTGGCAAGCATCAGACGGCTGTTCGGAATGTCCCAGAGCGCGAAAGCGAATTCACCATCTAGATATTGAACACAATCTTCACCATATTCCTCATATAAATGAAGAATCGTCTCAACGTCACCATCCGTTGCAAATTGATGTCCCCGGTCTTTTAAGGTTGAACGCAATGACCGGTAATTAAAAATCTTGCCGTCACACATCAATACAAGGCTTTTATCTTCATTGAAAATTGGTTGATCTGACCCATTCGGATCAATTATTTTTAACCGGCAAACTCCAAGATGAACCCGTTCATCATAGTAAAATCCATCCGAATCCGGACCTCGATGTTTCATTGAAGTCACCATCCGCGGCACAACATGGGGTGATGTTTGACCCATAAACCCGCAGATACCGCTCATTAACACTCACCTTTTTTAGTTTGCATACCCCAACTCAAAACCGGCCAAAACATAATGAATCCGACAAAGTTTCCGTGCAGATATCTGGAAAAAAACATAAAGACCAGCAAGCACAAAGCAGAAAAAGTGATTGCCTCGGAAAGATCGTGCTCAACAATAAATTTCTTCCAGAGCCATAAAAACAACGGTATAACTGTAATTGCTTGAAAAATAATGAATGGGAAATTTGCGTTTCCATCGGGAAAAAGTCTGAAAAACAAGAGTAGCGTAGCAAAGCCATAGCCATGAAACCCTTGCATAGGATAGCTGGTTGGCAGGCCGCCTGAACCATAACGAAAGGTATCATCGATAAAGCTGCGGGCATCCCAGAGCATAAATGGAACGATCGTAACCAAGGCAAGTATCAATGCTGGAAGCCACAGCCGATATTTTTTGATGATTGAATTGAAAAAACGGCTCGGAGCATCCTTTTGCAACTGCAATCCACTGACAACTAAGAAGGGAACGAAAAACCAAGCGAATTGCTTTATTGCACAAGCAGCAGCCAACGCTATCAGCCCCGATCGAAGTTTCTGTTTTTGTATCAGAACAATAGCAAGAAGTAACCAGAACTGTATCACGATATCGTTTGTGCCGAGAGCCAGATATTTGGCTGCAAAAGGATTTAATGCAAATACCATCCATGTAATCAGGCATTTTTCCGATGAAGATGAGACAAGGCCTATTAAGACAAGGGACACAACAAACAAGATAAGGTGCAGTATT
Source organism: uncultured bacterium (assembly GCA_964404285.1). GTDB lineage: Bacteria > CSSED10-310 > CSSED10-310 > CSSED10-310 > CSSED10-310 > JBASEY01. The sequence goes on along the minus strand of CAYOJK010000003.1, from coordinate 25,471 downwards.
CGTTGGTCATAATGATTCCAAAATGTATCCACAAAAATGTATGCTGGTATCGAATATATAAAAGCCCCCGGCATATAAGGAACATGGTAAACAACGTTGTTGGAAAAGCCCCGCCAATTTTCAAGGGGAGTTCCATGAAATGTCTCCGTATAGGGGTTCTTCCCTTTCAAAACCATTTTCATGGACTCCTCGATCTGAATCGTCCCGCCGTCATGAGCTAAAGCATGATTTTCAGTTGCTAAACGAGCTTGTATCATCATGATACTAGGAATTAGAACATGTAATACAATCAACAAAAGAGCCAGAGCGATTTTCAAATTGATATGCTTTTTCTTTATATCAACAATAATCCATAAAATTACTATGCAAAGAGTGATCGTTCTCAGTAACAATTTAAAAGGAACGAACTGGTTACCCATCAGCGCCAGAGGATTTTCAGCCCCGCCTGGACACAACACATGTTTCCAGAATCCCATTTCAGGCATAGCCCGGTGGAAATCCAACTGATCAAGAACAAATGGAATATTGGTTTCCAGGCTGATTAATGCCAGAATAAACATGACGATTGTGTCAAAACCAATTTGGATGTGCTGCCTCGATTCCATACCACATCAGGCTAGCAAAAATGCTGGAAAGGGACAATAATATTGATTTGTGTTGACTCTATTGACAGCAGATAGCAGGATAATGGCGATGAAACACGAACGGATTCTTTTTATAAACGAAAAAATCATGCGCGGTTCACTGATCCTGTATCTTCTGATTATGACTATTCCAGGAACAGCTTCATTGCGTTCAATTCTTATGGCAATACCGCCTGCCTGTTTGATTCTACAAGGAATTCTCACTAAGCGTTTTCCTATTAAAGGCACTCCACTCGACCTGCCGATCCTGTTATACGCCGCTATTATCATCTTTAAAACTATTACTTCGATTGACCCCGCGTATTCGATCAGAATTCTAAGAAAAGGTCTTTTGTATCAACTTTTATTTTTCTATGTGACAGTAACCGTCATGAACTCACCAAAATACACACGGCGTATCCCCATAGTTTTAATGATTGCGGTGACTCTTGTCAGTTTAGTCGGTTTGATTGGTTACTTTTCAGGTGACCTCGTTAAAAGCGGACGAGCGACATCTTTTTACTCCAGTTTTGGATTGGCAGCCTTTTTTACAGCTATGGTCATGCCTATTGCATTGAGTCGCTTCCTGTGCACGGTTGGTTGGCGTCGCTCTATTGCGCTATTTGTGTTGTTTGTATGTTTGGGATTCATGTTGGTCACCCTGTCACGAGGCGCCTGGTTCAGCAGCTTGCTGGCCGTGTCTATCTTAGCGGCTTTGAAAGATAGACGAATGCTTGTTTTGCTATTGATTGGAGTTATATCAGCGCCCTGGTTTCTACCACCGGATATTCTTTTTAGAGCGACAAGTATCACCAGCCTGGAAGCATTGAAAAACAACGAAATATTTGGCGATCGTATATGGATGTGGCGCAGCGCAATCCTGATGATCAAGGAGCGTCCCTGGCTTGGCGCTGGGTATGGTAATCGGATTTTTCATACTTTATACCCGGAATATATGTTTTCTGAGAGTAGTGGAGTCGTTTTTGAAAATGCACACAATTTGTATTTACAAATTCTCATAGAAACTGGAATTCTTGGATTGATCTCGTTTTTACTTGTTATAGCCGGTATTTTCTACCTGATTTTCATACAATTTAAATATAAACCTTTATCTGTAGTAGAAAGTCAGTTACTTGGATTTGCAGCCAGCTTCGCTGTCTTTCTGACATTCAGTTTTACAACGTTTCGCTTTGAAAAAGAAATCGGTATTCTTTTCTGGATTTTAGCCGGCTGTGTTGTATCGCTCTACCAGTCTCGAACCCCTCTTGTCGGCCCCGATATCGACACGTCGTTAGAATTTTATCCGTGAAATAGCCTTAGCTTTACTGGAACATTCGTAAATCAAAATGTGTTTTAACAAAGAAAGAAGTGGATTTAAATCAAAATCCAGAATCGATAAGGAGCAATCATGAGAAATAAATTATTCACTTTCATTTTAGCGTTCGTCGCATTTGGAGCTATTTTACATATAGGCTGGTTAAATGCTGAAAATAAGCCAGGCGCAATTGAAGATCGCCCCTTTACGTTCACGACATTCCGTGAAATTGCACAACAACATAGCGATAGCGTCGTGAATATTTCCACGACGAAGGTTGTCAGACCTTCTCAGATTCCTCAACAACGACGACGATCACCATTCGATGATTTCTGGGGAGATGATTTTTTTCGGTATTTTTTCGAACCTCAAACACAGCCTAGAACCCTTCAGTCTCTGGGATCCGGTGTTATCATTGACAAAGAAGGCTATATCCTGACGAACAACCATGTCATAAAAGATGTCGATGAAGTCACCGTTACTCTTTTGAACGGAACAACATACGATGCCAAGGTAGTTGGATCAGATGCCGAAACAGACATCGGTCTGTTGAAAATCGAACCTGAAGAACCGTTAATACCAATACCGATTGGAGATTCCGATGCAATTATCGCTGGTGACTGGGTGATGGCAATCGGCAATCCTTTTGGGTTCGGGCATACGGTTACAGTTGGAGTTGTCAGCGCAACCCGTCGCTCCATGGTCATTCCACGCGATGAGCTCCCTTATCAGGATTTCATTCAGACTGATGCTTCAATTAATCCAGGCAACTCCGGCGGTCCCCTCCTGGATATTCACGGACGCCTAATCGGTATCAATACCGTTATTGCCTCGCGCACCGGCCAATCTGCAGGAATAGGATTTGCCATACCCATCAATATGGTGAAACCTCTTTTGCCGGATTTGAAAGATAAAGGCGCCGTTATTCGAGGCTGGATGGGTGTCAACATACAAATCATCACAAAAGACCTTGCGGATGCTTTAAAACTAAGCAGTACAGAAGGCGCACTTGTAGCTGAAGTAGTTGAAAAAAGCCCTGCTGAGAAAGCAGGAATCCAAACAGGGGATATAATCGTTGAATTTGACGGAGTTACAATCCGTGATTCTACTCATCTTTCTCAACTTGTTGCGAGCCAACCGGTAGGCAAAAATGTTCGAGTGGATATCTTGCGCTCAGGCAAGAAAAAATCCATTAGTCTCCAAATAGGAACTCGGCCGGGGACACCTGAAGCAGTGAGCGATTTACAGGGACCTGACGCGGATTTCGGTTTGTCTGTGCAGAATATCACCCCTGATATTGCACGACAATTACAATTGGAGAACACGGATGGTGTGCTGGTTTCAGAAGTTGAACCTGCAAGTCCTGCCGACAAAGCAGGGCTGGCACGAGGAAACATCATACTTGAAATCAATCAAAAACCGGTTAAAAATGTGAAAGATTACCGCAAGCTCATGGCTGAGCTTGGACCAGGGGAAGGTGCAGTGCTCTATGTACAGAGTGGTCAGGTCAAAACTTTTATTGCCCTTCGCCCTGCCAGTCATTGAGTGTCGTTTGTCATAACAGCGGTCAGCGGCATAAAATGCAGCTCGGCTGCTGTGCTGTTTAAGGAGAGGTTACGTGATCGAGGTTCAAAACTTGACAAAGCGGTTTGGAGAAACCCTGGCATTAGACAAATTGTCGTTCAGTATGCCAAAAGGTGAAATACTTGGTTTTTTAGGACCTAATGGAGCGGGAAAGACAACTACTATTCGCATCTTGACGGGTTATCTGACTCCGACCGATGGTTCAGCAATCGTCGCCGGGATCAATATGAGTCAAAACTCCAGAGCCGCTCGAAAACATATCGGATATTTACCGGAAACCGTGCCAATTTATCGTGAACTGACTGTTGATGAGTATTTGAGATTTGTTAGTGAGTTGAAAAACGTGCCGAGTAAAACACGCCGGTCTCATTTAAACACAATCATCGATCAGTGTGGATTATCAACTGTCAGGCATAAACTTTCGGGGAATTTATCAAAGGGTTTTCGTCAACGCTTAGGGCTGGCACAGGCAATGATCAGTGATCCGGATATCCTGATTCTTGATGAACCTACCAGCGGGCTTGACCCACAACAAATCATAGAAATACGAGAACTCATTCGAAATTTAGGTGGAGAAAGAACCGTGATCTTGTCTTCACATATTCTTCCTGAAGTATCCCAGTTGTGCGAACGTGTTATCATCCTGAACAAAGGCCGTTTAATCGCTGTCGATACTCCGGAAAATCTGGGAAAAAACTTGAATACCGCTGATACCATTACGATCGATGTTTCCGGTGATGATAATATTGACATTTTACTTGACAAACTGAAGGTTGTTACAGGTGTTGCGACGGCAAAAATTGTACTTCAACCCGATCCGACCTTTTCTAGAATAGATATCGTTTCACATTCTGAATCCGATCTACGCCCCGTGATTGCGCGCACTATTGTCGAATCCAGTTGGAACTTGCTTGAATTACGTAAAAAGAAACACTCACTGGAAGATACGTTTATCCACCTTGTCACCCGGGAGGAAACTGGAGCATGAGAATTCTTTGGTCAATCATTAAAAGAGATTTAAAAGGCTATTTTCTTTCACCGATAATCTATGCTATCACCACCGTGTTCCTGATTCTTACCGGCTTTTTATTCTATTCGAATCTGGTTGTTTATATGCAGATTTCGTTTTCAACCATGCAAAATCCTTATTGGTCTTACCCATTGAATCTAACAACGGATTTTCTACAGCCTCTGGCAGGAAATTTCGCAGTTATTTTCCTGTTTTTAATACCTGTTATCACGATGCGTTCTTTCAGCGAGGAAAAGCGTTCCGGAACCCTTGAATTAATGTCGACATATCCTATAAGCAACAGTCAAATCATTCTGGGTAAATATCTTGCAGCAATGATCACCGTCAGTTTCATTCTACTGCTGACCTTGATCTATCCTTTGTTTTTATACGTTTGGAGTTCACCAGAAACAGCGATTGTCATTTCGATGTATTCTGGGTTTTTGGGCATGATTTCTGTCTTTGCCGCAGTCGGCCTTTTTGCCAGCGCTACAACAGACAATCAGATTATTGCCGCTCTTGTTGCCTTCGCCCTAAACTTGCTTCTATGGATGATAGGTTGGATCAGCCCATCACCAGAAGGATTGCTGCACAATGTCCTGGAACACCTATCCTTGTTGACGCATTTTGAGCCCCTGATCAAAGGCCTTATTTCAATGCCGGCTATTGTCTATTTTGTGACCTTGACAGCTCTTTTCCTATTTTTGACGGGTCAGGCGCTTGAATCCAAAAAGTGGAGAGGTTAATCATGAGTGGAGTAAAAGCACGGCGCTCCGGTTTAACATCCAGTATTACGTCGATAATTTTTGTTGTGGCCATTTTAGTCGTCATCAACTTGATTGCTGTTAGGCATGCATCAGAATATGACGTAACGTCTAACAAACGCTTCACACTGTCTCCCCAGACAATTCAAATCCTTGAAAACCTGAATGAGCCTGTTCATGCATACAGTTACTATCGAGAACTTGACGAAGACTATGAAAAAATTCAAGATTATCTCCGTCTTTTCCAACATGCTTCCAAACGTTTTTCCTATCAAAATGTCGATGCCGACAAAAACCCGTCACTGGCAACAAAATTTGATGTGGCATCTTACAACACAGTTGTGTTTCAGCAAGGTGAATCATTTCGAAAAGTTGCAGAAGCAACCGAACAAGCCTTGACCAACACGTTGATTCGATTGATACAGGGAGACTCGTTTCGTAAAGTTTGTTTTACGACAGAAAACGGCGAATATGAGCTTGATTCCATGGATAGTGATGGTTTGTTCATGCTGAAGATGGCGCTTCAAAACGCTAATTACCACGTTGAACCCATCAATTTGATGGCAATGGATAATGACCTTGTAGAATGCGATATTCTTGCCATTGTTGGCCCTGCACATGATCCGGTTGATTCTGTTATCGATAAAATAAAGAGCTTTTTGAATACCGGCGGCTGCCTATTTATTGCATTGGATCCAGGAGCACACGGGAAATTTGCTGATCAGCTTACCGACTATGGTATTGCAGTTGGTGAAAATGTAATTATCGACCCAAAAGGGTTTCAAAATATACTTCAACCAATCGTAGATAATTATCCTCCTCATGATATTACCAAAGGATTCAACAGTGGTCTGGTTTTTCGTATTGCAAGCTCAATAGCGATGGCTGAACCGGCAAGTGAAGAGTGGTCAGTGCGACATCTTGCTATGACCTCCGATCAGGCTTATGCAAAAATAGATTTAAACAGCTTGAGCAACGAAACGATCGAATTTGATCCGGAAAAAGACATTTCAGGACCATTCCCTATTGCAGTTACATCGGAGCATGTAGATTTTTCAATACCCTCTGAAATCAGCGACATACCCCGAACTCGTATTGTTGCTGTCGGCGATGCAGATTTTATTAGTAATGCCTTTCTGCAAACGCTGGCAGCTCATCAACCTTTTATTTTAAATATTTTTCATTGGCTGTCAGATGAAAAGGACCTGATTGCCATCCCACCACGAGAAATCATTTCTCAGCCCCTAATGCTACAAAACTCTCAATTGTTGACAGCATTTTTTATCCCGATAGTCCTTATTCCCCTGGTTGTTGCTATTTTCGGTATTGTCAGGATAGTTGTTCGGAGACGTCGGGCATGACCTGGAAACGTAATATTTTATTATTGCTGGCGCTGATCCTGGTTGCCGGCTGGTATTATTTCTATGAAATTCAAGGTGAATCACGACGACAAGCCCGATCTATCGAATCTGTCCGCATTTTACCTGGCGCAGTTATCTCGGATGTGCAAAAATTCAGCATCCTTCGCTTTGTCGCATTACCTGATAATATCCATGATATCCAGTTAGATGACAGAATACATACTATTGAAATCATTCGAGCGAACGATCGATGGATGTTGACTCAACCTATTCAAGCTGAGTGCGATCAGAATTATGCCGATAAAGTAATCTCACACTTCACATTGCTTCAAAAAGGCAGAATTGTCGTCAAAAACCCAGATTCGTTGACACCATACGGGCTGGAGAATCCCGCTTTTAAAGTCAGACTTGATAGCTCCGACAAGAGTATTACGTGTACGATCGGTGACGAAAACCCCGTCGGTGACTCATATTACGCTATGTTTGATGAGGAAGACGTGGTTTATCTGATTTCAAATGAGATCAAATCAGATTTGTTATCCACAGCGTTCGAGTTTCGAAACAAGTCCATACTAGAAGCAGCCAGACAAAATATTACCAGTCTGATACTGACGTTTCCGGCTGATGACACAAAACTTGTGTTTGAAAGAAATACTGAAGGTGACTGGTTGATATCAAACAGCCTGGATGCGCCGGTGGACCTAATTCGTGTTGAAGAGACGCTGGGCGCGTTGACAGCACAATTCATTCAAAACTTTATCGATGACCCCGGACCAATGGATGAATACGAGTTGGATACGCCATGGCTCCAAATTGATGCTCAGGTCGAAGACCAGGATAGTTTCCATTTTGATATTGGTCGATTCGCAGACTCTGGAGGCAAAATGAGGTTTGCCCGACGAAATTCTTCAGGACCGGTTTTATTGGTGAACAAAGCTTTTTATGAATTGTTCAAACCTGATTTTTTCCATTATCGATCGAAAACTATATGCGATATGGATAGAGGTGTCATCAATAAAATTCAGATTGAACAAGATGATCAGACGATTGAGTTGGTTCGTCACAGTGACGTTGGATGGCAAATGACAAAACCTTCTACACCAACTACAGATTCGACGGCTGTTGGTTCATATTTATCGACCCTCACCTATCTTCGTGCAACCGGATTAAAACCCGAACACGAAAACTTCGGTGATTATTTAGCGATTATCCGTTTATTTTCAGATAGTGATTCTGAACACGCTCTGACAACTCTTTGGATTGGCGGCCAACCTGAAGATGGTGTAGGTCACTGGGTTAAGTGTTCAGATGACCCTACAGTTTTCAGAGTGTCACATTCTGATATCGACCGACTGCTTCCTGATCCATCGATGTTTTCCCCCCTGAATCAATAGATTAAAAACCCTTATTTACAACACAAATAGTCTTTCACCTATTAAGAGAGGTGTTAAACCGCATTTTTTTCTGTAAAATAGTAATGTGAAGGGAGCTACAGGGCTTGCTTTTGGAGGTTTCCCGTGATGAATGAAACAAATACGCCTTCCCAAAGGCTTTTAGATCTTGCTCCGAAACTGATCAAGGAAGCGCTACGAGTAAAAGAAGGGGAAGTCATCGAGGTTACGCTGATTGGGGAACGTGACTATTTGGATGTCCTGGATGCGTTTACGCTTTCACTATCACAAATCGGCGCTTTCCCTGTCATCCGCCTGAATTCACCCTCCTATCGCCAACGATTCTTACAATTGGTTCCTGAAAAATATCTGAAGAAACCTCCACCTCATATGATCAAATGGATCGCAGATATCGATCGACATATCCACCTTATCGCCGATTCCCCAATTTTAAATTCAATTCATATTGCAGAAAAACGTCGTCAAGCTCATAGCGATGCACGAAAAAAAATTACCGGTCGAATTCAACAAAAAAATATCTCCTCAATTTATATTCCAACTCAACAACTCGCGAATTATTGCGGAACTCAACGTGATATCTTTGAAGAACAGATATTGAATGGATTGGATATAAATTACAGGGATATTCGCCGTAAATGTCGGCAGGTAGCGGACAAGATTAAAAGAAAAAACAAGGAAATTATATTGGGTTCGGCCAATAAATTTACGCTGACCTGCCGTTTCGCAGATCGCCATGTTCACGTTGAAGACGGTCGTCATGAATTACCCTGTGGTATGGTGTTTTTTTCGCCACTGGAAAACACTGTCAACGGTTCGGTTTTAATCGATCGGTGTTGGATTAATTCCAAGCAAGTCAACCATTTATTGCTGGAGTTTTCCGATGGCCACCTGGTTAAATCCAGTGCTGAAAGCAATCATAAACACTTTCTGGACCTTCTAAAAAACTCGTATGGCGATAGTGATGTTTTTGCGGGTATCGGCATTGGGTTGAACTCAGGTCTTCAGGAACAAATTGGTAACCATTTGACGGATTTTTACGTAAACGGATCGGTTCATATCAGTTTGGGTTCAAATTTAATATATGGCGGCGCCAACTCCAGCGATATGTTTATTCGTCTGCCTGTTGTTGAACCAAACCTGTTTATCGATGGCGAATCCTTGGTTTCTGTGATTCAATTGTAACTCTATACTCTTCTATGAGCGCTGGAATATGCATTAGGTCTTCCCCGTCGATCTGAAGATCAGCAACCGACAGCACGTTGGAGTCAGATGCCGCTACTGCAATAGACAGGCCTGCCGCCCTCATCATTGGGATATCACCGTCACTATCCCCAATCACCACTGTTCGCTCCGGATGAAAAGGTCCTATAGACTGTATATGTTTAATAGGTTTCCCTTTTTCTCCCATCGGGATTTCGACTATTGCATTGCCTGTACAGATGTCGTTTTCAAACTCTAGACGATTCGCCATTCTATAATGAGCTTCAGGTATTTGATCGACAAGAATATCCAGTCCGGTTGAGATCAACGCAATTGTAAAACCTCGTCTTTTCATTGTTTTAAGCATGAGTTCCATACCTTTTCGACGAGGAATCTCGGCGGCTATTCGCTCCAGTTCCGCTCGCGACACACCTTTGTAAGCTTTGGCGTCCCGCGCGGCAAATTCGTCGTAATCGATTTTTCCACTCAAAAAAGCTCTAAGATTTAATAAGCCTTCGCTTTCCCACTTACCCAGCTTTTTATGAAATGTTTCCCAAATACTCGTTTCCGTCGTAAGTGTTCCATCCACATCAGCCACCAGCAACCACTCTGTGATCATAAGTCAAACCTCCCTGAATTTTACCGGTCACTCTTGGTTGAACGCGCTCGATAGTGTATATTATTTCGGCGGAAGAATGAATGTTCTATGAATATTCTACGAGTTTGTCGATTGTACCAGCAGGGACTGGATGTATGATACGAATACCGTTGGCCAGAAAAAGTTGGCCTTACATCGTTAGCAGCGTGTTGATAGCAGGCATAGCTTGGTTTATCCATTGGATACCGGGATTGATACTGACTATTCCGACAATCTTACTCATAAATTTTTTCAAAGACCCGAACCGGACACCACCGGACCTCGCTCCTGAATATGTATTGTCACCGGCGGATGGTAAGGTCATATCTATTGAGCAGAGCTCTCATAAGGATTTTCCAAATCATATTCGGATTTCAATTTTCATGAATATTTTTGATGTCCATGTCAACCGAGTTCCTGTTAACGGGACATTGCGGTGTTTATACCACTATCCTGGATTATTTCTTCCTGCAGATAATCCACGGGCGCCGGGTGAAAATGAGCGAATGGAATTCACACTTATGACATCGGCGGGCACACTATTGGTTACGCTTGTTGCCGGCCTCGTAGCTCGCCGAGTATTCTCCTGGGCGCGACCTGATGACACGTTGTTACGCGGGCAACGGTTCGCTATGATCAAATTAGGATCACGAGTCGATGTGCATTTACCGGCCGGAACTTTTATTCAAGTACAACCTGGATTACGCGTCAAGGCTGGATTGACGCCGATTGCGCGTCTGCAAAACAATCAGGATGGAGCCGAATGAACACTGAATCTCAAAAACAACTGCCTTCTGTGTATCCCAAAGGCATTTTTATGCTCCCCTCTATTTTGACGGGAGCAAATATTGTTCTTGGTTTCTATTCCATTATTCTTGTTTTATCGCATATTGGAGATCCAAATGCTCCCCATTATTTTTATCGTGCAGGGTTGCTTATTATCATTGGAGCTTTCTTCGATGCCATCGATGGTCGTGTGGCGCGGTTGACAAAAACTACCAGCCCCTTCGGAGCTCAACTGGATTCTATTGCCGATGTCGTATCGTTTGGTCTCGCGCCAAGTATTCTAGCGTATTCATGGGCTTTGAAAAGCTTTGAACGCTTTGGCTGGATAGCGGCTTTGATTTATCTACTGGCCGGCGCCGTCCGCCTGGCACGATTCAATGTTCTGGACGATGTCCATGCTATCTCGTCATCACAGTATTTTATTGGCTTACCTATTCCGGCTGCAGCTATTAGTATATCACTGATGGTAATGCTGAAACCAGATATGACGGAAAGCGGTTTTTCACGATTCTTTGCACTTTGCGCTGTTTATCTTCTGGCCTGGCTTATGGTATCGAGAAGTCGATTTCGATCTTTTAAGGATATCGATTGGAAACGACGACGCCCGGTGGGAAGTTTGGTGCTTACAATAGTTTTGATCGCTATTATTTTGCACGAGCCGGTTTTGGTTTTGTCGATTCTGATGTTTTCGTACGTAGCTTCCGGATTCATGATGCGATTGGCGCCTCAATGGATGCGTCAACGTTTTGAGCGTTTGGACAAATGGTTTAGCGGCATCAAGGCGCTGGATGACGCTGATCATCAACTACACGATAAAGACAGCTTTTCCGACCAGGAAGATAATACTGTTCCCGATAATAATTCATCAAATCCCGCCTAACTCTTTTTTCTCAGTAATAATATGGATTAACTCTTCCCCAAGAGCTATCCCAACAAGCTTGTTCCCATGTGCATTCAAATGGGTATCTTGTAAATGATAGGTCCTATCCAATTTTTGTCCCTCACGTAAAATAGGAAGCAAATCCAAATAACGGATACCCCGCTCTTTACAGAATTCTATCAGACGCTGCTGAGGATAATCTCGCTTATATGACGAAAAATTGGGATTGATCGTAAGCAGTTCCGCATATAAATCATCGTTGACTTGGAATTCGTCAGGCATCAATATCACCAGCAAGTTATCGCTCAGCGTATCTTGAAAGAAACGTAATCCAGAAAATACGCCTTCAAATCCTCGCTCAATATAGAAATTATTAGAATCGCAAACCTCAAAACGCATTCTTTCAATTCGAATAAATGTATCTCGTAAAAAATACGGTTTTTCTTTGGAGGTATCCACCACACTTTCCGGGAGAGCTCCAGAGATTTTACGAGCATTCGGATCAGGCTCACTCATCGTTACAGCATTTTGTTTGAGGCTATCATATTCTTTTATATATAAAATGGCTCTACGTATGTATCGGCACATATACCAATTTTGAAAACAATACCTTTGAAGTGATGTGGTTACGTAGGCAGCGCTTTCATAAATATCATTGCCTATAAAAAGGCATAAAACCACAAACGACGGTTTTAGGGGAAGGACTTCCGTTTGAAGTAACCAGACATATTCTTCCATGGCTATTGCCGGCATACTGACATTATGGATGGCTATTCGTTGAAAAGAATCCTTAAAATAATTTTGCAGCCGGCGCTCAGCAACCGTGACAAAATTGAAATCATAAGGAACAATTCCAAAGCCAAAAGAATCGCCAATAAAGCCAATCACCAGGTCAGAATCATCAGCAATAAAAAATTCTTCGTCGTTGTACCCCCCGCTGTTCAAATAAAAATTAAAATATGGTTTTCCCGCTTTTTGGCGAAGCCTGTTTACACGAGTCGCCACATCGACATTTTCTATATTCATCATTACCGACAAGTTTGTTTTATTTAAACTAACCGAGAAAAGCTCGCCAAGAACCAAAAAAACCACACAATTCATACAGATCAGGTCCATCGCTTTTATCAGCCGACTGTCTTTGGTTTGTTCGTTACCGCAAGATAAACGTCTAAAGGCGGCAAGTATCCAGATCAGCCAACCACCCCATAAAAACGAATAAAATGCAGAGCGGATAACAAAGCCATGCTCGGGAAGGCTGTCAATCGACGTTAACTTTAAAATGGTGGAAATCAGCAAAGCCGGCAAAAAAGTATAAAGACCAGCTCGCAGTAAAAGCCAATCCGGCCTATCCCATTTTAGAAACCATTTGCCTTTCTTCTTTTTCCAGCTCAATATCCAACAAAAAACAAACAGACCTAAAGCGATGACAGAACATCGCAGAATCATCATCAATTTTGTCGCAGCGCCTTTGAAATATAGAGGCCAATTGATAAAGAGTTCAGAAAAGCTGAATATCCACCCAAAAGCTGCAACCAGTGCCCATAACAGTATTACATATTTAAAAATTAACCTTTGACCTTTGAAACTCAAGCTTTCACCCATACGTCTTCCTCAATATCCATACATGAATTCGAAATCCTTAAAAACACCGAAATAATTGATGGTTTGACTCAGCTCTAACCCTCTGATAGCGTAATCCCCTTTTCCATGGGTTGCTCAACAACCCTGCCCAATGGCGTGACATTAATGATAATTGGGAGCTGTTCTCTTTGTCCAGATCGATCAACTTCAATTCTCGAAAAATTCTCACCGTCAGCCTGGATGGTTTTCCACAATCGTTATTCAAAAAGCAATGTGATCAGGGTCTTTGGTATCGGTTGAGCAGTCTGATGGGTAATACAAGCCCTTCACCGATGACGTCCGTCATTCCAACCGTTTCATCGGTAGCATGGAGTACTTTCATGTCCGGACAGAACCCAGGCGGTCACGGAATTTTTGGTTTTATTGACCGCACGCTACCCGACCTTTCTCTGTTACTGCCTAATGCCGCCAATCGACAAGGAACATCTTTATGGGGGGAACTCAGCCGAAATCATATTCCCGTCATCGTGATGAACGTCCCTGTCACTTATCCACCTGAACAGGTTAACGGCGTCCTCATAGGCGGTTTTTTAGGTGTCGATGTCAAAAAAATTGCTTTTCCTTCGTCCGTATCTAGCTATCTTGAGGAAAAAAACTACATTATCGATGCTGACACATCGTCAGCATTGGAAAAACCTGATGAGTTTATCGAACACTTAACGGCTATCATCGATCAACGATTCAGCATTTTCAAAGAATTGATCGATTCGAATCCATGGCGGTATGCCCATCTGCATATTATGGAAACGGACCGTTTATTCCACTTTTTGTGGTCGGCTGTCGATAACAAGTCAGATCGACTTTGTCCGGCCATTTATAAATTTTTTGAGGTTTTGGACCAACATCTCACTGATATTATATCCCATATAGATGATGATACAGAGGTGTTGATTCTGTCTGATCATGGATTCTGTGCGTCGAATATTGAATGGGATCTCAATGCTTGGCTGGTGGAAAACGGATATCTGAAATGGCATCCACATTTAGGGCGTGGACTTCACCGTATGAAACCTGAGAGCACTGCGTACAGCTTGATTCCAGGCAGGATTTATTTGAACTTGAAAGGAAGGGAGTCCACCGGTTCGGTTGATCCAACAGAACTTGAAGCTATACGTCAGAATTTGATGCAACATCTATTAACTGCCCGTCAGCCGGATGGTGCGACACCGGTTTTTGAAGCAGTATTATCGGGAGCTGATCTTTTTTCGGGCACTTCAGCTTTGCAGGCGCCGGATATCGTCGCCGTCCCTGCCAAAGGTGTAGAACTCAAATCCCGTTTACAGCCTGCTTCAATAGTGCAACCGGCGCGTCTAAAAGGTATGCACACTTATGAAAATGCCATGGTATGGTTTCGTAATGGCACGTTAACTAACCCTGTTCCGGCAATCATGGATCTTTATTCCACTATTTTGAGTTATTTTGGTATAGTTGACCCGCTTGCTGAAGGACACGTCATCGCCACATGGCCACACAGCACGTGATAGTTAATAACCACTTGATTATAAAGGAGAAATATTATGTCTAAATTAATTGCTCCCCATGGAGGGCATCTTGTCAACCGAATTTTAACGGGTGAAGAACGTCTGGCCGCAATGGAAAAAGCGAAATCCTTGAAAAAAATCATTTTGAACTCCCGAGAATTGGCTGATCTTGAAATGATTTCTAATGGCGCATTCAGCCCGTTGGAAGGTTTTGTCAATTCCAAAAACTATGAAAGCATTTTGCACCACATGCATTTGGCGAACGGCCTTCCGTGGACAATTCCGATCACGTTGTCCATCAATAAGGAAGGGAAAGATAAAGTCAGCCAATCTGAAGATTTGGCGATATATAATCTTAAGGGGGAGCGCTTAGGGATTCTGACGGTAGAAGAAATTTATCCGGCGGATAAAAGCCGTGAAGCTCTTCAGGTATATAAAACGGATGATGAAAATCACCCTGGAGTTGCTGCGCTTCTTCAACAAGGGGATTATTATATTGCCGGTCCGATCAGTCTGTTCAACCGAATCACCTATGATGATTTGGTAAAATATCGACTTGATCCAATTGAAACACGGGTATTGTTTGAGAAAAAAGGTTGGAAAACCATTGTCGCATTTCAAACTCGAAACCCTGTGCACCGAGCTCATGAATATATCCAGAAAACCGCTATGGAAATCGTCGATGGTCTGTTATTGCATCCTCTTGTTGGAGCAACGAAAGCCGACGATATTCCCGCTGATGTTCGGATGGAATGTTATGAGGTGTTGTTACAAAACTACTATCCAAAAGACCGGGTAGTTTTATCGGTTATGCCGGCCAACATGCGTTATGCCGGTCCGAAAGAGGCCATCATGCACGCCATTATCCGTAAAAACTACGGTGTGTCTCATTTTATTGTAGGTAGAGATCATGCCGGAGTCGGCAATTATTATGGCACCTATGATGCTCACTATATTTTTAGTGAATTTGACCCGAAAGCGATCGATATCACGCCGCTGTTTTTCGATTATACATTCTTCTGTAAGCGATGCGGTGGAATGGCTTCTACAAAAACCTGTCCACATGGAAAAGAAAACCATGTTTTTCTTTCCGGCACCAAAGTTCGAGAGATGTTGCGGGAAGGTATCGTTCCTCCAGTGGAATTCACACGGCCTGAAGTTGCGGAAGTGTTGATTCGTAACACAAAATAAATTGGAGGTTTCCGACAATTGAAGCCGCTCGTACATAAACCATCAGACCTGATGGATCTGCACACCCACACCACGTTTTCAGACGGTTCTGAAACCCCTGAAACGCTTGTCGATATGGCTTTTGAGCTAGGATTGACAGTAGTTGCCATCACTGATCACGATTCAATCAGCGGGCTGGAACATGCTGAAAAACAGGCGACCAAACGAGGTATCCGCTTGGTGCGTGGAATAGAGTTCAGCGCGGATTACGGTGAAATATCCGTGCACATTGTCGGTTTAGGAATAAAAAAACCCGATGAGATTTTTACCGAGATGCTACAAAAAATCGGTAAAGGCAGGGCATCACGTAATCCTCAAATTATCCAAAAATTGAACGAACTTGGTTTTGACATCACATTTGAAGAAATTCGAAATATCGCTGCGGGTGATATCATCAGCCGGCCTCATATTGCCGAAGCATTGGTGCGAAACGGGTATGTAGAAGATACTAACGAAGCATTCAAAAAATATCTCAACCGCGGACGGCCTGCGTACCAGGAACGGTATCGCCCGACAGTATCCGAGGCTGCTGCAATGATCAAACACATGGGTGGAATACCGATTCTAGCGCATCCTGGGCTGATACGTTTCCCGTTCGAAACCATGGAATCCCATATCTCACGCCTTAAATCCATGGGAATAGAGGGCCTTGAAACACATTACCCGGTTCACACGCCGGCAATGCGGCAAGAGTTTTCAAGAATCGCCAAAAAATTGCGCCTTCTGGAATCAGGCGGAAGCGATTTTCATGGTGTTTTCAAACCAAATCCAATTGGCCTAGGCACTGATAGAGAACCCATATTAGGCAGTTTTCTTAGACCTCTGCTGGAACGCTTGAATATCCCTATCAGCGCGTCCATGAATACGGCATGAAAAACAGCGGCCATCAACAGAAAAAATTGATTGTCTTCGGATTGGACTGTGCCGAGCCTGAACTGATGTTCGATAAGCTTTCCGATCGCGTGCCAGTATGTCGGAAACTTTCTGAAAATGGTTTTGCTGCAAGGATGCGATCGACGGATCCACCATTGACGATTCCGGCATGGAGCTCCATGACGACGGGTAAAGATCCCGGTCAACTTGGCCTCTACGGCATCCGAACTCGGGCAGATTTTGGGTATAACTCTCTCAGACTATCTCACGCACACGACGTCAAAGCTCGACGTATTTGGGATATATTGGGCTCGCATCAGTTGCAATCGATTCTGGTCGGCATACCTCAAACATACCCGATCACGCCGGTAAATGGCGCCTGCATAGCGGGAATACCAGCGCCCGAATCCGGAACCCTGGCCTGTTGGCCGACACATATCGGCGCTGAACTTCAAAACCGTTTCCCGGATTACCAAGTCGATATCGATAATTTCAGGACCATGTCCACAGAAAAGCTTCGTCAGCAATTGATAACGATGACTCGGGCACGTTTTGCCATTTTTCGTCACCTGTTGAAAACTAGGGAATGGGATTTCGCGATGATGGTCGAAATCGGACTCGACCGATTACATCACGCATTCTGGCATCATTGGGACGCCACGCATCCCCTGTTCATCAAAGATAGTATCTATAAACAGGTTATACCCGATTACTATGCGCTGTTAGACACAGAAATCAACGATACTCTGGATGTGTTGCCGCCCGATTGTGGTGTCTTGGTCGTATCGGATCATGGCGCGCAACCTATGCAGGGCGGTATCCGAATCAATCATTGGTTGATTCAGAACGGATGGTTGACACTGAAACAAACGCCGCAAGAAGAAATGCCTTTGAGCTCGGAAATGGTCAACTGGAATGCTACCAAAGCTTGGGGTGAAGGCGGCTATTTTGCTCGAATATTCCTGAATGTCAAAGGTCGGGAACCCAGTGGAATTATCCCTCTAGATGAGTATCACAACCAGCGCCGACGCTTGGCTGCAGAACTCAGCGCGATGCGGGATATCGAAGGGAAAGTGTTAGGGAATCGTGTGCTGTTTCCTGAAAAACTGTATAGGGAAACGAACGGTATTCCTCCGGATTTGATGGTTTACTTCGGTAACTTGGCGTGGCGGTCGTTGGGAGGTGTCGGGCTGAACTTGGAGGCGTATGGTGACGGTGTGTTTACGCGCCGAAATGACCGCGGGCCGGATGGCGCCAATCACGATTTTTTAGGTATTTGTATCGGTAATTTCAAAGCGAATCGTGAACAGACAATCGGGACATTCGAGCGCCCTGGTCAATGCGAAATCACAGACGTTATGTCTATGGTTTTAAATTACTTTAATATAACAGAAACAGAACCTATGGTTATTTTGAAATGAAAGGAGTTTTCCAAGATGAAAGGATATACAGTCTGGTTAACCGGTCTCAGCGGTTCAGGTAAATCAACCTTAGCGCTTCGTTTGGCACATGAGCTCCGCAAGCGCGGACAAATCGTTGAAATTCTTGACGGTGACGTCATCCGTCGCAGTTTGAGCAAAGGCCTTGGATTTTCAAAAGAAGATCGCGATGAAAACATCCGCCGGGTCGGCTATGTCAGCTCATATCTGACCGCGACCGAACGCGTTGCAGTTGCAGCCTGTATTTCGCCCTATGCGTCTATCCGCGATAAAAACAGGGAATTGATAGGAAATTTTGTCGAAGTGTATTGCAAATGCTCCGTTAAAGAATGTGCAAAACGTGACCCAAAGGGATTGTATGAAAAGGCTTTTAAAGGCGAAATAAAAGGGTTTACCGGGGTTGATGACCCGTATGAAGAGCCTAAAAATCCTGAAGTTGTCGTTGAAACAGATAAGGAAACACCGGAAGAAAGCCTCGCAATAATCTTGGCAAAATTGGAAGAGCTGAATTATCTTCCCAAGCTAAAGAGCCTAACACAGGAAGAAGAGGATGCGATTGTCAAGCGATTGGAGAGCCTGGGATACCTGTAAAAGAGCATCCTCGTTTGTGAAAATATGTGTCGTGCACTAATCATCGGCTTAGACGGAGCGGCGTTTGACCTGATTGACCCATTGATGGAATCCGGTGAAATGCCGGTCCTGGCCGGGTTGCGCGAACGATCAGCCTGGGGTCCGTTGATGTCAACAATTCCGCCGACTACACCCCCGGCTTGGACAACCTGCTCGACCGGCCTGAATCCAGGCCGACACGGCATATACGATTTCACCGTCAGTCCGCTGAAAAATCCTGATCGCCCGCTGGTTTCATCCCAAGATGCCAAAGGCCTTCGCCTTTGGGATACCGTTGAAATGAACGGAGGACGATCGATTGTCGTCAACGTGCCGATAACCTATCCGCCGGCGCCGCTAAAAGGATGTATGGTCAGTGGTATGATGAGTCCGGGATTCACGTCGCCATTCACATCACCCCTGAGCCTTCGTGATCGCCTGAAAGCTGTATGCGGCAATTATATCATCAATATCGATATCCCTCAGTATGACACGACTACAGACACGGAAATTGCCCGCTTTATCCATGATCTCCGCGAAAGCCTGGAACGACGACATGAAGCAGTTCGATACCTGATCCGGACGGAAGAGTGGACGTTTTTTATGGCCGTCTTCGTCACTCTCGATCGTATTCAACATCTTTTTGCCAAGTATTTGTTTCCCTCTGACCCGCTGTACGACTCCTCACGCGCAAAACGCATCCGTCCCCAACTAGTCGAGCTGTTCCAGCGTGTCGATTCGATTGTAGGCGAGTTGATCGAATCATTGGAGTCGGATGACACGGTTTTCATTCTTTCCGATCATGGATTTGGAATGACTGAGGGGTTTTTCAATGCCAACACTTGGTTGTTGGAACAGAATTTATTGGCCGTACACACTGGTCCCTACATCAAAAAACGTCTGTTTGATCGTTTTCAGACCATCGGTGATGCTGATATCGTTCGCCGGCTACTCCCCCAACGTATCCAAACCGGAATTCGACGGGCGATCCGCCGCCGTCGATCTACGTTATTTTCGGCCCGACATGATCTGGTATCCGTTGTGAACTGGTCTGCGACGAAAGTCTTTTTCGGTTCGATACCGTCTCAAGGTTTTTTTATCAACGAAAAAACAGACGAAAACCCTGCAGGAACGGTTTTGCCTGTTGACGTTGAGAATTTGAAAAATACGCTGAAAGAGCTGCTGTTGAATCTTAAACATCCTAACACAGGAAAGCCATTGACTGATAAAGTCTGGTTTCGGGAAGAGGTTTTCCATGGTGAAGAAACAAAATATGCGCCGCACGTTTTATTTCGGATGCAAGATTATGCTGTTCTAGGGCGACAGCACTTGGGATCCGGCAGTTTTTTTACGGATACACGGCATCATCCGATAGGATTTCATCGAAGTGACGGCATCATCATGGTCTCTGGAAAAGATATAGCGCCAGGTTACATCCAGGCGAACATGGAGGATGTCATGCCTACCGTACTGCAAAGCATGGCGCTTCCGATACCGGATAATTTGGATGGAATCGTTTTAGACAAAATATTTAAACCCGACTATTTTGCCGATCATCCACCCAAGTATTTGCGCTACGCAGCGGGTGACTCTTCACAAGCAGTCACCAGTAAAAACATATCAGACCCCTATGAAAGCGACTCCAACAAAGATGAGCGCCGCGCCCTTGAAAATCGACTGAAAAGCTTGGGTTATTTGGAATGAATAATCTTTATATACAGCCCGTTAAAATGCATCTCCGCTGCTATGAACATGTTTTGACACATGTCGTACAACACGCACACTTGTTTCTATCGGCTAAAACAAATAAAGTGAATGTCGCTCAAGGGATTGTTTTATTGACACGCGATCCCGCACGAAAAACCAATTTATCATCTCATCAGGAATAAATTATGGCTAGTCCGTTGAAAGAATTGTATTTAAAAATTCCGGCTAAAATCAGGAGTTCAATGAGCTCATTGATCAAAGTAATCGTCACATTAGGAGCCTTCTATCTTTTATTTTCGCATCAAATTCAGCTTTTGGATCATCGCCCTGTGCATCTGGAAGATGGATCGACCGTAAACATTGTCCAGGATGATCAGATAGCTGTCGGCAGTGTTCCGGTTACGGTTATCAGTGGTGAAAAAGGTCGTCGAGACGATGGGACGATTCTTCAATTCAAGGAAGGTCAACATATTCGTCTGGCTGACAATAGGTCCGGCACATTTCAGTCAATGGAAACAGTATCCGCGTTTCGCGCAATCATCAATTACCTTCCAGGAATCAATGTTGGAACATTTTGGCAATTTATTCTGCTGGCTGTTTTCATCAAGTTGATCGGCGTTTTCTGCTCTATTCTTCGATGGCATTATTTGCTGCGAGGTCAAGGAATTCGTTTTCCGTTTTATCATATATTCGGAAGTTTTTTGATCGGCCGATTCATCGGAACTTTTTTGCCGTCAACGATCGGTCTTGACGGATATAAACTTTATGACGCATCGCGTTTCAGTCGCCGCACCGTTGAGGTGACAGCGGCAACCGTCATTGAAAAGGTATTGGGCATTGTCGGTCTGTTCATCACATTTCTAGTGGCGCTGCCTTTTGGACAAAGCATCCTGGGCGCTCAAGCCAACCGAATAACGTTGATGACGCTCCCGATAGCGGTCGGTGTGATCTTATTGTTTTTCTTTTTGATGTTTTATCCAGGAATTATTCGGTGGTTCATCTCACATATTCCAATACCCGGCAAACAGAAGCTCGAGGGTTTTATCAACCGCGTCAACAATGCGGCTTCTGCGTATAAAGATAGGAAAATCGTGCTGCTCAACGCTGCATTGATGAGTTTTCTTGTCCATTTCACGACAGCGGCGATGTATTACTACACGGCGTTGGCGATCGGAGCTGTCCGAGCAGAATTTTGGCAGGTCACATTTGCGTCATCGATACAGATTTTTGCGACGGTGATCACACCGTTCACGATGGCGGGTGAAGGCATTCGGGAGATGGCTCAGTATTATCTGTTGCGCAATCAATTGGGTCCTGTCGAAGCCATCGTTTCAGCAGCGCTTGGGTTTTGGGCCGTCGAATTGGCCACGCTGCCAGGTGCCATTTTTCTTTGGACACGTAAAAAGAATTATAGACCAAAATATTTATTTCTGGATGGGAAAGAGGTTGATTTTGACGCATTGTTGAAATCTGAAGATTATGGTTTGGAAGAGCTTCGCCCGGTTTCAACCGAACCTCGTACGACCGGCTGGGCTAAACGCGCATTTTTGAGTCGATTGTCATCGGGCGCCGCCGGAGGCGCTTATGCCGGCGTTTTACTTGGTCTCCTGGAATCTATCTGGACGGGTGTCAGCAAGGGATTCGGCTCATCGATGTTCTTTTACGGCATGCTCATGTATGGCCTGATCGGCTTGTGCGCCGGTATCGGTTTCGGCGTTTTCATGGGCGCAGTCGCTCTGGCGCTCGGCAGAATCAAAGGCAGCGTCAAAACCTACTCACTGGCATTCTCAGGATGGCTCTCCCTCAATATATTGATCCTTGGACGATTTCTACTGAATCGAGACATTTTTAAAGAACAGGGAGTGCCCAAAGTTGCTCTTTTAGGCCTTCTTCTTGTTGCAGGCGTCGTATTTTTAATCGGTGTGTTCAGGGAACAATCAACCAAACGACTCGCTGATCCCTATTCAAAACGGCCTTTTGTATGGACAGTTTTATTGCTCCTTGGTGGCTTGGTTTTCTGGGGTGTTTCGGCTGCTGCGTCATCGTTTACTACCAAAACGGAACTTCCGGGAGGAATACCGCAAGCCGTGGCAGACAAACCCAACATTATTTTAATCGTGTGTGATGCGCTTCGAGCAGATCACTTGGGCTGTTACGGCGCATTTGACGCGGATTCACCCGTCATGGACAATCTTGCCGACGACGGTATCAGATTTCATAACGCTTATGCCCAAGCCAGTTGGACCAAGCCCTCTGTCGCCACGATCTTCTCAGCTATGTATCCATCGGCACATAAAGCCTATCTGAAGCCGGATATTCTCCCCGATGACGTCGAGACTTTAGCGGAAGTACTGCAACAAGCCGGCTATTACACGGTGGGTTATCCGAATAATATCAATGTCACAGAAGGTTTCAATTTTCACCAGGGGTTCAGTGAATATCACTATTTGGCTCCTGATTATTTCTTCTTTGCGGATGAGTTCAGCAGTAAGCTAACGTATTATTCAATTCTTCGAAAAGTGCGTGAAGGTTTTTTAGTTAAAGCGAAGTATCCTCAGCACTATTACCAGGAAGCCGCCGTTGTCAATCGTGCGGTTCAGGAGTATTTAGATAGGCGAGGTAAAGACGACAGATTCTTTATTTTTATGCATTACATGGAGACGCATGATCCGTTTTTCAAGCATCCTTTCAACGGTGTCGGCTACGCCAGAGTGACGATGCCCAATCCTGACCCATCTTTAGCGGAAGAGATGCGTTTGACGTATGCCGGTGAGGTCACATACATGGATCAGCGCATGGGTGAGCTGTTTGAACACCTCAAAAAAGAGGGTCTCTGGGATAACACCATCGTGCTTGTAACAGCGGATCACGGTGAAGAGTTTTACGATCACGGTGGCTGGTGGCATGGTCTGACGCTTTACCAAGAACAAATTCATATTCCTTTTATTTTCAAACTTGACGCGGGAAATTTGCGTCATATTACACCGACAACTCGTTTTGACAACGCCAGACACGTCGATATCGCACCGACACTGCTTGGTCTGGCACGAATACCGGCGCCGACTTCGATGCAAGCCGGACGCGACCTTTTTGGATATGGCGAAGATACTCATCGTGACATCACGGTATTCGCAGAAGAAGATCATGAAGGAAATATTCTACAGGCTTTTATCGATGGATCATGGAAAATATTGAATGCGAATCCTGGTAATCCACGAGGGTTACCGGAAAAAGAGCTGTATCGCTTGGATATCGATCCTCGGGAACGCGATAATCAGGCATCGCACGAGCCTGAACTGTATTCGGTTATGCAGGATGCTCTACACGCTGCTCAGGAAGCGGCGTCAACAGGAGCCGTCGAGCGTCAAATTCGTGAACTGACGGATGATGAGCTCCATAAAATGAGAGAATTGGGTTATATCCAGTAAAACGTCACTGTCACCAATTCCCTTTCGCAGGGCGCTTTTAATCGGTTTGGATGGATTCGATCCGGATTTGACCGATAAATGGATAGCGGACGGAAGCCTGCCCAATCTTGCAACTATTTCCAGCGTCGGCGTTTTTTCAAAGTTACAGTCAACGATCCCGCCGTTTACTTACCCTGCATGGTCGTCTCTTCTGACTGGTGTCAATCCAGGGCGCCATGGAATCACCGACTTTGCCGTTCGTCAGCCGGGAAGTTATTCCGTTAGCTATATCAACAGCACATACCGGCTCGAACCCACTTTTTTCAATCGCTTGAGTCAAATCGGCAAACGCGTTGTCGCCATTGGATTTCCGACAACGTATCCACCTGAACCCGTGAACGGGATCATGATTTCCGGTTTTGATTCCCCTCTCGCCTATACCGCAGATAAAAGTTTTTGTTATCCGCGTTCGTTGTGGGATGAGTTGAAAAGTAATGTCTCAGCCTACACGCTGGCTGGTATTCAAGAACTGGACACCTCGGCTGATTGGCGCGAGAGAGCTCAAGAAACCATACGTCATACAATTGCCAGCCGAACCGCAATTGCAGAATATCTTTATCAGAAAGAAAAGTGGGATTGTTTTGGTATTGTTTTTTCGGAATCAGATACGGCGGCGCATCATTTTTGGGCCGCTCATGATTCGAATTCTCCTCGGCATCGTCCTGAAGATGCTGAATATTCCCAGTTTTTGCGTGAAGTGTACCAGTCTTTGGACGCTTCTGTCGGCAGACTCGTCGGTTTGGCCGACTCTGAAACCCTTGTATTGGTGGTGTCCGATCACGGCAGCGGCGGCGCTGGAAATCGATTGCTCAGCCTGAACAGGGCTTTGGCTGAACACGGATTCTTCACCTATCGACACCAGCAGGCTTCAAATCGTGAAATAACTTTTGATCACAACCACTCTGAGTTCAAAGCAGATTCTCCCAAACAATCTTGGCTGCGAAAACTTGCCTTCATGCTGCCGGCTCAGATTGGGGAGTGGTTTTTTAGGTATGCGCCACGCAATATGCTGGATTATCTGGAAAGCAAACATCGGCTGGCATACGCCGATTTGAAAAACAGTATCGCGTTTTCAGATGAACTGAATTATTTTCCGTCTGTCTGGTTGAATGACGAACGGTTTCCTTTTGGAAAATCCTATAACATCGATCAGCGTGATCAGATTCTCAAAGAGATAAAGACAGCGCTGTTAAGTATTAAAAATCCTGTTACGGGTAACCCACTTATCAACCGAATCTATTTTAAACATGACTTATATTATGGCGCTGCTTTGGAATGGATTCCTGATTTGATTATTGTTCCAGCTATGGACGGGGATTACACGGTGACACTCTGGAATGCCCCGTCTCCCGGCCCGATAGTATCTGAGCTTCCTGAGCAGGAAATACGTGGTCGTAAAGGTGGGTCGATGAACGGCAGTCACAGACCATTTGGAGTGTTGTTCTCAAATGCG
>CAYOJK010000002.1:0-338794 GCA_964404285.1 uncultured bacterium | reverse complement strand
CTCCAACAACAGGTCCGACAGCTACTCCGACTCCATTGCCTCCGGATTATATCTATCTTGGAGATTACTATGGTTGCACGGATGATGAAATTGAAGTGGAAGTCAGGTTGTATAACGAGACTACCCCTGTTGACGCATTTACCATGGATGTCGCTTTTGACGGCACCATGCTTGAATACATCGATTGTGTAGCCGGTGATCTGGATCCCGGTTGGGTTATGTTTGGTTGTAACGAAGCTGATCCAGGCAGTGTCCGAATTGCAGGATTCTCGTTGCCGCCGGTTGAAATTCCCGTCGGCAGCGATGGTGTTCTGGCTGTGTTTACCTTCAGGGTCACCTGTGAAAACTGTGATGAAGGTGATACCAGCGAATTCGCTCCTCATAGAATGCTGGATGACATAGCGCTGTATGGAGCTGTTAATGGTACATTTACCTTTTCCTGTGGAGGTACACCAACACCTGAGCCGACTGAACCGCCTGAGCCGACCTCGACTCCAACTTCAGGTCCGACTCCTACACCTCCACCGGATTATGTGGCTGTAGGCGATTACTATGGCTGCACGGATGACGAAATCGAAGTCGAAGTGATTATTCACAATGATACGACTCCGATAGATGCTTTCACCTTCGATGTAGCTTTTGACGGCGCCATGTTGGAATATATAGATTGTGTGGAAGGAGAATTGGATCCGGGTTGGATTATGTTTGGTTGTAACGAAGCCGACCCAGGCAGTGTCCGTATTGCTGGATTCTCATTGCCGCCAGTCGAAGTTCCGGTTGGCAGCCATGGCGCTCTAGCCGTATTGACCTTCAAAGTTACCTGTGGTGGCTGTGCAGAGGGTGATACCAGCGAATTCGCTCCTCACAAATTATACGATGATGTCGAATACTTTGGCGTGATCAATGGCTCCTTTACTTTCAACTGTCTCGGCACTCCGACACCTGAGCCGACCGAAACACCGATTCCGACGGATACTCCTGTTCCGCCGACATCCACACCGACTACTGAGCCTCCGACTGCTACACCGACTACTGAGCCTCCGACCGCTACACCGACATCAGAGCCGCCTACCGCTACACCGACGTCAGCGCCGCCTACCACGACCCCGACTTCAGCGCCTCCGACCTACACGCCAACACCTGAGCCGACACCCGAATGTGATTATCTTGGATCTCAGTTGATCATCTCGCAGGAAGACATGTTCCGCGCCGGCGACATATTCTGGTTGGATTGTCATGTGTGTAACAATACCGATGATCCTATGCTGAATATCGCGACCGCAGTACTGCTTGGCGTCTACGGTGAATTCTGGTTCTGGCCATCATGGAATGAACAGCAGGAGTTCGACTTTGAATACAGAAATTATGAACCTGGGTTGACGGTAATCCAAGTATTCGAACCGTTTATCTGGCCTAATGTCGATGGTCATGTCCCTGATTTGGAATTCTACAGCGGTCTGCTCAATGCTCAGATGGATAATTTGATTGGGGATTACGGTTATCTGACATTCGGTTACACGGATATGTAATTCCACTTTTACGATTGAGATTTAGGCGACCGGCAATATGCCGGTCGCTTTTTTTTAAGAGTTAAATTTTTATAAAAAAAATCATTTTATTTCTCAGGAAGAATTATTCAAAGCTGGAGCTGAATTCTGGCTGTAATGCCATGTTTGCAATAACAGCGATACATCGGTCACATTTTTTTAATTCCAATTATCGGTGTTATATTCGATATAATAAATCCATTATAGTCCCAACGGGATTCGAACCCGTGTTACCGGCGTGAGAGGCCGGCGTCCTAGGCCTCTAGACGATGGGACCAAGAGACAGAAAAGCTGAGGCGGTAGGAATCGAACCTACAGTTGCCTGATCCAGAGTCAGGTGCCTTACCAATTTGGCCACGCCTCAGTGCCACACGCATTTTTAACAAAGCACAGCTTGGAAATCAAGAGATAATTACGAAGGTAAAAGGTGATAGCCTGTTTGTTCCGATCCTGCTATTTTGGCTGACCTTGTCAGTAATCTCAGTGTGTTCATGATCACATCGTACCCCAATACCGGCATGGGATCTGGAAAAACATGAATGGTTACAGTCTCCCCACAATGTGGGCACATGCCTGTGTCCCAAGTAATTTTGCTATCAGGTATATTGTAATTCAGATTGAGCTTGGTTGGAGAGTCCGGATCAAAAACATAACGAATATTCAGATCATGCTGTACTTGGTTCAGTCTGCTTAGTTCGTCACGGCCGATAACACCGTCTTTTACAATTTTATCAAGTACACAGATGACCGCTTCCCGACAAGCTTTTAAAACAGTTAGCATCCGATCTTCGCTCCATTTTGCCATCCCTAATACAAATTCGTGTTTATCGGCATTATGCACTACTCGATTTGGAGGCTCACGATCAACGATAGCCTTGATGACCGCATCGATATCTGTGAGATCCAAACGAAGAAAACGAAGAATTTCATCAAGGTAATCCTGCATTTTATCTCGACCCATTCTATTCTCCCATGGTTAAAATACTGTGTGTGCTCAATGCACATCAATCCGCAGGCCAAACCTGTCGAACTATTATCGAAGGTCACTATATTTGACAGATAAAGAATTGCAAGTTTTTTTATCACTGTAATAAAGTAAAGATATCCAGATGTCCAATGCGGTGTGAGATAACCTTCTCACAACGAAATACACAAACAAGAGATAAATGCTATTGGCGTGGACTTAACACGATATATAAATGATTTCATTTAATTGAATCTCTGAAGTTATTATTGAAATTAAATAAACTTTTCAATAAGTAAAGATACGCTTTGTATCTTTTAACGCTAAGATCATTATCGCAATCAGCAAGTTGGATAAGAAAAATTCCAAATATTTTGGCGCGCTTAAAATGCTGAAATGAATTAGGGTTTTAAAACTTGTTTTTTAATTCATTAATTTGATTAAAACCAGTATACTAAAACTCCGTCTTTGATAGCGGAAAATTAGTCTGACATAGCAGGGTTGTCAACAAGGAGAATAAGGAATGAAATATACCGATACGATACCGATTTCCAGTTTTCAAGATGATGAAAAGCTGCTTAAAATGCTTCGCAGTATCAATATTGGAATGACACCTGATGAGGCACGAAAGGTTGCTGGTATTTTAGGACGTGATCCAACCCGTGTTGAAATCTTTATTTTTGATATTGAATGGAGTGAGCACTGTTCTTATAAATCCAGTAGAACGGTTTTGCGTAAGTATCTGCCAAGTGAGGCGAGTAATGTCATTTTAGGCCCCTCAGAAGATGCAGGGATAATACGCTTTACTAAAGCTAATGGGCGTGAATATGCTATCGTGTTTGCCCATGAATCCCACAATCACCCATCGCAAATTCTACCGGTGGAAGGCGCTGCGACGGGTATTGGTGGAATTGTTCGAGATGTTGACTGTATGGGCGCTCATGTTGTCGCTGTAGCTGATGCGCTTCGTTTTGGTAATCCTAACGGTAAAAATGCAGCAAGATCTCGCTGGATTACCAATGGTGTGATCGATGGTATCTGGCAGTACGGAAATGCATTGGGAGTGCCAAACCTTGCCGGCGATGTCTATTTCGATGACTCTTTTGACGATAATTGCCTGGTCAATGTGATCAGTGTCGGCATTGTTCAAGCAGATAAGATTATTCGTTCACGAGTTCCTGAAGATGCCAAAAATCGCGATTACGACCTGATTCTGGTTGGAAAACCAACGGATTCAAGTGGCTTTGGTGGTGTTACATTTGCTTCCGAAATTATTGATGATGACAAATCGGAACGTCAACTTGGCGCTGTACAAGTACACGATCCCTTTTTAAAAAATATATTGATAATGCGCAAGGCCAATCGAATGGTTACTGAATTGGCATTTGAGAAACGAATACCGATCGGCATGAAGGATCTTGGAGGTGGAGGACTTGCCTGTGCAAGTTCGGAAATATGTTCGGCAGGTGGTTTTGGTGCGGTTGTATATCTAGATAAAGTACATATTTCAATTCCCGATCTATCTCCTGAAGTAATCGCCTGTAGCGAAACTCAGGAACGCTTCATCTTTGCTGTTCCACCGGAATTTACACCTGATGTGCTGAATATTTACAATCGAATCTGGGAACTCCCGGGTGAAGCGAATGGCGCATGTGCCAGCGTGATAGGACACACGTTAAAAGAACCTGATTTCAAAATGATTTATCAGGGCGAAGTTGTATGTGATGCTCCTATTCATGAAGTGACTTCGGGAATTAGATACGATAGACAATCTGAACCAATCTATTTTGAAGGGAAAAATCCGAGTAAAGCACAAAAGGTCGATCTTGAAGAAGCCTTTTCAACGGTTATAAAATCCTTGAATATTTGTAGCCGCTACCCCGTATATCGACACTATGATACGGAAGTGCAGGGTATGGCAGTGCTTAGACCTGGTGAAGCTGATGCAGGTGTAATAGCTCCACTTGAATTAACGGAAAACTGCCCGGCAGGGGTGGCCTTGTCAGTCGATGGCAACCCGTTTATAGGGGAGCTCGATCCTTATTGGGGCGGAGCTTGTGCAGTTGCGGAATCTATGCGAAATGTAATTGCTTCCGGCGCTGTTCCTAGAGCATTGACAGATTGTCTCTGCTATGGAAATCCGGAAAAACCTACCGCATTCTGGCAATTTGTTCGAGGTGTCCAAGGGATTGCGGATGCGGCTAATAAATTGTGGCAGATCGATACAAAAAAGGAACCGGTACCAATTATTTCCGGAAATGTAAGCTTTTATAATGAATCAGCATTGCATCTGGCGATCAAACCATCACCGATTGTCGCCTGTGTGGGAACTATGGAAGATTATTCTGTAGCAACAGGACAGTTTGTAACTGAAACCGGTAACCACATAATCATGGTTGGAAAACGACGGGATGAAATGGGGGGAAGCGCCTATTTCAGAGAAGTCTTTGGTGTAACAGGAACTCAACCAATAACGATCGATTGGGAACAAGAACGAGCGGATATGCATGCCGTAGCAGAAATTATCAGGCGACGGCTTGCAACGGCCTGCCATGATATTGCTGATGGTGGTTGTATAACCGCATTAGCAGAAATGTTGCTTAGTCATCGTAGAGAACCTGCAGTGGGTATAGCCGTTGATTTAAACCAAATCGAATTTGATATGCCTTTAGATCACTTTCTTTTTTCAGAAACTGGAGGGTTTTTGATAGAAACGCCACCTGAAAACTCAGCAGCCGTGATAGATGTGTTAACGCAGTTCGGTGCGTATGGGCTGAAAATAGGTGAGGTGATTTCATACGCAAAATTGACAGTAAAACATAATAATCATTTGGTGTTTAATGCCGACATTAAAGCTTTGCTTTATGATTGGCTTCATGGTTTGAAGGAGGCGTCATTATGACCAGGAAAACGTTCCGTATAGCTGTACTTCAGTTTCCAGGGACTAATTGCGAATATGAAACAGCTTCGGCTGTTACTGCTGCAGGAATGGAACCTGAAGTCTTCAGATGGAATCGCCCAGCAGGTGAATTGGCTGGATTTGAAGGATTTGTCATTCCCGGCGGGTTTAGTTACCAGGATCGTATTCGAGCTGGTGCGGTAGCGGCAAAAAAATCGATATGTGCTGCTCTAGTCGAGGAAGCCGAGAAGGGAAAGCCTATACTTGGGATATGCAATGGTGCACAAATACTAGTCGAAACCGGATTGGTTCCAGGTCCGAATACAACAGTGCAAATGGCCTTAGCAGACAATAAGGCTGACGGTAAAGAAGGATACCTATGTGATTGGGTTTTCATTAGAAACGAACCCACTGCAAATCCAGGCGCTTTCAGTCGACTGTTTACACCAGGCGAAATCATCCCGATACCGATTGGAAATGCCGAGGGCAGATTTGTCACTCAAGATGCTGACTTACTGGATAAACTTGAAAATAACGGCCAGTTAGGATTCAGATACTGCACATCTTCCGGCGAGATTTTGGATAGTTTTCCAGTCAATCCGAATGGCACTGAGCAAAACCTTGCTGGTGTTTATAATCAACAAGGGAACGTGCTGGCCTTGATGCCGCATCCGGAAAGAGGCGCTTGGCAGCGCCAGGTTCCAGCTGATATAGACATTAAAAGAAGCATAAAAAGAACTTTGAATAACTTGCGTGAGCCGGCGCCAGGATTGACGTTTTTTCTTTCAATGAAAGACTTTCTGGCAAAAGAAAGGGCATGAAAATGAAACATACTGGTATTCTTACAACTGCTTTGAAAACACGTGATGCTGTAGCTGAAACTGCCCTTCATTCCCTGACGCATGATATGGGTTACGGCAATATTCTGACAGGTCTAAAGCGTGAGGACTATTGGAAAATCGAGTTGGAACCAAACTTGGGAGGGCGAGATCCAAAGAATATCTTGATAGAGCTGGCAGAAAAAACCAGGGTATTCGTCAATATCAATAAACATATTTATACGATTTTGGATGAAGATTCACTGAAAACCACAAAAGAACAATCCGACGGAAAATATACCGTTTTTGTGCTGGTTACCTATCGCGATAACCGGGTTGCAGAACAGGCTTTGAAAACCCTGCACGCCCTATATAATGTCGGTAAACATGTAAGATACTTAGAAAGCGGCGTTCTCTGGATCATGGCGCTTAAAGCTGATTCAATAAATAGTGCGCAAAATATTGCGAAAGAAATTGCTGTAACCGAAAGTAGAGAACGAGGCTTATTGGCAAATCCTCATTATCAGAATGTGATAATATTATAAGTTGATCAAACAAATTATCTAGCCGGAAACGTCTAAAGGTGAGTTTGTAAACAGCATTGAATATGTATCGATAACATCATGTTGAGATAGCAGATTTCCGCTATACAATTCTGAGATTTAAAGTGATAGTTTATAGAATTTTCATAGGAATTAATGGTTTTTATTTGGAAAAAGTGGTTATCAACATTGAAAATAAGAAAAACCCTTATAACTAAAGGGCATATTTTATAACTTATTGAAAAATAAGGATTATAAATGCTCGTTTTTTATAAGAATTGTCCACAAAAAATGTTCACAACTTGTCGATAATCAAATGGAAAAAGGGTTTTAACTTTCAATTTGAAGCTTTTTAGAACTCTGAGTAGAAATTACTCAGGGGATAGTTGAAGTGATACTTTAAATATTGGCTGAGGAGAGGAAAAAATGAAAATAATATATTTGTTAAAAGAGAACAAACCTCTTTCAAAGATTAAATTAATTAACCTAATAATAAATAAAAAACATCGTCTGTTTTTTAAGAATATCGGGTTTAAAAACCAAGAAGTTCCGGGCGCCCGTCTGCAAGAATATTGATCAATGCTTCTCGATAGTAGTTCGTTTCCTTGACGATATCCGGTGGCACACGTTTGATATATAAAAGTCTACCACGTTCAACTTCTTTTCCCAGCGTTTTCATAATATTACTTATCCGGATACCTTCAGCTAAATTATCCGGATTGTAATTTCGGATATCATTGACGATAACCCGTGCAATTCGTTTGGCTTTTTCATGACGTTTTTGATTTTCCAGATCAAAAGATGAATCAGCTTTTGGTTCAGTAACTTCGGATTCTGTAACCGATTCAGTCGGCTTCACGACAGGCGCTTCGCCAGCAGGGGGCGATTCCTTAGAATCTTGTTCAGTTGATGTGGCTAACGGTTTCGAAGGCGGAATTGGTTCCACAGGTGTTTGTGAAACAGGAATCTCAGGAATGATATCCAGGTCAACCTGTAAAGGTTTTTTAGCTGAGAATACTTTTTCTTCTACGTCGGAACTGACCTCAAAGAGCGCTTCAAGTTCACTCATTTCATCGAGGTTTTGATCTTGCACTTTAATATCTTCCGGGTGCACATCAGGTTCACCTAATGTGTCTTCAAAAGAGTTTACGTGTATATCATGATCAAATGCAGGCAGAGCCTCAACAATCTCCTCATCCATATCCAAAACAAGTTCATTCTGATTATCCATCATCTCAAAAAGACTTTCAGCCGGGCCTTCAATAAAATCTTCTTCATGTTTTGAATCGGACTGTGGAACTTCTGTGTCTACTTTTATTTCGAAAATTTCTATATCAGATTCATCAAATTCTTCTTTGGAAGAATCATATTCAAATTCGGAGATACCTTTCATGTGAAGTTCTTCTTCATAATCAGTTACAGCTGACCCGGATTGAATTTTGAAAATATCTTCTTCGAGAGGAAGATTCTCACTTAGGGGAGTTGTATCCATTTGTACTATCACTTCAGAATCTGGCTTTGAACCTGTTACACTTGGTTGTTCGTCTATGACAGGAATTGCTTCATCGATCGATGAAGGTGTTGTTTCAGCTATTTCTTGATCTGCTGTTTCCTCTTCAATAGTGTCCAAATCAATATCTTCTGTGGCTGATTTGATGTCAATCGTCAGGTTCTCAAGAATTTTCCGGGCATTTTCCAAATCAGCTTTATCTTGTTTCTTTTGGCTCATAATAAAAAAAACAAGAACCAGTATAAAGAGAGCTCCCACGGATCCAAGTATAACCAATGCTAAATTTTCCATGGTGGAACCTTTCTGTTAAAATATAGCTTTAGCTGAGCGGAAAGTCCGGTCAGCAGATTGATTTAATTATCTATCAAACCATTTATGAAGTCAAGATTCTGCTAATCCATAACGATCAGATTTGATTTTTGGCGGCTTATTATATGGAAGCAGCAATCCACTACGATTGTTTTCAGTGATTAAAGAAGACTCGTTAATTACAATAGCCCTTTTTGTTTTTCTAATTGACACTAAAAATCAACGAATAAATTAGCTGCTAACTTTTATAAAGCCGTATTATTCAATGCATGGTGAATGAATTTAATGCTGAGTATCCAAAGGCGTCAAATGATGGTGGGGTTTGCCTTTTCATCTCTGTTCAATCGTAGGCATATTCAATTATGTGAACACGTTAGAATTTGGCTTCGTGAAACAACTTTGTGCTGGCATTAATTGCTGTTCTACTTTATTTTTAAGTAGGTTAAAAGGGTTTCATTAATTATGGGAGTTATTCATGAATGCCGAGAAAAATAGAATAGAGGGTAATATTGGCATTGTCGGAATGGGACGAGTAGGTTCTGTTCTGGCTTATCAGGGACAAAAAGTCGGTCTAAAGATAGCTGTGGTTTTAGATAATGATCCCAAAGCACAGGAGCGTCTCAGTCAACTTTTACCTATAATGCCGTCTATGAAAGAAAAAGATCTTGAGACGTGTTCCGTGGTGATCATCGCTGTCCCAGACAGAGAAATAGATGCTGTAACTTATCAGCTTCTGTCGAAAAAACTGATCAGCGCCGGATCGCTACTTGCACATCCCAACGGTTTTCATATTTGGGATTCCGCAGCGATTAAGCGCGACTACAAGGTGATTTCAGGCTCTATTCATCCATTGATGGCTTTTCCTCAAAACCCTCTAGATGCACGCAGTCTAGACGGTATTGGATTTTCTATAGATGGCGTTGAGGAAGCACAGAGAGATTTGTCTATTTTGGTTGAGCGATTCAAAGGTATCCCTATAAGAATTCCTGCGGAAGAAAAAATATTATATCATGCTGCCGCTGTATTTGCTTCTAATTTCCCTGTTGTATTGCATAGTATTGCATTGGAAATTTTTGAATCCATCGGTATGGAAAAACAGTCAGCTCGTATAATATTGAATGCATTATTGGACAGCGTCAGGCAGAATTTGACCGTAAATGAACCTCGAAAAGCAATTTCCGGTCCCGCCGCGAGAGGTGACTGGGCGACACTTGAAACTCATATACAGGAGCTCAAGACACGTTTTCCAGATTTAGTGGGGCTATATCAAGCATTAACGGAGGCAATTATCAAAATGCTTCATACAAAAGAAAGTTGATAAAAACGCTTAACTCAGTTAGGTTCAAAATTGTGTGTGTGTTTTTTTTGGAGGGTTTATAAATGACAAAGAAAGCAACGGTTGCAGTTATTAAAACCAGGCCTGAAACCGTGGTTGAAGACACGAAAAAAATGATGATCGATGCTGGTCTCCTTGAGCATTTACCTCAAGATAAGGGAGTGATCCTGAAGGATAATATCTCCTGGCATTTCCCGTTCTTATCAGCCAATACGACGCCATGGCAATTGGAAGCGACTATTCAGTGTCTTCAAGAAAATAACTATAAAGAAATTTCGGCAGTTCAAAACAATACGGTTGTTACAAATACGTATAAGGGCGAAAAATTAAATAGATACGTTCCGATTTTTAAAAAATATGACATACCGATCCTATATAACTTCTTAGAAGAAGATATAAAATGGTCTGTTTATAAGCCCAAAGGCGAAACCTTGGTTCTGCACAAGATTTTTCCAAATGGAATAATGATCCCCGAATATTTTCATGGCCGCTCGATTATTCATCTTCCCACCGTTAAATGTCATATTTACACTAATATGACTGGGGCGATGAAAAATGCGTTCGGAGGTCTTTTAAATACACGAAGGCATTATACCCATAGCGTTATCCATGAAACTCTGGTTGATCTGCTGATGATTCAGAAAGAAATCCACACAGGTATTTTTACTGTGATGGATGGTACTATGTGCGGCAACGGTCCTGGACCCAGAACCATGATTCCCGTTGAAAAAGACTATATGCTCGCATCTGAAGATTCGGTTGCTATAGATGCAATTTCTGCCAAATTGATGGGATTCGATCCGCTTAAAGATGTCGATTGTATTCGAATGGCTCATGAAAAAGGCCTTGGAGTCGGTGATCCAGCGCATATCAATATCATTGGCGAAGATATATCGAATGTGAATTTCAAATTCACGGTCGGTGATAATATGGCCAGTAAAGTCGGGGATTTTATGTGGTTTGGCCCCTTAAAACCATTGCAAAAACTGTTTTTCCATACTCCCTTAGTCTATCTTTTTGTTTTCGGTTCTTTCTTCTATCATGACAAGATTTGGTGGCCACTGAAAGGCAGGCCCTTGATGAATAAAATCTTCCGCGAAAATAAGTGGGGACGCCTTTTTACCAGCTATCCCGAATAAAAATCGCTTCACCTTGATAAAACCAAAAATTTTAAAAAAAAAACTGCTCACCACCTTCAATTCAAAGGTGGTGAGCTTTGCTGGAGAAGAGTTCTTATATTCTTCGGCAGTCTTGCCAAAGATTTAGTTTTTGTTTAAAGCTCCGGATTTCTTTTCTTGAGAATCTGAATTTAAAGCGTCATCTTGAACCGGTTGAGGCTTTGTTTTCACTTTGTCTTTCGGTTGCTTTTTCGGTGGTTGATTGTTTGGTGGAGCCTTTTGTTTTCCAGGTGGTTCTATTCGTTTCCCAGGTGGGTTTGGCCGTGCAGGGGTCGGATTCACATTTTGTTGCGGTGGTCTCTGTTGACGATCGGGTGGCGATTTTGGCTGCGGTGGCGTTTTTATCTGTGGAGTAGGTTTGGGCTGTTGAGGCGCTTTTGGTTGTGGTTGCATTCGCTGGGGTTGTGTTATGTGAGGCGGTGAATAGGGCTGTTGTATGTTTTGGTTTGGCTGAATGGGTCGATTGGTTGCGGGCGGAGTATATCGATTGGGAGCAGACGGTTGTAGTGGTTGTTCGGGTTTGCGCTGATCAAGGTCTCTTTGAGGAGTCGATGGGACTTGAAGGGTAGGATCAGGCCCTGCCGGGGCCGGCTGGAAGGACCGGGAATGCTGGATAGCTTCAGGTGAAAAACTCTGGTAAACATTACCAATTTTTCTGGATCTGTCGGCATTCATTTTCTGAGGACGCACTATCTTGATTTGATTACCGTCTATAGTCTTGGTGATCTCATCAATTTGAGTGATAGCAACGGATCGACGAGTATCTCGTTCAATAGCTGATTTGACAGGGGCATCATTTTGCAATTTGAAGGATCGATTCGAAAATATTTGCATATTGTTATCAGGTTTGATTGCGACTTCAGCAATGTTGTCATGCATAAATTGGGCGCCGGAGACAATCACCCAAGCCTCATTAGGTATCCATTCATGCTGGTCAAATGTATCAGTATTAGACCTACTGCTACCGGCGCCATAACTCCTTTGTTGGGAAGAATGCGAATACCAGTGGTGACCTCGGCTTTGTCGATAACCGCCGTATCGGTGACCGCTGCGATAATAGGCGTTATAGCTAGGTGGTTTAGGCGCCCAACCGTAATAACCATTGAAAAAGCCCCAAGTCACATGAGCAGGAGCCCAGGTATAACCGGGAATCCAAACCCATCCAAAACCGGGATGAAAGAGCCAGTTACCGTAATGATGAGGGATCCAACCCCATGGCTCATAAGCTGTCCAAGTCCAACCATAGGATGTATAGCTCCATGCGCCAAAGGAATAGGGGCGCCACCCTACCGGAACAAACGGAATCCAAACTAATTCCTTGAATTCAGCCATGTACTGCCATGAACCATATGGCGCTAGAGCAGCATGGAAATCCATCGTACCGGATTCATAAAACCCTGGTGAATAACGATTATAGTAGTCGTAGCGCCCAAAAGACATATTGAAATTCCAAGCGCCATTGCCAAAATACATACTAAACGAATCAGCAGATATTTTGGGCACAATCATTATTCCCGCGACAACACTTAAAACAATTATTAGTTTTTTCATCGTGCACCTCCATCTGGTTTACTACCGGATCTTTCCGGATCAGCTACCACAACCATTCAATTTAGCAAGCGTCATGCCAAGAGTTAGAAACGATTAAAATAACAATCAAATCAGATAGTTAACAATATAGATGTCGCAACTGAGTATGACTTTAGTGAAAAATGTCATCTGATGAGGACATCTTTTGATCACAAGATGGTAACACCAGAACCTAATTCCACATCCCAAACCCGGTATCCCCGATTTGTAAGCTTCCTATTTAATTCTGTCGCATTTTCCGGTGCGTAAATCAATAGACAGCCACCACCTCCCGACCCGATTACTTTTCCAGCAAGAGCGCCATTTTTTCGACACCAAGTGATACATTGATCGATGGTATCGGAAGACGACCGGATCAGTTCGGATAAATAATGATGATGTGTATTGATCAGTGGAGCTAAAAAGCGGGGGAGGCGATCGGGATCAGAAGGCCAGTTTTGATAGGCAAAGCGCGTGATATCACGGTTAAGAAGAGTTCCGAATAATTCTTTGAACGATGATGATGGTTCTTTACCGGGAAAAAGCTGATCGATGGACACGTCAGATAAGTTTTGACAGCAGTCTTTACAGAGCTTTTTAAACTGGTCCTCAACAGCGGTTCTTATTCTAGAAATCATGCCGATTGTATCTTTGAGTTGGCCGGA
Organism: uncultured bacterium; assembly: GCA_964404285.1. Lineage (GTDB taxonomy): Bacteria > CSSED10-310 > CSSED10-310 > CSSED10-310 > CSSED10-310 > JBASEY01. The sequence goes on along the minus strand of CAYOJK010000002.1, from coordinate 325,457 downwards.
ATCAACTAATAACAGCCCATCAGGCATGGGTTTAAGTTTGTCGATCGAGGGTGGTTTTGTGGGATTGCCATTAAAACCAAGATACAATAGTCCTCCTAAAGCAGAGGCAAGGTGATCTTGCATTCCACCAGGCTCATTAAAACGAGTCACTTCTGTTTCATACGCTAATAATGCGACCTGCTCAGCAGTCAGATCACGAGGGTTTTCCGAAATAGCCGCTAATAATTTGATCCAAGCGACACAAAGGGCTGATGAACTGGAGACACCTTTACCGATTGGTAAGTCCCCATCGATTGAAATAGTATATCCTCGCTTGAAAAAGAAACCTTTCGACAACATGCAGTTCACGCCGCTTTGGAGGTAATCGCGAGGACGAAGGGGGCCGACTTTGGAGGTGTCGATACACCTGGTTTGCTTCGTTTGCTGTAATTCAACATTAAGAATCGCATCATTTTTGGTAGGCTGAGCAGTCAGTTTGACTTTGAGGTTCATTGCTCCGGATATAACATCTAAACCTAAATAATCTTGATGTTCTCCAAGTAAACAGATTCGCCCGGGAGCTTCAATAATAATGAGCTTATTATCTTCTTCATTCATAATGCTTGTCTTTAATTCCTATTTTCTTTATGATAGTGACCATGACATGGTGATGTTAACGTAAAACTCGGTTCAAGAGAATATTAACAAAATATAACAGGAAACTCGATATGCATTGGCGAATCCTAATAGTTGACGATGAAAAAGAAGTAAGACGAGCTTTTTTCGACATTCTCAACCCATGGGATGAGAATTATCATATAGATCTTGCTGCCAGCGGGGAACAGGCGATTTCATTGATGGAACAAAATCCTTCTCTGTACGATATTGTGCTGACAGACGAAAGAATGGGAGCGATATCCGGTATTGAGTTGCTGAAGTGGATTAAAAAGCGCCAGCCGGAAACGGATGTAGTGGTTATCACTGCCCACAATGAACGTGAAAAAGCCTTGATCGCAAAACAATACGGCGCAGCGAATTTTATCATAAAACCAGTTGATGCCCAGCGATTGCGTCAGATAGTTGCCGATTTGTGTCAAAAACGTCAGTTGATTATTGAAAATAGAATTCTAAAAAGACAAGTGCGGGAATATGATCATTCAATTGTTGTTGGAACTAGTCCACATATTCAAGCTGTTTATGAAAAAATAAACAAGGTGGCGAATACGGATGCGATCGTCTTGATTTTGGGTGAAAGTGGAACCGGTAAGGAAGTTGTAGCTCGTGCTCTTCATGAACGATCTGAAAGAAGGGACAAACAGTTTGTGGTAGTTAATTGTGCTGCTTTACCTCCAACCCTACTGGAAAATGAATTGTTTGGCCATGAGCGTGAGGCTTTTACCGGGGCGAGGTCTACTCGGAAAGGGCGTTTTGAGCAAGCGGATAAAGGGACTATTTTCCTGGATGAAGTAACGGAAATGACATTGGATAATCAATCTCGTTTTCTTCGAGTACTTGAAGACGGCGGTTTTTATAGAATTGGTGGATCGTCTTTTCTGACAGTTGATGTAAGAATATTGGCTGCGTCGAATAAAGACATTAAAATGCTGACCGAACAGGGTAAGTTTAGGGAAGACCTGTTTTATCGGTTGAATGTGGTTCCAATTGTCATACCACCATTACGTGAGCGACCTGCTGATATTCCCATGTTGGCTCAGGCTTTCTTGCGTGAATTTGCGATGCGCTATAATAAAGAAAAAATCAAAATGGTTTCTGAAACCATGCATTTTTTAATGAAATATGATTGGCCGGGAAATGTTCGGGAGCTGCGAAATGCGGTGGAACGTGCTGTAATTCTTGCTGATTCAGATACGTTGACAACAGATTCATTTCAAGAGTTGGTTCAGAATAAAGAAGATAAATTGGTTAGTGATACTGAACCAAAAGAAAACGAAATAAAACCGGCAGAAAGCTCAACTGATATCCCGTGTGAAGACGATGGCATCGAAGCGGGAATGACCATAATGGAAATCGAGCGAAAATTGATTGAAAAGACGTTGAAGTCAGTAGGTGGTCATAGAAGAAAAGCGGCTGAATTGCTGGGAATAAGTGTTCGAGCTCTACAATATAAAATAAAGGATTATAATTTAGTATGAGTTATATGCCGGGGGAGATGGATATCCGGAGATGTATTTTGGAGATTCTGGCATCTCAACCCCGACACCCGGAAAACCGCCTGGCGTTACTCCGCCTGCTTTGGGAAACAGCAGCAGGACCGATCATCACTGGGCACACTGAGATTAAAACGTGTACATCTGATGATAGACTTGTCCTTGATGTTGATGATCAACGATGGATAAAAGAAATTCAAAGGGTATCTGAAATCATCCTTGAACGTATCAATCAGATGCTATTGGGTTTGAATTGCCCTGAATATACCATCCATGCATTGATAACTAATTTGACGAACCAAAAAAGAAAAGACGTAAAAAAAGTGAAAAATCTGGATTCGATCCGTATTCCGGCTGAGTTATTGGAGAGTTCTTCTGAAATGGGAGATGAATTGAGACAAGCTTTTCTGAAATGGTACAGGACGGTTAACTTAAAAGACTAATCAGGAAATTGCATATCGTGTAGTTTGCGATATGTGCCATTTAACGCCAGCAATTCCTCGTGTGTGCCGATTTCCGCTATCCTACCAGCTTCCATAGCGAAAATTCTGTTCGCTTTTCGGATAGTTGATAACCTATGAGCAATAACAATGGTTGTTCGATTTCTAATCAACTCGTCCAGCGCTTTCTGTATTAATTGTTCGGATTCCGAATCCAAAGATGATGTGGCTTCATCCAAGATCAATATAGGCGGATTTTTCAGCAGAGCCCGCGCTATCGATATTCGCTGACGTTGACCGCCGGATAATGAGATACCGCGTTCTCCGACTACTGTATCATAACCATGAGGCAGCTCTTGAATGAACTCATGAATAAATGCAGATATAGCTGCTGATACAATATCTTCTTCAGGGACATCTTTCTGGCCACATGTGATGTTGGATCGAATTGAATCATTGAACAAGATGGTCTCCTGGGTCACCATCCCTATAAAACTTCTCAACTCTTTTATCGATAAATCACGTAGATCGACACCATCAATAAGGATACTGCCTTCGGTTGGATCGTAAAACCTAGGTAATAAATTTACTAAGGTACTTTTTCCTACACCGGAAGCTCCCACTATTGCTATCGTCTCTCCCGGAACTATCTCAAACGTGATGTTTTGCAAAACAGATTGATTAGGCTCATAAGAAAACGAAACATTGTCGAACGATATTTTTCCGGTGATTGCGTTTAAAGTATGAGGGTGTTCCGTTTCGATCAAATCTGAAGGCGTGTCAAGCAACTCAAATATACGTTCAGCTCCAGCTACCGCCCGGTTCATGTCATAACTCAAGCGGGATATTTTCTTGATAGGGTCATACATCAAAAAAAGTGATGTCAGAAAAGCGAACAGATAACCGCTGCTCAATGTTCCATTGATTACCTGCTTTAATCCCATGGCAAAGATAACCGCAGCCGCTATGGCTCCTATCAGTTCCATCAATGCCGGTGACAGGGCTGATACACGAGCTGCGCGCATCATTTCATTATAATAAGCCTTGTTGGATTTACGAAATCGTCCAAACTCATATTCTTCCATATTGAAAGCTTTGACAATTTGGATGCCGTAAAATGTTTCATGCATAATTGAGGATATTTTGGCGATTTCGCTTTGGCCGATTGAAGAGACAGATTTCAGTTTTTGGGCAAATTTCATGATGGGATAAAGGGTTAGGGGTAAAATAAACAGGGAGATAAAGGCCATTCGCCACGAAATATAAAAAACGGCTATCAAGGGTGGAAAAAATGAAAAGATACTTAGAATCAAACGCCCCATAGCCTGAGACACTGCCATTTCCATTAAAGAAATATCGTTCAGGATTCGTGACATCAACTCACCACTTTTTTTGCCTTTGAAATAGCGTAAAGGAAGGCTACTGACATATTCGAAAGTCAAATTTCTTACATCTTCAATGACTCGCTGACCGACAAAAGCCAATAAATACTGTTGAGCATAGGTGATAACACCTTTAAGGATATATACCAGGACAATAATCACACAAAACAGACAGACATACTTAGGCTGGATGGAATCTTTTTTTTCGATAAAATAGTCGAGCAATTGTTGTAGCATTAGGACCGGGCTGAAGCTAAAAATCCCTGATAATGCGCTTAGTAAAATACCCAATATCAGTCTGCCCTTGTAAGGATATACGAAAGTCATAATCCGCTTGAATATTTTATACTGTGATTTCATGTCATATCTAAGAGCGCTCATAGCCAACGGATAATACCAAGCTGACGACACTTTTTCAATCTTGCGACAGAACTGGCTTTCAGCTACATTGGATGACTGTGCGGAGGTTTGAGAAATGTTTGAGATAACAGTTGAAAAAGAATTTGCCGCGGCTCATCGGTTGGTCGAATACGACGGTAATTGTGAAAAACTGCATGGTCATAACTGGCGGGTTGAATTAACGCTGAAAATGGATTCTTTGAATTCTTTAGGGCTGGCTATCGATTTTCGAGAAGCAAAGCAAATGCTACAGATAGCTTTGAAACCTTTTGATCACAGTTGTTTAAATGATCTAGAGATGTTTCGACACAAAAATCCATCGTGTGAATTGATTGCACAAACAATTTTTAACACTATCAAACAACTGGTTAAGGATGATCCAGCCAATGCCCAACTGTCAGTGAGCAGGGTAAAAGTATGGGAATCGACAGGTTCATCGGTAACTTATTGGGAATCGGATTGAGCAAATGATAGATATTCAATCACAGGTTATAGAAAATGGAAAAACCATTGATAAAGTCGGGGTGACTAATCTGTCCTACCCGATTGTTGTAATGGATAAAAAATATGGCAAGCAGCATACCATCGCCAATATTAAAATGTTTGTTCAGCTCCCCGATCATTTCCGTGGAACCCATATGAGCCGGTTTTTAGAAGTGTTGAATAGAGTGGGCCGGACAAAAATTACGCCCAGTAAAATAAATGATATTTTGATATCCATTAAACAGGCCCTGAAAGCTAAAACAGCTCATATAACCCTTTGTTTTCCATATTTTATCGATAAAGATGCGCCGGTTAGTAAGGCAGAAGGCTTGCGTGAGTATCTTTGTTGCTTCGAAGGAACTCATGATGAATTCGATTGTGCCCATTTTTACCTGGATGTTAAAGTTACGGTTATGAATCTTTGTCCTTGCTCCAGAGAATTGTCACCAGGGAAAAGCGCTCATAATCAAAGAAGCGAAGTTTCGGTCAGGATTAAATGCGACAAACTCATTTGGATCGAAGATGTTGTTGAAATGGTCGAGTCATCAGCTTCCTCACCGGTTTATACGATATTGAAAAGAAGTGATGAGAAAGCTGTGATGGACCAAGCGCACGATAATCCCAAGTTTGTAGAAGATATTGTCAGGGAAATAGCTCATAAGTTGGATGCAATTGAGGGAGTTTATTATTATCGCGTTGAATCGGAAAATTTTGAATCCATCCATCACCATAATGTATATGCATGTATCGAAAAGGATTGTCTAAAATAAAATCATTTGTGTTTTCTCGGCAGTTGAGAATTATTGCTCTGGTCATAACGCTGTCAATTTTAATTAAGGCTACAAAGACTGTGGTTGCATCACGTGTTCAACTGGATGGATTTGCGGCTATTGTCGACGGAAAAGTTGTTCTGGAAAGTGATATCGATTTTGAAGCTGCTTTAATGGCTCTCGAGAAGAAAACTGAAAATCCATATCTAGCTGATCGAAAAGAAATATTGGGTATGTTGATCGACCGTCAGCTGTTACTTGACCAAGCTAAACGGTTTACTCTAAAAACTATCCCCGAAACTGAAGTGATGGATCGAGTCAATCGAATGGACAACGTTTTGGGAGGACGTGAAGGACGAGAGAAGTTTTTGCTGGAAAACGGTATTGATGAGTTATTTTGGAGAACATATATCCATAATCGTATAATTCTAGAAAATTATATTGAGCAACGATTTCGAGCATTTGCAAGAATTACTCGAGAACAAGAAGATCAGTACATATCAGACCATATAGAAGAATTGGGATTAGAATCTGGAAGTGAACCAGAGAAAGCTGTTCCAGAGGATCATTATTTACGGAAAATTATTCGAGCTTTGTTATCGGAAAGAATTGTCCAAGAACGAATAGCGGAGTTTTTGCAGGAACTTCGAAGCACGGCAATAATCGTTTACTCAAACGAAGAGCCTGAATCATTGGCAAAGAAAACACAGAAAGCCGATGACTAAAAAAACACCATTTGAAGAAAAACTGGCGCGTGCATTGACTGGATCACAGGAAATATTAGGCGAACTAATGCTTGAGCATAATCCATCGATCATCAGCAACATGGTGTTAAATCCGAATATGACAGCAGATATGGCAATCCAATTGATAAGAAGAAAAAGAGTCAATGAAAATCATATCATTGCTATCAGCGCTAACCAGAAATGGAGAAAAAATTATAATCTCAAGCTTGAACTGATCCTGCACCCGATTACACCTCGGAATATCTCATTAAAATATCTTCAGGATATGTTTCCAAAAGATTTGGCGTTTATTTCACGTAAGGTGACTTTGCATCCAATACTCCGAGAAGCCGCAGTCAATTATTTGAAACTCAGACTTGAATCGATGCGGCTCGGTGAAAAAATCATGCTGGCCAGATCGGGCCCAGTGGCTTTCCTTCATATTTTGATGGAAGAAGAGGATTTGAGGATATTGGAAGCAGCGTTGTCTAATTACCGGTTGGTGGAAGAGGATGTGTTGCAATATGCTATATCGTCAAAACGATCACCAGACAAACTCGATATCATTCTTCATCACAAAAAATGGGGTAATAACCAGCAGATAATTCGAATTTTGGCTTCTCACAAAAATTTAGGTTATGCATCTAGAAGGCGAGTATTCGAAAAATTAAACTTGCCGCAATTGGTGGATTTAACCGAATCGGCGGTCCTAAATACTGAACATTGCAGGCTTGCTAGATTCGTTCTAAAAGAGAGAATTCGTTCATTGGACATTTATGATCAGATTCAATTGTGTAGCGCCCATGCAAGGAAATTATTATACTATATCGGAGTTGCTCTGGAAGATGCTCGTGTTGCGGCTGCCTGGATAAAAAATCCTTTGGTGAAGGAGAGGACGGTGCGGGAGGTTCTTGGAAAAATAGACAACCCGGAGATTCGATCGATACTGGAAGAGTCGATAAATAGATGTTCTAAAAGGACTGATTCGAAAAATGAATAGTTATGAGCAAACAGGTTTTAGCAATCATCTTGATCTTCGAATCGAAAGAGAAATCAGAGGCATTAGTTTAGAAGAGATATCCCGAGATAGCAGATTTTCAATAAATCAATTGAGGGATTTTGAAGCGAAACGTTTTGACAAACTGCCAAATGAAATTGTCCTTCGCAGTTTGACCAACCTCTATACGCAGAAGCTTGGCCTTGACCCCGATATGGTTAGGTTGGAATATCCAGTAATTTTGAAGCGCTCAGGTCAAAGCCATATCATCGAAAAACGAGGACTGAAAAAGTTTGCTCAAGATATACAAATTGGGCCTTTAATCGGTTTTTTTCTAACAACTCTAGCTTTACTGGTTTTTCTTTGGCCTCTAAAGATAGAAAAAATTTTCAGGGACTCTGTTATCGATATGCCGGATCTAATTGATAACAATGTTAGCCGATCTGATGCGATGTTTTTTTTTGATTCCTGTTTTAGAAATAAAGTTTCTTTTAATCCTGATTCTTCACAAAATGAAGAAATTGCAGTTGTTAGAGTCAAACCCAGTGATCTAAACATATCAGTGGAAAGCCCGACTTGGATACGAGTTGATGATATAACACGTGGAATCAATTCGATTTATTCTTTGTTTCCCGGTGAAATCAAATCTTTCAGTATCCAAGATGAAACGATCGTTCGCTTTGAAAACCCGGAATATGTTTCCATTACAAACATGGATCAAAGCGTTTTTCATGGAGGAAAACTATCAGGGGCAATACAGTTTGTTCCTGACAAAAATCCGGATATAATAAAAATGGATAACAGGTAATCGTTTTTCCACCCGGTGTTTAGGTTAATGAACGTTTAATTCTGTTATCGGGTAAAAGCTTTCTATTCAGGAGGATTTTTAAAATGGCTGAAAGCCGGATAGAGCAATTAGAAAACGGTACAACCCCTTTAGCCGTTCGAATGGCAATCGCTGAGGGCCTTATTCCTCTTGAAGCTGATGAACTTGTCAGGGCATTTGGAATTCTAGCTCTCGATCCAAATCCTGATGTCAGAACAGCTCTCCAAGAAAACTTGGCGCACATGCCAAGAGGCTTTCTATTGGATACTGTCGGACGACACAATATATCTAACGATCTACTGTTTCTCATAACAGTAGAAATGATAAAGGATGATCAGATTATCCAAAGTGTAATCCTCAATCGTCAAGTCGATGATCGAACCCTTATAATGGTCGCGGAAAAAGGCTCGCCGGCAGTATTGGAAATATTGGCACAAAACAGAAACCGAATGCTTGAAAATCCTCTTATCCTAAAAAAACTTGTTGAAAACAACCAGTTGAGCCGGGTATCAAGATTTTCACTGGAAGAGTTTAAAGAACGGTTTGAAATTGATTATGATGATGTTGTTGATGATACCGATTGGCATATAGAAGAATCTGAGACTGAGTCTGATAAAGGCATTGTTGACACAGTCGAAGAAGACCCAGCGCTAAAAAGCACAGTGCTGGAAGCCCCTGACATTCCCGATGAAATTGATCTGGAAGATACGATTCCTGGAGAGATAGAAGCGGAATTACAAGAGGATGCCGGAGCGGAACTAGATAGTACTGCTGCGTATGATTTCACGACGGATTCAGAAGAAGACGAACATTTCGTGTCGGTTGATCCACAGGATGCCACTACGGATGAATGGAATATCGAGAGCTTTGTCAAATCATTTAAAAGTAGTGATACGGTAAAGACTGATGACGCTGTCAGTGGTTTTGATGACTTGTTGAATATCACTTTAGAGGAAGATTCTAAAGAGGCATCTGAGGATCAAGATTGGTTGGGTGAGAGCCTGTCTGATTTGGGGAAAAGATTTGGTATCGAGTCAGACGATGACCTTGAAGATGATGAAGAAGAGATTAGCGAAGAAGAGGAAATTCGTGATACAAGGATAAGGCTGATGCGTATGCAGGCAGCTGACAAACTGATTCTAGCGCAACTAGGTACCAAGCAGGAAAGAGCTATACTTGTGACGGATCCGAACAAGCAGGTTGCTGTAGCTGTTGTAGATGGACCTAAAATGAGTGAGTTTGAAATCCAGCTTGTAGCAGGAAATCGCCAAGTTTATGAGGACGTGCTGCGAGCTATAGCCAAACACAGAAAATGGGGCAAATCGCCTCTGGTGCGCCGAGAGCTGGTGCTAAACCCGAAAACACCATTGGATATCTCTATCAAGTTACTAAGCAGTTTAAATGATTTTATGCTGAAAGATGTAATGAAATCGAAAGAAATACCAACTGCTCTGGCTGATCACGCTAAACGGATTGTTGAGATGCGTGAAAAACGGCGTAGCGGGTGACATCTTTGTGTTTTATATGATGTGCCGGGGTGTTTTAATAGTAAGTTTATGAGCTGAATAGGAGAAGGAGGATGTTTGATAATTTAAGTGATCGACTACAATCTGTCTTCAAGAAACTCAGAGGCCATGCCAAACTCACTGAGGGAAATATTACAGAAGCGCTACGCGAAGTTCGCATTGCTCTACTTGAAGCTGATGTAAATTTCCGGGTTGTCAAGCGGTTTATTAATAAAGTTCAGGAGCGTGCAGTTGGTGTCGATGTTCTTAAAAGCCTTACTCCCGGCCAACAAGTAATCAAAATTGTTCACCAAGAACTGATTGAGTTGATGGGGAAAGAAGTTGAACCGTTGATGCGTTCAGCTACTCCACCAACAATCTATATGTTGGCTGGTTTACAAGGATCAGGTAAAACAACGTCCTGCGGCAAACTCGCGAACATGATGAAAAGCGAAAAACGCAAGACCTTACTTGTGGCTGCAGATATTTATCGCCCCGCTGCTATCGACCAACTAAAAACTTTAGGCAGACAAATTGGTGTCGATGTATATGCTCCTGGAGCGGAATTTGATCCGGTAGATATTTGTTATGAGGCAGTTGAAAAAGCGAAAAAGGAGCTATATGACACGGTGATTTTAGACACAGCCGGTCGATTGCATATCGATACGGCTTTGGTCGATGAATTAAAAAGAATCAAGGCAAAAGTTCATCCGCATGAAATACTACTGGTAGCCGATGCCATGACCGGCCAGGATGCCGTGAACATAGCAATGAATTTTAATAATGAGCTGGATTTAACCGGAGTAATACTAACAAAACTCGATGGTGATGCACGTGGTGGAGCGGCGTTATCGATTAAATCAGCAACTGGAAAGCCTATAAAATTGGTGGGCATGGGTGAAAAACTTACGCCATTGGAAGCTTTTCATCCAGATCGTATGGCTTCTCGCATACTTGGAATGGGTGATATCCTTTCATTGATTGAGAAAGCTGAAAAACAGATTTCGGAAGAAGAGCGAGTGAAGATGCAACAAAAACTGCTTGACAGCAGTTTTAATTTAGAAGATTTCAAAAAACAGATTACCCAGGTTCAAAAGATGGGATCACTGGAGCAAATTATTTCAATGATTCCAGGGATGGGAAAAATGGCTAAAATGCAAGGTGTTATGCCTTCCGAAAAGGATATCACCCAAGTTGTGGCGATCATTGATTCGATGACAGTCGAAGAGCGACAGCATCCCAAAATTATCAATACAAATAGAAGGCGACGGATAGCTCAAGGGAGCGGCACATCACTTGTAGATGTGAACCGATTGTTAAAACAATTTGAGCAAACCAGGAAAATGATGAAAAATTTCAAGAAAATGGGGATGAAAAAACAATTTAACATGGGAAAAGATATGTTTTTTCAGTAGACAAATCCCGTAGTCTTGTCTATAAGATATGTCTTTGCCGATAGACGAGCATTTTTATAAGGAGGAATGAACGAGTGGCAACAAGAATCAGACTTCAAAGAATAGGCGCAAAAAAACATGCTTTTTATCGAATTGTCGTTGCAGACCAACTGACAGCGCCTGGTAGTAAAGTAATAGATCATCTTGGTATATATAATCCTCACCAAGATCCGCCGGAAATCAAGCTGGATATTGAGCGCCTGGATAAATGGATAGCCGATGGCGCTACACCCACGGAAAAAGTTGCCGTGATCATTCAGAAAGCTAGAAAAACTATTCCGGTATCAACAGATTCGAAATAAATTCAACGGTTTATTACTAATTAAAAAGTGAAAGCATTAATCCTGTATATAGCTCAGGGGCTGTTGGAAGATTCGAATACCGTTGAAGTAAACGAAATTGAAGGTGACCAGACGACCATACTGGAACTAAAGGTAGCATCAGCAGAGCTTGGTAAAATAATTGGACGACAGGGAAGAACAGCAAAAGCCTTGCGAACTATAGTGAATGCAGCGGCTCTGAAATCTGGTAAACGCATTGTTCTAGAAATTATCGAAAAAAATTAACCCCCGCTAACTTTTTTTTCAATGAATGCCAATACATCTTTTCAATTTGTCAGCGTGGGTCGCGTTATCAAAACGCACGGGACTAAAGGCAGGATCATTGTGCGTCTGGAAAACCCTAAAAGTATAAGGCTTAAACCATCCGAATCAATCTATTTTGGTGATGAGATAACTGAACTACAGCCTTATATCATTCATTTTGTCCGCATTTCAGGTTTAAACGCGCGCATAGAGCTTGTCGGCATAGATGACCGAGATAAAGCATTGGGATTGATTCATAAAACAGCATGGTGTTCTGAAAAAGATCTGGCTCCTCTGACACCAGACACGTATTATTATTATCAATTAAAAGGATTAAATGTCCGAACTACTGATGGTCGACAGGTTGGAATATTGACAGATATTATGCAAACCGGCGCTAATGATGTCTATATTGTCCAGTCAGAGGATCGTGAGCATTTGATTCCTGCAATTCGCTCGGTTATTCGGTCGATAGACTTAAAATCTGGTATCATGGAAATAGAAGATGTTGAAAACATGTTGGAATCTGATTAAAAAATGAAGTTCGAGATAATTACGGTTTTTCCTGAAGTGTTTCCTGGGGCGCTTTCAGCCGGGCTGATTGGGCGTGCGATTCAAGAAAAAAAGATTATTATTGAATGTCATAATCCACGTGACATGACCACTGACAAGCATCGCACGGTCGATGACACGCCATTCGGCGGAGGGCCTGGAATGGTGATGAAAGTTGAACCCCTGTTTGAGTGTGTGGAAAGCTTGGGCGAACCACGTCCGTTTGTAATTTTATTGAGTCCTCAAGGAATTCGTTTTGACCAAAAAATTGCTCGATGGATTTTAAATCAACAAAAGAGAATAGCGCTGATTTGCGGTCGCTATGAAGGGGTTGATGAACGAGTGAGGACTCATCTAGTAGACCTGGACTTATCTATTGGTGATTTTATTTTATCAGGTGGCGAAGTTGCAGCTATGGTTGTTATTGAGAGTGTGGGCCGTTTGATTTCAGGGGTAGTCGGCAATAGTGAGTCTGTGACAGGAGATTCACTGGAAGACAATCTGCTGAAGTATCCTCAATATACGCGTCCTCGCGATTTTCGAGGGTTATCGGTACCGGAGGTTTTATTATCTGGAAATCATGCTAAGATTGAACAGTGGCGACGCGATCAGGCGATTTTAAGCACAAAAACGAGGCGGCCGGATTTATTTACTTGCAATACAACGACAAAAAATGGTAAAAGACCGATCACGTCCAGTGGTGATGGAATAAAGGAAGAAAGCGAGTAACCTGGTTATGAATTCTTTGATAAACATGCACACAAAAAAACTAATGCGTAAAGATGTTCCTAGATTGGATCCAGGGGATCGGGTCAGGGTAGAAACCATCATTCGCGAAGGTGACAAAGAACGAAAACAGCCTTTTGAAGGGGATGTGATTGCTATTCGAAACAGAGGAATAGCCTCTACGTTTACTGTAAGAAAGTATTCCTATGGTGTTGGCGTAGAAAGGATTTTTCCTTTTCACTCACCGTTTGTAGCATCGATACAGGTGATGCGAAAAGGCCGAGTGCGGCGGGCAAAACTATACTATCTCCGCAAACTGTCTGGTAAGAGCGCACGAATTAAGGAAAAACGTATCGTTTGATCATTCCTGATTCGCACCGAAACCAATCGTTGTCATCAATAGACGTTCTGGCTTTTGAATGTCGAGCCCGGGAAACGGGGTATAGCCTTATAGCAGGATTGGATGAAGCAGGTCGAGGCCCATTGGCCGGCCCTGTCGTGGCGGCTGCAGTCATACTTGCTCCGGATGTGATGATACCTGGTGTTGATGATTCTAAACGGATATCTCCTAAACGAAGAGAAAGCCTTTATCTGTCAATAAAAAAATCCGCTGAAACATTCGGAATAGGTCTTGCCCGGGCAACTGAGATCGATGCCATGAATATTCTTGAAGCGACTCGTCTTGCCATGATCAGAGCTATTGCCAAAATGTCGAAACAACCCGATTATCTGTTATTAGATGCGATTACCTTACCATCTTTGCCGATAAAGCAGGAATCGATAGTCAAAGGCGACAGACTTTCTCACTCCATAGCTGCGGCAAGTATTCTCGCAAAAGTCACTCGAGACAGAATTATGAATTATTGGGATAGACGGTTCCCTCAATATGGATGGGGTAAAAACAAGGGGTATGGCACCCAAGAGCACCTAAAAGCCATAAAAGCTTTTGGTCCGACGCCTTTGCATCGGAAAACGTTTCGAGGGGTTTGTGATCAGATTGAGTTGTTTGAATAAAATCTGATCAACACATATAGTGTCAAACAGGGAAGTGACTGACGAAATGCATGGATCACATTCAACAAGATCAGAAGGAACTCTGGGTGAGGATTTTGCACATAAATACCTAAGTGAACAAGGTTGGAAAATCCTGGCAGCTCCTTATCTGTGTAATATCGGTGAAATTGATATTATTGCGTTGGATGGGGAAGACTTGGTTTTTATTGAGGTGAAATCTCGCTCATCACGTGCTTACGGCGACCCTGTTCTAGCAGTTACGCGTAACAAACAGAAGCGTATTATCAAAACGGCCAGGCATTTCCTGACGAATAGTAGATTGCCGGCTTTTATAAGCTGTCGGTTTGATGTTATAGGGTTGATACCGAATGTAAATTCGGCCGGTTATTCAGTTAACCACATCCGTGATGCATTCCGTTTGTTACCAGAGGATATGGCATTTTCTTATTGACATGAGATTTTTCAACTGGTATTTTGATATTGCTCAAGCGGGAGTAGCTCAGTTGGTAGAGCCTCACGTTGCCAACGTGATTGTCGCGAGTTCGAGCCTCGTCTCCCGCTCGTTTTTTTGGCGGCGTAGCCAAGTGGTAAGGCAGAGGTCTGCAAAACCTCCATTCATCGGTTCAAGTCCGATCGCCGCCTTTTTTCGTCAGAATGCCGGAATGGCGGAAATGGCAGACGCAAGGGACTTAAAATCCCTCGGCCTTCAAGGCCGTCCGGGTTCGATTCCCGGTTCCGGCATAAACAGCTATCTATACAACCTATTTATTCAATTCTTTCTATTATAATAAATTGATGATTTTGTGAAAGTAACAAATTGTTCGTGGTTGAGCTGTACTAGATAGCGTGGTTTTTAGTTTTCAGTGTAAGGGAGGTAACTTATGAGTAAGATTGTTGAATGTGTGCCTAATTTCAGCGAAGGTCGAGACAAATCTGTAATCGATCAAATAGCACAGGCGATTAAATCTGTCAGTGGAGTCAAGTTGTTAGATGTCGACCCAGGCGCCGACACCAATCGAACCGTTTTTACAATTGTCGGTGAACCCGAATGTGTCAGCGAAGCCGCATTTCAGGCTATTGCTACTGCAAGTAAGCTAATTGATATGAGAAAACATAGTGGAGCTCACCCCCGGATGGGCGCAACAGATGTTTGCCCGTTTGTTCCTGTCAGAAATATGACGATGGAGGAGTGTGTTCAGCTGGCAAAAAATTTAGGGAAGAGAGTTGGAGGAGAACTTGGAATACCGGTTTATCTTTATGAATATGCTGCCACAACGGAAAAACGTAGGAATTTAGCAACTATTCGTGCGGGTGAATATGAAGGGTTGTCTGAAAAAATTCGTAAACCTGAGTGGAAACCTGATTATGGTCCAGCTGAATTCAACCCTCAAAGTGGAGCAACAGTTATAGGTGCTAGAAAATTTCTAATTGCTTATAACGTGAATATTAATTCAAGAAGTCAGCGTCTCGCTCATAATATTGCATTGGATGTTAGGGAGCGAGGTCGTTGGTTGCGCGATGCTGATCATAAATTTGCCAGGGATGAAAAAGGCGAGCGAATTAGAGTTGCCGGCCAATTGAAAGAATGTAAGGCTGTTGGTTGGTATATTAAAGAATATGGATGTGCACAGATTTCTATGAATCTCACAGATTTTGAAGTGGCGCCTGTTCACGCAGCCTTCGATGCTTGTCGGGAATCAGCAGCTAAGTATGGCTTGAGAATTACTGGTAGCGAATTAGTTGGCCTGATACCTTTAGACGCTATGCTTGAAGCTGGAAGATATTATCTCACTCAACAAGGCCAATCGACTGGTGTACCTGAACCTCTGTTGATTCAAACGGCAATTCAATCACTGGGTTTGAATGAAATTACCCCCTTTAATCCGGAAGAAAAGATTATTGAATACAGGCTTTCCGACGGCAGCCGTTTCGGACAATTGGCTCAGATGTCTTGTGGTGAGTTTGTTGACGAGTTGTCTACAGATAGCCCCGCTCCTGGTGGTGGTTCAGTCGCAGCGCTTTGTGGCGCTATGGCAGCAGGTTTGACGGCAATGGTCGGCAATTTGACGATTGATAAGCGGGAGTTTGCCGGTGTTAAAAAAGAAATGCTTTCCGCAACTGACGAAGCGCAAAAACTCAAAGACGAATTCCTTAGAGATGTGGACAGAGACACAGATGCATTTAATGAATTGATGGCATGTTTTGCACTGCCAAAAGACGATGATGCTCAAGTATCAAAGCGTCAAGAAGCGATTGAAAAAGCGACACAAAATGCAACGCTGATCCCCTTAGAAGTTCTTAAACGAACAAAAAAAGTCGTTCAAATAGCGGAAATCATGGCTCTTCGTGGAAATCAAAAGTCTGTTTCGGATGCTGGGGTCGGCGCCCACTCAGCTTTGTGTGCTGCTGAGAGCGCTTTTTTAAATGTTATGATAAATTTGGATGGCTGTGGAGACAAAGAATGGATGGCAAATATCAGCTCTCAGGCTAAGAAATCGCTTGAAGAAACACGAAAAGCTGCAGCGAAGGTAGTTAATATTGTTAATGAGAAGCTGAAAATATCGTAGTGTCCTCTAGAACGTCCTTTACAGGAGACAAATCACGATCTGATATCTTTATAGAAACATCTGAAAATAAATGCGTTAGTGACTACTTTTAATTTGGCATTTATTTTGCTTGAAAGAGTTTGAGATGGCTGGAATAAACAAACAAAAAGTTGTTTCTGGTTTGGGCTTATCAGCTTACGCTGACTCAAAGCTGAAAGAAAGGATAGTAAGATGAAGATAAAACAGTTAATCACCGTCGGTTTGTTGATGCTTAGCTTGTCAGGAATGACGCCTGTTTTTGCGCAGTATCACCATGGCCGTTATTATCAGACTAGCTACGAACACCTAGCTTACGGTCCGGGAGTTGTGCAGATTACCCCATTTGGTGGTTTCATGATGGGTGATGACTATGATGTTTACAATTCCTTTCCCTCTGCTGATGGAAGAATTCGGCAGGATGATAGTGCGGTATGGGGGGTCAGAGCGGGTTTTGGTTTTGTACCCAATGTGGGACTCGAATTTCAATATTCACAAGCGGATACAGCTTTTTATACCGTAAGGGGCGGATCGTTTTTTGGGTCTAGAAAAAAACTGTCGGACGTCAAGGTTCGCACTTTTTTAGCTAATGTAAATTTTGATTTCGGTGAAGGAAACATAGTGCCTTATATTGCTCTGGGAATGGGAACAACCGTGTATGATATCAAATCCGGTCATTCAGAAGCTGAATTTACGGGATCTTTTGCTGGAGGAGTCAAGGCACGGATAGCCTCGAATATTGCTTTGCGTTTCGAAGTGCGCAGCTATGTTTCTCAGATTCGAGATACGATGTATTCCTCATATTGGGATGGTTATTATTATCATTGGGAAAGTTATGACGATGGTTATCTGTCCACGTGGGACAGCACTTTGGGATTGAGCTTTATGCTTTAAAATCAACTAGAAATACCGTGTCTCTTTTTACGAATTCCAATCAGAATACAGAGGTTTCCAGCTTGACTCCACTAGCTGATAGAATGAGGCCAAAAAGCATAGAAGAGATCATTGGTCAGGGTCATCTGCTAGGGGAGGGTCGAGCTCTGAACCAAGTGATAACAAAAGGTATCGGGATATCATTGTTATTTTGGGGACCTCCTGGAACGGGTAAAACGACGTTAGCCCGCCTGATAGCTACGGCGATGAACGCGGAGCTAATTGAATATTCAGCAGTATTATCGGGTGTAAAACAAATTCGCGAAGTGATCGATCATGCTAAGCGCATTAAAAAAATGGACGGCCGACAGACCATACTGTTTATCGATGAAATCCACCGGTTCAACAAAGCTCAGCAGGATGCTTTTCTACCCCATGTCGAAACAGGGGCGATTATTTTGGTCGGTGCAACTACTGAAAACCCTTCTTTTGAGGTTATTCCAGCCCTTTTATCACGGTGTAGGGTATTTACTTTAAAGGCATTATCACTTCAATCTTTGACAAAGATAATAATAAGGGCATTGACAGATAGTGAACGAGGTCTGGGATTGCAGGAAAAGAACTTGGATGTCAATGTTGCAGAAATGATTGCCGACTATTCTGGTGGGGACGCCAGAGCAGCTTTGAATACGCTCGAATTCGCAGCTCGCCTTTGCATAGAAGATAAAAAATCAGGTGGAATCATTCATAAAAGGCATGTCGAAGAAGCGCTTCAGACACGGCCTGCTGCCTATGACAAGTCCGGCGAACAGCATTTTAATCTGATATCGGCTTTTCATAAAAGTATACGCGGCTCTGATCCGGATGCGGCATTGTATTGGATGTGCAGAATGCTGGAAGGGGGAGAAGACCCCTTGTATATAGCCCGTAGAATGATACGTATTGCCAGCGAAGATATTGGGCTGGCGGATCCAGGCGCTTTGCAGCTTGCGCTTGCTGCTAGAGAAGCCTACCAAGTGATTGGATCACCGGAAGGTGAATTGGCTCTGGTTGAAGCAGCGATTTACCTGGCTACTGCTCCTAAATCCAATTCCCTTGAAGCCGCCTGGGCAGATGCAATGCGGACGGCACAGAAAACGAACACGCTCCCTGTGCCATTGCATCTGAGAAATGCTCCAACAGCTCTGATGAAAAGTGAAGGATATGGTAAGAATTATCAATATGACCATGATTATCCTGGAGCTTATGCTGGTCAAGATTTTTTCCCAGATGGGATAGAGGGAAAACGGTTCTATTACCCAAAGGAATTTGGCTTTGAGAAAGAAATCCAGAAACGGTTGAATTGGTGGCAGAATCGCAAGGGAGAAATTAATAAAAATGGTTGATAATCAAAGAGTAAAACGATAGCATCGTTTTCCGTGCATGGTTGATTTCTTTTTGATGAGGCCCCTGGTGATTCATTTTTTCAAAGCTCTTGCAGATGAAACGAGGCTCAAAATAATGGCGATTTTGAGCATGGGAGAATTTTCTGTTCAAGAAATTATGCGGATTTTGGACATGGGGCAGAGCAGAATTTCTAGGCATTTAAAAATTCTTAGTGATGCGCACATCGCTGATTTTAGGCGCGATGGAGCTAAGGTCTATTATACGCTGTTAAACGAATCGAAAACTCAACAAAATCCGATGATTAACCTAACTATAGAATGGTGTAAACAGTATCCCGAATGGCGTGCCTTGGCGGTATCGGTCGAAGAAGTTTTGGAGTGGAGGCGATCTCAGTCAAGGTCTTTTTTCGCAAATGTTGGTCAGGATTGGTCTACACTATTGGGACATTTTATAGACCAAAAAGAGTTTATTGAAGCCTTGAAACACAAGGTTAAAGGCATTGATACTTTAGCTGATCTCGGCTGTGGACCAGGATTTGTGTTGCGTGAGTTGAGTACTGTTGTCAAGAAACTGATCGGTGTTGATTACTCAGATAAAATGCTTCAACAAGCAAGGGAAAATCTTTGTGAATTGCGAGCGGACGGGCGAGTGGAACTTAGACTTGGCGCTATAGAGCATTTGCCGATGCGTGATGAAGAAGTCGATCTTGTTTTGATCAACTTGGTTTTGCATCATATTGCAGAACCCCACGGGATTTTCCAAGAGGTCAATCGGATTCTGAAGCCTAAAGGTAAGGTGCTCATTGTAGATTTTAACAAACATCAAAAAGAAAATTTTCGTCAAGAAATGGCGGATATTTGGCTTGGATTTGATTCGAAAGATCTTACAACTTGGCTGAAAGTTGCTGGTTTTAACAATATTGAAGTCAAGGTTTTTCCCGGAGGCAGGAATTCTGTCGAGCTGATAGCTGCTCAAGGCATCAAAAGGGAATAATACAATTTTTAAAGGCTTAAAAACGTATGAAGGGAGAAAATGAAACATGAGTTCACGTAGCAAAGTTGCAAATCTTGATTTGGCGCCACAAGGAAGGATGAAGCTGAACTGGGCGGAATCTCGTATGCCGGTTTTAATGCATTTACGAAAAAAATTTAGCAAAACAAAACCTCTGGCAGGGCAAAGAATTGCGGGTTGCTTGCATGTCACCAAAGAAACGGGTGTGTTGGTGGAAACATTGCGTGAGGCCGGCGCAGAGGTTTCTTGGTCTGGGTGTAATCCGTTGTCAACGCAAGACGATGTTGCGGCTGCTCTAGCAGCAAACGATATTTCCATTTATGCATGGCACGGTATGAGTGTTACTGAGTTTTATTGGGCTATAGAACGCACCTTGGATTTCAAACCGACGATGACTTTAGATGATGGCGCTGACTTGATTTTCACGATTCATAATAAGTTTCCAGAATTGGCACAAAATGTAATCGGCGGAACGGAGGAGACGACGACTGGTGTCCACCGAATTCGAGCTATGGCAGCTGATGGTAAGTTGTTATATCCCATTTATGCTGTAAACGATGCTGAAACGAAATGGGATTTTGACAATGTTTATGGAACGGGGCAAAGTTCACTCGATGGTATCTTGAGAGCGACTTCAGTTTTGGTAGCAGGTAAAAATTTTGTTGTCGGTGGATACGGGCATTGTGGTAAAGGTTGTGCCATGAGAGCGAAAGGGCTTGGCGCCAACGTTATTTGCACCGAGGTCAAGCCGACAGCGGCACTGAAAGCATTACTTGAGGGTTTTCAAGTGATGCAAATGGATCAGGCAGCAGAAATTGGTGATATTTTTATAACCGCCACTGGAATGAAGGATGTTTTACTTGGTCGACATTTTGCAAAAATGAAGGACGGGGCGATTATCTGTAATACGGGTCATTACGATTGTGAGATTAATATACCGGAATTGGAAGAGCTTGCTGTCAAGTGTGTGGACATACGACCCAATTGCCAGGAATATCATATGAAAGATGGAAGAAGGATTTACCTTTTGGCAAAGGGAAGACTTGTAAACCTGGCTGCAGCTGAGGGGCATCCTAGTGAGGTTATGGACATGAGTTTTTCCAATCAGTTGATGGCCTTGGTAGAATTGTCCAAGAGTGGGAACTCATACGAGAATCAAGTTTATGAATTACCTGAGGAGTTGGATCAAGATATTGCTCGGATCAAACTTGGCACAGTTGGAATTGATATCGATTCGTTGACCGAAGATCAGATAGCTTATTTAACGGATTATTCAGCTGGAACTTAAGCTGGATGAGTTAGAGCTTTAGATTAGGCGAATTTAGCAGCCGGTGACCTAAGCGTCACCGGCTATTTTTTTTAGCTAGAAGATTTTGGTTTGGGCGGAGGTTTTTGGAAAGAGAGGGAGGAAAACTTTTTGGTAATCATAGAAAGCTGAGCCTTTTCAAATGCATATAATTACTTAACGTAACATAATATATCTTATCGGACATTGTTATAACGACGGTCGGCTTTGTAACTATATATAAAATAATACTATTGTTTGCTTCTTTCGAAATTAGACGCGCCAGAAAATACTGTCATAATCTTCCGATGGACGAAAAAATTCTATCTCTCCAAGCTCAGGCGCCTGACCAGCTGACTGCCCATCCAAACGATAATCAATATGGAAAATAACCTTATGGCCATACTGAATATTAAGAAGTGAAAATGGAATTGATATTTCTAAGATACGATCAAACACCGCTCGAATTTGAGTTAAATCCAAAGGTCCAAAAAATTTAGGAGAAATCGACTCTAAAACAAAACGCTCCTGAATTCGCTTAAACTCAAAAGTTAAAGCAGGCTCTAATAAATGGTATTTGAAGGTTACTGTTAAAAGAATATTATTAGAGACCTTATTCAAGTTGCTTTGATCAGGGTCTAACCTTAAATAAAGATGATCTAAATCAAACCCAAATTTTAATTCCTTAAAACCATATACCGTCTCACTTCCCCGATGCATCGACGAATATTTATTCTTTATCAAGACGCTGCCTGAACCGAACCAGTCAAAATAACTACCCGTATCACCATCTATTATTGGTGAAATTAGATTATTCGGATAGGTTATCGCCTCATTGACACCAAATTCACTAGATATTGGAAGACTGAGCTTTAATGGCGGGATCAAGTCCGCAGATTCATAAGCCCTCGTCAGTAGTGAACGAAATATGGCGTCAAACTCCCCTTTTTCCTGTGTATAATGTATATCCCCATACCACCAAAAAGAATCACTTCCTTGAGCTTTTCGAATGAAATCTCGAGCTTTAGCAATCATCTTTTTATTTTTATCTAAAGTTCGATCGGCTTCTCGAATGGCTTCCCAGGCTGCATTTTCTTCTTTCTGTCCGATCCATATTCCAAAGTCCCCACTTATCCAGGAGCCGGAGCTCAAATGTGACAGTTTAGGGATTGATTTGTTTTGATTTCGATTCAAATAATCGTCAAATGTATCCAAATGTAAACCAGGTTCATCACCAATCGCTTGAAAAAGATTTTGAAGAAAAGAAAAACCGCCATTGGGATAGTGTTCCCATGCATTTTCCCCATCTAAAATTATTGAAACACATGGTTCTACGATAAAAGATTCTGTTATTTCCCTAATATGGTTTAAACGAGCTAAAAAATCCTTTATGGCCGTATGTTGTGGCAAAGATTGGTAATCAAATCCCAATAAGTCAGATAAATATCGATCTCGAAAAAAGATAAAGATTGGTCCATTTTCTGTTTCTAGGGAAAAGGGCCGATAAATCAACTCAGGGTTTGTCACAAAATTGTTATTATCTCTAACCAATTGATCTTTAAGTGTTTTTTGAATAATACCCTCATCAGAAGCTATCCAACGGATCTTGTTATCAGCGAAAAGTGCGGCAGCTTGTTGGGAGACAGAGCCTTCTGCAGGCCACATACCGGAAGGCATTCTTTCAAATAAGTCTTGGTGTTTCCGAATACCGGCTCGTACATGCCATCGAGCATCTTCAAGGTATGAAAAAGGCGCGGGAAATATTCCATTCATACCCGCTGTTTTAATGGCGGTATCAGAATCGATTATAAGAGGTAAAATTGGGTGGTAATAGGGAGTTGTAATCACATCGATTTGATTGGCTAGAAAAAGGTCTCGATAAATCCCATGAACTGCTTTAATAATCTCCAAACTTTTATCGACAAGCATGTGCAGATCATCAGATGTAAAATACTCGCCTTTTTTAAAAAGAGCCTTAATTTCGGAATCTGATTCTCGAATCAATGGGTTGATCCAAGCTAGGATTCTCCAAGCCGCCAAATCGATCAATTCTTGAGAACCGATACGGTAGGCTGCATCCTCTCCCCCATGCCCATATCTGTCATATAATTCAGCATAACGTGGAAAGGGGTTGATGATAGAAATTCTGTTTCCGGTAAACATCTTTGTCAACATGAAGCGTCGATCTTCTAAAGTCCAAGCTTGGGGTGATTGCAAAGTAACGTCAAGTTCTTTATCTAAGCCGCCATTTTTATAGTGTTCAAGTTGATCCCATAGAACAGGTGTGACATTGAAAGTCATTCGCATTTGCGGAGATTTTTTTATCAGTTTAGGTAAACCAATATAGTCTTTAGTTGCATGCAGTCGAACCCAGGGCATTCGAAGCGGTTCGTTCTCGACCTGGTATAATGGTTGATGCATATGCCATAGAAACAGGACATTGAGATTTTTCATATATTCTCCTGAAAAAACAAGGAAGTGAATTTAAATAATTCACTTCCTCAAGTTTATAGTATCAGACAATGAAAAGGCTACAGACTTTAAATTTTCAGGACAGCTTTAACTTCTTTTACCTTATCGATTTTTTCCCATGAGAAATCCACATCGGTCCTTCCGAAATGGCCGTAGGCGGCCGTTGCTTTAAATATGGGTTTTCTCAAGTCGAGATGCTCGATGATTTCTTTTGGAGTCAATGGGAAAACTGCTCGAACAGCATCGTTCAGTTCTTTTCTTGAGAAATTTGTGCTGCCATGGGTATCGATAAAGACGGAAACCGGTTCCGCTACACCGATAGCATAGGCTAATTGCACGGTAATTTCATTGGCAACACCGGCGGCAACTAAGTTTTTCGCGATATATCGAGCCATGTAAGTCGCAGATCTGTCAACTTTAGTGGGATCTTTTCCTGAGAATGCTCCGCCTCCATGAGGAGCCCAGCCGCCATAGGTATCGACGATAATTTTTCGGCCTGTAAGACCTGAATCACCCTGTGGACCGCCTACAACAAATTTTCCAGTAGCGTTGATATGTAATTGAGTCTTTTTATCGAGCATATATTCTGGAATAACAGGTTTAATAACGAGTTCAGTCAGGTCTTCTCGGAGTTTATTAATCGGAACTGCGTCACTGTGCTGTGAGGCCAAAACAACTGCTTCAACTCGTTCTGGTTTGCCGTTGACATATTGGATAGAAACTTGAGATTTCCCGTCTGGTCTGAGGTAATCCACCATATTCTTTTTTCGGATTTCAGTTAGGCGAAGGACCAGTTTATGGGCTAGAGCAATCGGTGTTGGCATATATTCAGGTGTTTCGTTAGAGGCAAATCCAAACATCATTCCTTGATCACCTGCTCCTCCACCATCAACTCCCTGAGCGATATCCGGAGACTGTTTATCTATAGAGCTAATAACGGCACAGGTATAGCAATCAAAGCCATATTTGGCTCTGTCATAACCAATTTGCAGAATCGTATCCCTCACAATGGATGGAATATCGACATAAGTTTTGGTGGTGATTTCACCGGCAACAAACGCCATTCCTGTGGTCACCATTGTTTCACAGGCCACTCGGCCATAGGGATCATCACGCATAATTTCATCCAGCACAGCATCGGAAATTTGATCTGCGATTTTATCTGGATGACCCTCTGTTACGGATTCGGAAGAAAATAAAAAATCCCCCTGCTTGTTCATAGTCGTTTCTCCTTTATTCAAGATGTAAGCTGTTTTTTGGTTGCAGATGTTTTTCATCTAGCAACATATCTCGATATGTTGTTTACAGGATATGCACCTGCCTGTCAATACGAAAAAGCGTTTTTTTTTAAACCGCTCAAATTGTTCGAATCAAACCGATTTTTCCATCGTGACGCCGGTAGATAACGTTGACTGCCCCGTTGTTCAGGGAGTTCTTAAATACATAAAAATCCGGCTCCAAAAACTTGAATTGCAATAACGCTTCCTCCTGTGTCATCGCTTTCGTTTCATAAACTTCACTTTCAACAATCTCATCGACTACTTCTTCCCAGACGATAGTCGAAGCATCGATGCCTTCAGATTCAGTCTCAGCAGCTTCTTCCGTCAATATATCGTCATAATCTGATCGTAA
Source organism: uncultured bacterium (assembly GCA_964404285.1). Taxonomy (GTDB): domain Bacteria; phylum CSSED10-310; class CSSED10-310; order CSSED10-310; family CSSED10-310; genus JBASEY01. The sequence goes on along the minus strand of CAYOJK010000002.1, from coordinate 300,212 downwards.
CTTTGCTCGCTGAAAATTAATTCTTCTATCTTTTCGTCGGCGCAACTGTTTTTCCAGCTTGTCAAAAACACGATCGATTGATTGATACATATCATTTGAGACTTCCGTTCCTGTTACATGACCACTATGGCTTTTCATTTTAACTTCTACTTTATGGCGATACTTTTCGATGCAGAACGTGACATCTGCATCAACGATATTCTCCATATATTTCTGAAGTTTATCCATTTTTTCAAGCGTATACTGCTTTAATGAATCAGAAATGTCCATGTGACGAGCTGTAAAAGAAACCTGCATAATTATCCCCTTTCTCTATAAAGTAAAATAAGAGGTTATTGACAGCCGGATGCAAGTGAGTTGATGTTCTCCTACACACTCCGGCGACGATTTGAGGGTGGAATATTAAGTTCTTCACGATATTTGGCTATCGTCCTTCTTGCTATCGTAATCCCTTGTTCCTGAATTAGTTCCATAATTTGCCGATCCGACAATGGTGATGCGGGATTTTCGTTCAAAACATAATTCTTTATAATTTCCTTTACTCTGATCGATGAAATATCTTCCCCTGCCAATGAACTCAAACCACTGTGGAAAAAATATTTTATTTCAAATATACCTTGTGGTGTTTGCAAATATTTATTAGTCGATACTCGACTGACCGTAGATTCATGCATGCCTATGTCATCAGCGACATCGCGTAGAACTAAAGGCCGCAATTCATGAATACCATGGTCAAAAAAGTTCTTCTGAAATTTTAGGATACTTTCAGCCACTTTATAAATAGTGCGTTGACGTTGTTCAACACTCTTGATAAGCCAAAGAGCATTCCTGAATTTCTGCTCAACATATTGACGCGTTTCTAGATCTGTATCCTGATTTCTATAGTGCTGATACAATTTATTAATTCTCAGTTTTGGCAACCCTTGGTCATTTAATATGATACGATACTCATCATCGACCTTTTGAATATAAACGTCCGGTTGTATGTATTGAGTAACCGACGTGCTAAAAGCTCGACCTGGCTTGGGTTCAAGCGTACGGATAAAATCAACCGCATCCAAAACCTCCTGCACATCGACGCTTAACAGCTTGGCGATTTCTTTGTGCGCACTGCGCTCAAGCAATTGTAAATGATGCTTTATGATTTTTTCTGCCAAATGATTTCGCTCAAATTCCGCCTGATGTACCTGGATCAACAAGCATTCCGAAAGATTTCTTGCGCCAACTCCAACAGGGTCAAATTCTTGAACAATTTTTAAAACACTCTCCAATTTTTCCACTGATGTATTATATCGGTCAGCCATTTCATCGAGCGACGGCGATAAATACCCATCATCATTGAGGTTTCCTATGATCCTGACTGCAAGATGCTGTTCTTCTTTCGTCACCTTTGTCAAACTTAATTGCCAAAGCAAGTGTTCTGCCAATGACGGTGAGCGGTGTAAGATATTTTCAAAAGCAACCGGTTCTTTCCTTTCAGCAAAATACGACCCTGTATCAGCGCCATTGTCAAAATAACTATCCCAATCCATCTCCCCCATTGTCGGCGACATTCTTTCAGTCTCGATACCCTGATCCCTTCTGATCTCCCCAACTTCAGTCGACGAGGTCAACGGATCAGAGGCTACTTCCAAGTCAAATGCCGGGTTCTCCTGCAACTCCTTGTTTACCGCCTCGATCAGTTCCATTTTGTTCAACTGCAATAACTTGATAGCAAGCTGTAAATTCGGAGTCATGACAAGCTTCATCGCCATTTTGAGCTGCAAACGTTGTTCCATTCCTATCATGATCGGATTTCCTCTCCGGCAGCTGCCTTTGTTTGTGAACGCTTGCCCAATAATTCAAAATGTTCCCCCAAATAACTGCGCCGGACATCAGCATTAGACGTGATTTCATCCGGTGAACCACTGGCAAAAATCCGCCCCTCACTGATAATATAAGCCCGGTCGGTAATCTCTAAAATATCTCTAACATTGTGATCCGTAATCAATACACCAATGTTTCTATCCTTTAAATGCCGAACAATCGTTTTAATGTCTTCAACCGCAAGAGGATCAATACCGGCAAAAGGCTCATCAAGCAGAATAAAAGATGGAGAACACACCAAGGTTCGGGCGATTTCAACTCGCCGACGCTCACCCCCCGACAACGAATATGCTTTCTGAGTAGCAACTCGTTCAATACCAAGTTCAACGAGAATATTTTTTAAAATAGTGTCAAATTCAGAAGATGATATCGGTAATGTCTCAAGTATCGCTTTAATATTGTCTTCAACAGTTAATTTTCTGAAAATCGATGGTTCTTGCGTTAAATACCCTATTCCATGACGCGCTCTAACGTACATCGGGAAATTAGTGATATCTTTTTCCCTTAGAAGCACTCTGCCACCGTCAGGTTGTATCTGACCGATCACCATATAAAAAGTGGTGGTCTTCCCCGCTCCATTTGGACCTAGCAATCCAACAACTTCACCTTGACGGACAAATAACGATACATCATCGACAACTCGTTTTTTTCGATACACCTTTACTAGAGATTCTACTTTCAATACATCTGTCATTGAGTTGTCTCCACAATTTCAGATGGCAAAATCACGCTCGTACCCTTTTCTATTGCAACCCGATTTTCATCAGTAAAAAACCTTACTAATTCGCCTTCCGTACCCCGGTCCCCTTGAATAACACGACACTTCTGTGTGTCGGTTCCTCTTAACACAAGTATAGAAGTTTCAGGTGAATAGGTCAATGAATGTCCTGTTGCTTCGAAGAGAGGGTGTTTGATCTGTATATTATCTCTAGCATCCATATCCACCAGTTCACCTGATTCATCGTCAAAATATAACTGAGTAGATTGTGATTGTACCACCCAGTCTTCTTTGCGCATGGTGACATTATCTTGAAATTCGAGTTTTCCGGTTGTTTCATTATAAAAACCGCTTCCTGCCGTAAGATAAACAAGCCGGTTCTTCATATCATTAGGTTCAGCCGAAGTTGAATCAATACTCAATGAATCACCAACCATTGTCACGGCTTCGACATTCCCCGACATTTCCAGATTTTTTTGGGTTTCATTATAGTCGAATCTATCTGCACGTATCTGTGTTTCTCCATGCCATAATACTGGATTTTCAAGAACTTCCGTGTGAGTGGTCAGGGCATTATGATATAAATAATCGCTCGTCAACAATCGGTCTTGATCTGTTAAAACAACCGATTTTCGTGCTGTCATTTCCATCAAACGATGTGTATCCGGGTCAAACCGGATATCTAGTTTTTCCATCGAAAAAGAAGCCGTTCCTCTTGTTCCATGAACATTTCCTATAAAATACATGAACCCTAATCGCTCATCGATATCTAGTAGATCAGCATTTAGCGCCATTTCCCCTGTTTGATCTGGGCTATTAGAAGAAAATCCACCTAAGAAAAAAGAAGGGGGCGTATCTTCCACAGGGCTATCTTGATCATTGCTAATTCGAACTTTTACATGTCCTTCGGCTGAATAAAAAGCTTTTTCAATCTGAAGTTGTATTTGGTCAGCAAAAAGAGAAGTGTCTTTTCTATTTTCAAGGCTTGCATTTCCTTGAAAGATAACGACTTCGTTCAAGGCATCCCACAACAATGACTCTGCTTTACCAGATGCTTCATCATCTTCAAAACTGACGTTTCCGTACGCTTGCATCCCCAATATATCCTCTGTTTCAGGATTCAGCATAACAATGAGCTGGTCAGATGCAGTAATAGAGCGATTTTCATGTTCAACTGTTATCGATTTTTCTAGAGTCAACGAGCCTGCACTCTCATCATAAGTGATTTCTTTAGCCTCGATCATTACGGGGACATTATTATCAGGAAGATAAATCAAAAAATGACATCCTCCACTCCAAATGATTTTAAGTTTGTCAGTTTCATTAAACAGAGTGATTTTCTTGGCAGCCATTATGCTTTTTTTAGACGTTATAATCGGATTATTATCGAATTGCAGGATCTGATCTTTTCCTGAATATTGAAGTATTCCACACTCAATCGTGATCAGTTCATCGAAAAATTTGTGATGGTTAAACGCTTTCGGTTCAATTTCTACATGCACAGAATCTTCTAATTCTATGTGGCTGATACGTTGCCTGAGTCTCAATCGCTTCCCGGTAGCTAAATAAGGACCATGAACAATCTTTATTTGGCTGCCTCCTTGAAGCTGTGCCAACTCATTATCATATTCAAGCCACTGAGCAGATACCTTGATTGGCTCTCTATCAGGTATTTCAATCAACGCTTGGATATTATCCTGAACGCGAACAACATTTCGTTGTTGATCCCATGTTCCTGAATCAGCTCTAACAGTGACTTTTTCGTTGTCCTCCCCCCAAAAAGCGACTTCTTTGACCTCTTCCAGATTGAACATGCGTGCTTTTTGATCAATAGTTGCCCGATTCGCTTTGATTTCAAGTTCGCGTTTACCCTCACTGGTCACTGTTCTTTGAAACGGTTGAATTACGATCATCGGCCCAAGATCGTTTTCATGTGAGCTGGTTTGGTTAGCAACCGTAGGTGTAGCTACAATATTTGTATCGGTGCTGATAGCTTTATTTTCATCTGACCTCAATAAATACATAGGAATGATATATGTCAGCCCAATTAAGAAAGCGGCCCCTACCATTATCAATATGATTGTTATCAGCGTTTTATAGCGAGCCATCAGGAAGCCGATCTTTCGCCGATTGGTACGAGTCAACCAGACGAGTCCACGTGGATTCAAGAGTTTCAGGTATTACTCGCGTATCAGCAACTGTCGTCATAAAGTTGGTATCTCCACTCCATCTAGGAAGAACATGGATATGTAAATGAGATGCTAAGCCGGCTCCGGAAGCCATACCAATATTCATGCCGACATTAAATCCTTGAGGTCGATAAATTTTTTCTAAAATGGACTCAGATATCTGTGTCCAAACAGCAAGTTCTAAAAGTGTCGGCTGATCCAATGACAACAAGCTGGATACATGCTGAATAGGCACAATCATAATATGACCGTTATTGTAAGGGTATCGATTCAGCATAACCGCTGAACGGACCGTTTTGACAAGTACAAGCGTATCCGGTGATGGTTCATGCTTAAGGGCTTCACAGACAAAACAACCCTGCAAGACTGTTTCTTTCTCTAAATATTTCTGTCTCCAAGGCGCCATCTTAACATCTCGTTTTTTCATTCTCAGCTAACTCCGTTTCTCCAGCCAAATCATATCATTCCAACGCCTAAGACTCAAAAGAAGACCACATCGAGTTTACCATTTCTCATCATTTGCCTCCTTGGCTCGATGAAAGCTGAAATAAATTCTATAAAAAAACGAACAACTTCTCTTCTTAAAAATTCAAAAAGCTTTCTTTCTGAAAGCCCCAACGTATTGTCTGCCTGAGAATAACCTGGATTCAGAAGAAGGTCTTCAAAGGAATAATCGGTAAGAACACAAAGGTTCGTTTCTTTTTTAGAAAAGCTGATTTTCAATACATTTCAAACCGGATTAATTGTCGATATAATTATTTATTGATTTGCCACCCCATCATTGTATCCAAATTCAACTTTAATTCTTCCGGTTGCGCAGAACCGAATAGGATTCGTTTTCCATTCGTTAATTCGATACGGAGTCCTCGATTACCGCTGATATTAAACGCTCTTCCATGAATTCCATACCGCAAACCCCAACCTCCATATTCTATGATTGGGCGATATGTCACCGCTTCATAAAAGCGTATTTCGTCGAAGCGAATCACGTGCATTTTGAGATGAAATGGTTTGAATCGATAATAAAACCCGTCTCTTCGGACCTGAAGCTGAAGTTTACAGGAAAACATAAAAACTGGTAATAAAATTCCGAATGCCAACCAGATGACAATCATCGTTTTATCTGGCGCTGGATTGCTGCCGAAGGGGCGGTCAAAAAATATTTGTTGCACAAACCCGTACCACACAAAAATGGTAGATGCGCCAATTAGAAACCGTATCCACCATTGGGTAAACCGCTGTGTCTCCTCAAAAATTATGCCTTCGTATTCATTCAACGTCTTCATTTTAAATCACTTACCTCTTCATCAATACTATCCGATTCCGGAACTTTTGTTTTTCTCTATCTCTCAAACATTGATAAATTATAATTCCTAGAACATACAGAGTAAAAGCTATTTTACTGATTCAAGACAAAAGCGCCTAGCTAGAATGAACAGCCTGTTTCAGGGACGAACTCAGCTGAATTATCGGGCGGTTTTAGTGGCGATAACCTGGCCTTTACGAGCGTAATCTATAGCTTCTCCAAGCAGGCGTGCAGCTTCCTGAGGCGCATGAAAGCCCATTGAATTTTCTGCTGTGATAAAATCGATTCGCCATTGTGCTTTACGTTGTAATTCCAATGCTTCTATAAGATCATCTGAGTCCGCGCCATTATTTTTTGCCAAAACGATTGCATCGATCAGGTCCATAAGCGCTTCACCCGAACGATTCAGCAGGGCATAATTCTTGTCTTGTATAGAGTAGACGCGGTCTTCGAGTTCTTTCTCAGATACGTAATGGCAAACCTGGCAAGATCGGGTGATATTGAGTAGCGGACTTCGCACCCAGTGGTCGGAAACCTTCGTTGCGCCGTCACGCATATAGGGCATGTGACAGTCAGCACAAGAAACACCGTTTCTGGAGTGTATTCCCTGACTCCATAATTCGAATTCAGGGTGTTGAGCTTTCAAAATTTCGGCGCCCGATTCGGCATGCTTGTAATCGAAAAATCTTCTGCCATCGGGAAAAGTGCGTTCATTCCAATGTTGTTCAAGATTGTCAGCGCTCAAACCACGACTCCAGGGAAATTCCAACGGTATTTCCATTCCACAGTAATATTCAACATGACACTGTGCACAGACAAAAGAACGCATTTCGCTTCGTTGAGCGTCAGTATTGGGATCGTAAGGCTTATTCCTAGAGGTTTGTCGCCATTGTGTAATCGAGGGCAGGTGCGGTGTATCGACATCAGACATAGCCAGTTTTTGTATTCCTTCGATAAACCCAGGACGGGTCACTCGAAGTTCCATCGAATCAGGATCATGGCAATCTACGCATGAAATGGGTTGGGCATGTCCCATATCACTCAACATCTGATACGCTTCTTGATACGGAATTTTATAGGTTTCTCGCAAGCCTTTCAGTGCGTCACCATCACCTAAACGGCGATAGAGCGGCATGATCGATGCATGACAATGAAGACAAGAAGCAGACTGTGGGACTGTCAAACGGTCAGTTTTTTCTTGGTCTTCCAGCATGTAGGCATGGCCTCGCCTATCACGATAATCCAACGAAAATGCGTAGCCGGCAAACATGCGTTTGATCCAAGGATTCCTGTCACTTTTCTGCTCCGGCATCGTTTCGCTTCCACCATGGCCGCCATAACGCGTCGATGTTCGAATGGATGTTCGCTGATATGAGTCATATTGTCGGGGCCAATTCATACCCCATTTGGCAGGGTCCGTTGTCTCTTCATCAACCTCGACGACTCTTACATAAGGCGACAAGGCTTCAGCTTTGCGCCAAAAGATGTTGACCAGCAAAGCGGTGACCAATACCGTCGCAACAACGGTAACCGCCAAAATACTTCCAAAAAGAAGAGGGGTCATTTTAAAACGCTGGAAAATTGACTTCATAAAGACTCCTTCCGGTCCGGTTTATAATGGTCAGAACCTCCTAAGCCCACCTTTTCACCGTGACCAACCCTGACATGACAATGCACGCAGGTAATGGAATTGGGATCGGTTGTGGCTCCCGCAAGCAATTCATGAACAAAATCACCATGGCATGATATGCATCGTTCTTGCAAAATTCGGCTGTTTTTGGGCGTAATCAAGATAGGTTCATGAAAATTCTGTAGAGTGAACCCTCGAGCATGACGATAGCCGTTGTCGGCTTTGGCATAGTACTTAGCAAAAAAACTTGTTGGCAAATGACAGTCAACACATCGTGCCACACCATGGTGACCGGATTTCAACCAGGAATCGTATTGCGGGTGCATAATATGGCAATTGGCGCAAACTTCCGGCTCAGATCGCAAATAAGAAAAACCCTCAGCATAGAAAAGTGTGAAACTACCAATTCCAGCTAATACACCAATAAAAACCGCCAATATGACGTATCGGCGGGGACTGATTCCTTGAAGCTGTCGTATTAGTAACTTCATACAATGAGAGCTTAAATGATTTTTTAACCTCCTGCAATAGTTGATTAATAGGAATCAATAAATAAGTGATCTTTTGTCTATTTTAGCTATGGTGATACCCGATTTTTTTCGACCAAACTGCCCAAACAATCAACTATGGGAACCAGACAAATAAAACTTGAATAGTTATTATCCTTAAATAGCATAAATATTGCATATTCAAAGAGCGTCTGTTAAATCACAGATGAACGTTTACCACGTTTTTTTATGGGGGGTTATTAAAAAATGAAGCAGACAATAATTATATTTTTAAGCTTAATCTTTTTCGTTTCAATACTCAACGCAGAGGGGCTTCCAAAAATCGTCGAAATGCGCATGCTCGAAAATTGGCAAACTCTTCCCGAAACAGAAGAAATTGTCGTTCTCTGGTTTAACGATACTATAGCGCTTTTAGCGGTGACGGATGATGGATTGGAACGGCTGGTTCAGCACGGTATTCGATATGAAGTTTTGAATGACCTGGAACCAGAAAAAGAATATTATGTCGTCGAATCAAAACAACCTTTTTTTGCTGAAAATTTGAGTAGCGTTGCGTTGATAACCGGTCAGCACCTTGTCGCAATGAAAGCCGGCGATATCTTGCCTGCGCGCCGAGATTTTCATGTGCAAAAGATTACGCCTTCTTCTCTGTCGATCAATATTCTGAATCCTCCTGTCTATAAAGGTTACGTCTCGAAAGCATACAGTCCTGTCATTCAGTCATATGTGGATCAGGTAAATGAAGCACGTTTATATGAAATATTAGACCATCTTGTCGGTTTTCAAACCCGTTATTCTACTTCTCAAGGTTGTTTGAATGCCGTCAATTGGGCTGCGTCGGAATTTGAAAATTGGGGATATGATGTTGACTTTCATCCGCATACTTCCGGAATGGCGCCAAATGTCATTGCGTGGAAACAGGGTTCAGTCAATCCCGAGAAAATTTGGGTTATAGGCGGACATATAGATTCGATTTCCCGTCAACCAGATACGTTAGCGCCGGGTGCAGACGATAACGGCACCGGCTCGACGTTGACAATGAATTGTGCAGAAATTTTAAAAGATGAGTTTTTCGCTGATACGATCATTTACGCTCTTTGGACAGGTGAAGAACAAGGTTTGTTTGGAAGCGCTCACTGGGCGGCCTGGGCGGCTTCACAGGATTTGGATATTCAAGGCTACTACAATTTTGACATGATCGGATGGGAAGATCCTGTACCGGAAGATCTCGATGTCGTTGTCAATAATGCATCCCAGGAATTCGGACAGGATTTTGTCGATGTCGCTGATTTATATACGGACTTATTACATGTTTTAGTACCTTCCAACATGTCGGCATCCGACCATGCTTCTTTTTGGCGAAATGGTTATATCGCTTTTTGCGGCATCGAAGATAATGATATATCTTATCCCTATTATCACTCTATTGACGACACAATTGATAAGGTATCGTTTCCTTTTGTTGCAGATGTCACCCGCGCCATGGTTGCCAATATATGCACTGCAGCACAGATGATCGAGACAATCACTTTCAGGCAGTCAGTAGTCTCTTGTAATGCGGACCTCGACGTGTTCCTTATCGATAATTCTGCTACCGGCCAGGTTGAAGTCACCATTGAATCGGATACTGAAATGACCCCTGAGACAATTGTGTTAACAGAAATCAGCTCTCATAGGTTTGAAGGATCGATTATTGTTACGGATCAAGCTCCAGTTCAGGGTGATCAGAAAATCTCGGTCAAGCATGGTGATGCTATCAGAGCACACTATTCAGCATATCCAGATGTCGCCGAAGTGTATGTCGACTGCGAAACACCGGAAATTTCTGATGTCAACGTGATTAACATCAGCGCAACTTCCTTGACAATTACCTGGCAAACGAATGAACCGGCAGACTCTACTGTCAACTGGGGAAGCGCTTCTCCCCCATCGAATACTGAATTCAATTCACAGTATGGCTTGATGCATCAGGTAATGCTGACCAATCTTGAAAGCAACACCCATTATTATTTCATGGTAAAAAGCCGGGATAAAGCCGGCAATTTGGCTGAAGACTCCAACGATGGAGCCTATTATCGAACGACTACTTTGAATGCATTGTGGTCACAACCGATGAGCGCTTCAGGTCCCGGTAGAGTTGCCAATCAGGTTTTCCCTGATTCTGAAACCCATTCATCTTATGTCGCAGACGATTTCCGCAATGAGGAAATTTGGTTAATCGAGCAAATTGTTGTGCCAGGTGAATTGTATAACGGCGGCGCTTCGCTTAATAATGCGAATTCGCTTCACTGGAGCATATATGCCGATTTATCCGGTTTACCCTCGGGTTATCCTAATGACAACGGCGTAGAGCCTTTTTGGAGCCTTGAACTTAAACCATCGAGTTCGAACGTCAACTTGGTTCATGGGATACAGGGCAGCAAAGTCGATGCACATCTCGTACTTGATCCTCCGATACTTTTGCCGCCGGGGACATGGTGGTTGTATTTTTATCCGGTTATGAGATTTCAGCTTCACGGCCAATACGGACGTTTGTCATCGGATACGTCGAATTTATCGATAGCGAAATTTATCAATCCTAAAGGAGGATTCGGTAAAGGCACAGGATGGAACGATTGGTCGGTAATGGGACCCGGTCAACATGATGCCGCCTTTGAAATTATCGGCAGGGTCTCCTCTGATCCAACCCCGGAAGATACCAGCGTATCCATTACAATGCCGGCAGCTCATTATCGGCCGGGTGATCCGTGTTTCTGCACTTTGACCATTAATAACGCAGGTACAGAGTCTTTAATCAATCATCCTCTATTTCTGATACTTGATGCCTATGGCGATCTGTTCTTCGGCCCAACATTTACAGATGATGTTGCTTGGTATGCATATCCTTGGCCTGTAGGCAGCACTCGAATCGAAGCGATACCAGCGTTCGTTTGGCCTGATACCGGAACATCGGCATCAGGGATTTTGTGGTATGCTGCTTTAACTGATCCAGCAGTGACTCAGATTATTGGAGATTGGGATAGCTTTGGATTTGGTTGGGAGTGATATGTTCAATGAATTATCATTGTTTGATCAAAATATTTCTATATAATGCTCACGGGGTTATTAATTGATTGAGTAAAATTTTATCGAACGCTAGGAGGTCAAATGAAACGAATCATTTTTATCACCTTATGTATTCTTCTGACATTTCCGGTTGCTCGAGCGGATTGGGTATCGCTGACCGGAGGTTCTGAAGGAGCATCGCCGACTGTATCTCTGGAGCGAACTGATGCTCGTGGAGTTACTGTCACCGTAGAAATTCCGGGTTTTTACGTTTCCGATGCGGAAATGGAAGGCGAGATTTTTCAATTCATTCAGATTCCGGAAGCAGCCAGATCTCTTGAAATAGGCGCTCCGGAAGTGCCAAAAATTTCTGTTCTCGTGGCTGTCCCGGACAAAGGTTCCGTCGTTATGAAAGAGATATCCAGAACACCTGTACGTTTTGATGGATATCGAGTTGCTCCGATGCAGGTTCCGACGACGGACATCGATCCGGATCCGGCATTCGTCATGAATGAAAAAATTTATCAAACATCATATCCCTGGGAAAGCAGTGTTTTACATCCTCCTGCTATTCGTCGTGACGTACGATTTGTGATTGTAGATATCTACCCGATAATTGCACATTCTGCCGATGAAACGATTGAAGCGGCCAAACAAATTACGTTTAATTTGGAATTTACGGCTGCTACAGGGATTAACGAAAAAGAACGACGCTCATCACCAGTATCTTATGAACTGGATAATTTTTATCGTAAGACCTTTTTGAATTACGATGCATTGGATCTGTCAACTGGTTATTGTCGAGACGAAGATGATCTTGTTCGCTATCTAATTATAACAAAAGAAAACTTTGCTGCATCTATTGCGCCCTTGGCTGAATGGTGGAATCGCGCAGGGTTGAAATCGAAAGTAATTTTTACCAGTCAGACCGGCTCGACGGCGGCAGGTATCAAGGCGGCAATTCAGGATTATTACGATAATCACGGCACCGAGTATGTTCTTTTTGTTGGAGCGCTCACCGATATTCCCTTGGGAAATCCTTCATCATGGGAACCTGGAGACTACAATTACCAACTTCTGGAAGGCGCTGATGATTATGCAGATATCGCACTGGGACGTATTTTGACCAGTAGCGCCGATGTCATCGATCATGTCGTTGCTCGAACCTTGAATTTTATATTAGACCCACCCAACGACGAATGGTTGAACAAGTCAATGTTGTGTGCTCATGAAGAACAATATCCGGGTAAATACACCGAATGTAAAGAATATATCCGAAACTTTTCGTATGAAATCGAAAATTTCCAATATGATACGTATTATCCGCCTGAGGGCGCGACCGGCACTGGTGTCAAAGCCGCCATTGAAGAAGGAAGAGTTGTCGTCAATTACCGTGGTCACGGAGATAACCAGGAATGGTCGTGGAGCCTCAACTGGAAATATAACTCGGATGTCTACGCTCTTCAAAACGGGCCTTATACACCCATTGTTTGGAATATGGCCTGCTATTGTGGAAACGTGAGATATTCCAGTGAGTGTCTCTCATTGGCATTTCAAAATGCGGGTTCGAATGGTGAAGGTGGAGCAGTCGCTAATATCGGTGCGATAGAGCCTTCTTATACAATAGCCAACCACGCTTTTGACAAGATGGTTTACCGAGCTCCATTAGGGTATGGCATCACCAGGTTGGGCTATACAATTGATCGTGGCAAACAGCAGATGATCGTGGAAGAAGGCAGTTATGGGCTTTCCAATTCACAGATGTACTTGTTGTTCGGTGACCCGGCAATCGACATTCATGCTCGGGAGCTTTTTACAGGCGATATCGGCCACCTTCCGACGGTAACTATGGGCGGCGGCCAGTTTGTTGTAACGGTTGCTGAGAGTGGTGCGCCAATCGAGGGTGCAATGGTCTGTATCATGAAAGAAAATGATGAGCTCTATGAAGTTGGATACACAGATGCCATGGGTTCAGTGGCGCTTCCAACTCTATTGACTTCAGGCGGAACAATGCAATTGACAGTGACATCGCACAATATGAAACCGTATTTGACCGATATTCTGGTTCAAGCTGCTGGATGTGGGGCAGTACTATTGGATAAAAACATCTATAACTGCAGCCAGACTGTAACCATCAATTTGTGGGATTCAGATTTAAATGTAAATCCTGGAGTAATTGAAACAGCTATTGTTGAAATCAGTTCTGAGAGCAACCCGGTTCTGGAGATTGTGACTTTGACGGAAACCGGCCCGGATACAGGCCATTTTGTTGGCGCTATCATGACCTCAGCAACACAATCTGGTCAAGGTTACGTAAAAGTATCCCATGACGATTCATTGCTTGTTGTCTATGAGGATGAGGATTGTGAAGGTTCACCTCAAACTGTGTCGTCGCAAGCCGGAATCGACTGTCAGGGTCCTGAGATTTTCGATGTGATGATTCCAGAGATTTCGACGAACTTTTTCACGGTGACCTGGAAAACGAGTGAGCCGTCGATAACGTCGTTAACCTGGGGTGACTCAGTTCCTCCGGAAAATGAAATCGGTAAAGCAAACCTTAGAACTGAACACATGGTAAAAATCGAAAATATCGATGATTGTACGTTGTACTTCTTCAAAATCAATGCGTTAGATGCTGCGGGAAATCAGGCTGAAGATGACAATTTAGGCTCATACTACCATGTACTTACCTATGAGCTGGTGGTTATGCTCGAATCCAATATGGATACCGATCCTGGATGGACGTATGAGGGGGAGTGGGCTTGGGGTCAACCGACGGGACAGGGTGGCCAATACGGTTCACCTGATCCGACCAGTGGTCACACCGGTCTCAATGCAGTGGGATATAACCTCAACGGTGACTATCCCAATAGCATGTCAACAACTTATTGGACAACCACTCAAGCTTTTGACTGCACAGAAGCCGCCGAAGTCTATTTGAATTTCTACGGATGGTTAGGCGTTGAAACCTATTATTATGACCATGCATATATCGCGATCAGCAATAATAACGGCGAGTCCTGGAGCACCATTTGGGAAAACCCGGGAAGGATGGATGGGGGTTCCTGGGATTTGTGGAGTTTAGATATCACCGACAAGGCAGCAGGCTATTCCCAGGTCAAGATTCGCTGGGGCATGGGGCCGACGGATTCCAGTTGGCGTTTCTGTGGCTGGAATATCGATGATGTGATGGTGAGTTTTGTTCGTGAATGCACAACCGTTCCAACCCCGACTCCAGCGCCGACTAATACGCCGACACCTTCATGCATCAATAACGGTGATGTCAACCAGGATGGGTTGATCAGCTCTCACGATGCTCAGTTAGTGTTTCTGATTGCTCTTGGATCGTACACTCCCACTTATGAAGAAGAATGTGCGGCTGACTGTGATGGAAATGGTGAGATTAGTTCCGCTGATGCTCAAAGAGTTTTCATGGCAGCGATAGGAAGCGCGGCTTGTGTGGATCCACTATAGTGAAATAAGTCAGTTATTCTAGAAAATGATTGTGAAGGGCGGTCCGATGATCGCCCTTTTTTTACGTCTGCTTTCAACTTGTTTTACTCAAAAGCGGTTTTTTTACAGTGAAAATACGCAAACCAACTCAACAAATTCAGTATGCCGGCTAAATGACGGCATTTTTTTTAATTCTCGGATTAATACCCTTTTGGTATATATCTTGCTTTGTAACACGATGGCTTTGAATGGACTTAATAGGAGGTACTATGCGCCGCTATTTATTTTTCGTGCTGACAGTTTTGATTTCAACGAATGCTTATGGAAATTGGATTCCTTTTGAATCAGGTGCAACATATAGCTCACCGGTCGTTGAGTCGGTTAAAATGGTAAATGACGATACTATTTTCACCCTTAGGACGCCTGGTATGTCGGTGGAGCCTGAGTTTAATAACCAGGGCGATTTTGTCCGGCTGGAGATTCCAGATAATGGTTGGTTGATGGAAACCGGTTCTCCACAGGTTCCTGTAGTTAGAAAAAATGTTATCGTACCTGAAGGCGCTTTTGTTGAACTGGAAATCGACGTTGATAAAGTAGTCACATTTTCTGGTTATGACATCTGGCCTGCCCAGCCGTCATATAAGCGTTCTGAACAAGAACCACCCTTTATATTGAATACACAGGTTTATGACCAAAATGCTTTTTATCCAGCAGAATGGGCAACAATTAGCTATGACGCGTATTTACGAGATTTTCGATTTGTGACGATTGATTTATATCCCGCCCGCGTCAACCCTGTTACGGGTGAAATGCTCACGGCTAATGAGGTGACAGTTAGAGTTATTGCTGAAGATGGAGAATGGTCTTATCCTGATGCTGTATTTCCTTCTTTTTACTCAATTTACCAAAACCAATTTGTCAATTTTGGTTCTTTGGAGATAGGGATTCTTACACCTCCAGAGCCGATGTTGATCATTTGTCATGATCCTTTTATCAGCAATATGGCTCCGTTTGTCGAATGGAAAACCAGACGTGGAATCGATGTCACTCTGGTCAGTTCAACCGTGACGGGAACGTCTTCATCTGCAATTTATTCCTATATTCAAAATGTTTGGAATACGTGGAATCCAAAACCGGTGTATATTGTTTTAGTTGGTGATGCTCCG
Source organism: uncultured bacterium (assembly GCA_964404285.1). GTDB lineage: Bacteria > CSSED10-310 > CSSED10-310 > CSSED10-310 > CSSED10-310 > JBASEY01. The sequence continues at coordinate 284,330 of CAYOJK010000002.1, read as the reverse complement.
CAATTAAAGCCCATGACCGGTATCGGCAGCTGTGCTTCTGACTCTAAATTCACCCTTTTGCAAGGTAATGACAAGATTCCTGATGCATTTATTTCGCGTTTGAGCGCTGGAACGGCATCTGAGCTGACTGCACAATTAGACAAGATTCTTACTTATGAGAAGACTCCTCCACCCGGGTCCGGCGGTTGGCTTGACAAGTTCAGCGGTTTGGCTTCAAGAGAAGGGTATAACCCGTCTGATGAACAATATTCTCAGGAAATCGAAGCTCGATTTAAAAGTCACAACCCCAATGCAACGGCGGATAGAATATATGAAAGACAGGGGCATGGCGCCGCACAAATACGCACTGCGGTCAACCAAGGCCGTTTCTGGCTCTCATATTTTGGTCATGGCAGTGGCACAAGTTGGTATGCTCCATCCTTTTCTAATAACAATGTCGATGCCTTGACTAACGGTTCCTTCACGCCGTTTATCATGGATGTATCCTGCTTAAACGGCTATTTTAACGGATCATCTGATTGCTTTGCCGAACGCTGGATGAAAAATAGCGGCAAAGGCGCAGTCGGCATTTATAGCGCTTCAACATCAACTGCGTGGGATCCGCCGGCCAGAATGGCTTGGGGCGTGACATATGCAGTAACGGGGAATGAAAGTGGTTCTATTCCTGGTGGAAAATATATTCTCGGCCAAATGACACTGGAAGGTATTCTTTATATGTACAGTGTCTATGGCACCGGCTCCACAACTGAAGAAGTCATGAACCAATATGTGTTGTTCGGCGACTGTTCGCTGATGTTTCGTTCCGATGCTGCGATAGCGCCGAACGTCGTGCATCCGATCACTGTTTCAACCGGCCCGGTTACCATTCCGGTAACAGTGACCTCGAACGGTTCACCTATTAAAAATGCTGTTGTATCCTTATACAAAGACGGTGATTTACATGTTGTTGACAAGACAAATGCCTCCGGTATAGTAAATTTTGATCTGTCTCCAGAATCGCCTGGTGAAATGGTCGTTACGGTTTCCGGACAGAACCTGGAACCACGCCAATCTCAAATAACAGTCACTTTCGCACCGCCTGACACACCAACTCCAACTGCTACAGCCACCCCGGCATACACACCGACTCCGCAACCGACTCAGACGCATGAATGTGAAAAAAACGGTGACGTTAATGACGATGGAAAAATAACAGCGATAGATGCTCAATTGACATTTTTGATCGTGTTAGGAGTAAAGACTCCTACCGAAAAAGAAGCCTGTGCGGCTGATTGTAATGGTGATAATTTGCTTACAGCAGTAGATGCTCAAGATATTTTTCTGACTGCGATAGGCATGAAAACTTGTGCTGATTCTCTTTAGTAACTTTCTGAATATCGAGCTCTATTGCAAATTGAAATAATCAGCATCATTTCTTAAAAAAGATACGACTATACTCGGTATCAACCTAATATGTGGGATCAAAAAAGATGACACCTAATCTTACAACGATATTCAACTATTCTTTCATGCAGAAAAACACGGTTTCATTATCTTTCACCATATCGATATTATTTGTTTCGATGCTTTTTATTTGTGTTCCGGCGCTATCGTCCGATCTGCTTGTTCCAACTGAATACTCGACCCTGCAACAGGCGATCGATGCTGCATATGACGGCGATCGAATTCTTATTGAGCCTGGTATTTATACCGGGATAGGCTTTTTGCGTGTATCGTTCGAAGGAAGAGAGATTACAGTACAAGGAGATTCATCGGAAACATGTATTATCGATTGTGAATTCATGGACCGAGCGTTTGATTTTCATTGTGGAGAAAACGAGTTTTCCGTTTTGCGAGATATCCAGATTGTAAATGGTATCGATGAATGCAGCACTTGAGGTGATGAATCACGCGGGGGCGGGATCCTCTGTAGGAATAAATCATCTCCAACGATTGAAAATGTGATACTGACCGGAAATTTTTCGGCTACTGATGGAGGCGCTGTTGCTTGTACAGAAGGTTCTTCACCCTCTTTCTACCAATGCAAGTTCCTGAACAATAAATCAGTAAACCAGGGTGGTGGACTGTATTGTCAGAACAATTCAAACCCACTTGTTCAGCGCTGCTTGTTCGAAGGCAATATCAGCCGGGCAGGTAACGGTGGTGCATTGAGCATACTGGATTCGAAAGCGAATATTGTTCAATGTGAATTTATCGGTAATTCTTCACATTATAGCGGCGGAGCCATCTATCTGCGAAATAGTCCGGCAACGGTGATTCAACCGGCTAATGTTTTTATTGGCAACCAAGGCTGTGGAGGCAATAATTTGGCGTCTTGGAAGCGCCCCGCTCAGCCGATCGCTGCACAGGATAATCTGTTCCTCGATGGCTCGGCCCTGACAGATGCCTGGGTTTTACCAATGGGAACTTTTAACGTATCCGGGCATGTAAGCGCTTTTGAACCCGTAGAATCTAATCTGTTTGTATCGCCTGATGGAGATGACATTGCTAATGATGGGCTGTCAGCCCAAAATCCTTTCCGCACGATCCGACATGCACTTTCAAGAATTCAGACAGCAGGCCCTTCTTCTCTGACCGTATATCTTGCTCCGGGTGTTTATTCCGGTGAAACAAATGGCGAAACCTTTCCGTTACCAATGCTTTCGAATATTGCAGTGGTAGGACCGGATTCAGATCATTTCACAGATGAAAACACTTTTGGAAAGTATTTTGCAAAGAACTTTACCGATTCAAATAATCCGATTGATAATACTGCGATTCTGAAGTCTTCCTCTGAAACGAATGGTTGCATTAGAGGTGAGACGGTAATGGATAGCTCATTACAGAATCTTGTTCTAACCGGTGATACCGGGCCTGGATTGTTTTTTCGAGATGCTGATGCTGATTGTCGGAACATGACTTTAGTCGGTTTTCGGAATACGAATTTAGGGGCGGGAATTCATTTAGCGGCAGGTAGCAACGTGGAATTTTTCGACTGCATCATTGAAGGTAATTCCGCAACAGTATCCGGTGGAGGTTTGTATTGCATATCAGCCTTTGCAACTTTTACGCGTTGTCATTTCAAGGATAATCATGCTGTATTTGCTGGAGGTGGTGTTTTTCACCAAAGCGGATCCGGTCGGTTCGATGGTTGTTATTTCAAAGAAAACATGGCCGGTATCGGCGGAGCTTTAAGAGTAGAAACTGGGAATCTAGATATTTCATCTGGACCAGCGGGTGCAAACACTTTCGATTCGAATCATGGCGCTCGTGGAGCTAACCTCTCAGCAGCCTCTCTGCCTGCGGTTCCCTATGCTGCTGAAAATAATATATTTGATGTTTCGCCTGAGTCCGGCTGGTCTGTAGCGCCAACCTCTGCTTTCAGCGCAGAAGGATTCAGCATTACAGGCCAGGAGCCTCTATTCGGCATTACCGTCTATGTAAGCCCTGATGGAAGCGATTCGTACGATGGGTTGACGCCACAAACTGCTTTTCGCACGATTTCCCATTCCTTGAAGCGAGTGATAGGTCTCCCCCATCAACCGGCAACAGTAAGAATCGATCAGGGCCTTTACGCCGATTCAACCGGTGAACAGTTTCCGTTGTGTGTCCTGCCATACGTGTATTTAAAGGGAGCTGATCATCAAACAACTTCGATAGTTTCTGATTCTGGGACTGTTATTGATTTTTATTATAGTTTTGATTCAAGCCTAGAAAGCTGCAGCATATCATCAGGAACGGGTCCGGGAGTCACTGTCGCAAATTGTTCTCCAGAAATAAGCAATATCCAGGTTTTTGGATGTAATGCAGAAGTTATTGGCGCCGGTATGGCGCTTATTGCCGCATCACCTTTGATTCGAGAATGTGCTTTTTTTCAAAATATTTCAACGAAGCATGGTGGAGCGATTCACTGTGGGACGGGGTCAAATCCATCAATAATCGATTGTTTGTTTGAAAATAATGTATCGGAGCAAATGGGGGGCGCGATTTTAAGTGGTTTTAATGCTCATGCCTTTATTTCCGGTTGTGAGTTTAAAAATAATTTTGTTGCCCGCAACGGGGGGGCGATCGCTGCTTTTTTTGGTCATGTAACAGTTGGAGACTGTGTGTTTATCGGCAATCGTGCAGCACGAACAGGAGGGGCTATCCATATCAGCCAGCCTGGTAGCGACCTGTCGGAAGCTCCAAATATTTTTATAGGAAACAGCGCGGCTATTGGTTCTGATCTCGCCGCTGATGAACCCCTTATGCCGCCTGTGTCTGCAACTGGTAACCATTTTGACGGTATTCCCGTGTCAGATTTCTTTGTGTCTCCCCCTGCTGCCTTCGATGTTTCCGGTTGCACGGGGGCAGAACCCATCCAAAGCGATGTTTTTGTAGCGCCTTGGGGTGATGATAACAATTCCGGCCTCTCACCTTCCGATCCTTTTCGTTCTATCCGAACGATTTTAGGCCGTATATACACTGAACCAGGCCAGCCCAACCTTATCGTTCATCTTATGGAAGGTGACTATTTACTGCGGGATGAACCCTGGCCAGGGACTCTTCCCCTTTTATCCAATATCACTATTCAGGGAATTACTATGCCTGAAAACATTGTTATCGATGCAGAATCAATCGGTAACTATACAGGAGCTTGGTATGGCGCCTGGACAGATAACTCAATGCTGAATCGGATGACAATAAAAAACAGCCGCGCTTCAGCTATTGACCTCACATTTTGTAATTTGACTGTCGACACGTGCCGGTTTGATTCCAACCTGAGTTCGACACATGGTGGCGCGATAACAGCTTCTGGAGGTCTACTTAAAATCAAGGACTGTTTTTTTGCTCATAACTCTGCCACTGGAAATGGTGGCGCTGTAGATGTTCGACAATATGGCAATTTGTTGGCAACGGATTGTAGCTTTATCGACAATGATGCCGGTAACTCAGGGGGTGCGGTTTCGACCTGGATGGCTGCAGGCAGAGTTTATGCTTGTGTATTTCAAAATAATTGGGCGTCACGAGGTGGTGGGTGGAGTTCACGATATGATCGTGATTTTGTTATCACAGGCAGTATATTTGAAGAAAATATGGCAGAGACCGGTGGTGGAATTCATATTTCTGAAAGTCGTTTCACGATAATCGATACACTATTGGCACAAAATACCGCCTGGCCTCTTAGGCTGGTTTCAGGTTATGGAGGCGGCGCTTATATCGAGTCCGGTAAAACCACACTAATCAGTTGTACGATAGCTGATAATATTGCTTTGGGATTCAGCCGGATAGCCGGGGGTGGAATAGCTGTTGCCGGCGGCGCCGTATTGACTTGTCGTGATAGTATTATTTGGGGAAACCAAGCTGATCAGGGTGAAGATATCGCCGTCTTATGGCGCTGGAAACCTTCATCAGCATCGATTTCATGGTCGCTCGCCGGCGATGGATCGACCGATTCAATACAGGTTTCACCGCACTCAACACTTCAATTAGGCGACGGAATTCTTTTTAGCGATCCTTTGTTTGTTACGCGAAACAAAAGTGTTCATGAACGATTAAGCCCTGTCGAAAATAACTCCATTAAAAATACAACCCTCAGCAATTCATCGGATTATCGGTATCGACTTTCATCGACTCGATCAGGACAATCTGAAATGAGTCCGTGTATCGATAGCGGTTCAAAGCAGTCCATATGGTTATCGTATACCGCGCCGGAATCGATTCAACTCATGAATAAACGTTCTACAGAGACTGGGGTCTGGCCGGATGATGGTATTGTCGATATGGGCCGGCATGCACAAACACCCAATTGTCTTCATAATGGCGATGTCGATGATGATGGTTATGTCACCTGGTTGGATGTCGAGACGATTTTTCAGTTTGCTATGAGTGATGCTCCCAATGAATACAGCGTTTTCTGTGCTGCAGACCTGGATATGAATGGATCGATTACGTCTGATGATGCCAGGTTGGCAGCTCTAAACGTGATCGAGATACATTGACTTTCGGAATCAAATCGATACTTTTCTCAGACGTAAAGAATTGTAAACGATGTTCAGCGAGCTCATCGACATAGCCGCCATTCCGATCATTGGGTGCAATAATCCCAAAGCTGCTATCGGTAAGGCGACGACATTGTAAAACCAGGCCCAGAAATAGTTTTGGCGTATCTTTGTAAAAATTGCTCTGGACAGGCGGATTGCAGAAACGACAGTCATCATTTCGTTACGCACTATCGTGACATCTGCGGCTTCGATCGCGATATCGGTTCCGCTCCCTAATGCAATCCCGACATTAGCCTGTTTCAAGGCAGGAGCATCGTTGATACCGTCACCGACCATGGTGACCATGGCGCCTTGTTCCTGTAATTTTTTGATAGCATCAACTTTTCCCTCCGGCAATACACCTGCAATAACATCTACCACGTTGGCCTTTTTAGCGATTGCAGCGGCGCTTTGCGGATTGTCGCCGGTAATCATGACAGTTCGTATTCCCATTTCGTTCAGTTGAGCTATGGCATCAGCAGCATCTTCTTTAAGCGTATCGGCTACAGCTATTAAACCGACGGTTTTGCCGTTGGCAGCGACGTACATACAGGTTTTTGCGTCCTTTTCAAATTGCTCCATTTGCGATGCGTGCTGTTTCCATTCAACACCCATCTGATCCATCATCCTGCCGTTGCCTATTGCTATTGGGATACTGTCAACAATACCTTTTATACCTTTACCGGTGATTGTTTCGACATCAGCGACTTCTCCAAGTGTCAGATTGCGCTCGGTTGCAGCTTGAACGATTGCTCGGGCCAGTGGGTGCTCCGATGCGTTTTCCAATGACGCGGCAACCAAGAGCATGTCGTTTTCCGTCAGGTCTCCTACTGCAACGATATCCGTCATTATCGGTTTTCCTTGTGTCAAGGTGCCCGTTTTATCAAAGGCAATAACGGTTGTCTCGCGCAATGTCTGGACAGCTTCACCATTTCGGATCAATATTCCATGTTGTGCACCTAAACCGCTGCCGACCATCAAGGCAGTGGGAGTGCCAAGTCCTAACGCACAGGGGCAGGCGATGACCAAAACGGTGGTTGCCGTGATAAAAGCGAGCGTCCAGATAGAGGGATACGTTTTGACCCATGGAAGAATTGTAGCGCCCCATTCGATGATTCCTCGATGAAAATTTGGAAATAACAGAAAAGAAAAATATACCAATACCGCAAACAATAAAATTGCTGGCACGAAATAACCTGTGACTTTATCTGCAAATTCCTGAATGGGAACTTTTGTGCCCTGGCATTGCTCAACCAATTTTATTACCTGAGCTAGAAATGTCTCATGGCCGACTTTTTGTACTTTCACTTTCAACAGTCCAGGCCCATTGATCGTCGCCCCTAATACCTCATCACCGACTTTGCGTCGGACCGGCATCGGCTCACCCGTCGCCATGGACTCATCTATCGTTGATTCACCTTCGATTATCGTGCCGTCTGTCGGTATTTTTTCACCAGGTCGAACGACCATGATATCACCTAAAACCAGACCGGATACATCGATTTCGATTTCTTTTCCATCAACCAAGATACGCGCCGTTTTAGCGCTCATATCGATCAGTTTTCGGATAGCGTCGGATGCTCGGCCCTTCGCTCGTGTTTCCAGATATTTACCAATCAGATGAAATGTCATGATCGACGATGCCATTTCAAAAAAGTTCTGAATATCAAAAAAGAAGGCTCCCAAACTGATCAGAAAAGGCAGTCCCGACCCCATCGAAACCAACACGTCCATGTTGGGGCGGCCGGCTAGAGCGCTACGTATTGCGGTTTTATGCACATTTCTTCCTAGAATAAAAATATTTGGAAAAGCAAGAAGAGCGACCCAGAATAGATATCCTGGTATTGGGACGACAAACATTTCTATCAGCATCGCGATCATGATAGCGATAGATAATGTTGACGACAATATCACGCGATTCCAAGCTTGTTTAGTCAGTTTGGCCTCACTGGATTCCGCTGATTGTGTCAAGCTCTCCTCTATTACTTGGTAGCCGCTCTGAACGATTATGCTTTTTAAATCGGTTACGGTCAGGAATTCCGGATTATACTGAATTGAAACAGTTCCAGTTGCGAAATTGACATTCGCATGCTCGATACCCTCTTGCGCTGCGAATGCTTTTTCTATATTCACAGCACATGAGGCACAACTCATGCCGCCAAGTTTCAAGGTCACATTTTCTGATGTTTTTCTTTCCTTCTCAAATTGTGCTTGATAACCGGCTTTTTTAATGCGCTCGATAAGCTCATCTTGATTGACAATGGTTTGGTCCACGTCAATATAGGCTTTGCCGGTTACAGGATTGACTGAGGCTGTCTGAACTCCAGGCGCGTCAAGAAGCGTGGTTTCTACGCTTTTTGCACAGGAGGCGCAACTCATGCCCGAAACCTTTAGAGTCAGGCTTTCATACGATTTTTTTCCTTTTTCAAGTTGTGCTTTATAGCCAGCTTTTTCTACTCGATCGATCAGTTCATCGGGATTGACAACAGTCTCATCCGCTTCAATATACGCTTTGCCGGTTACAGCGTTGACCGAGGCAGTCTGCACTCCCGGCGCTTTAAGAAGAGTAGTTTCTACACTTTTTGCACAGGAGGCACAGGACATGCCTTGAATATCCATTATGATGTTGAATTGAGCTTGTGTTTTCATAAATCCTCCATTCAGGCTTAAGACGAAAATTTGAAGATCACATCGAGCATTTCATCGATGCTTTCATCTTTACCTTTTTTAACGGCTTGTAAAACACAACTATTGGCATGGCTTTTCATGATTTTCTTGCTGACACTGGTTACAGCAGATCGAACAGATGCCAGTTGCGTGAGCACATCGACGCAATAGACATTATTATCAACCATTTTTTGAAGGCCGCGAATTTGGCCCTCAATTTTTTTCAGTCGCAGCAACACATCCTTCTTTTCACGTGCATCCAGCATGTTTTAAATCTCCTTTAAACAAGTAAACAAGCCGCTTTATACCATACCCCCCTTGGGTATCTGTCGTTGTTATAATAGGATCTTAAAAGAAAAGCAAGGATAATTTTTAGAAATAGATTGGTAGAGTCGCTCGAATCAGTTTTCTGTTACGGTTTCTGAATCCTGATCCAGAGGTTTTGACACTTCTAAAAGCGCTCCGCTTGATTCAGATTCAATCGAAAAGTCTCTGTTTCTGAAAAGTGTGATCATTCGTTCATTATCTGGGGTTGTTTGAGCGACGATTGATTTTAGATTCCATTTATTGGCAATTTCCACGCAAAAATCCGTCAAAATGCCGCCCAGACCCTTGTTCTGCCACTTATCGGCTACTAGGACAGCATATTCACCTACTTCATTCCCTGGTTCGCATACCAAACGTCCTACGCCCACAAGTTTTCGACCATTATCATCTGAATGCTCAGCGACAATAGCAATTTCACGGTCATAATCAATATAGCAATACCGCGTGGCAACATCATGACTTTCCCAGTGAAACATGTATCGGAAACGCATATAAATGGTTTCACGTGAGCAGCTTCCCAATAGTTCTTTCCATATTGGTTCATCTTCCGGTCTGATAGGCCGCAATAAAACTTTTGTGCCATCATTTAGAACAGCGTCTCGGACGAACTCTTCCGGATAAGGCCGCAGTGCCAAATGGGCAAACGGTCGGGTATTTTCAACGTCGCTCGAAGGTGACAGTAAGATTCTGGCATCAAGGGCGATCATATCTGTTTCTGTTGCCTGCAGAGGATTGATATCCAATTCAAGGATTTCAGGAAAGTCTGCCACCAAATAAGAAAGCCGCATCATGATTTCGATCAGTTTATCCAGGTTAACCGGTGGTTTGCCTCTATAGCCACGGAGTAGTGGCCAGGCTTTCAGGGTTTCGAGCATACGCCTGGCTAAACGTTCATTCAACGGTGGAAATCCCAGGCTTCGATCCGCAAATAGTTCGGCTGCTACGCCACCGAGGCCAACCATGACAACTGTACCAAATACAGGATCCTTTTTAGCGCCCAGAATCAGTTCCACTCCTTGTTGTTCAACCATTTTTTGTAAAGTTACCCCGTCAATCCGAGCATCCGGCACAGCAGAGAGTACATCTTTCATCATTTTATCATAAGCAGTTTTGACATCATCCGGTGTTCTGATGTTCAAGATAACGCCTCCGGCATCAGTTTTATGACTTATATCAGGAGATTCTATTTTCATGACCAGAGGAAATCCTAGTTCCTTTCCCACCTCAATCGCTTGGTCCACTGAATTGGCAAATTTTGGCTGGGTAACCGGTATGCCATAGGCCGATAAAATTTGTTTAGAATCGTTTTCTGACAGAATACGGCTATTTTTAATAGGGATATGTTTTGTCAGTTGTTCTCTCAATGTTTGTCGATCCAGCGCAAAGGCGACAGGGATATCTCTTGGTGTTTCGTACAAGATTTCTAGATTGCGGCTATATGTTGTAAGCAGCATGAAAGCCCGCACTGCCTGTTCAGGAGTCCGATAACTAGCAATGCCATTTTGCATTAAAATTTCTATGCCTTCACGCATACTGCCGCCTCCCAACCATGCGGCCAAGATAGGCTTTGTTGTTTTTTCAGCTAGTTGCACGATGGCTTTTGCTGCGGCAGTGGGGTTAGTCATCGATTGAGGAGTAAGGATTGCTAAAAGGGCATCAACTCCAGGATCGTTCAAAACAAAGCCGGCGGATTTTCCAAGCCGTTTAGACGGAGCATCCCCCAAAATATCCACGGGGTTACGTCGCGACCAGAATGGCGGCAGATTTTCATTCAATAACTCCATAGTCTTTTCTGAGAGTTCTGCTAACTCGCCTGATTCGGCTATCAAAGCATCTGTTGCCATTACTCCAGGACCCCCAGCATTTGTGACAATACCCAGTCTAGGGCCGTGAGGTAATTTTTGTCGCCCGACCAATTCAGCACAATCAAAGATTTCACCGAAATCAAATACCCGAATAATGCCTGCTCGCTGGAACGCGGCATCATATACCGCATCTTCAGCCGCCATGGCGCCGGTATGTGACGCGGCCACCTCAGCAGATTCAGGGAATCTGCCGGCTTTATAGGCAACAATAGGCTTGCTCCTGGCAAAGGCTCGGGAAGCTGTCATAAATTTCCGAGCGTCTTTTATGGATTCAATATAGAGAATAATTGACGTTGTTGCTTCATCCTCACCAAAGTAATCAATTAAATCAGCGAAATCGACGTCTAAGCTGTTACCGATCGAAACAAAATATGAAAATCCGATTCTGCCTTCCAGCGCCCAATCTAAAACCGATGTGCACAAGGCGCCTGATTGGGAAATAAATGCTACGTGTCCTGCTTTCGGCATAGCTCCGGCAAAACTGGCATTCAAGCCAGTGCCCGGAACAATGACTCCAAGGCAATTGGGACCAAGGATTCGCATTTTCGGATAAGGTTTAGCATTTTCTTGAATCCTAGATTCAAGTTCTCTACCGGCTTCACCAATCTCTCTAAAACCTGCTGACATAATGATGATGCCTTTGAGACCTTTTTCACCGCATTCAGCGACAATATCCGGAACTTGTTCTGCTGGTGAGCAGATAATGGCTAAATCTGGTGTTCGGGGAACTGCATCCAGGTTTGGATAACACTGTATACCCAGAACAGATTCGCTTGTGGGATTCACCGGATAAACAACACCACGAAAGCCGCCACTGACAAGATTTTTCAAAACTGAACCACCGACGCTTCTTGGGTTTGGTGTGACCCCGATCAAAGCGATACGTTGAGGTTTGAAAATACCGTCAAGATTATGTACAGCCATTGTTTTAAGCTCCTTATTTAAAAAAAACACTCATCTTTTTAAATACACTGTTCTATGGAAAACCAAAGGGATTCGCCATTCAATCTCATATAAAAATGTATACAATTTCAGCAGAATTCTCAAGGAAGTGTGCCTTGAATCCAGTTATTGGATTTGATCGTTGCAAAGGAACTTCAATCACAGCCTGCTATTTTGCATTGCCAAATGTAGCACTTGGTCAATTTCGTTTATCAGTGACTTGTGACCAGTTTTTCTGTCTATCATTTCATTTCGAATATTTTTGAGCGCATGATTTTTGGCTTTATTGAATATTTTTCTGCGTGCTTGGACTGTCATCCATTGAAGAAACCACGAGGGTAACAGCCACAAAATTATCAATAAAACGCCGGCATGCAACAGAAAGCTTCCGGGCAAAAAAGCATGATCAATAAAGCCTCGAACTAACTGGTAAAAAACAACTCCGATACCAGCAAAGACCCATATATTGAGAACTACTTGCAACCAAGGTCGACTTAACGTGTCCGCTGTCTTTTCTACCACAAAGTTCAATGCTTCTCGCCAAGAATTCTGAGAAATATTCAATAAGGGTGGCAAATCAAAGACCTTTTCTATATTTCTGACTTCAGGATTGAATTTTGCTTCAACTATTTGTCCGGCAATATCGGGCCAGGATTTGGCTATCAGCAGTTCAGCACCTAGCATTTCTGTCCGATTCATGTCGCCAATGTAAGCATCCATAAGCTCGTGTTCAAATTTGTCAGGGTTGATTACAGCACGAACTGAACGTGCGATTGTCGGAATTAGTTTTGTTGGGTTCAAGGAATGCATAAACGCAAAAGGCGAACGAAAATCCAGTATTTTGCGCCATAGACCAACATAAATCCCGACGGGTCCCCACCACCGTTGAGCCAGGGCGCTACTAAGCAGGACTCCTACACCTGTGGAATCGATTCCTTGACGCTGGGATAGCGCTGCCAGTGTGGTCTCGACAACTTCCTGCTCTAGATCGTTGATAGCTTTGCGGATACGTCTTAATTCCTCGATATGCTCCTGAACCCGCTCAGTAGTCAGCGATGTCAGCGCTTGACGAATATGGCGTGCGCGCTCAATCCTTTTCTCAACAATTACAGAGCCTCCTCCAATTGATTGAAGATATTTACGCAGCTCCGATAATTGGTTGTAACCATGTAAAGGCTTCTCCCCTTCCGGCCATCCAGGGTCCATCAGCCCATCTCTGGCAGATACACAGAAAACCTTGTCATATTGTCGAACCCAACTGTTCGATATGTGTTTTAAAAAATCAGGTATAACTGTTTCTCTAAGTTCATTTTCAGATATTCTGTCACATCGATTCAAAACCAATATAACTTGGTCTCCAGGAAAAGAAGCGACCCAATCTGCAAGAACCAATATATTGTCACGTCTTTTCGGATTGGACGCATCAAAAACACATAAAAGTATGTCGGATATTTGAAGTGTTTTTTCCAGCAGTGGTCTATGCATTTCCGATTCGCCGCTATCGGTATCAGGTGTATCGACCAATGTGATACCTTGCAGTGTCGATGGTGAAAGTGGAACCAGAGCGATGTCCTGATTGCCGATACGTTCCTGTAACTGCCTGGAATCGTTGTAAGAGTGGCTGATAATAGCAATCGATCGAGTTGTAGGGCGTTTGTTTCCCGTTTCCACCAGGTTATCTGATCCTGCTAGAGCATTTATTAAGGTTGATTTTCCTGATCCTGTCGGGCCTGTGACGGTGATCACTGGTTTTAATTCAAACCGTTCTTTTGTATCAGCGAGTATTTGTTTTTTTCTGGCGAATATTTCCAGCAAACCCTTTGCCGGCAGCCAGAATGACATCTGCTTCAGCGCTGATTCCAAGGCATCGATATGAGCTCGTTCTTCTTCAAATTCAATGATTTTTTTATCAATTGTATTCGAGTTCATTACTAGAAACCTTTTTCCAAATTCTTCAAGGCATCAGAAAGCTCCTCAAAGGGCTTTTCTGTTTGTTTAAGAATTGTATCGATCGATTCAATTATTCTGCCTGAAACATGAAGCAGCAAATTTGATTCAATCACTTTTTCTTTTTCTTTGAACCAAGCTCCATAGACTTGAGTCAATAAGCTTTCCAGGTTTTTTCTATCCATTTCCCTTAATCCAAGAGTCGCGGGGATACTGAAGACAGCCATTAGATCGTTCAATCCAAACAACCCACTTAAAGCGGCAAAAACATTTGGCGCTCCGGCAACAATATCTCCAGTAGAAATTATGTAAATTACCGCTCCAACAGCCGGGATACTTGTCAAGCTCGCTGTCGCGATTTCTCTGATAGTATCCTTGAAAGACATGTTTGACCTGAATTCACGAGCTATTTTTTTCAGTTGCCCCTTAAATTCTTCCGATAAACCCGTAGTGCTCAGTATCGTGTCAGCCATGTTCTGAAGGGTGTCTTTCCAGAGTTCTTGTTTTACCTCTGTTTTTTCTATTAATGAATAGGATTGAGGTCTTGGAACGGAAAAAGTGAATGAGTTTTTTTCATCTTTTATATAATGTGGCAGCTCTTCATTATTTCCATCAGCCATACTTTTCAAAAGATCAATCTTTTTAACCAAATCAACTGTCACATCATCTGAAGTTGTTGTTCTTACAGTTATTTCTTTCAATGAAAGTTGAGTTGACAAATTGTTTGCCGCCGAAACCAGTTGCTTTTCATACAAAAGATCGGCGCTATCTTCAGCAATATTTGTTTCTTCACTTGTTTTTGAACTGGTTTTACGCATTAATTTCAATACTTTTTCTGCCGGCCAAGCGGTAACTCTCCCCGCAAACGTAAGAACTTTGATATACTTAGGTTGCTGCTTTTTCCAAATTTCTAAAAACGATTCCAGAAGCTTACGCTGAGGAAATGCTTTTAATGTATCTGCAACAGCCCAACTGGTCGCAATTTTTGCTACATCACGATAAATTTCAATTCGGATACGCTCTTTATTCGCAGCTTGCAGCATTTTATTCGCATCCCTGCGGATATCCAACAAGGCAGAACTCATAAACTCCTGCCTGGTCTGAACGCGATCCAGCGACCCAAGAACCTGTTGAATTTTTGGATATCCAGCTACGGGGCAGATATGCATAAACTCTTCGCCAACTGCAACTCTATCATCCTCATCCGTTCGATAAATCCCCAAAAGCCAGTCTTGATAATCAGCATCGTATATATTACGAGCTACCACTGTGGCATGCTCAATAACTTCCTCTTCCTGAAAGACTCGTGAACACCTGTAAACCAGTATGAGTTTCCGACGCCCTATGTCCCTGGAAATATTTCGAATAAAAAGTGTATTCTGGTGATTATTATAGTTGGCGTTGGTAAAGATATAAATCAATACATCACTGGCTTCAAGCACTGGTTTGACATAGCGCCTATTGGCAAAATCATGCTGGTCCCCAGTGTCAAAATCGGGTGTATCGAGCAAAACCAGGTGAGGTGGCACATCCGTATGTGCGACATATTTTGGCTCCCCGAGTTCTGTTAATTCACTCTGGGAATCCAATGGCTGTGGAACAGCGTCAAAAGCCTCGAACAGATTTTCCAAAATATCCTTTCTGTTCGATATATTGGGATGGAGCGCAATCAGGACGCGTCGGCTTAATCCTGCCTTTGCCTTGACCATACTGATGTCACTGGTAAGAAGCGCATTAAATAAAGAAGACTTTCCCGAGCTACCACTCCCGGTAATAGCTACCACCAAAGGATAGTCAGGGTTGAGTGGTATCAGAAACTTTGTGTCGATAACATGAGAAAAAGAATCTGTATCGATATCTGTGTGCAACCTAAGCCGGTCATGTAAGACGGTGACATTGAGCCGAACTGTCGTTAAATTTTCTCGAAGATATTCTGCATTCAAGGCTTATTACCCACGATTTGTCATCAACATATCCGCTTTTTCAAGTGTTTTTTGTAGTCGTATAGCTAGATCCGGGCCAGAAATTGGAGGATTCCCATCGAGCACCATCGATACAAAATAATCTATAGAATTATACAAAGCATCCTGCACAGGTATTTCAGGTAACCATGAACCGCCCACCCGCTCAGTAACACGATAGTTGGCCTGACCAGGATGTTCCCCTGAAACAACATCTATACCAGTATCGTAAATGACAAGATGCTTTGAAGGTTTAGTCTCATCAAATACAGCCATTTTCTTTGTGCCTGCGACTACAAGTTTTCGTTCTTTTTCCGGCGAAATCCAACTTGATCGAATATGGGCAATAAAATCATCAAATTTCAATGTCAAAAATGTCAAAGATTCAGTATTGCTGTATTTTTTGTCACCAATTGCATAAATATCTTTTGGTTCTCGGCCATTCACCAAATAATCGATAATCGATAAATCATGGATACCCAAATCCCATAAAACACTAACATCGTTCCTTATTCTACCAAGATTCATACGCATGGCTTCAATATATAACAATTCTCCCAACTCACCGGAATCCAAAATGGCTTTAATTTTTCTAATGCCAGGATGAAAAATCATAATATGGTTGACATGTACCACCAACTGGCGCTCACGCGCTAGATGAGCTAATGAAACAGCGCTCGCCACACTAGACGTAAACGGCTTTTCAATATAAACATGTTTTCGTTCTTCAAGCGCTTCTTTAACGATGAGATCGTGCTTATCTGTTTCAACAGCAATAGCTACAGCATCAATTTGGGGGTTTTTCAGAACAGTTCGATAATCAGTTTCATAGACGACTTTATCAGTATAGATGGCTTGAGCTCCAGCAAGTCTTTCGTTTCTATTGTCACAGATGGTATGAAGCCTCAATCGCCTGTTTTTATCGATATGCTTGGCGATATTGGGTCCCCATTTCCCATACCCGATCAGTGCAGTAGTAAGTGTTGTGCTGTTCATTCTATAATCCTCTTTTATCCCTTTTCAGAGCCGACGTGCAGTATTCGTGCATCAAAATTATCATTTGCCGAAACGCGTTAAATCAAAGTATCTTCACGCGTAATTGGGCGAAAGCCAATATAACATTCCTACCAAAATTAGTCGAACACAGAGAATTAAATTTTTTGTTGTATGGTGTTTTGTCTGAAAAGTTTTCGTAGCTCAAAACTGACATTTATTCCTGTTTATATCATGCCGTTAATTCATGATTAGGAGACTCAATGCCATGACGACCATTCCAGCAATCAGCCCGATAAGACTATCATGGCCTTTACCGAATGCTCGACTTGTTGGGAGCAGCTCATCCAAGCTGATAAAAACCATAATGCCTGCTACTCCACCAAAAAGAATACCCATGTAGTGCGGCGAGATAACGGCTGTTTCGCCTCCTACTGCCAGACGTATAGCAATATAGGCAATCAGAGCGCCCACCGGCTCCGCCAGACCACTCAGAAATGACCATATCAATGCTTTTTTCCTGTCTCCAGTAGCATAAAAGATTGGTACAGACACGCTGATACCTTCGGGTATATTGTGAAGTGCAACCGCAAATGCAATCGCTATGCCCAGTTTTGGGTCATGCAAGGCAGCCAGAAAGGTAACCAAGCCTTCTGGAAAATTGTGGATGCCGATTGCCAAAGCGGTTAAAAGACCGGTTCGCAACAGTTTTTCCTGGCAGGCTTCATTTTTTGGTGAGACTTCTGATGCTTTTTCCATTATTTCATGACAGTGTAACTCGGCAGTCTGAGATTCACTTCGCACATGGTGCGGATTTTCTGAAGATGGTATTAAAGCATCGATTGCTGCAATCAGGGCTATTCCGGCAAAGAATGAACCCGTGTTGATCCATTGTGCCTGTGAAGCGCTATATGTCGAGACCAGAGCTTCATAGCCCTTGTTTAAAATTTCTACAAATGAAACATATAGCATAACCCCTGCGGAAAAGCCGGTTGATATGGATAGAAAACGGAAGTTTGTTCGATCAGCGAAGAATGCTATCAAACTGCCTATTCCAGTCGCCATGCCGGCTAAAAGAGTCATACTGAATGCAAAAAACATAGTATCCAACCTGTTCTGCCCCCTTTCGTGCAAATCAACCAAAGGTCAGTATAAAAAAGTTGATGTTTCAAGTCTATCAATTCTTCGAAATTGGCGCTGCAATGTTTACAGCAATTGAATGTGTGCAGCATTTAGGTTATAAAGGGTCAATATTATCGGCCGATCAGCCGTCATAAACTGGAGGTTTTATCGATGGAAGTTTTGCAACATATAGCTGCATTTGATAAGCATGAACAACACGTTTTTTTCAGTGAATTGTTCGATCGTGATCTTATGCCCGACCTAATCATTTGTATTGCCGGTGCAGAAAAGGAACAAGCAGACGCTTTTCTAGCAATTTTTTCTCGACACGAGCGTGACAAGATTATGCCTGAGGTCATGGCTGCACGACCTGTCCATAGGGACTTACTGAGCGTCTCAACAAGAAAAATTCAAGGTGTCCTGGACAGCATGCCCTGTCTTATAGAAAAGCACAAAAAAATCAAAGAAGACGCGGTTCAACAAACAGCGATTAACCGCGATTTCTTGAAAGAATGGTTGACTCGGGAAAAACCTATGAGCGATCAGTCTTTAGGTAAGCCTTGGCCGCCTGTTCAGAAACCGCCTGTTGAAAATGCGACTATTATCAAATTGCCGGAAGCTACTGCTGAAGCGCTTCAGAAAAATGATCTTTTTGTCGCCATACGTGACAGGGAGAGTCGACGTAAATTTACGGGTGAGCCGCTTGCTCTGGAAGAATTAGCTTTTCTTTTATGGAGTACTCAAGGTCTGAAAAAGACGCTGGCTGATGGGCGGGTGACAATACGAACTGTTCCATCTGCCGGTGCGCGGCACTCTTTTGAAACCTATATAGCTATAAATAATGTCACCGGTTTACAGCCTGGTGTATACCGTTATTTATTTCTAGAACATGCGCTGGAACTATGCTTTGAATCATCTGATCTGGTTCGACAGTTGATTATCTGTGGGGTGGGTCAACGATTTGTCGGCGAATGCGCAGCGTGTTTTTTCTGGAGTTGTATCCCCTATCGAATGGAATGGCGTTACTCGATTGCCTCACACAAAATTATACTTTTAGATGCCGGTCATGTTTGCCAGAATCTTTATTTAGCGTGCGAGGCGATAGGGTGTGGAACCTGTGCTGTAGGCTCCTATCACCAGCAAAAAACAGATGCATTTTTAGGTTTGGATGGTGAGGAAGAATTCGTAATTTATCTAGCGCCGGTAGGAAAAATTCCCCGATAAATTTTTAGAAGATTACTTTTTCTTCAGTAAAAATTACTCTTCAGTCTCAGGTTGAATAGCCGGGTTGTTATATGCAATACGGAATCCAACGATTTCGCCTGAAGCTGTCGGAAGAGCGCTAAAGCGTGCTGCTGATCTACAATTACCTGCATCACTATTCCAGCAACCACCTCGGAACACTCGGTTCCTACCTTCAGTCGGTCCTTTTGGATTTCGATTGGAATCATCAGTGACATAATCGTTTGCATACCAGTCCAGGCACCATTCCCAGACATTGCCATGCATATCGTATAATCCCCAGGCATTGGGCATTCCTGAGCCGACATCCCATGTTTCCATCAGATAATCATCCTCTTTCGGGCAACCTCGAAGCGGGTAATTACCATCAAAATTAGCTTGCGATACTTCAAGACAGTCACCAAAGGCAAATACGGTGGCGCTTCCGGCCCGACAGGAATATTCCCATTGTGCCTCAGTTGGAAGCGTGAAAGTGAGACCTGTTTTTTCTGTTAAAAGGTTACAAAACTCTAAAGCATCATTCCAGGTCACTTTTTCTACCGGACGGTTTTTTCCTTTGTATTTACTGGGTTTTTTTCCGGTAACAGCTTCATATTGTTCTTGGGTAATCTCATATTTGCCGATCCAGAATCCATCCAATTCAACTGTATGAACCAGCTTTTCATCATCTCTACTGATACGATCTGTTTGGGGTGAACCCATCTGAAATGTGCCGCTAGGCATATACACCATTTCAAGTGTTACAGAATTGTCTATTTTTATGACTATTTCTTTTCCTGGTTCTGGATTTTTCCAGTTTTCAGCAATCATTTTATGTGTCTGCAAGCTACCGGCACACCCATTCATGACAGCCATCGCTGCCAGCAGCATATAAAAACCTATCCATTTTGTAATAATTGTGTTCGGTTTCATTGTTGTCTCCCTATTCAGAATTAGGTAAAGAAAGGATCCCCAGACAATATATAGTAAATTTTGGGTTTGACCTCAAGGGGAGGATCCGGGTTTTATAAGGTTTATTATTCTTTGGTCTCTGTTAAATAATGATTAACTCGGCCTCAAGTCTGTTATAGATACCTTTGAAACGATTGGTTTACCTTATAGCTGTCTTCATTTATTGAGGAAAAGAATAGACTGTTTCACAGGCATATAGATTTTGCCTTTAAAAGGAGATTCATCATAGATATTTATCACAATGCAAGGATATGTAATGAACAGTTTGTCTTGCCGCTTAAACGAATTTCACAGACTGTTTTTATAAACAATCCAGTGGTATTTAGGCATCTTCAGATGGCGTAGCTTCAGGCGCTTCTTCAGTGGTATCAGGTTCTTTTGACTCTTCAGGCAATGGTTCGGTTTCAAAACCAATTGTGCGAAGCAGAGCTTCTTGATTAATGATGTCTGCCATTGTCGATCGACCGATTTTTATTTCCGGGCCAGCAATCCCATCGTCAGCTTCTAAACGTTCCATTTCTTCTTCGTACGCACGTACTGAGAGGCTGATACGTCTTTCATCGACATCGACTTTGATGATCTTCATGACCAATTCATCGCCGACATTATAAGCTGTTTCAATAGATTCAACCTTGTCTTTTCCCAGCTCAGAAATATGAACCAATCCTTCTATTCCGCCGCCTTCCAGTTCGACAAATACCCCGAAGTCTGTGATTCGAACAATTTTTCCTTTGACATTATTGCCGATAAACAAATTATTTTCGGCTTCTTTCCATGGGTTTTCCGTCAATTGTTTCAATCCTAAGGAAAGACGTTCATTTTCGACATCGATATCCAATACGACAGCTTCGAGTTCATCACCTTTTTTGACCAGTTCGTTGGGGTGATTGATACGCCTTGTCCAAGACATATCACTGATGTGAATCAGACCATCGATTCCTTCTTCCAGTTCAATAAATGCCCCGAAGTTCGTGAGATT
Source organism: uncultured bacterium (assembly GCA_964404285.1). Lineage (GTDB taxonomy): Bacteria > CSSED10-310 > CSSED10-310 > CSSED10-310 > CSSED10-310 > JBASEY01. The sequence goes on along the minus strand of CAYOJK010000002.1, from coordinate 263,332 downwards.
ACGAATTTTACCTGCCACTCGGCTTCCAATAGGATATTTGACTTTTACCAGATCCCATGGGTTAGTTTCACATTGTTTGATACCAAGGCTGATCCGCTTGTTTTCCTGATCCAAATCCAGAACGACAGCTTCAATCATGTCCTCAATATTCAGAAGTTTGGAAGGGTGACGCACGCGTTTAGTCCAAGACATCTCAGAAACATGAACTAAACCTTCTACGCCCTCTTCCAATTCAACAAACGCTCCATAATCCGTTAGACTAATAACCTTTCCTTCAACCCTAGTGCCAATCTGGTATTTTTCAGTTACTTTCACCCAAGGATCTTCTGTAGTTTGTTTTAGTCCAAGAGAAACTCTTTCGGTATCCGGATCGAACTTTAAGATTTTGACCTTGATTTTCTGTCCAACACTGATCATTTCATTGGGATGATTGATTCGACCCCAAGACATATCAGTTATGTGTAATAATCCGTCAATTCCACCAAGATCAATAAATGCTCCATATTCTGTGATGTTTTTAACCTGTCCTTCAACGATGGCATTTTCCTCAAGAGAATTCAACGTTTTTTCTTTCAAGCTTTTTCGCTCATCTTCCAATATGACACGCCTTGACAGAACAATATTGCCCCGTCTTTTGTTCAGCTTAATCACTCGCATTCTCAAGGTTTGCCCGATCAATCTTTCTGGATCTCTTACAGGGCGAATATCAATTTGTGATCCAGGCAGGAATGCTCTAACTCCTATGTCAACAGTCAGGCCGCCTTTAATCCTGTCTATTACACGACCCTCAATGACTTCTTTCTTTTCATAATGTTCACTAATTTCATCCCAGATTTTGATTTTATCAGCTTTCTCTTTCGATAAAACAACCTGACCTTCCATATCTTCAGTTTTATCGAGATAAACATCGACAAAACCTCCGACTTTAAGTGTTCCGGCATCGATGTTGTTTCTAAATTCTTCTACCGGAATGGCTCCTTCAGATTTGTAGCCGACGTCGATGAGCACTTCGTTTTCGTTAATTTGAAGTACCTTTCCTTTAACTACCTGACCTTCAGTGATGTTTTGAAAAGATTTCTCATATAGTTCGACCATTGTAGCTTCAGGAATATCAAAATTCCATTTGGTGTCCAGACCACTGCTCATCGCCACTTTAGCTGTATCAGCTTTGGTAATTTCTGCGTCTGGGTTTGTTTGATTGTTTGTTTGTTTTTGTTTGTTTGCCATGAATTATCGAGACCTCCTAATTTCAAGGTGTTCCCGGTGTCTCTTATCCGCGAACCCTGATGATTTACTGGAATATAAAGCTTCCAGTGCGAACGTGGGCATTAATATAACAACCCTTATGAATTATGCAACAATGATTATGATTTTTTCTTGATTGTCTCAAACACAACCTCAACTATTTTTTCGACAACCTCATCAATTTCCATCTTTGTCGTATCAATGATACGTGCGTCATCTGCCGGTTTCAATGGAGCAATCGATCGGTTTGCATCCTGAAAATCCCTTTGTTTTAAGGCATTTTTGATTTCTTCCAGAGTAATGCCTTGGTCCTTCTCCTTCAGCTCTTTCCATCGTCGAAAGGCTCTTTCATCCAACGAGGCAGTCAAAAAAAATTTCCATTCTGCATCAGGAAACACGACCGTTCCCATATCTCTGCCTTCACACACAAGATTTCCTGATTGGCCAAGCTGACGCTGCAAATCGGTACAGAAAACACGCACTGAATGCAGTTTCGAATAATCTGAAGCATGTTGACCCATGTCTTTGTGTCGAATCAACTGTGTTATATCTCTTCCATTTAAGACCAAATGCATGACACTGTTTTCATAATGAATCTCTAACTGCACACCCTTTAAATAAGCACGTAATTCACTGCATTCTTCAGCCGTAATTCCATTTTCCAGAGCTCCAAAAGCTATCGCTCGATACATGGCGCCGGTATCCAGAAATTGAAACTTTAACCTTTTAGCGACAAGCTTAGCGACGGTACTCTTACCGGAAGCCGCTGGTCCATCAATAGTGACAATTTGGAGCATGTCTAATCCCATCGTTTTCCTTTTTCGTCATGCCGGTGCCTAAATACCAGCCGAATAGGCCAACCGTCAAATGAAAAAGCTTCCCGTATTTGATTAGTGAGAAATCGCCGATAAGAAAAATGAATTTCACTTCTTGTGTTCGTAAAACATAAAAAAGTTGGGGGCCTAAGTGCAATCTGTGCTGCATAATATAATTTCACGGGATGCTTTGATCGTTTTAAAGCAGGAGGATGAATTCGTTGTGCGTCTTGTATCACTTTGTTTAAATGACTTGTAGATACATGGTTTTGAGTCGATTCCATCATAGCGTTCACAAGCGTGAACACTTTACGGGTATTGTGCTGTTCCATCGCGGACATGGCCATAAACGGCGCCCATGGCATGGCTACAAAATGTTCTCGAATAGATTGTTGAATAAGTTTAAAACGCTCAGTAGTCCTATCTGTCAAGTCCCATTTGTTGGCGATGATGATACAGCCTTTTCCCGCTTCAACAACATATCCGGCAATTTTCAAATCCTGAGCTGTTACACCTTCAACCGCATCCAATAATAAAAGCGCTATATGACACCGTTCAATACTCTTTCGTGCCATTATTGCTGAAAGCTTATCCAACCTTTCCGTTGTCTTGCCTATGCGTCGCAACCCAGCCGTATCAATCAATCTATAAAGAGCGCCATAATATTTAAATACTGAATCAACGGAGTCCCTTGTCGTTCCAGGTACATCCGTAACGATATGGCGATATTCCCCTAAGATAGAATTTACAAAAGATGATTTGCCGACATTGGGTCTTCCAACCACGGCTAATCGAGTTTCCGTTTCTGCTCTTTGCACACTGAGTTGTTCATCGGAAGGCTCTAAATTCAAGGATTCAACAAGGGTTTCTATTAGCATATCTATATTTATGTTATGCTCAGCGCTAATAAATATCGGGTTGCCCATACCAAGACGATAAATATCATGCGCCTCAGTCAAGGGGTCAATTCTTCCTTCTATTTTGTTTACAACTAAAATAACCGGCTTGTTACTTTTTCTGATTTTCTGAGCGATCTCATAATCACCAGGCAATAACTCGGTTCGACCATCAACAACAAAAAGAAGCAGATCGGAATCAGTCAGAGCTTGTAGTGATTGCCTTTGTGCTTCATCAGCGGCTTTATCACCAATCGATGGGCCGGCTTCGATCCCTCCTGTATCAACCAATATAATTGTATGGCCGGACAATATAAAACTACTCTCTTTTCTATCTCGTGTAACTCCCGGTATATTCACGACAAGCGCATCTCTAGAACGAGTCAGGCGATTAAATAATGTAGATTTGCCGACGTTGACCCTTCCTATGATAGATATTCGGTATTCAGCCATCAATTTTCCTTTTCTAATCCAAAAGATTGAATAACAGTTATGATCTGTTCTGAGAATGCAAGCATTGTATCATAGACAAATGCGTCAGCAGTCTTCACTGTTTTTGGAAAAGGCTTTTTATTCATTCCAAAAACTTTTAATCGAGGGACACGGATTTTTGCTGTAAGACAGTCTTTCCACACTTCCTGTTTTCTGTGACAATCATACAAAACGATGGTTATTTCAGCCTTGATCGGCACCCCTGCCATGCCCCAAAATCGGTTTCCTCTCATTTCAGCCTCTGTATCTGTCGCTATTTTTTCAACATGCCCCACAACCAACCAGTCAATAGCAGTCGTTAGGCAAAAATCATCAATTTGTTCCTGTGTATTCCAAATCGCTGGTATACCTTGATCTTTCAGAGTTACAAACTCTGGTAAGATAAAACGGCCGGCTCGAAGCAAACGATGTAGAAGAAAAGCAGCTTGATCTGAAACCAGCTCGGCATTTGGTGATGAATCATACGTAAACGGCAATACCTGAAGTTTTATACCCCGATCCCCCGTTTTTGAAAGAGTGCTGCAAAGAGTCGATGAAGCAACTAAAAGAATAACAGCTATGACAAGGGATGATTTATATTTCATACACACTAAAACCCAATAGAAAGCATAAAGTAGAATTCATTTTCTATAGCGCTTTAAATAACGCTTCAAACTATCGATAGATTCAAGGATTTCTTTACCATTCATAATTTGACCTGGATGAAAAAGATTATCAGGCTCAAGCTTCATAATACCTGTAAATAAACAACCTGCGATCTCGCGCCAGGCATTGTGTGAAGTTGTGATATCATACGGTAACAGGGACGCATCAAACGCCGATTGATCAGACAAAGTATCAGCCAACTCAAGAACTCGCCAAATAGCTTTTGAAAGATCTTGCTTGCGTATTCTGGATCCTGGGCGAATGCGGTGATCCCGACCAACTGGTATCAGCCCGGCTGCCGCTGATGCCAGAAGAGCCTCTTGATAAGTGGCTTGATCAAGATCAATGATGACTGGTGGCTTTCTGTCCAATGGAAAAACATGTTTGAAATGTTGATTAAAAATATATGCCAGCGTATCCCTGGTCATCCAAGACGCTTTTTCATATTCTTGCTCTTGCTTTAAAGAATAATCTTCGATTGCTGCAGCATCCAAATCAGTATATTCATCCTGATCAATGTCACCGGGATCAACTTCAGTCATATTTGATATGTCCGTTGATTTCGGCAATTCACGGTAGTGGCATCCTATTAATCCGATGATCAGCAAATAGCCCCATAAATGTTTTACTCTATACCTCATCAATTATTCCTGTTCCTTCATTTTAAGAAATCCTGCTCGATGAATTTCTTATACTTGTTCAATAATGCATGTTTTCCAACAATTTGCAATCGAACACCATCAGCTTCGAAATTCTCAGTGAGGATACGACATTTATCTCGAATAACAGCAATTGTTGAAGCTTTAGTATACGGAATGAACATCTCAACCTTTTTTTCCTGTAATATCAGAAAGTTCATCAGTTTCTGTAGAAACACGTCGATGCCAAGTTCTTTTTGAGCGCTTATAGCAATCGAGTCTGGTAACTCGGTGAAGTCATTTATCTCCAACTCATCGAGCAAGTCGATTTTATTATAAACACGAAGAATAGGTGTTTGATCAACTCCCAACTGTTTCAAGACCGTTTCAACATCACGGATTTGTTCATCTCGTTGTGGTGAAGCTGAATTGATCACGTGAAGTAAAAGGTCAGCTTGAACAACCTCTTCAAGAGTTGCATGAAACGCTGCAACGAGTTGATGTGGGAGTCTGGAAATAAAGCCGACGGTATCGACTAGATACAATGGTTGATTATCAGGAAGAACCAATTGTCTGATTGTCGAGTCCAAAGTCTCGAAAAGCTGATTTTTAACACTGACATCAGCCGCGGTCAGCAGGTTCAACAAGGTGGATTTACCGGCATTGGTATATCCGACAAGAGCTGCTGTAATCACCCCGGTTCGGCGTCGATTTTCCCGCTGCAGGTGTCGACGTTTTTCGATTTGTTTGAGTTCCTCTTTCAGTTTCAATATTCGAGTTCTGATTCGGCGGCGGTCGACTTCCAATTGTGTTTCACCGGGTCCTCGAGTTCCAATGCCGGCTCCCAAGCGGCTTAGATGGGTCCACATACGCGTCAATCTAGGCAAACGATATTCAAGTAATGCGAGTTCAACCTGCAAACGACCTTCCCTCGATGCAGCCCTTTTAGCAAAAATATCCAATATAATGCCGGTTCGATCGATAACCTGAATGTTCCAATTGTTTTCCAGATTTTTTTGTTGGGACGGTGAAAGTGAGACATCTAAAACAGCGATGGATACAGCAAGTTCTTCCAACCTTTCACGTATTTCTTCAACTTTTCCAGTGCCAATATACGTTCCTGGATGAATAACCGAAGTGTTGCAAAATATTTCGTCGACTACCTCTGCTCCAGCAGCCTCAACCAATGCTTTTAACTCTGCGGCTGATTGTCTGGCTTGTTCCTGTGGTTGGCGATCCGTGCGAATACCAATAACACATGCCTCAACTCCTGTTCTTTGTTCTTCAGTATCCATGAAATCTCCGTATTTTCTCCTCCAGTTTTTTCAAACTCGCTTCAGGTTTATCTGGGTCATGATTGAGCATGACAATATCAGGTTCTTTCTGGAACCACGTTATCTGTCGCTTAGCGTAATGCCTTGTGTCACGCTTTATGATACTAATCGCCTCTTGCTGCGTTAATTCGCCATCTAAATATCGAGCGATCTGTCTATAACCAATTCCAGACAAAGCTGGAGCATTAGCCCCAAATTTTTGACGTAATCGATTGACCTCTTCAATCAATCCTTTGTCAATCATTGTATCAACACGTGTATTGATCCGGATATAGAGTTTCTTCCTGTCAACATTAAGAAATATTTTTAAAGAGTCAAAAGGCCGTAGTTCAAAACTGTGTGATTTTAGTGTTTGGGAAATATTTACTGTGCCGGTATCCGTGATCTCAAGAGCCCGTATTATGCGAAATGTATCTGAGGGTGAGAGTTTCTTGGCACGACATTCATCCCGTTCCCATAACAGAGAGTATAAAGCTTCCGGCCCATTTTCTTTTAGAAATAATTCGTATTTTTTCCGGATGTGAATTACAGGAGCGCTTAATTGTGCTAAGCCACATGTCAAAGCGCGGATATACAAGCCTGTTCCGCCAACAACAAGCGGAACGGCTTTTCGAGTGCTGATATTTTCGATGCATTCAGAGGCGGCCGCAACAAAATCAGCAGCCGAAAACCGGGTGTCAGGGTCAATAATATCTAGTAGATGGTGAGGAACGCCGTTTTGCTCTTTAATACTAATTTTATCAGTTCCGATATCCATGCCGCGATAGATTTGGCGGGAATCCGCGCAGATAATCTCAATCGATGGCATCTTGGGGATTTGAGCCAACTTAATAGCAAGACTACTCTTCCCTGCAGCCGTCGCCCCTGCCAAGACTACAATCTGCGGCTTGGCAGTCCCTGTTTTCAATTTCATCTTTTGAATTTTCCAGCTATTTCAGATCTGTCAAACGCAACAATTATCGGGCGACCATGAGGACAGGAATTAGGTATTTGGCATCGGATCAAGTCTTTAACAAGAGATTCCATCTCTGCCTGTGTCATGACATCACCAGCTCTTACAGCTTTTCGACATGCCAAGCTGACCAACATTTTTCGTTCAGCAATCCGCAGCCTTTCAGATGAGCCAACATCCAATAGCTCGTCAGCAAGATTTTTTACTAGAAGATCAGGAACTTCCTGGGCTAGATGATCAGGTAACGCTGTAACAGCAAAAGTGTTTCTACCAAAAGATTCAAGAAAAACCCCCATTGTTTTCAACAATTCAGAAAATTCCTCGATAACCTGAAATTGCGGTAGTTCGAGTTCTACCGGAACCGGGAATAAAAGTATTTGAGAAGGGATACTGCGTTTTTGATAACGCTCTTTGAATGACTCGAACAAAATCCGTTCATGAGCTGTATGTTGATCGATGACAAAAAGTCGATCGCCATATTCAATCAATATAAATGTTTTAAAAGCTTGTCCAATTAAACTCCATTCAGTATCTGATGAAAAAGATAACTGCGTCCCAAGCTTCGATTGAGTATCTGGAAAAGTAAAAATACTATTCGCAATCGTATCGCGTACTGAATTTGTTTCTTTAACAAGCGAACCAAGTTTTTTTTCATCAGTTGACGGAAATTCATGGCTTGTCGAAAGTTGTTCTTGATTTTTTACGAGATGAGAATCCGATTCAAATTGCGTTTTTATTGATCCAGACAATGCTTTATTGACCTGAGATACGACCATGTTGAATACAGCATTTGAATTTTGGAAGCGAACTTCTGATTTTGCAGGATGCACATTCACATCTAGCTGATCAGGCGCTATGTCTATTCTCATTATACAAGAAGGGTGACCTCCACCCGTGATAAATTGAGCATAACCAGTATAAAGCGCTTGGGTTACAATTCTATCACGAACCCGCCGACCATTGACATAGATACGCTGGGATCGGCCTGTTGACCGGAGATGTTCGGGGTGGCATAAAACTCCTTGGATATGCATATCGCCAAATGACCCGTGAAAAGGGATGTGTTGTGTCATAAATTTTTTACCGAATACCGAGACGATACGTGCGGACCAAAAATCAACGATTGGGGTCTCGAGGAGTACTCTTCCGGAATCACGTAAAACAAAATGTATTTCAGGATGTGTTAAGGCGTGATCAATGACAGTATCATGTATTTGGGAGTATTCTGTTTTAACAGTTTTTAAAAATTTTCGTCTGGCAGGCGTGTTATAAAACAACTGACGCACGGTTATTCGAGTGCCTACCGGGCAGGCAACTTCTTCCATGTGGCCGATCTTGCCGCCATTGATTGTCAATCTACTTCCGATTGGGGCCCCTTTCGCGTGTGATTCCATACTGACACGAGATACCGAAGCTATACTTGGCAGCGCTTCGCCACGAAATCCAAGTGTTTTTATTCCCTCTAAATCTTCAAGTTTTTTTATCTTGCTTGTGGCATGACGCTCAAAAGCCATTAACAAGCCATCCGGTTCGAAACCTATCCCATTATCTGTTACTCGAATCAAGGCAATTCCACCTTGCTCGATGTCAATTTCTATTCGATCCGCTTTTGCATCAATTGCATTATCCAAGAGCTCTCTGACAACAGATGCCGGCCGTTCAATGATTTCTCCTGCAGCAATTCTATTTGATATGTATTCAGGTAGAATCGTGATTTTAGGGATCATTATCGCCTTTCATTCAAACCATATTTACCCATCTTAATGGTGCAATGATGGTGCTTATGCTCATTGGAACGAATAGAATCTTGGATTGAAAAAACAACTTGTTCATCTGCCTTGATGGTTAGATAGTAGTAACCGGAAGAAACCGGAATAAATGAAAAGGCGCTGTATTTAGGTATAGGCATAGAGAAAAAGGTGTCGGCTGTCTCCAGTTCAATAATTCCCTTCAGCCCAATTGGTGTGATCTCCCCCGTTACAGCGGTTTCAAGACGATAATTATCCATTTTACGCCGAAAGATCTGATTGACACTTCCTTCTGGTAAAGGTCGGCGATCGATTACACAAATGGAATGGCTTTCATTCATAACTGAAATACTGAAATCATTATCATCGACCCAGGTGGCTGAAGGATCGACATTTTTTGATGGTAATAGGACAAGGTGATCTGCAGAGACAAAGTCTTGTGTTGATCCAGGATCAGTTGGAAGGGATCCGATTTTATTATAATCGAGTTCTATCCATCGATGAAAAACAAGCTTCCCATTCTGAAACAAACAGCCTTGAACATGGCGTGAGTGTATCCCTAAATCATTTAGCAATTTAAGCAATACTGCGGATCGTCCTACACAGTTCCCGGATTTACGTGCGAGGGTTGCATCTATGCTTTGGTCGGAATTTTCATCAGAGTCATCATATGTGATTGTTTCGTCCAACCAGGCCAAACAAACTCTTAAAGCATCTGATGTGTTTGCGACTGATGCTAAGTTTTTCATTAAACGATCATTTCTGTAGCGTGTATCCAAATTTGCCGGATCAAATGTAAATAAGGGCGCAGAAGGAATCGGTTGAACCGAACTAGTGACTGTAACAAAATATCCTCTATGAACTCGTTTAACCTGCTGGATATATCCCTGAGTATTCACAGTGACCGGTATAAGTAAATTTTCGGGATCACGGATAAAATATTCAACACTATGGGTTCCACTAACGATTTTGTCCTTAATCTCATTGGAATATATTGTTGATTTCAGGCCTATAAACAGAACAAATAGAGAAAAGTATTTTTTTTGCCAGGAGGTAATCATCTTCCAATTTCAAGGCGTTCGATAAGATAATCAGGAAGCCCATGCTGCTTCATTTTTTCTTGAGTTTTTCTTAGATTGTAAGGAACACGAAATATTTCTATTGATCTATCGACATCGTCATAAATTACATAGGCCGCTTCTGGATTACCATCCCTTGGCTGCCCGGCGCTGCCGACATTGACAATCAAACGTTGATCATCATGTACTGCGATAACGGAATGCGGATGCACCCAACAATCTTCTGAAGTCGCTTGAACAATGATAATGGGCGAATGAGAATGCCCGATCAAGCAGAGTTGAGTATCGAAACATTTAAAATTGTTTTGGGCATCGAATAGGGTGAAAAGGTAATTCCATGCTGGAGGGTCACAGGGGGTGGCATGAACCAGGGTCATGTTTGCTATAGTCAAAGTTATTGGCAAAGATTTCAGAAATTGAATATCAGAATCTTTCAATATGCCCTGTGTCCATAAAACCGCTTCTTTTGCATAAGGATTAAAATAAGATATATCGACTTGATCAATTGCCGCACGGTCATGGTTTCCGACAACACAACGAATATTTCTCTGCCTAACAATATCAATACATTCTTGAGGATTAGGGCCGTAGCCTACGATATCTCCAAGGCAAATTGGTATGCAGTCCTTGAGATTGTCAAAAGCTCCCATCACAGCTTCAAGAGCTTCGAGGTTTCCATGAATATCAGAAAAAACAAAGTACTTCACAGATCACATCTTTTCAAAAGATCAAATTTCTTCAACCAGCCCATGACTCTTTAGTATACGATATATTTTATCTAGAATACCATTGATAAATTTAGGTGAATTTTCTGAGCTGAACAGCTTTGCAATTTCAATTGCCTCATTTAGAGCCACACGTGGTGGAACAGTTTTAACAAAAAGCATTTCATAAACCGCGATACGTAAAATATTTCTATCTATTATAGACAACCGTTTCAGTATCCAATTATCAGAGGCTTTTTCGATAAGTGGATCAATTGTCGACGTGTTGTTGTAAACCCCTTTGATCAGCAGAAAAGCTAGCTCTTGGGCTTGTTTTGACGCAGCTTCAGGCATTAATGACAGGTTCTGCATAACGTCTTCTTCAAAAGCTTTTGGCTCCATCGTTTCCATCATATTATTGACGTCAAGAGCATAGAGAATTTGCAGCGCTTTTTCACGAGAAGCGCGGCTTTTTTTATGCATGCATCAGCCTTTCTGTAATTTTTGATACAGGTCTGCAAGTTCGATAGCAGTTACAGCAGCATCCCAACCTTTGTTCCCGGCTTTAGCGCCGGCACGCTCCAAAGCCTGTTCCAACGTATCTGTAGTTAAAACACCAAATGCTACAGGAAGGCTAGATTGCATGGCGGTTGCAGCAATTCCTTTAGCTGTTTCTGCGGCAACATAATCAAAATGCGGAGTGTCTCCACGAATCACCGCTCCCAGGCATATAACCGCATGATATGTGCCTTTTTTCATGATTTTGGCGGCAACTATCGGCAACTCAAATGCCCCCGGAACCCAGATAACAGTAATGTTTTCTTTCAAAGCGCCGTGGCGAACAAGAGCGTCTAAAGCGCCATCCAGAAGTTTTCGGGTTATCATTTCATTAAATCGACTGACAACAATTGCGAATGAGAAAGATTCTGCTGATAAAAACCCTTCATAAGTCCTCATATATTATTTCCTTTCTGTTTTATTTTCAGACGGTTCACGATACTCAAGCAAGTGTCCCAGCTTTTTCCTTTTGGTTTCCAAATAAAAACGGTTTTCTTCATTTGGTATGACTTCTAAAGGAATACGTTCAATAATTGAAATGCCATATCCTGACAGCCCAACAAACTTTCTGGGATTGTTTGTCATTAGTTTGAGCTTAGTAATATTCAAATCCCGTATTATCTGAGCTCCTATACCATAGCTTCGCTGGTCCGCCTGAAAACCCAAACAAAGGTTGGCTTCAACTGTATCCATACCCTGATCCTGCAACGCATAAGCTTTTAGTTTATTACCCAACCCGATCCCGCGGCCTTCCTGCTTCATATACACAAGAACTCCAGAACCGTTTCGACTGATTTGAGCTAACGCAGCCTCCAACTGTTGACCGCAATCACACCGTAAGGAATGAAAAACATCTCCAGTCAAACATTCTGAATGAACACGCACTAAAACCGGTTCATCTTTAGGTAATTCCCCCATCACAAGGGCAATGTGTTCTTCATCCATAATAGTGTCTCGATAGACGATACCACGAAATAATCCAAAACGGGTCGGCAAGCGCGTCTCAGCAACAACTTCCACCAGCTTATCTCGATATCTTCGATATTCTATGAGATCTGCAACAGTGATCATTTTCAAATTATGCTTGAGTTTAAACTCATAAAGTTTAGGTACTCGCATCATCTGACCATCATTGTCCATAATCTCACAAATTACCCCTGCTTCTTTCAATTTCGCTAGTCGAGCCAGATCTACTGCTGCTTCGGTCTGTCCTGCACGCTTTAAAACACCTCCAGGTTTTGCCCGTAAGGGAAAAATATGACCAGGTCTAGCAAGATCATCGGGAGTAGCATTATCAGAAACGGCAACACGTATAGTTTCAGCTCTGTCGTAAGCAGAGATACCAGTCGTAATACCATATCGCGCATCGATTGAGACAGTAAAAGCCGTGCTGAAAGCCGCTGTGTTATTGTGCACCATATCCGTCAGCTGCAATTGCGTTAGCCGGCTATCTGTCATTGGAAGACAAATTAACCCTCTTCCATGAGTTGCCATAAAATTGATAGCTTCAGGCGTGATTTTCTCAGCGGCCATAACCAGATCACCTTCGTTTTCACGATCCTCATCATCCACGACTATGACCATTTTGCCTTCGGCAATCTCCTGAATTCCCTCTTCAATCGAGTCGAAAAAATGACCTTCATGCTCAGGTCTGGAGCTTCTATAAACGGATTCCGGAATTTTTTCCATAAGCTTGATTTATCCTCGCATAAACATACTTACCAAGTATATCATATTCTATATTTACGATATCGCCAGCAACTAAAAATTGTAAATCTGTTTCAGATAATGTCAAAGGAATAACACTGACAGAAAACTCGTTTCCAGGAAAAACCTCAGCAACAGTCAGACTGATACCGTTGATAGCAATCGATGCTTTTTCAATAACGGGCCATTCTGCAGCCGAATCTAAACGAAAATGAAACACTTTTTGAGTTCTTCCCTTTATCTTGACTATTTTAGCAGTCCCATCAACATGTCCTTGGACAATATGTCCATCCAGCGCAGTTTGCAATGTTATTGCCGGCTCGAGATTAACCTTTCTACCGCTTCGAACTGTTATAAAATTCGTCCTTTTTATCGTTTCATCCGAAATTTCCACTTCAAAATGTGTTTCAGACGAAGCAATAGCTGTCAGACATGCTCCAGAAACAGAAATCGAATCACCACGCATGATGTTAGGGCATATCCCTGGAGCTTCAATTGTCAATCGCCATGGATTTCCACGCCTGACAGTCGCTATCTTTCCAACTTCTCTGATAATTCCCGTAAACATGGGCGGTCTCCTAAATAGCCCATTATTAACACATCTTCCGCAATTTTACGAGTTGATATATACGATAACTTTGGCGCATCCTTCAATGATTTAAACCCTTTTCCTCCTAGAACAGCAGGAGCGGATGCTCCGCCGATCAGTCTGGGAGAGATAAAAATCATGACTTTATGCACTAAATTCTGTTCGATCATCGAAAATGCCAAGGTTGGTCCGCCTTCAAGCAGAATGGATTCTAAGGATGCTTCCCGGCCAAGAAATTCCATAACGTAATTCAGATCCAATCCATCTTTTAACTCAGGGCAAGGAACAATAGTAAACGAGTCAGAATGTGATGATGTGATTTTGGGGTAGGCAGATTCACCAACTATCCATAATGTTTTACCCGGTAGTTGTGAGCTAAAAACCTTGGAATTCAGAGGCGCTTTAGCAGCTTGGTCAATTATGATGCGGGTGGGAGCGCTAACTACGCGACTATTTTTTCGAGCTGTCAATTGAGGGTTATCGTGTATAACCGTTCCCGCTCCAACCATGATTCCCATTGTCTTTTTTCGCAAATCGTGAACTAAACCGCGTGATTTTTCATTTGAAATCCATTTTGATTCGCCGGTTACCGTAGCTATATGTCCATCCAAACTCATAGCCATTTTCAATATTACAAAAGGCTTACCTGTTGTTTTCCATATTATCCAGGGTTCTAAAACCTCCAGGGCTGATTCTGCTAAAACGCCCAGTTCAACTTCTAGACCGGCTGCCAGCAGTTTTTCTCGCCCACCGCCGACAACTTCAGGGTTCAAATCCGGCAGCGCAATGACGACTCGTTTTATCCCGGCTTGTATAATTGCGTCTGTGCATGGTGGCGTCAAACCCTGATGGTTACAGGGTTCAAGAGTTACATAACAGGTGGCTTTATCCAGATTTCCGGGGGGGCACGACCGGATTGCCTCACCCTCAGCGTGAGGTGTTCCGGGACCTCGATGGATGCCGGTAGAAAAAAGAGTGTTCTCCTTGGCCAGGACACAACCGACAGATGGATTCGGATGTGTTCTTCCAACCCATTTTCGAGAAAGCTGAATAGCTTTCTGCATCCATTTTTTGTCATTTTGCGTCGTTGTCATAGTAGCGAATCATCAGTTGCCAACAGGCCTTCATTATCGTCAAAGAGAGCTTTCGCAAAAAGCGGCGGATCAAAATCACGCAAATCATCCATACGTTCGCCAATTCCGATTAGCTTAATGGGTATATCGAGCTCTTGAACAATACTGACAATGATACCGCCTTTAGCAGTGCCGTCCAGCTTCGTAAGCGCTATTCCCGTTAGATTGACAGTTTGGCCGAATTGACGCGCTTGAATAATTGCATTTTGTCCGGTAGTGGCATCAAGCACCAACAAGATTTCGTGAGGAGCTCCAGGCATGTTTTTATCGATAACCCTTTGAACTTTCTTCAACTCTTCCATCAGATTGCTTTTTGTGTGTAATCGACCCGCTGTATCGATTATCAGAACATCATTTTTTCTGCTTCTGGCTGCAGCTACAGCATCCCATGCTACTGCTGATGGGTCGGCTCCTTCACTATGTGCAATAACATCTATTTGAAGACGCTTTCCCCATTCTTTCAATTGCTCGATAGCGCCGGCACGAAAAGTATCACCGGCAGCCAGCAGCACAGATCGCCCTTGCTCCTGAAATCGTCGAGCAATTTTTGCAATTGTTGTCGTTTTTCCAACTCCGTTGACACCGATAACCATAATGACGAATGGTTTGATGTCTTCAGGAGGTTCAAGCGATGACGCATGCCCTGATAAAAAACTTTCGATCTCTGTACGAATAGTATTACGCACGACTTCCGCATCGTTCAATTCTTTCTTTAAAAGTTTTTCTCTGAGTCTCTGGATAATCGATTCTGTGGTTTCAACACCTAAATCAGACAAAATCATCAATTCTTCAATCTCATCTAAAACCGATTCATCTATAGTCGATCGCCCAACCAATATCTTCTCAATTCCCGCAATGAAGCTGGATCGTGTCTTCTTTAACCCTGAACGCAATCTGGCCAGAAAATCTTCTTCATCAGGAATACGTCCGAGTAAAGATTCAACAGTCTTTTTATCCGTTCCATCCAACTTGAATTTTTTCATCCCTTCAGGCCGAAGTAGTTCTTTTTTTAGGGATGAAAGTTGTTTTCTGGTTTCTTGAAAAAGTGAACTTTCAGGTTTTGCTTGTTGGAGAACTTGGATAAATGTTTCAAGAGCTCTAACGATTTTTTGTTGCCCAAGATAGGCACGAGCAGTTTCCAATATAATCGCATCATTACCGATCTGATCACTTAAATCTGGATTCTGAGTGATCTGCTTAAGCAATTTCAATGTTTTATGGTGCGATCCTTCCAAATTATATAATCGGGCAAGCTGAAATACTAAACGTGTCGAGGAGTCTGGATACTGCTCTAAAGCTTTTTCTACAGATTCTATTGCTTCTGAATAGGATTCCATTGCTTCCAGGAAATCCGCTTGTTTTTCCAGAATTTTTAAATAGAGCTCGCTGTTTGATACCGCTTCTAAGGCTTGTTTCACTATTTGTAACGCCTCACCGGTTCGGCCGGAGGCGTGTTTGATACCGGAGAGCCATAATAGAATTTCCGTTTTTTTCTCGGCAGTTAACTCAGGGATATTTGCCGCTTGAGCAGCTTCCCTTTCTGCTTGTGGTATCCGGCCCAATGTGAAATTGACCTTGGCCAGTTCAAATCGGATATTAGCTACAAATGAGTCTCGTTTATTTCCAGCAAAACGAAGCGCGGTTTCATAGCGCTCCATAGCTCCCAGAAAGTCATCTTCCTGTTGATTGATATCTGCAATACCGGCTAATGCTTTTATCGACTCAATATCAGTCAGGTCATCAGTTTCAAGGGCATTGATCAACCATTTTTTCGTTTTTGCTGCATCTAAACCAGTTTTGACATTTATTTCTGCGGCTTGAAGGTACAATTTTCCGATACCATCTATACGGTGTTGCTCTGCAATATTTAAAGCTGCTTCAAGGTGTTTTACCGCTGATATATATCGCTTATCAGATACTTCAATTTCGGCAAGAACCAGCATCAGCTCTATCGCTTGAGGGTGATTAGGCGCCAGCTTGATTATTGACTCAAAAACGGGAAGCGCTGTTTCTAGAATCTGTGGGTCCAGATCAAGATTTTTTCGGCGTGCTGTAGCTGCTAATGCTGCTTCGAGTCTCAGTTCAGGCTGCAAAGATTCGTTTTTATATACGTCACGAACCGAAAGGAAAACACGTTCATCATAAAGACCTTGCTTATGAAGAATAATCTCGAGCTGTATATCCAGCCAAGCGGTTTCAGCTTCGTTCCATTTCTTTTCTCGAGCTCGATCGATAGCTGCTTTTGCATCGTTTAAATTGTTACCTGACAGATAATGCTGAATAAGCTCTTGATAATGTTTAAAAACATCGGGTTGATTTTCAATAGCCCTGGCGAGTTTCCGGGCTTTTAATCCAGAAAAGATTTTCATAGTATTCCTAAAATATAAACGGGTTACCGAAGTTTTTCCAACCAGTCATGAGCTTGATCGATTAATGATGGAGAAACGTTCTTTAATTCAAGGATTTTCCGGAAGTCCGTTTCTGCTCTTGAAATATAACCACGATGCCATAATGCCTGCCCTCTCAATAGATAAGATTCAGGATTATTGGCGTTGACATTGATAGCTGTTGACAGCATTCGGATAGCTTCGTCAAACAGGTTCTTACGAATCATTAATCTTGCCAGTTCAATCTTAGGCATATCATACATGGGTTCATGCCTGATGGCCGCTTTGAAATCGGCTTCTCCTCCATCGGCATCCCCCTTGCGGACCCTGGATATGCCTCGATTGAAATAGGCTGCAGCTGGAGTTCGGTAATCCGGGTTATCAATAGCTTTCGTACTATGAAAAATCCCCTTGTCGTATTGCTCGAGACGAATGTAAACGCTGGCTAGATTATTTTGTATTTCCGGGTCTTCAGGCAAGTAGGAGGTAACTTTCAATATCCATTCGAGGGCAGTATCCGGCATACCCATTTGTAAATACGCTAAACCCAACGCATGCATGATTTGCGGGTTCTTTTTGTTTTTATCATGGGCGATTTTCAATTGTTCAACGGCGCTTTGAGGATTCCCCTGATTGATATAACCCAATCCCGCCTCATAGTGTAAATCGGCTTCCTCACGGCGAGTCAATTTTTTCTGATTGGCACAGCCGTTCCCCCACACAACTAAGACCATAATCAACGCTACAATTCGAAAAATATTTCGATTCATCGTCTATTCTCCAAGATGAATTGTCACTGTATCACCAGGCTTCAATTTTAAATTCTCCTCGGCGTTGGATTCTCTGGCTCCAATTTCTAAAAGGTTCATTCCACCAAAATAAGCAACCAGATCACCTGGGTTCGGAACATCTGAATAACAGTTGCTCAGGGCTGGAATGCTAAAGCTGCCAAGTTGAAACTTGATATTTTTACCAGGAAACCTCTCCCTTGCATGTACTAAGAAATCTCTTTCGAAATTTGTGACAAGGTTACCGAATCTATCAGAGAACAAAATCGTCGCCTCAAGAGTTCTGTCTGAAGTAATTCGGACTTTGGGGGTCTCCAACACGACATAATCATCGATAGGGTCACCAAAATTATCGGCATTGAATGTTTTTGCTAACCATGCAGCACATGGCGCAAACACATCGCGCCCTTCAAAAGTATGGCTTCGATTTGGCAACATGTAGTGTTCTTCTTCAATATGGATAACCTTGGTTATCAAATCCGATTTCATTACTCTACTAAGAACACCATTATCCGGGCATATATAATACGCATTTTCACCAGTAGCCAACAAAGGTTTTCGAGTGGTTCCCACTCCAGGATCAACGACCACAAGGAAGATTGTCGGTGCAGGAAAATATGGATAAACAGAGTCCAGAACATACATGGCTTCGATAATATTGAATGGCGCAATATCATGGGTGACATCGATGATCACAGCTTCCGGGTGAATACTGTTTATCACTCCTTTCATAGCTCCAACATGGTAACTTCCTGGACCAAAATCGGTTATCATTGCAATCGGAGGTTTAAGCATAATGAGTCTCCTGGTTTCATTTATCTCATCAATAAATAGCTAATCTGACGGAATAACTCCGTAATCGGATTTAAGTTTATCACAAGAACAGCCATTTTCCTATATTCGCGCAGTCGTTTTTTCACGTTAAAATTAAAACCGTATTTTGAAAAGTCAATGACATTTGGTTTTCAATATTTTAAAATAGAGATTCTATGAGGGAATCTTCTTTGTTAAATATATGTTGTCTGATTACACTCGTTCTAGGATTGGCTTTATTTCTATATATAATCCCAGATGCAGAAGCAGTAGGGTTGGATGATCAATTAAGGCTGATTCGAGGCGCTTTTGAAGATGGTCTTTATGATCTGGTTTATCCAGAAGCGATAAACTTTCTAGAAAAAGCAGGTAATCATAAGGCGCGAGGTGAGGTGTATTTAATTTTGGGCCTTATCGAGAAACGCAATCACAACTTGAACAAGGCACAAGAATATTTTAATAAAGCTACCATTTCCGATGACCCCGAAATTCGTCTTCAAGGATACTATCAGGCGGCTTCAGCAGCTTGGTCGAAATCGGATTATTTAAAGGCCGCTGATGGTTTTCAGGCAATAATCGATGAAAATCAAGGGGGTCGAATCACCGAACAATCCTATTATTGGCTTGTTTTGAGCTTGTTTGAATCGCAACAATACGATGCTGTTATTCAGAAAGTTGCGGATATTATTGCGTATGATAAAGGGTTGGATGGAGAAAAATTGATCCGAATTATGTTTTGTCGAGCGCAGTCATATTTTAATACCGGTTCTTGGAATGATGCCAAATCTGATTTAGAGGTGGTCTATCAGGCGGATACAGGCCATTTAAAAGGTGATGCAGCATTGACTCTCGCTCGGATTTATAGTGGCTGGAACAATCTGAAAATGGCTGATGCATGGGCAACTAAACGCTTAATATCCGGGTATGACCGAAATGCACTTCTTATACGAATCTCTTATGCGCTCGACAACGAAGACTTCGTTTGTGCCCAGCAATATCTAAAGGTTATTGCAAATGACGATGACCTGGACTCTTATGACAGGGAGTGGGTTAACTGGAAAACCACTGCTTGTGAGTTGGAAATAGCCAAGAATACAGCTCGCGAATGGTGGCTTCCTCTTGTTGATTTCTGTCGGAATAATCTGGATTCATCATTTATTGATAATGCGTTGACTGAATTTTTACGGCTCAATGAGTTATCACAAGCTCCAAACGAAATAATCGATTTTTTAATATGGTGCAGACGGTGGGATGTCACTCGTCATGGCATGCAAATCGCACAACTATATTTGACTGATAAAAACTATGATTCAGCTTTGTATTGGATACTCGGCTATTTGAATCAGAACGACGAACAGACCCTTGATTCCAATACCCGACTTCTGATGGCTAGACTGCTTACTGCATCAGGAGATGTTCAAGCTGGTTCAGATGAACTATTGCGCCTCGATATTCAGGGTGATGTTTTCTCAGAGGATGTGGACGCTATTTTGCAACAAGCGGAACTGCTCTATCAATCCGCTATGTACCAACAAGCGGCCTCCCTGTTTCAGCATCTTATCGTCACTCCGGAAAGCAGTGAAGCAATTAGAGCTACAGCATTGTTTAGGCTGGGCAGCGCTTATTTTCAAATGGAGCAATGGGTATTCGCCGGCGACATTTATAAGCGCTTTATCGAACTCTATCCGGATGCTTCAAGGACACAGCGAGAACAGGGTCTTCGAAGATATGCTATGAGTTGTATATATTCTCAGAATTGGCAGCAGGCTGAAAACGCTATAGGGGATTATCTGACAATCTTTGGCGAAACAGAATACAAAGGTGAAATGTATTACTTAAGAGGCCTGGCGGAAGCCAATCAGGGAAAAACTGAAGAAGCGTTGATATCTATGGGGTCAGCTCTCGATCATTTAGTTGAAGTCGAATATATTGAAAGTGTTAAGAACGGCATTCGACAACTTAAAGATTTCTTAAGCGGGATGGATGAACTGGAACATTGAAAAAGAAATTATCTCAAATTATAAGCTTCTGGATTTTTATAACCCTGGTTGCACACCAAATAAAAGCCGCTGGAAAACCACGCCTTGATATCGAAGAGGTCATTATAGAAGCATCTGTTCCCGCTCTAACCGGTGGGCTTAAAGACACGTTTTCAATCCTTGAGACACAAAGCGCAATGGCATTGATCACAGAGTCACTTCACCGGATCGATATTAGGGCGCCTCAGTATCTGCCGGTACCGGATGAGCCTTTAATGGAAGCACAACATGGGTGCCTCATGCCTTTTCTGCGCTTTGGCAGTGGAAGTGGGCGTTACATGGTAAAGGCGGCTAGAGCCTGGGAGAGTATGCTTTGGCAAGAAGTCATCGATAATTTGACTCCTGTAATAAAACATCGAGATGACCTCGCTGAAAAGCCGGCGGCGCTGTACTTCGCTGCTCGAAGTCAGCATTATTTACAAAATAGTTCTGCTGCAATCGAAACTTATACCCAATTAATTGAAGATTATCCTCAAAATCCCTATTGCGAATTTGCCCTGTACAGTCTGGGATGGCTATACTTTGAAAGTGAACAACACGCACATGCATTTGAGGTTATTGACAGACTCTCAAAACAATATCCAGTGAGCCCTTTATCTCCTTTTATTCGGTATCTTCAGGCTGCTTTATTTAATAAACAGGGAAACTATAAAGAAGCGCTTCGCCATCTTGAAGCCATTGTTGTCGGTTATCCCCTTTTTGATAGGATGGATGACATACAATTCTGGATTGCAGAAAATACTTATCTTCTCGATCGATTCGACGCAGCAATAAACAATTATAGTTTTTACTTAAGCAACTATCCTGACGGCGGGAAGCGACCTGAAGCCTATTACGGTAGGGCTTTTTCATATCTTGAACAACATCGATACGCTGAATCTCTAGAAGATTTTGCAGCATTGATTACAAATTATCCTGAGAATCCCTTGGCAGGTAACGGAGGATTTCATGCCGGTAAATTGGCTGTGTTTTTAAACGAAATTGACAGAGCAACTAAATTTTTTCAGCAAGCGATTTTATCGTATCAAATAGACTCACCACAAAAAATTGAAGCTGAAGCCTGGATAGACTATGCAGGCAAACGTTTTGAAGCAGCGGCGAGAGGGTTTTTAAAAGCAGCTAAGGCCTTCCCTGAAAAGGATTCTTATACTGGGACTATCGATTCAAAACATGCTGAAATGTTATATTTTGAAGCGATATCTTACCTCAGAAACAAAAATTATAAGACAGCTATTGAGAAACTTGAATCCCTCGCATCTACCGATTCTTTGATATGGGCGGTACCTGCCAAAGCCAATGCCGGGATTGCTTGGATGATGCTTGACCGTTTTGAAACGGCTTTTCAACGAATGCAAGAAGCCTTTTTAAATCAGGAGAATTTGCATGGAAAAGGATTGTATTCACTATATTTTGCCGAAATCTTATTCCGGGTGAATCGCTATACGGAATCCATAGAACTCTTCGAAGATTTGCTTCAGAAAGAAGAAATGGCTGCTTATAAGGATGAAATTTTACGAGGAATTGCATGGAATTACTATGCTCAACAGGATTGGGTAAAAGCTGCTGAATGGTTTTATCGATTGATGCGCGACTATCCGAATTCCACTTTTCATCCTGAAGCTCTATTACGCCAAGCTGAATGCTTATTTAACAATGGTGATTATGAGCGATCGAAATTAGCGTTTAAAGAATTGATAAACGAATATCCACTTCATCCGGAAGCATTTGAAGCTCGACTTTTAAATGCTCGAGCTGATTGGATCAAAGGTAGATATGAGGAGGGTATGCAAGAAATGCGCGAAGCGTTGAGGTTTGCACCTGATGCAACACATCGCCAACGTGTTCGAATGATAATAGGCGATTTTTTGCAAGATCGAGAAAACTATGAGGACGCCATAGAAGAATTTCGTCAGGCATATTTAGAAGATATTCATGGCGTTGGCGCTCCGGCTGCGCTTATTAAACAAGCTGATAATTATTATAATCTCCAGGCAGATAATCGGGCTGAAGAATTGTATAGGCGGATTATTCAGGAGTTTCCTGATTCGGATTTCGCAAATCTCGCTCAGTATTCAATAGGACTGATATATTTCCGACAAAATCGGTTAGAACAATATCTGGAGGAATGCTTCTCCTTGTCGCAAACTCACCCTGGAACCCGCCAAAGCGCGCTTGCACTTAATGGGGCAACATCGATTTTGATCGAGCAAAATCGGTTTGATGAAGCGGTAAATGTTTTGATAGAACTAAAAAACCATTACCAAAAACATGTCGATATTGAGCTTGTTCGCTTTCGTCTTGGACAGACGTTGAAACGATCAGGAAACGTAACTGAAGCTGAAAAAGAATTCCGTGAGCTAATAGACATTTCGCCGACCGGGCGCTATGCTGCCGATGCCCTGATTGAAATCGCAGACGCAGCAGATACACAGGACAAGCGTTTAAAAGCTTTGGACTTGTATAGGACAATTATGCAGAAATTCACGTTTCATCCCAGACGACTAGAAGTTATCAGCAAGGCAGCCCTGCTATGCGCCGAACTGAAAAGATGGGATGAAGCGGTAAGCCTGTGGAACCAATATATCGATGAGGTTGGGGAATCACCAGAGGCTTTTGTTGGGCGCCTGGAACTTGGCCGAACTTTATTGGATTCGCATGATCTGGAACAGGCACAAAATCATATTGAACGTGCGATGCAATCCACTCAAAGAGAAATCATTGCTGAATCACATTACTTGCTAAGTAAAATTGCTGAAAATCAAGGAGATAAAGAGGAGGCATTAAAGGGTTACCTTAAGATTGGTTATGTCTATCCAGACCAGCGTAAAACGGTTTTTGAAGCCCAGTTACGAGCGGTTTTAATCATGCATGAGCTTGGCAGAACCGCTCAGGCGGCAAGCTTGCTTGACAAGGTGAGTGCAAATGCAGACATGGATGAACAGCGGAGACGGTTATCGGATGTGCGTCATCAAATTGGATTAACGGGAGGATCAAGATGAGTTTGTTTGAAAGTTTGGCTAAAGGCGGTCCGATGATGATTTTCATCGGATTGTGCTCAGTGATCACGGTAGCGATCACGATCGAAAGATGGGTACGGTTAAAAGATGATAAGATACTGCCGGCTGGTTTTCGGGATTCTATTCTGAGACTGTTAAAGCAGGGTCATATTTCCAAGGCTTATGAAGAATCCAAAGATCGAGCGGAAATAGGCGTTGAGGTTATTCGGTCGGGTTTGCAACATGCTGG
This sequence comes from uncultured bacterium, assembly GCA_964404285.1. Taxonomy (GTDB): domain Bacteria; phylum CSSED10-310; class CSSED10-310; order CSSED10-310; family CSSED10-310; genus JBASEY01. The sequence goes on along the minus strand of CAYOJK010000002.1, from coordinate 239,524 downwards.
TTCTTCAAGGGAGATCATCAAAGAAAACTTCGAACATGGGGGTCGTCAATTGAACGTTGAATTGAATAGACGGCTGGGAACCCTTGCGACTGTCGCCAGTGTTTCTCCCCTGTTGGGCTTGATGGGAACTGTCCTGGGTATGATACGCGTCTTCCGAGTTATTTCTGTTCAAGGTGTTGGCGATCCAAGCGCGCTTTCAGGCGGTATATCTGAAGCATTGATAACAACTGCTGCGGGTTTAGCGGTGGGAATCCCCAGTTTGATAATTCACAATCATTTTGTTCAAAAAGTGGAAAAAATCAATTACTTCTTGGAGGGATTTGCTGCAGAAATTTTGGATTTGATCAGCCATAAAGATACTTCGGATAGTATGAGTCAGGAGAATTAGGTGATGCGTTTCAGCCGAGCAAAACCCCTTAGACCTGATCTGAATATTACTCCATTGATCGATGTGGTGCTGATGCTGGTAATCTTTTTTATGATTTCGACAAGTTTCATTTTTCAACCTGGTATAATGATTCAATTACCTCGAGCGGACCACACCGATACGACGACTGCGCGGGGAGCAAGCGTGATTATTACCGCTGAAGGCGATATTTATTTGGACCAAATCCGGACGACTTTCGATGAGTTGGAAACAAAATTTCTTCATTATCCGGATAAAAGCGTGTTGCTGATCAAAGCAGATCAAAGTGTTGCTCACGGAACCGTTGTCCAAGCGATGAATCAGGCTAAGAATGCAGGGTTTCAAAGGATTGCAATTGCCACACGTCCGACTGGAGACTAACAGGGATGGATAGAAAGTTCTTGTTGGAAGACAGACTGTTTTTTTACGCATTAATTTTGTCGTTAGCGCTTCATGGATTATTGATAATGGCGCTTCCGGGTTTTAAACTAATAGAAAAATTTGAGTTTTCTGAATGGTTGGAAGTTAATTTGCTGGTTTTGCCGGAATTTCAAATATCGGCTATCCAAGAATCTACATCTTTAGAAGAGTTTAGTAGTGAAACTGAACAGGGTCAGCAGGCTGGGGAATCGTTGGTATTGTCCAGCCCTCCTCTATGGCTGCCGGAAAGGATGAACCCGATTATATCTGAAACGATTCCGATGCGCCTGACAATTCCCTCCGACCATTTACCTGATGTTGCTGGACCAGGATCTGATATGACAAGTATCGGCCTGGATCTGGAATCGGTCGATGTCGCTCATCATTCTTTAAAATCTTCCAACCTTGCGCCACCCGATATTCCTTGGAAACCTTCTCGTTCATCGGCTTCGATCGATACTGATAATGAATATATTGATATGCAGGTTAGCGGTGAGGTTGCTAACAGGAAAGTGATTTTTCGCCCCCCTGTCCCTCGCCCGATTATACCTGTCAGTGGTGTAGTCAATTTAAAATTCTGGGTTGAGCCGGATGGAACTATTGGAAAAATTGTGCCTCTTATCCGAGCGGATCCTGAACTTGAACGCATTGCAATGGAATATATCGAAAAATGGCGGTTTGAATCAGTGTCTGAATCTATCGGTGTTCAAACAGGCACAATCCCTGTTCGTATTCGACTGCATTGATAAGGGTTTATTCTTTGAATAAATGACCTAAACGCCGGTTTAATCCCGGTGAATCCAGGCGAGATAGTATCCTTGCTGCCTGTTCTTTGTGGCCAAGTCTCAACAATAATAAAATATAGCGCTGATATAATTTTTCTCGATCTTTATGTTCAAGAAATAGTTTTTGCATCTGCGGTTCTAGAGATAAAGCGGTTTGATAGACTATTTTTTCCGCTCGCTCATATCCATCTTTTGCTAATTGATACCGTTGTTGCAGGTCAAACACTCGCGCCAAGTTATAATGTGTCATCCATAAATAACGTGGAATACGAGTTTTTTCAGCTATAGATACCGCCTGCTCCAATTTAATACATGCTTCATCAAGATTTCCAAGACCCACTAAAATCCTGCCGGAAATAACCAATCGTTCTATTTCGGCTTGAAGACTACAGGGTTTAACGGTTTTTCCTTTTGTGCTCTCAACAATGCTAAAAGCGCCATGATAACTGTTTCTATCTATTTGCATCAGAGCAAGCTGAATTTTTGCTCGTATATAACCATCCATGTAAGAAAGGCTCTCGGATAATGAAAGAACTCTGTCGATTATCGAACTGATATTATCTTTCATTCCTCGAGAATAATAGATTTCACACTGGAGTAAATCCAAATTTATTCGCGTTAAAGAGGGCTGGTTGACAGGAAGCAGGTCTTGTACTGTCTTGACAATTTGGCGTGCTTCATCCAGACAACCGACATGAAGCTTAAGAGCTGCCATACAGGTCAGAGATTCAGAAAGGAATGTCGTATCTTTTAATTTTTGTGAGCCTAGAATGGCGTCTGTATAGCAGTTTAAAGCTTGGTTATATTCTCCTATATCTTCATACAGAGCGGCCAGACCGAGTATATTCAAGACCATTAAATCTAGAATACCTAGTGTTTCAGCTATTTTGAGACCGCTATCCAGAAATTTAAAGGAATCGATATAACGGTGAGATTGCCGAAAAGTAATGCCTAACCGTGCCAGTGTATAAGATTCCCATTCTTTCAAATTATTTTCGCGAGACGTATCAAGAGCTTCAGTAAAGCAAGCTAAAGCATCGTCAAATTTATACATTTCGAGCCATGCGCTTCCAAGATTATGCAGGCTCAGCAAAACACCGTCACCTTGATTGAATTCGCGATCAAGAATAAGAGATTTTTTATAGAAACGAGCTGCTTCAGTCAAATTGGATAGACGTCGATAAGTGTTAGCAATTTTGGTATAAAACTCAGCCATTGCAACACGATTGTTTTTATCCTGATGGATTCTTAAAGCGTCTTTCCAAAATGATTGTGCGGCTTCAAAATGATCTGTTTGAAAAGATAGAACACCGAGTTCATCCAATACACGCGCTTCATTGGAGAAGTCTTCTTTCCGATGATATTCGCGACGTTTTTTTTCTAGAGCTTTAACCCGTTTAATAAAATCTCGGTTATTCGACTGATAAGGGGTCGAATCCGATTTTGTGAAGAGAGACCATAAATTCATGGGTTGAAGATGTGCAGAGTAAGCTTAAAAGGGAATATCATCATCTTGAACAGGCATGTCGACATCAGGAAAATTTGAAGGATAATCGCTTTCATCACGCTCACTGTCTTCGAAAGATGGCGAACTTTGGGACCTGGATTTTTTCGTAAAAGAAGAGGATGAATCATTATGTGAGCCGTATTCTTGATCAGATCTAGAGGACCCGGGGCTTTCTCTTGTTGATAACATAACCATTTCACGAACTCTAACTTCCAGACGAGATCGTTTAGAGCCATCTTGAGCAGTCCATTCACGATATTCTAAAGTTCCTCGAACGGCAATTCTTTGTCCGCGTGTAAGGTATTTTTCTGCGTTTTGCGCCAAGCGATCCCATGCATTTAAATCAATCCAGTGCGTTCGTTTTTCTTTTTCTCCAGTTGAGCGATTGGTCCAGTAATCATTGACGGCAAGTCGCATTTTGGCGACTTTAATTCCAGAAGGAGTCGTCCGAATTTCCGGATCAGCGCCAAGATTTCCAATTAGTACTACTAAATTTAACATAAAAACCTCCAACGTAAATTTGCTGTCTCTAATCTATCTTAATTATTTTCAGATTTCTAGAAAATATTCTTATTTATATTCGAGTTTTAATCGATGACTCGAATTTGCAATCATTAAGGCTATTGATTCAACAATGATTAAAATAGTGTTAACATCCTCTTCCGATAGATGGCGTGTAATATTTTGAAACCTTGCAAGAGGTTTGTCCGGTTCCAGAAGAGATTTAAACTGTTTTAGATTTTGAAGCTCCTCGACTAAAGATTCGGGTATATTGCGTGTTTCCAGCGATTTAAGATAAAGATCTAAAGTGTCCAACTCAAGAATTTTTGAAACTTTTTCAAGAAATCCAGCCGCAGGTTTGGATTGCCCTTTTTCTATTCGGTTGATGTAGGCGCTGGATACACCAATAGCGTCAGCAAGCTCATTTTGCTTAATACTTAACGACTCTCTTCTTTTACGTAGAAACTGACCAATTGACTCCGACATATATCCTCCATTCAAGCGGCAACACAATTAACCAGACACTTAAAGTATCAACCAACCGGTTAACCAAGTCAAGAACATAATTAATTAACTGGTTGATTTAAACATGTACAATATTTAACTATTTTGTTAATTGTAAGAATAATTTAATATATTAAGTTAAAAGGATTATCTTCGAGGCTATAGGAGAATTATTATTATATTTTTTCTTGACATAATATATAGAAAATAGTTTAATTAGCTGCAGAAGCGGATAACGTTTTAAATTAAAGATTAATTTCAAGGAATTCGGAGGTTTTGACCATGACTGGGGATCAAGAGCATTTTTCGCCATCCAGCCAGGGAGCTTACCAACAGAATATCTTTGTTGTAGGCGATATGATGGGCGCTATTTTTCCTAATAGGCACTCGTCATATTGGGATGTGAGAAGTGGAATTGGTGTTTTTACACTAAATCTAAGCTCAGTTGAAGAATCCGGTTTATCTATTCTGAATGAGAATACCATTGAAATTCTGATATCTACAGGTTCGGAAGAAGAAAGTATTCGAGATTTGATAACCATAAAAAATGCCCTTAAAAACTATCACGAAACGTTGCTGGAGATGATATACCATTCGAGAGTAAACATAATTATGGCGTCTCTTGGAGAAGTATTTTCTGCCGCAGTCACCCCTGAAATTGCAGAAATATCCAGTCAAAGCAGAGCGATTACGATTGGAATATTGGTTCTTCCCCATCCTGACGATGGGAACCGAGCTCTTCAACATTCTCGCTTTGCCTTGGAAAACATTAAACCTCATCTTGATGCTATGATTCTTCTGCCGATGGAAAACCTTTATAATAGAATGGCATCTTCAACGACAACGAATCATATCGGTCAGAAAATAGCCACGATGATTTCACGAATAGCTCGTGGAGTTGTTGATGGTATGAATTCGAGTGGGTTTCATGATGTTCAGCAGTATGAAGATTTATTGTCATTTTTTAATGGCGCTGGTGAATTATTGATTTCCTATAAAGAGATAGAGTTGACACCCAATGGTACTTTCGATGCGATAGACAGATGTATTCATGAGCCGTTTCATCCATTACGGCGTTTTGAGGGGGCACAGAAAATATATATTTCTGTCTGCAATGGAGAAGCTGGTCTTCTAATGGAAGATTACCTGCGTATCGGTCAGTTTTGTCGAAATAATCTTGGTAATGCGACTAATACAATCATAAAGCCATTTCAATCTACGATTCGTGGTGAAGCTCCGTTTATTGTTGTTTTTGGACGGGATATCACTGAACGACGGTCGGATGGATTCGATTATCCTTATGCCGAAATTCCTGAGCAAAAGGCTCCATCGATGCTCCCGGCATATTATCGTAAATATTATGGTGCAAAAAGGAGGGCAATCAGTCATGACGTATCGAATTTTTAGCGGATCAGATCGTTGGATTAAACTGGCTGTTCCAGTTTTCCTTATTCTCTCTATCTTTCTTCTATTTGCATTTAAAAGTTCAATTGTTGCCGCGCAAAATGAGGAAACAAATCAATGTGTTGAATATACCAGCATGGAACTGACCTATTATGGTTACAACCCTTGATAGCTTGAGAAAGTGTATCTTTCATTTCGGAGGAGATCATGATGAGGCGTGAAGTTCATGGAAACAGATGTTTTCAAAAATGTATTTTGATCGTTATGACTTCTTTTAGCCTATTGATGATCCTGAGGGTTGGTCAGTTCAGTATTTTGGAAGCAGTTGAATGGCGTCAACGTTGCGAACAACGTATTGCAAAGAAATTGGATATTGAACCCAAACGAGGAAAAATTCTGGGTTCGGATGAAACGACAATTTTAGCTCAAAGCCGGATTGCCATCTCACTTGCCGCGGATAATATAGCTATAAGAAGCACTCAAAATGAATGCGCTATAGCGAAAAAAATGGCCGAAATTACCAATGAGCCAATTGAAACTATAATCTCCCGTATACATTCCCGCCACAACGCAGAATGGTTAGCACGTGATATCGATTGCTCTGTTTTCAAAGGTTTTCTCAAAACCCAGGGTGATGGTTATTTGCCGGGAGTCCATTTAAAGCGAGAAATTATTCGGGAATATCCAGAGCATCCACATGCAGCTAGCCTTGTGGGGTTCGTCAGCCGCGACAGGGAATTTGGTTTTGATACTCTTGGCCCCTATCGATTTTTATCTGGGACAGAAGGCTTAGAACGAGTGTATAACGCTGAATTGAGCGGACTATTCGGTCGGGCACGCTATCAAATCAATCGATTTTATGCATCTGAACAAGACTCTTTCACGACAGAAATCCCAGTTCAAGACGGATTGGACCTTGTCACAACCATAGATGTAGATATTCAACGAGTTTTGCGAGAAGAGCTGCTCAGAGCGCTTGAACAAAATCGAGCTGATTCTGTTCTTGCTATTGTTATGGATCCGTGGACGGGAGGAATATTTGCTGCAGAATCCGTTGAAAATATTGAAGAACACAAGGATTTAGAATTTCGCCAAAAGACACCTGCTAACAATTGGCCGCCGGATGCCCGGCGAAACATGGCTATGGTCAGCGCCTTTGAGCCAGGAAGCATTTGGAAACCTGTCATAATGTCGATTGCTCTAGAAAATTCTCTTGTAAAACAAAAGGAGATCATTCCTTGGAAAAAAGTCAATGTCCTGGGAAATCATAGATTTCTAGATTGGAAAAATTTTAACTGTGATCTGGCTTTAAAGGACATTCTTAAATTTTCATCGAATTCATGTATGATTGAAATTTCTAAACGAATCTTCTCTTCCTTGTCGCATGATGAGATTTTTGAACAAATTCAAGGAATGGGTTTTGTAAGACCCTTACCGCTGGATTTTACGAACCAGCCCAGGGGAACATTGAATCCCGAATACTGGGGGCCGATTACAGTTGGTGCGATTGCCGAAGGTTATGAGACCGGCATCACACTATCACAGATAGGCGCTTTTTACTGTTCGATAGCAAATGGTGGTCACATTGTTTTTCCACATTTTGGGAAGAAACTACTTGACCCACAAACAGGCGAAATCGTCAAAAACCTGCAAGCCCCATTGGGGTATCCTATTATGTCGGAAGAAACGTCAGATTTTATCCGTAATGCGTTGTATGAATGTGTTGAATGTGGAGGAACAGGGTCGAAAGCCTCGATGAAGAATTATAGATTACAAGCTGCTGGAAAAACAGGTACCGCCATGATGATGGAAAATGGAACATACGCCTCGCAAAAACGGCGAGCATCTTTTGTGGGGTTTTTTCCTGTTCAAAATCCAAGATTTGTTATCGCACTCAGTATTGTTAATCCAACTGCAGGACACTATATGGGTGGCCAAATAGCCGCTCCCCTTTTTAATCAAATTGCTGGGCGAATTTGCAGTGATTTGTATGGCATATTGCCTATGCCTTTCCCGAAGGAGATTTGATTCTGATGAACACGCTAATACACTGGATCAATCCAATAAACATTATTCAACATATCACGACAGTGTTTAAACGCAGCAACCCGTTTATCAGTCTATGTGTAATGGCTTTAACCGGTTTTGGTCTTCTAGGTGTTTTCAGTACAGGAAGGCATCTGCACCCAAATCCTTATTATTACTTCAATAGACAGCTATTATATATCGCAATCGGTATTGCCGCTATGCTGATCCTCGCCCTGATTGACTTTTCAAAATTCAGATTTAAAACCCAAATTCCCTATGTCCTAACCGTTATTCTCTTGCTAGCTGTCCTCGTTATGGGGCGACAGGCTTGGCTTCCTTTGGGTCTATTCAATTTTCAACCTTCGGAGTTAGGAAAACTCGTTATCATTTTGTATATTTCAAACGTTATGGCTTTTGATCGTCTGGAATCTATGCGTTTCTTGAACGACTCTATCCCGATACTGATCATAGCATTCTCATTAATCGGGTTCACTATCATGCAGCCCGATTTTGGCACCGCTCTAGTAATGATGGTTATAACTATTTATATGCTTCTGTTAACAGGATTTCCGTATAAGCATATCTTTCTACCTGTTGTTCCGTTTGTCCCTTTCAGTATCGCAGTCGCCTATAGATATCCCTATATCATGACTCGTTACACAAATTATTTAAAAAATATCAGTCCCTGGAGTTCTCCATCACTTTTAAGTTTTCATGATTACCATATGCGTATGGCCATGGGAAACGGCGGATTTTTTGGCCGAGGCTTTGGTGATGGTCTAGTCAAGCGATCTTTTCTTCCTGCCAGCCATACAGACTCAATATTCGCCGTCATGGTTGAAGAAGGTGGTTTTCTAACAGGTGTTATCATCATAGTACTCTTTCTTGCTCTGGCATGGTTAGGAGAATACACCGCACGCTCAGCAAAAAACCGCTTTGGAGCATTCCTAGCACGTGGGATAACTTTTTACTTGTCTATGCAGGCCTTTTTGAATATAGGGATTAGTCTTGGTCTGGCGCCCAATACCGGTATTACTCTTCCCTTTTTGTCTTATGGAGGCTCATCATTGGTCATTTCCTTAGCAGCTGTGGGGATTTTAATTAACGTGTCATCGCAAAGACAAATGATTATTTAGAAGAGGTTACAGATGTCTCTTAAAGGAAAACTTTTATTTATTGATCCAGGGTCCCGGTTCATTCGAATGGGCGTTCTCGATTTCCATAGTGATGGGGCTCCCGACCTGGTTTTTGTGAATAGCTATGAATCAAAAGGCATCAATAATGGATCAGTCAGCTCTAGAGGGGAATTATCGGATAGTTTGCGGAATGCCTATGAAAAGTGTCGAAGCGACTCTGGAATCAGCTCATTCAAGGAAATATGGGTTGGGCATTCAGGTCAGTCTGTTCGGAGCGACAATATCACAGAAGAGACTAAACTGGGCCACAATGCGCCGATTACTGCCAGATTAGAAAAACAGATGATGAAAAATGCCGAATCGCGTATTCCCGTTGACTCTCAACTTCTTCATTCTTTTCGGCAGTTTTTGTTTTTAGATGGGGTTCAAATCGAATCTGACAGCCGTCTTCTAGGAATGAATTTGCTTTCCCGATTTCATGTTGTTTTTTCAAAGAAAGATGTTATCAATAATTTTCGCGCAGCTTTTCGGGAAGCAGGCCTACGACCGTCACGTTTCTTGTTTAACGGTTATACAGCTTCGCTTGCTGTAGGGCATGCCGAAGAATTTAATCTTGGCTGTCTGGTCATTCACCTTGGACATTCTACTGTCGATTATATCGTGTACCAAGAAGGTCAACCATTTATAACCGGTTCATTAAATGATGGTTGGCGTAGAGTAATCAGAGAAGTCGCTATGGGCGCATCCTTGTCTGATGAAAATGCAGAAAAAGTCATCAAAGATTTTGGTGTTGCTCATGATATCGACCCTGGCCAAGATGGTGCTCTTGATGTGATAAATCTATTCGGTCAGACTTCACAAGTAACCCGTAGACAATTGGCCATCATAATGAGCGCTACGATCGAAGAAATTTTTTCAATTATTCGGGATCGATTAAAAGATACTATCTGCAGAGGTCATCTGCCAGGTGGAATCTTTCTTACCGGAGGTGGCGCGCTTACCCGGGGTATAGCGTATGCAGCTGTCAGCGTTTTCGGCGTCCATACTCGCGTAGAATATCCTTCTTTACCATGGATTAAGCAGGAATATGAACCAGAATGGGCGCCTTTGCTAGGTATGGCCAAGGAAGCATCGGAAAATATCTTTTATGTTCCGATACCCGAAAAAACTGGAGCACGTATCGGATTTTTTGGCTCGCGTATAATCAAGGGGATGTTTCCTAAATCAGCTCAAGCTAACGACCCTGAAGGTGAGCCTGAAAAATAAATCTATCTTTTCTCCTAACCCGATCTCATACTTTCTTCTGACTTCTCCCCCGTTGCCAATATATTACATATACACCGTAACAATATGATCAATTAGGCACGTGTCCCCTCGCCAGATTCTTTTAGTCTTTAATGTGCTAAACAAATCAATCAGCTAACTTACGTAAGGCTTATCTGAATGAAATTCAGCGCCTTTCTCGGAGATCAGTTTTTTTGGCTGTTGTCAGGCGTCTAAAAAAGTTCTTAGGTACTTACCGGTATAAGATCGAGAATCGGTAGCTATCTGTTCCGGTGTGCCGGTTGCAACCACCCAGCCACCCTCATCGCCACCTTCTGGCCCTAGATCGATGATATAGTCAGCATTTTTTATGATATCCATATTATGTTCAATAACGACTAGCGTGTTTTTCAAATCCACCAATCGCTGCATGACATCCAGCAACTTATAAATATCGTGAGGATGTAACCCTGTTGTGGGTTCATCCAGTATATACAAAGTCTTTCCCGTATCTGTTTTGGCTAGCTCTCTGGACAATTTGACGCGTTGTGCTTCGCCGCCGGATAACGTTGGTGCGGGTTGTCCCAGCTTGATATAGCCTAGCCCGACATCGGATAGTGTCTGTAGAATTTTTATAATCTTTGGGTGATTTTTAAAGATATCCATAGCATCTCGCACTTCCAGGTCAAGTACTTCAGCAATATTCAACCCCTTATAGCGAACCTCCAGCGTTTCAAGGTTGAAGCGTTTGGCTTTACACACTTCACAGGGAACAAATACATCTGCAAGAAAATGCATTTCGATTCGTTTCAAACCATCGCCCATACAGGCTTCACAGCGGCCACCTTTAACATTGAAGCTAAATCGTCCAGGTTTATATCCTCGCATTTTTGATTCAGGTAACATCGCAAAAAGATTACGAATATGGGTAAAGACGCCGGTATAAGTAGCCGGATTCGAGCGAGGTGTTCGGCCGATAGGCTTTTGGTTGATTTCAATAAGGCGGTCTATTTTGTCAGATCCTTGAACTGCGTCGTGTGCGCCTACATAGCGACGGGACCGATTTAAAACATTGCTAAGAGCTGGATAGAGAATTTGGTTGACTAAAGTGCTTTTACCTGACCCGGAAACGCCTGTGACACAGATAAAGCGAGATAACGGAAACTGAACAGAAATACCTTTCAGATTGTTTTCGCGGGCTCCGGTGACCTTTATAAAACCGTTCCGTATTGTTCGACGCTTTTTAGGATAATCGATTTTTTTCCGTTTGCTTAGATAAGCGCCCGTAAGTGAACTAAGATTATCTGCCACCTCCTTCGGTGTTCCCGTTGCAATTACATCACCACCCTGGTGACCGGCTCCCGGCCCCATGTCCACTATAAAATCCGATGCTAGTATTGTTTCCAGGTCGTGTTCTACGACAATGACCGTATTGCCAAGATCACGTAAACGCTTCAAGGTATCGAGTAAACGGGATGTATCACGCGCATGCAAACCAATGGAAGGCTCATCAAGAATATATAACACCCCGACCAATCCGCTGCCGATTTGAGATGCTAAGCGGATCCGCTGCGTTTCTCCCCCAGATAGGCTGGGTGCAGGGCGATCCAACGTGAGATAATGAAGGCCTACATCTCGTAGAAAATACAGCCTGGCAGTTATTTCTTTCAGTAATTCAGCAGCAATCGCTTTCTGTGTCGCTGATAATTCAAGAGCAGCAATCCAGTCAATAATATTTTGGACTGACATTTTTGAAACATCAGTGATCGATCGAGTATCGAAAAAAACTGATCGAACCGCTTCGTTCAATCGAGTCCCTTTGCATTCAGGACAGAGTATATGACTGAAAAACTGGCTGTACCAGCGCCGCATTCCTTCACTTTTAGTCGTTAAAAACAAACGCCTAATATCATTTAAAACCCCGATCCATCCGCGACTGTTTATAAAGTCTGATTTTTCTTCAAGCTGCCGAGGAGGGTGCCCATAAAGCAATGCTTCTTGAGCGGCAGGCGACAGTTTTTTCCAAGGAGTGTCCAGGGTAAAGCCGAACATAGATCCAAGACGTGATACTCTTCGAGCTGCCCAACCATTGGGATTGTCATTCAATACCCCCAGGAATTTTAAAACACCCTGACCAAGTGTGAGATTATGGTCTCGAATGACAAGATCGGGATCCGTATCCATGATTGTTCCCAAGCCGCTGCATTTTGGACACATGCCTAATGGCGAATTAAATGAAAACCGCTGTGGTGACAAAGGAGGAAAACTCCGTCCACATTTCAGACAGGCAGCATGTTCGCTGAATAACGTTTCGATTTCATCGGCAGTTACCAGTTTCATCAACCCATCAGATATTTTAAGCGCTGTTTCAACAGAATCAGTCAATCTGCTACGGATATCAGGTTCTATTTCCAAGCGATCAACAATGATATCGATCGAGTGTTTTTTGCGTTTGTCCAAAGCCGGTGCATCGTCAACATCCCATATTTTTCCATTGATCCGTATTCGAACAAAACCTTCGCTTCTCGCTCTATCGATAATATCTTTGTGTTCGCCTTTTCTCTGCTGCACCATTGGCGCTCCAATCATAAAACGTGTTCCTAAAGGCATTTGAAGGATCTGTTCGACCATTTGCTGAGCTGACTGAGACGTTATGGGTTCCTTACACTCAGTACAGTGCTGGACACCTGCTCGAGCAAACAACACCCGCAAATAGTCATATATCTCCGTTACTGTCCCGACAGTTGACCTTGGATTATGCGAAGCGGATTTCTGTTCGATCGATATTGCCGGGGACAATCCGCCGATATAGTCCACTCGGGGCTTCTCCATTTGCCCAAGAAACTGGCGCGCATAGGAGGACAAGGATTCGACATATCGTCTTTGACCCTCAGCATATAATGTGTCAAATGCTAACGACGATTTACCGGATCCCGATACACCAGTTATGACAATAAATTTATTCCTGGGGATTGTCAGATTGATATGCCTAAGATTATGCTCACTCGCGCCTTGTATCAGTATCATGTTTTCCACTTAACCATCTCCGAATATCCCACTCCCCCTGGACACAGACACTTTAATAATGTCATGAATTCGCTGTCAACCCTAAAAGGCGAAAATATGGCGAAAACCTCGGCTGACAGCAGGATGGAAGTTTGCTCAGTTTTGATAGGGTTATAAATGAATAGTATTCATTATAAAAGGAATAAGATCATTAAAAGAGCTAGCGCGGGCAGTACAAACCATAAACGAATTTTTAGCGCCCAAAGCCGTCTTGACATGATTTTTACTCCTGCATTGATTCAATGCTTTATCGACATTGAAATCACTGAAATATAATGGCGTAATCTTTAAAAGTCAATATTGGCTCAATCAGAACATCTCAAGGCGTCAGGAGCAACTGTCAACGTCGTTTGCGAAATTCTTTTCTGCTTTGCATAAAATCTGCAAGGTGATGATGGCGTCTTCTCTGGTAGAAAATTTGCCGTTGAGTTGGTGGTGATAAAGCGTTTTCAACAAGCCCGCAAAGTGAATGCCACCTTTAGAAAATTGTTTGGGAATGATTCCTTCAGTCGCCAGTTGAATAAGATCTCTGCCTTGTATAATCGGTTTTGGTGGAGCGGATTCAATTCCTAAATTCTTAGCGCGCTCCATTAGATAGAGGTGAGCGTTTTCTGGTTTGGATCCATCGCCTCGTATGCTGGCTTGGGTGTCTGCTTCCACCAGTTTGCTCAGTAATGATAGTGACGCTGGTTGGACTGCGACTGCTAGGCGACGAATAGCAGCATCGGTAACTTTCGTTGCTTTAGCCAGATGAAGGGGACGCATATGATTGGTTGCCAGGGCAAGTGCAGTTTCACGGACTTTTGTGTGTTCCGTGATACGGTTTAGAAGTGTGGTTGCCGGCAACCGACCGGCTTTGTCATGACCATGGGATTTGATGTTACCTTCACCGTCCGTAATAGTAGCGCTAGCTTTGCCTAAATCGTGTATCAAAGCAGCCAGGCTGAGCGCCCAAGCAATATCGCGTTCGAGCATGTCGCGACGGGCTATCGATGCCGCTTCTGCAACGGTCAATATAGTATGTATCAAAACATTGCCTTCAGCATGATATTTGGGATCCTGTTCTACCTGGGCAAGGCTATGAAGCTCTGGTAACAGCGAATACATGATGCCGTCATCATACATATTCTTCATTGCAGCTACCGTTCCCGTCTTTTCACCGTCAAGGATCATTTTACGCAATTCGTCTTCGATACGTTCACGTGCCAAAGTCTGCAACGCTGAACTTTCGCTGAGCTCTTGGCAGAGTTTACGGGTTTCCAGGGCTATTTCGAAACCAAATCGGGCTTGGAATCGATACACCCGCAACACTCGTAGCGGATCTTCACGAAAGCGCGGTCCGATATGACGCAATACACCCTTTTCCAAATCATCAGCGCCTTTTACCGGGTCGATGAGTTTACCGGAAAACGGATCCATACTGATGGCATTGACAGTCAGGTCGCGTCGCTGTGCAGCCTCCTCCACCGTCATGAATGGATCAGCTTGAATATTAAAGGCTTTGTGCCCTTGCCCTGTTAGGCGTTCTCGTCGTGGCACCGAAATATCTATGGTGATGCCATTTCGTAAGGTGAGTTTCAATACGGCAAAAGAGGCTCCGACAGTGACCAGGCGTCCATGACGTTGACAGGTTTGTTTCAAAGTATCCAAGGGCAGGCCAAAGACTTCGATATCCACGTCTCCTGTTTTGATGCCAAGTATTTTATCTCGCACCCAACCACCGACAAAAAGAGGTCTGCCGCCGATTTTTTGGATGGATAGAAGTAACCCAAAGATGGGTGAATCTAGATTGAGGGGGTTATTTTCTTTCTGGATAAGGTCCATGCTGGGATTTTACTTTAACCTTTCATCTTTTGCACTGTGCAAATTTGAAGCTCAAAATTTATAAAAAAATGGCCGGCAATAAACCGGCCATTGTCTCGGATTACATGGTATTAGTTATCTTCGTTTTTTACCGGTGACTCCTACCAACAGGGTAAACAGGCCGACCAGAATGGCGATTCCAAAGGGGCTGGTTGTCGGGGTTTCAATTTCCGGTTCCGGTGTTTCCGTTGGGACAGGTGTGTCGGGTGGCGCACCGCCTAGATCATAGCCAAGATCTTCCAGGCACGCGATTTCAAAAGGAAGATACACTCTTCTCACCTGGCCGTAGCTGTAGAATGGAAGCATAACGGCATTTGAAACAGACGTCGCCCAGTGTGAAATGCTTGAACCGGGCTCCCAAGGGTTTGGTGCATATATCGGTGGATTGATTCCATATTCAGCAGTGGCTTCAGGGCCTGTAAATTTGATGCCACCGTTCTGGCCCAGTAAATCGTTGGTGGTTCCAATAAAATAAGCTTGCGAATTAAACAAAGCCTCATTGTTCCCATTCACCAAAAATGAATCGAATATGGAATAAATGCGAGCGCCTATTCCGCTAGCGCCTGTGTTATTCACGACAAGCGATGCAAAGCCAAGAGCGTGTGTGACTTCGTGAATCATGACAGACATCAGATCATACTGAAACGGACCTGGACTCCCGGTGCCGGCATACCAATTGTGGCCGAAATTGACGGTTGCTACTCCATGTGGTTGTGAGGTTGGATCAATTCCCGTTGTTATGTATTCATACATGAGGCCTCCCTGAAACCCAGGCGGTGATGTCCGGTAACTGGTGCCGCAATAGGCGAGAACATTATCTCCCGGGTCGTTTATCGATGATTCAAAGAGAACCCGCGGCGCTCCGAGGCCTCCCCCCAAAACACCGGCGATATAAGTCAACGCATCGTCCACTCGAGCCCGGCGGTTTGCGCCTTGTGTCGGATCATCAAATCCGATGCCGGATCCGTCTTCCACATCTTGATACGTTACCTGAAATGCTGGACTGTCGGTACCCGGATAGTAAACCACGCTATGAGGATTCTTTGCATCGTAGCCCCAGTTTTTCACTGGATCGAACTCTACAAAGTTCCCATAAATGTCTCTGTAAAGAAACTCAGCTCCATGGACAGCCGGTACTATGACCAATGCACATGCCAGCAGAAAAACACATAATAACCTATTGTTCATTGCAATTCCTCCTTTATCTCATTGTCTATATAGTCTGTAAAATCAAGTGATTGCCTAACAGACAAAAACCTGACAAATTTTATTTTTTGATTTCTCCACAGTCCTTTATAACCACTTTTGCCGTTGGCCTCCCACTGGAGGCACCGACTGCTTCAATCTTTTTGACCACATCCATTCCTTCGACTACTTTTCCGAAAACGACATGTCGACCATCCAAATGCGGCGTCTTGACTGTCGTGATAAAAAACTGCGATCCGTTTGTGTTCGGACCGGCGTTCGCCATAGACAGAATGCCCACATCATCATGTTTTAAAGTAAAATTCTCATCCTCAAATCTATCACCGTAAATAGACTTACCGCCGGTGCCGTTGTGGTTTGTAAAGTCGCCGCCTTGAATCATGAACTGCGGGATGATTCGATGAAATGTCGACCCTTTATATCCAAAACCTTTTTCACCAGTGCAAAGCGCCCGGAAATTTTCAGCGGTTTTCGGAGCTACATCAGCAAACAATTCCATTTCAATCCGACCAGCATCTTCATCGCCAATCATGATCTCGAAAAATACCCTGGGGTTTTTCTCAGGTTTCGATTCGGCAAATACCATTCCCACAAAGAAAACAGCAGTTAGTATCAGCAGTATCAATTTTTGTTCCATGTCTTTTCTCCTGTTCTGAAATTAAATCATTACCATTTTGAATGGCCATGCGCTTGAAAACATTTTCTATATACCAGAGAATCAACTTTTCAGCAATCCTATCATTGAAAATATCAACAGAAATTATAGGGATTATTTGTGACAGTCAAAAGTCTATTCATGAGATCTGTGCTCTCCCCACTAAGTATGCTATTCGCTCAGAAGCAAATGTATCTTTACGTGATCATCTTTCCTTAAGGTAATTCTTGCGCAGATATTTGCGATTTCCAGCTTTTGGATGGTTCATAATAACTAAAAAGCTTACTATTGAAGAATCTCGATGGACGATTTAGAGGAAAAAGTTTACACTGCTTGGTTGTGGTTGTTTGAGGCAGATTTTTTATCAGGAGATTAAAAGATGAAAATAAAACCATTTCAGGTCAATATCAGGCTTCCTGAAAACCTGAATCTTTTAAAAGATCTTGCGATGAATATGTGGTTTTCTTGGGATCATGAGGCATTGGATATTTTTATTCGGCTTGGGTATCACCCGGCATCGGCTCCGGATAGAAATTTCTGGGATGAATCCGGTCAAAACCCAATGAAATTATTGAGTATTCTTCCTCAAGTCGAGTTAATTGAAGCATCTAAAGATGATAGTTTTATTTCAAATCTGAAGCGAGTGCATGCGCGATTTGAGTCTTATCTAAATGCAAAAACTTGGTTTCAGAAAACCTGGCCGGAACAAAAAGATTTTCTGGTGGCTTATTTTTCGTGTGAGTATGGCCTTGATGAATGTCTCCCCATTTATTCCGGTGGCTTAGGCATACTCAGCGGCGATCATTTGAAAGCTGCTTCGGATCTTGGCATTCCATTGATCGGTATCGGTCTTCTCTACCAAGAAGGATATTTCCAGCAGTATCTGAACAATGATGGATGGCAGCAAGAAATGTATCCCGACAATGATTGGTATGCTTTACCGGTAACCCGTGTCACCAATGGTGATGGCATTCCACTGACTGTCGATGTGCCGATGGGAGACGCGACTGTTTATTGTCAAATTTGGCGAGTCGATGTCGGCCGGATACCGCTCTATCTTCTGGACACCAACATTCCAGAAAACAAACCGGATTTTCGAGGTATAACCCGTCGATTGTATGGTGGCGACAGGGAAATGCGTATTCAGCAGGAGATTGTACTTGGCATTGGGGGTGTACGCGCATTGGAGGCGATGAATATTCACCCTACTGTCTATCATATCAATGAAGGCCATTCTGCATTTTTGGGTTTTGAACGAATGCGAATGCTGATGGAACGTTATCAGTTGTCAGCTCAAGCTGCCTGGGAAATTGTATGGGCTGGTAACGTCTTTACAACGCATACGCCTGTTCCGGCAGGAAATGAAAATTTCTCTCTCGAGCTAATCCGAAAATATTTGTCTCAGATGGCAGAAAAGCTGGGATATGGCATCGATCAACTGATTCGAATCGGTCAGGAGATCAGGGATGATTCGAATTTCAGCTTAACGGTTCTTGCTCTTCGAATGGCCGCACAATGTAACGGTGTGGCGAAGCTGCACGGGGAAACATCCCGGAAAATGTGGCAGGGATTATGGTCGGATTTACCTGTTGACGAAATTCCGATTTCACACGTCACCAATGGTGTCCATTCATTTACATGGATCAACAATCCATTGTCCGATCTGCTGGAAAGCTACTTTGGTCCCAAATTCCGTGAAGAGCCTGAAGATCCGGAAATCTGGGATCGGATCGAGTATATTCCAGATAATGAACTCTGGCGTATTCATCAACTTCGGCGTGAGCGGTTGATATCGTTCACGCGAACCCGATTAGCGAAGCAGCTTCGGCAATGGGGTTATTCACGCAGTGAAATTATCAAGGCAGAAGAAGTTCTGCATCCCGATGTGTTGACGATAGGTTTTTCACGCCGATTTGCAACCTATAAACGCGCCACGTTGCTGTTTCATGACATGAACAGACTGGAAGCCTTGTTAAAACATTCCGATCGACCCATCCAGCTTGTTTTTGCAGGTAAAGCACATCCTCAGGACAATCCTGGCAAGGACTTGATCAAACGGATTGTCAAGGTGTCAGATGACCCAATATTCAGAAATCACATCGTGTTTCTAGAAAACTATGACATCAACGTTGCACGCTACATGCTTCACGGGTGTGATGTGTGGCTCAACACCCCGCGACGGCCACTTGAAGCATCCGGCACTTCGGGTATGAAAGCGGCTCTGAACGGCGTTTTGAACTTGAGTGTCCTCGATGGCTGGTGGGTGGAAGGTTATGGAGAAGATAACGGCTGGGCGATTGGATCAGGGGAAGTTTACGATGACCCGCTTTTGCAGGATGCTATCGAGAGTGAAGCGCTTTACCGACTTTTAGAACGAGAGATAACCGACACGTTTTACTCTCGTGATCGATCAGGTCTTCCCCGCCAATGGATACGCATGATGAAAAATGCCATGAAATCCGTCGGTAAGATGTTTACTACCCATCGTATGTTGAAAGATTATACACAGCGTTATCTGATCAGCCATGGAGCTTATGAAAGGATGATTGCCGATGATGCAGCGCTTGCAAAGCGTATCAACCAGTGGCGGGACAGGATTCATGATGCCTGGGACAAGGTAAAAATTATCGAATCAAAAATTTTTGATGATAAGCATGAGTTTCATGTCGGTGATACGATCACGGTCGAAGCGACAATCCAAGCTGGTGATTTGAGCCCTGAACACATTCTTGTCCAAATATATTTCGGTAAGATTGACCCCGACGGCAATATTGCCAATGGACAGATTCAAACCTTGAGCATCAAGGCGCAAAACGAATCTGAATGGCTATATGAAGGCTCATTTTTAGTAGAGTATCCGGGTCGATATGGATATGCTGCGAGGATAATTCCCTATCATGAAGGGCTGATCCACGCGTTTACACCGCTGAAAATCAGATGGGAGTAAAATGCTCATTTAGTCTATTCTTTTAATCGCGAGTATCAAACAAATAAAAGGGTTTGACCAAAAAAACCGCGAAGAAATCAGTAAAAAAACTATTTCCTCGCGGTTAAATGTCAACTATCAGTTATAGACGCGGCTCAAATTAGAACTTAATGCTCTTTTTTGTTTTCTCCCGTCGACGATCTTCTTTTGCTTCGTAGTCTCGCATGCATTTGTGATCGCGGCCCTTTACAAGTGAACACTCCAGATATTCAGCGATTTCCATGATGCAAGCACGAATAGCTCTGCCGGCAGGTGTTTTTTCATAGCCACCCAAATTGCCGCTGAATTTGCTTCTGGAAATACCTGCTCGAAGACCACCTGATGCAGCCTCTGCTTCAACTGTTCGGGCATCGACAATTTCACCGGTTGTTGTATCGATTATTTTCAGATCGACAGCAATATAGGCATTGTCTTTTTTACCACCTACCGAGATACCTTTGATCGTAACACCAGCATCACCTCCTGAGGTGCTTTCCTGGTAGGAGCTTACGGTGGCGGCAACAAGGTATTGAGCGCCTTTCAATTGACCAATTTTTGCACGGGTTGCACCATCGATCCGACCTGAGGCGCCCAGATCCTGCTCACCAAGAACTGCATCGATTTCTTTTCGTTCCAATACTGTGAACGATTTCATCGATGCAAGCTCAGAAATCAACATGTCCTGAAGATCTCGGCCTACCGAGCCGGACCACCAGCCTGCACTGGTTTGGTTTGTGAAACGCAAGACACCCATGCGTGGTTTTTCCTGAGCAAAACTGGTATTTGTAAGTGAGAGAATCATCAACATCAGTAACAAAATTAAAGTAACTTTTTTCATATTTTACCTCCATAAGTTAGAAAGAACGTAAGAATAATATGTTATTCATTGATTGAATGTCAAGAGGACAAAGCGAGGAGCTATTTCAGTTGTAGCCTTTTTTTGTTAACCGCGAATGAACACCAATAACATCTAGATCTACAATAGGATTTTGATCGTTCAAACATTAGGAACTTTTTTTATTTTCCACAGATGACGCAGATGGCGCAGATATGTGCCGGTCGCATGTATTTCGGCCTTACGGGTTTGATATTCAGAGATAAAAGATGGTTCGTTTTATTTTTGGATGTCCCAACGCCCTCTCTCGGCGCTGTAAGCGCTCGCCTCGCTCGCACAACACCACCGGTCTCTCCCATGAAGGGAGAGACATTTTTCAGCGTTACGAAATAAACCCAACCGGTGAAAAGAAAAACATTGTCCTCAACTGCAAAAAAACCTCGGAGAGATCGATCCTGTCGGCAGCGCCGGCCTGGTGAGCCCTTTAGAATTACAGATTCCTATGGCTGGCGATGCCCTACAGGATCGGGAGAGGGTTCTTGACGGAAGTCTGTCCCCCGAAAGTAATCGATCCGAAGATACAAAATTGGAAGTCTTACTATTCTGATTATGCACACATTCATTTGTTAGACATCGATTCAACACTACCATCACGTATTTTTCCATACTTAACCGCAAGTATTTCAGCCATGATCGAAACCGCGATTTCACCAGGCGAATTGCCGCCTAAAGAAAGACCGATAGGCGCTCGAATGTTATTTAAAAAAGAGATAGAAACGCCTTCTTGCTTCAAAGTATCTATTATTATCTTGTTCTTATGCTTTGATCCGATCATTCCGATGTAGCGAGGTAAAGAATTCGGTAATAGTCGGATTGATAGCGCTTTCAATGTATCCAGGTCATACCGATGCTCATGTGTCATGATTACAAAAGAGTCCGTCGGTCTCGCGATTATTGATCGGGCATGCTCTGGGGACTGTAATCTGTGCAATACCACATTTTTGAGAACACCATCGTCCAGGCACTCAAGTTCACTAAGATCATAGCGTTCGTCAACGGCGATAACATGTAAACCACTGTGAACGGCCAAAGGAGCCAAAACTTTGCCAATGTGTCCATAACCATAAATAATGAGTCGATCCGGTGGGGATAGGTGCTCAAAATACAATAACATCCAGCCTCCGCAAATCATTCTGGTGTCGTTGGGTGTGTGCTTGGAAAATCCCAAATCAAATGTTTGGGAATCTGTGGCTATGTTATTTTTTAACATCGAAATAGCATGTTCTTCCGCAAGCTTTTCAACTTGGCCGCCACCAATCGTGCCATAATATCGGCCTTGCCGTGTAACCAGCATACGTGCGCCAGGAATTTGAGGAGAACCCGCCTCGGTAGAGACAACTAAAACCATTACAGCAGCTTCTTCATCACCCGAATGAATACGATTGATATGTTCAAGAAGTTTTGAGTTCACTGATAAGTCTCCTCATCCAAAATAATACACTTATACCATCAATCCTTAGTCGCCTCTGGAGCATACTTCATAAATCAAACGGATACCAACATTAGGCTTTTTCGTCTTTAGCCTTCTTCATTCAATACTAGTCAAACATTCAGAGATTAAAATAATTATGGTGCAAAAAGTAAATTGGGAAGTTTTCTATCCGTTAGTATTTTTTCTTTCATAACTCAACACTTATTTTTTTCTCTTTCCTGAATGCACTGTTGGTTTAGATGGGTTATTAGATAAGGGATCTATTAGAAAGTTTATGATCTTTTCAAATGGTACTCTGGATAAGCACATAGAAATTTGGATAATATATCAACAATACCACCGGGTGTAACGGTGCTAAACCAGGCAAGTTATGGAGGCGTTAAAATGAAGAAAATTTTGATAACAGGAGCATCGGGTCTACTCGGATACAATCTCTGTCGAGATTTAGCTAATGATTACACGGTTTTTGCCACCAGAAACAGAACTGAGCCTCCTGATACTGTAGCAGGTACGATCAAAATGGATCTTGCCGGCAGCTTAAAACCTTTGAACAATTGGATAAAACAGAGTCGTATTCATGCAATCATCCATTGTGCGGCTATTTCGAAGCCCGCGTTATGTGCGTCCGATCCAAAACGCGCATATAGCTTGAATGTTATTGCTTCGCGTGATCTGGCTGCTATAGCACAAGAAAATAAATCTCGATTTATTTTTATCTCGACAGATCTCGTTTATAACTCAGGAATCGGCCCTCATCAGGAAGCCGATGCAGATCCTCAAATGATATACAGCCAAACTAAGTTTGATGCAGAAATAGAGATTTTTATGGTCTGTCCCACCGCAATTGTTTTACGAAGCGCCCTGATTTTCGGTCCTGATAACGGAATCCACGGGTCGTTTTTACGCGAAAATCATAAGGACTTATCGGAAGGAAAATTTCTAAAACTGTTCACAGATCAATTTCGCTCACCTATATGGAGTCGGGATATTGCCAATGCTATACATCGCATTCTGTCTCATGACATAACCAGCCAGATTTTTAATATCGGCGGTTCAACCCGGATCAGTCGTTATGACCTGGGAATGCGAGCTGCTGAGATCTTTAAATGGGATACAAGTAAAATTATTCCAGTCCAAATGGAAGGTATTACATCGGATGCTCCCTTTCTGAAAGATTGCTCTTTGAATTCTTCACGTCTTCAAAACGAAACCGCATGGAAAGCGACTGACTTGAAAGATGCTTTAACGAAAGTTGCAAACGAATGGTCAATCAAAGTCTGACTTGTGATCGATGTGGTCTGGAGCTTCATACTGGTGACCCGGTCTGGCGGATTCACTTGTCGCTGACTGCAGAGGTTATCCATGGCCTAAAAGAATATGAAGGGATGAGCAAAGTCGAGATGAACAAGCGTTTGAAAGCTCTTTTAGCGCGTATCGAGATGACTCCGAAAGAAATGTTGGAAAATCAAGTTTATCAAGAATTTTCTTTTCAGATCTGCAGCAAATGTCGAGGTATAATTGCGGCAAATCCTCTTCAAAAATATTGGGATATTTCTACTGAATGAACAAAATAAAAAGTCTTGAATTATGAGAAAGATCGCTATGAAAAGAATGTTGGTATCATGCTTGACCCGTATCATCCCAATGCGTTGGGATATCGAAAGATAGCTGTAGCCATAGCAGACCATATAAATTGATATGCTTTTGAATAATAGGCTGATGTGCTGAGATGAACCGGCAGAGCTGTCAATTCAGCGGGATATTGTTCCACCACATAGACCAGCGCACCAAGATTTCATCAGGGATCAGCCACAGAGATAGGATCATCAAGATCATCATGATAAAAAACAAGCGGACGAACCATACCGGCATTTCATTTTCGTCAGCGCTGGATAAATTAGCGTTTTTCTCCGTGAGTTTTTCCAGCGATTGTTCATTATCCTGATTGGAGTTGTTCTCATTTATATCAGCAGAATAATTCATGTGATTTGCTCTCTTAAGGAGTTTTCTTGCTGAAACCCTGTAAAATCATATAGAATAACTGCCTTGAAATCAACAAGACCTCTCTTGTTGAACTTCCTATTGAGCAGGAGAATTAAATGAATTTAGAACGCTGCTTATATGAATCACCTACCTCTCACCTTCGTGCCATAGCCGCTTTTCGCAAGATAGACGTAGGATCTAACCCATTACGTTCAGATATAATTGCTATTTTACGTGATAAATTACGTGATAACGAAGTGAATGTATCTCTGATCAATGAAATCAGTGATCATGAAAAAGAAATTTTATTTCAGATTCGAGATGCCGGCGGATCGATAGATGTCTCTGATCTCGAGAAGTCTTGGGGTAATGATGACCCTGAAGTCGCTCGTCGATGGTTTTGGCATAAAATGGTCAATCCCGGGCTTGCGAGATTGCGGTTAATGGGTTTTCTGTATTGCCTTCGCAGCAGAGAAGACAAAAATACCGTATTTATTCTTCCTGAAGAGTTTTATGATTACCTAATTCCAATACCATTCAAATTACCTGATGAAACGTACGCTCCTTATCGTATGTTTTCTGCTGCGCGTATTATTCTTACAGATATGTTTTACTTGGTAAAATATATAGATGAATACAATGTCCGGTTGCTTAAAACAGGAGGCTTACCTAAGAGGCACAAACCATTGATAGTTGACTGGTTGAATACTTTTACACCTGTTGTGTTGGCGCGTGATGAAAGATATATAACGATGCTGTTTTCTTTCGTCGGAAGCCTAGAGCTAGTTACACAGCAAGGTCAGAGGTTGGAGGTCAACCCGAAAGTGGAGACATGGTTTTCTGAACCACCATTTGAACAGGTTTCTGATTTATTTAATGCATGGCTGAATGATAATTCATGGGAAGGTTTGAGAGAAATTGAAGATATCCAAATTACAACTGCCGGCCTTCGCCACCCGCTGATACGGGTTAAGAGCGCTTTTATTTCTCTTCTTGTGACCCTTCCTAAAAACCAATGGATTCCATTAGAATTATTTTCAGACTATTTTAAATCTCAAAGACCATTTTTCTATCGACCGGATCATTCTCCTCACCTATGGCAGCTACGACATACTAAAACTCAAAAAAATATCCAAGCAGTCGAGGTATGGGATAACTTGGAAAAAAAACTGATCGAACACATGATATCTAAACAATTGGCCTGGTTAGGCGTTGTTGATATTGGCTTTTCAGTCGATGAAAAAGTAGAAGCATTTATGCTCAATCACTTCGGCCATGCTATCATTTCAGGGAAAACAAATTATTTAGAGAGTAGCGGTCAAGAAAATGGTTCATTATTGACTCAAATGGATAAGATTTTGATTCAGCCTGATTTTGAAGTATTGGCTCCATCAGGAATAGTATTAGCGATTCGAGACAAATTAGAAAAAATAGCTGAATTTGTTGCTGGTGGTTATGTGCAGAAATATAAAATTACCAGAAATAGTGTGGCAAAGGCTCTTGAATCAGGCTTTGAAGGAAAAGCGATTCATGCCTTTTTAACATCGACCTCTCAAACAAAAATTCCGCAAAATGTTGAAACCTCGATAAATGATTGGATTGAAGAATTTGGCAAAATAGAATTAAGAAAAGCGTTATTCTTGAACACACAATCACCCTTTTTAATGCAGGAATTATTGGCAGCTCCAGACATTTCTCAGTTTATGGATAAACAGATTGGGCCTGAGACTGTCTTGATCAAAGAAAGTCAATTGGCTGATCTGGTAAATGAACTCAAACGATCAGGATATTTGCCAAAAGTGACTATTACGGATCAAACGACTGATTCGACAGCTCTAAAACTTGACCGCGAAACCACAGAGTTTCTTTTGCGTCTATTGAATGATACCTTTAACCGGGGAATTCAGGTGATTGATCACCAGGAAAAAAGAATATGCAAAAATTTGATTGAAAAGCTTACACGATATCTTAATAATTAAACGGTTCTGTCAAATCCATGTTGGGAGGTTATTATGAATCGAAATGCGTTGAAATGGTTTGTGCTGGTGGTAACTATCGTCACGATGGGGACCAATTTGAAGGCGGACACACAAAAGAAACCAATTCCTTTTGAGCTAGCAGCAGTAGATGGAACAACATACAAACTGGAAGAAAATCTTGGTAAGAATGTAATCGTATTGGATTTCTGGGCGACGTGGTGCAAACCTTGTCTCAGGGAAATGCCGCATGTAAACGCCTTGTATGAAAAATATAAAGAACAAAATCTTCAGGTATTGGCGATTTCTATCGATACCGCAGCATCCAAATCCCAAATTAAACCGACAGTTAACCGCTATAAATTCACATTTCCTATTCTTTTGGATACCGATAACAATGTGATCCGACACTATAGCCCAAATAGAAACGTACCACACCTGGTTATCATTGGAGCTGAAGGCGCCATAGTGCGTGAGTTTTGCGGTTATAAGCCGGGTGATGAGAAACTGGTTGAAAATATAGTTAAAGAAGAACTCGAAAAACTGAATAGAGTTGAGTAACTGTCGGGAGATCATAATCATGAATACAGCATTAAAAATAATGGTTTTAATTATAACGGTGTTTGTTCTGTCAGCGCAGGCAAATTTCAGTGATGAGATGGTTTTTTCAGGAACATTTGAATCTACCTATTGGAATCATGATCCGGATGACTGGAAACCAGGAATGAATATCTATGAAGGTCCCTACTCATCATTTGAAAACCAATTGATGCTGCATTTGGGGTGGAGAGACTGGTATGCTGAAGCCAGGTTACGCAATATGAAATATAATGACGGCATTCATTACGACTATCGATCGCGTGAATATGAGGCGGATATAGAGCTATTCAAATACAAGGTCGGGTATCAACACAAAAACTTTGATGTTCTGGCTGGTGATTTCTATCAGTTTCTTGGACGAGGAATTGTTTTGTACGTTCAGGAAGACAAGGACTTGAATCTAGATCGGACGATACAAGGAGGTCGGGTGCGGTTTAATTATAATCGATTCAACGCCGAAGTTTTTGGTGGTAAAATTAGATGGTATAACTTTTTAGATGACCCCGCTTCAATGACCTATAAAGAAAGGAAAATTTCCGATGAATTATTCGGAGCTGGTATTTTTTATAAGGTCTACAAAGAGATCACTCTTGGAGCGAATTTTGCTGCTGGAACACTTTACACGTATAGACGAAATCAACTTATGGATGAAGATTTTCAAACCGGCAGTATGAACCTGGAGGCTTTAAATCTTTTAGACGGGAAAATAGATTTTTACGGAGAATATGCTCGACTGAGTTGGGATTCCGATAACTCTGTCGGAGAAAAAAAAGAAGATGGAACGGCCATCTATAGTAGCCTAACAGCTTATCTCAATGATTTTACAGTTTTAGTTGAATACAAAGATTATGATTATTGGAGCTATCGCTATGGACGACCTCCGATAGCAGATCGCGAAGATGAAATGAGCGAGTTGGACG
Source organism: uncultured bacterium (assembly GCA_964404285.1). Taxonomy (GTDB): domain Bacteria; phylum CSSED10-310; class CSSED10-310; order CSSED10-310; family CSSED10-310; genus JBASEY01. The sequence goes on along the minus strand of CAYOJK010000002.1, from coordinate 212,009 downwards.
ATACCAAGGGTGCAAGAATAAAAGTAGATTATTTTATCCCCTCAACAAGCACACTACTTTATGTCAGTGCATCACAATTCAATAATCAAGGTCATCCGGATTATCTTGGCAAGGTAACCAGGAATAAAAATGAGCATTATTATATGGGGCTGGAACAGAACTGGTGTGATTGGCATGTTCACTTGACCTATGGAATAAAAGAATACACGAATAAAAACGAAAAACACCGCCGAGGAACAGCTGATATTGTCTATTCATTTTTAACCCGGCACAGTTTAAATCTTTATTATGAACACGAATTCACAGGTGTTCCAGGAACGGATGAAGTCGAACACAAGACTTATCTAACCTACTCATTCAGTCCTTGGTTAGCAGTAAGCGGCCACTATAACAAACAGACATTGGAAACCGTTGGGTCCGGCTCTAAAAAATCCGATTCTTGGTGGGCAGCAGAAGTGACGGCAACTCCGATCGATGCTTTGAGTATTAATATATTATATGGCGGCTTACCAACGGGACTAATTTGTAGCGGTGGTCAATGTCGGATTCTTCCAGAGTTTGAAGGTGTTCAGGCTTCATTGACATATCGGTTTTAATACATGAATTTGGCTTATCTGCCACCTGATAAACTGGACGTATGGAAGGAATATTTCCGTTCGGACTTTGCAGGTGGACCAAGTATAAAACATCTTTATCGAGATAACTGGAACCTAAATAGCTTTGATTTGTCACTGGATCCTTTGATGGCAATTACGGATCCGTCATTAAAAAATCCCATATTGATAAGTGGCTTTCGACGGTATCACGCTTCCAAAGCCAGGCAATTAAGCTTAATACCAGTTATGCTTATAAGCCCAGACGAGGTTTTCAGTGTAATAGAAAAACCAAAGGCTGCCCAGTTTGTTCAATGTGAAAAACCGGATTGGAAAATAGCTGGATGGGTCATTGCATTGAAAAGCCTCTCCCCCGTCAATCACACACCACTTGAAACAGCCTGTATTTTAAAACGCGCGTCGAACGCTCTCAAAACTCCAGTCTCTGAACTGATCGATTTCTGCCCTGCAATCAAAGAGTATAATAAAAACCTGGTCGCTATTATTTCAGCAGCATCGCTACCCGTGCCTTTTTTAAAACGATGTCAAAATTGGGGCATCGATGTGACTAAAACAGAGTTGCTGTCACATTACAATCCCCGTGAAAGGTATATGGCAACCACACTGACTTGCCTGGTTTTTAAGCTGTCAGTCAGTAACATGCGCCGGTTTGAACGGTTGATCCAAGACTTGGCATTAAGGGAAAATACAACTGTTTTAAGCGCTCTTTCCCAACTTCAACGCGATGTAAAAAAGGGTATAAAAGGCAACTTGTTGACATGTTTAGAAACAATTCGCTCACCCGAAAGAACCATTATTGACGAAACAGTTAAAAAAACTACCCGAAAATTACTGAAAAAACCCGTTGTAACCTTGTCACTACCAGATGATTATGAGGGCGATTATGTCGATGTAACCATTCGAATCACCTCGATGAACGATCTCGAGAAAATAACAAAGGTTTTTTCTGAACAATCTGGTGAATGGAGGCAATTGCTAAACCTCATTCAAAAAGGGCAAAATGACACGGTTCAAAAAGATATTAGTTGATGAATCGGTTCTTGAGCACCCGTTAACCAGTCACTTTTTGGATGCACTTACATCAGTTCCACGACGCATTATCTCTGTTGAAGAGGTGAATGCCAGATTGCGCGGAGCAGTTGGCCAAATAGAGAGTCCTGCCAAGGCGAAACAAACGCTTTTGATCACTCGTAATCCAGGTTCCTTCCTAAAATATATGGGGACTGATCCTGACGTTTGCGATAAACGTCGACAGGCATCATGGCGATTGGATATGTTCCAGGGTTGCCCTGCTGACTGTACGTATTGTTTCTGTCAACAATATTTGAGTTGTCACCATGTTACGATATTTGTCAATTTGAACGATTTAGTTGTACCGCCGTTCGATAGACAGAAAGTGACTATTGTTACCGGCGATATTGCCGATAGTTTAGCTCTGGGAAACTTGTCTATAATCGCACATAATTACATCTCTTCTCTGCTGCCGAAAGAATACGTGATTGAATTGCGTTCAAAATTTAATTTGCCGGATACCTGGACTCTGCTAGACCCTGAACGCTTTAAACTGGATTGGTCACTGACTCCGTTAGATCAGTGGCGAAAAAATGAATACGGCACACCCAATCCGGCCCAACGTATCGCCTCTGCAGCAATGGCGGCAAAGAGGGGTTATCGAGTTGGAATCCGCTTGGACCCTCTACAGCCTGATATGATCGATCCGGATTGCTATAGACAGATTTTGATGGATTTGAAACAAGCGATGCAACCTGCTCAACCCACCGAATTTACTATCGGCAGTTACAAAATGTCTGCTGAATTACTGGAGAAAATCAGGGTCAGGTTTCCGAATAGTCCGCTGCCGGCATATGAATGGGGTCGTGGTAAAGATGGAAAACTGAGGCCGTTTAAATTCATTCGCTTACGCTCCTATCAACTGATTTATGGTCTTGTTGGAGAACTTTTTCCTGAAATTCCTATATATTTAAGTATGGAGCCGAGTTTTATTTTAAACTATTTAGCTGTATGACGTATCCAATAGATGAGAGAGTGACCGATGTGTTGCTATATAAGCGGCTCATAGGTTGAAAGGCGGTTTGGAGATCTTCAATGGAATACGGATTATGGTATTTGAGGCAGTAGTGGACGGAACCGATTTTCAGCTTGTGGCTATGGCTAAAAGTGGATCCAATGAAGCTTTCGAAACACTGATGAATGCGCATATGGACAAAGTATATGGTGTGGCTCTTCGAATTGTTCAAGACCCTGACGTTGCGGAAGATGTAACTCAGGACGTTTTCATCACAGTATTCAAGCAGTTGAATTCTTTTCGAGGTGATTCGGCGTTTTCGACGTGGTTATATAGGATAACGGTCAACCGAGCTTTACGAACAATAAAAAAAGAAAGCCGATATCTAACTGATGGAATTCAGGAATTGATTGATTCACAAGTCGATTCGACTGCTGATCCGGAACGGATGGCGATTACGATTCAAAATAGAAAAAGAATTTACAATTTGATGAATAAATTGCCGAAAAAGCAGCGGGCGGTATTAGCATTACGGATTGAAAAGGAGCTTTCTTTCAAAGAAATAGCTAAAATTATGGGCAGAACAATTGGAGGTGTAAAGGCGAATTATTTCCATGCTGTCAAAAATTTAAAAGCTGCATGGAAACAAACAGGAGGTGGCAAGTGAGTCGATGTAAGAAACTGGAAAAAGTATTGAAATCAGGGCGTTTTGATGAACATCTCCATGACATTTCCAATCAAATGCAGATACATCTGTCGGAGTGTTCTACCTGTAAACAACTCTATGACGATCTAGTTCAAATTGAGAATATGATATTAGAGACAGAGCCTGCTGAGTTGAGCTCACCTGCAAAAACAAGAATTCGCATGAATGTTACTCAGGCTGTTGCTGGCAGGAAGCCCCAGTTTATACAGGTGTTAAAACCGGCTTTAGGGCTGGCTTTTGCCGCAATGATTGTATTCTTTTTAATTCTACAGCCCCATAGTAAACAACCTATCCCGGAGATGGTATCCCAAACTCAAATAGCAGGTGATGATTTACAGGCTGATATTCTAGACTTGATGAATATAGATATATTTCTTTTCGACGATGCTGATCTTGAAACTGCCGTTATTTTACAGAGTGATAATACTTTAATCTCTGATGCTCTTGAAACACTATCCGCATCGATGTCTTACATTTATGACGAGATGGTATACACGGCATTGTCTGATTTAGATGAAAAAGAATGGGATCAAATAAGGAGGTATTTGATGTGAATAAGGCTTACAGACAGCTTTACAATATTTTTATAATTCTAATGTTGATAGCCATTTTTACAGTCCCGGTCGTGGGACAAAGTGGAAACGATTCAGTAAGCGCTCCGCCGGATTATTGTAATATGTCGCAGGGTATGGGGGGAAAGCGCCATGAGGGGCCTCGGCATCAGAGAGCTCGTGAAATGATGCTGTCCTTAAAGATATGGAAGCTTACCGACGACCTTCAGATCGATGAACAATTGGCTGAAAAAATCTACCCAAGGGTTCGAAAGCTCGAAGAATTACGTTATCAACAGATGAAAGATATCCAGTTTGCAAACCAAGAATTGAGAATGGCTTTAGAGCGTGGTGATCAAGCCGAGACTCTCAGATCTTTGGTTGAGATGGCACAAAAAATTCGCCTACAACATGCGACTGCGGAAATGAAGCAGCTAGACGAGATTTTTGAGCTGCTGACAGTGGAACAGCAAGCTAAGTTTTTATTGGTAGAGGCGGATTTTCACCAAAATTTACGAAGATTTTTACATGATCGTAGAGATGATTTTAAAAACGGCGGCAACCCAGAAGATCCGCCTAGGTAATCTGTTTATTTCAGCCAGGATTTTTCCAGTTTTTCTGCTGCTTCGATAACGGATTGCGCCATTTCTTGCTTGAATTTTTTTAAAGGTTCTTTCAATTCTGTAAATTCATTGGCTAGTATTTGAATAGCCAGTAAAGCAGCGTTTTTAGCGCCGCCTTTGCCGACGGCAACCGTCGCTACAGGAACACCTGGAGGCATTTGAACCATTGACAACATAGCGTCCATTCCCAATAAAACTGATGAGGGCACAGGCACACCAATAACGGGCAGAATAGTTTCTGCAGCAATCGTTCCGGGAAGGCCTGCTGACCAGCCGGCTGCTGCAATAATCACCTTAATGCCTCTTTCTTCAGCACATTGGGCGAGTTCGACTGTTCTTTTTGGAGTTCTATGAGCTGAGCTAATCCGCACCTCAAATGGAATATCAAAGCTCTGTAGCGTTGAAATGGCGGGATCGATAATTTCTTTATCCGATGTACTGCCAAGAACGATTAAAATTCGGGGAGATGATTTCATTCAGATCCTCCTGAATTTGCCCGAATCAGGGCTCGATGAGCAATATCTGTTCTATAAAAACTGTCTGTAAAATGTATATTACGGACTGCTCGATAAGCAGTGGAACAAGCCTCTTTTATTGTCTTACCGGAACCGGTAACGCCCAAAACTCTCCCACCACAGGTTACATAACGACCATTGGCATCTCTTTCAGTTCCGGCATGAAATACCATTGTATTCGGATAGGTGGAAACATCTTCTAATCCTGTTATTTCAACCCCTTTTTTATATTTTCCCGGATAACCCCCTGAGGCCATCACAACACACACAGCAGGATCCGGTGACCATTGTAATTTGGGGTGACGATGCAGATCACCTTGAGCAGTCGCTAGCAGCAGTTTTCCTAAATCAGATTGCAAACGGTATAACAGAGGTTGTGTTTCAGGATCGCCGAAGCGAACATTGAATTCCAACAGTTTGGGTATTCCATTTTGAATCATTAATCCTGCATAAAGAACGCCTATAAAAGGATTGCCTTCAGATGCCATTCCGGAAACAGTAGGATTTATGATGGTGTTTTCAATCTTCTTTAGAATATCATCAGTTACGACTGGAGCCGGAGAATATGCGCCCATACCACCGGTATTTGGACCTTGATCATTATCGAAAGCCGCTTTATGGTCTTGGCTGGATTCCAGAATAACATAGGTTTTTCCATCAACCAAAGCCAGAATCGATGCTTCTTCACCTTCAAGCATATCTTCAACAAGAATACGTGATGACGCTTGACCAAATTCACCGGTAGTAAAAAATGCTTTTACAGCCTGCTGCACATTTTCCAGTGATTTGCAGACAAAAACACCTTTGCCTGCAGCTAAGCCATCCGCTTTGAGCACGCACTTATTAGATCGTTTTGCTGCAAATGCTATTGTTTTCTCCGCTGTTTCACAAACATCAAAATCTGCAACTGGGATATTGTGACGGCTACAGAAGTTCTTTGCAGCTATTTTGCTACTCTCAAGCATAGCTGCTGAAGCATTAGGACCAAACACTGGAATATTACGATTTTTAAGCAGATCAGCTAAACCTAAAGCCAGTGGAGCTTCCGGCCCAACGACAACCAAGTCCATACAATATCTGTTTGCAAACTTGGCAAGAGCATCGATATCATCAGCTTTTATATCAATACATTCTGCTTGTTGTGCTATGCCGGCGTTGCCGGGAGCTGCATAAAGTCGTTTAACAATATCTGATTGTGATAGTTTCCAAACAAGCGCATGTTCACGACCACCTGAACCAATAACCAATACTCTCATAGCCACCCCCCAATTTTAATGGCGGAAATGTCTAATTCCTGTAAAAACCAAAGCGATATCATGAGAATTACACGCATCTATAACCTCTTGGTCGCCTTTAGAACCTCCAGGCTGAATGATTGCGGTAATTCCCGCTTCTGCAGCTCTGTCTATGCTGTCACGAAACGGAAAAAATGCATCAGAAGCAAGAATTCCTCCAAATGACCTTTGGTCGGCTTTTTTTAAAGCAATCTCGACAGAATCTACCCGGCTCATCTGGCCCGCTCCAATACCGACAGCCATTTGATTATGCACGCAAACAATAGCATTGGATTTTACATGGCGAACAAGAGTCCAACCAAAAAGCATGTCTTCCCATTCTTTTTCAGTGGGCGCTCGCCGAGAAATAACGGAAAAATCAGAACGAGTCTCAGTTGATGTGTCCAGCGTTTGAACCAGGGCGCCATTGTCGATCAAGCGGATATCATGACTAAAAACACTGTGTTCAGGAATAGAAATCTGAATAAGGCGACGATTCTTTTTTCGTCTTAATAATTCAAGCGCCTCGTCACTAAATGCAGGCGCCGCAATGACTTCCAAAAATACTGAGGCATGAATAACTGAAGCCGTGTTCAGATCAACAGCTCGATTCAGCGCTACTATTCCACCAAAAGCAGATTGGGGATCACATGAGAACGCTAACTCATAAGCTGTTGATAATGAATTCGATTCAGATGCGCCACAGGGATTTTGATGCTTGACTATAATAGCTGCTGGATTTTTGAATGCTATAGCCATATTCCAGGCAGCTTGCATATCGAGCAGATTATTGAATGAAAGTTCCTTGCCTCCATGCTGCTCATATCCTAATAGTCCTGTATTTTCAGCTAAGGGAACTCGGTATACACCTGATGACTGATGTGGATTTTCCCCATATCGCAAGCTTTCTTTTTTTTCAAGTAACACATGAATATAGTCTGGTAACTCATTGTTATTATAAGATGTATCATTCATCCATGATGTTATAAGATAATCATATTGACTGGTGTGTTCAAAAGCTTTAGCTGCTAATAACTTTCTGTCATTTTCAGTAAAAGGAATCTTGTTTTTCAATCTGTCAGAAACAAATTCATAGTCATCAGTATCAGAAATTATCAGTATGTTTTTATAGTTTTTAGCGGCTGCACGCATAAGACAAGGGCCACCAATATCTATATTTTCAATAATAGCCGATGCATCAGTTGGATTATTCAAGACTGTCTGTTTGAATGGATATAAGTTCACGACAACAATCTGGAACGGAGTGATATGGTTTTCCTTCAGTTGTTGCAGATGGTGAGGGTTTTTAATGTCGGCAAGAATAGCAGCATGTACTGATGGGTGGAGAGTTTTGACTCTTCCATCAAGAATCTCAGGAAATCCAGTTACGCTGGCAACAGGCGTTACCGGAATTCCAGATTGTGATATATAATTCGCTGTTCCTCCTGTCGAGACAATTTCTATACCTAAAGAATGTAGTAAATGTGCCAAGTCAAGCAAACCGGTTTTATCTGAAACAGTGATCAAGGCTCTAGTAAAATTTTGATTCATTGTATCGTTCTCCACTTTGTTCAGGAGCTTTTTGCAAGATTCGCAGTTGCAATTAAATTTCGTAGCGCAGCAGTTGGGTCAGGCGCATTAAAAACTGCCGATCCTGCAACTAGCAAAGACGCGCCAGCCTCGACAAGTTTAGCTGCATTATCTTCACAAACGCCACCATCAACAGCTATAAAAGTATCAGTCTGGCGACTTTGGATTACATTGGATAAGCGTTGTATCTTATTGATCGAGTCAGGTATGAATGCTTGGCCACCAAAGCCAGGATTGACACTCATGATAAGCACAAAATCAGCTAAATGAAGAATTTCAGAAATCGTTCCCAGTGCAGTGCCGGGATTTAAAGATACGCCTGCTTTCACTCCTGTTTCTTTTATTTTACTTAGAGTTCGATGTATATGTGGACATGCCTCAACATGCACACATAGTTGATCTGCTCCAGCTTCAACAAATTTCATTATGAACCGTTCCGGCTTTTCGATCATGAGATGGACATCGAGCGGAAGAGATGTCACTCGTTTTATAGCCTTGATAACGGGTGGACCAATGGTGATATTGGGTACGTAGTGACCATCCATGACATCTACATGTAATGCATGAGCGCCAGCTTTGGTGACGACATCGATATCATGTGCAAGATTAGCAAAGTCTGCAGATAAAAGTGAGGGCGCTATCTTAATCATTAAAACCTCTTTTCAACGAACTTCGGAGTAAACGACTACACCGTCCAAGAAAATTTCCAGCAACCCAATACCTGTTTCGGGAACAAATAAAGTGATGTCTTCTGTTGGTTTTACATCCTGTTCGGCAAGGATTTCTGTTTTACCTCGAACGGTATAGGTAGCCAACATATTTTTATTAAGCAATCCTGGAGGAGTTTTCCATGTAAAGCGCTTGGGAACCAGAGCGCTTCCATCTTGTGGGGTAACGACAAGTTGAATTTTATTTCCCAGCTCTAATGGACTCCCAGCTTCAGGTGATTGATCGATGACGATTCCAGGCCCAAATTCTCTTCTGTCACTGATTGTGATATCCAGATGAGGTAAAAACAATTGCAGTATACCCCGCGTTTCTTTTAATGTGAGACCGATTACATCGGGCATACGGTAACGGCTTTTGGGTGGGCCGGCGCTAACCAGAAGAGATATCGAGCTATTGGGCACAATAATTTCGCCGGGACCGGGAATATGAGCAATAACCTCACCTTCAGAATAATCTTGATGAGGAAGAAAGTATTCAGTGAACACACCGTTAACGAGTTCACCGGCTTCCAGCCGTGCCTGTCGAACGCCATAGCCTCGTAAATCCAGCATTTCCAGCCGTTGAGGCCCGGCTGACAGAATGACTCGAACAGTCGAATAGGCTTTTCGTACTGCGCCCGCTGGAGGATTTTGTGCAATCACAACTCCTCGTGGAGCTTCCGAATGATTTTCTTCGCCGTCTAATATGAGGTATAGGTTACTACTTTGTAAATCTCCAAGCGCATTTGATAGATTTTTTCCAACAACATCAGGTATATAAACATCTCCACCTGAAGCCATCCACACCAACGTAACCCATCCTGTAACGGCTGCAAGCAGTATAAAACTGGCAAAACCGATTAAAAACTTTAGGATTGAAGCGGGTCGGAACATCGCTTGTTATCTCCATCGATCAGGCTGGAACCCAGGACATCGCCCAAGGCGGCATATCGTCCATAAATAAGCATGTCACCTTTCATTTGTTTTCGGCAAGCAGGCTGAAGATCTTCACATAGTAACAAAGTATCACCAGTCTTGATAAGAATACCCTTGCCTTTTACTACGTCAACTATAGTTCCCGGAACACCTGTGGCAGTATCTTGAGTGGATGGGTATGCTGTATTGATTTTTAATCGCACATCTCCACAGGAGGTAAACGCACCAGGGCATGGATTCATTCCTCGGATATGGTTGGCAATCTGTTCCGCGGATTGATACCAGTCGATTAATCCATCATGGCTTGTATATCGTTGAGTATAAGACGATCTGGAATGGTCTTGTTCCTGTGGAATTAGGTCACCTGAAATATAGCCGGGAATAGTTTTTATCAACAACTCAGCGCCAATTTTTGCTAGCCGGATTTGAAGTGATCCGGCAGTATCGTGAGGATATATAGGTTCCTCCTGAGCTGATACGATTGGACCTGAGTCAACGCTGAGTCTTGTTAACATAATAGTCACGCCTGTAGTTTTTTCACCATTTACGATAGCTGCCTGAATAGGCGCTGGGCCTCTATAGAGAGGTAAGAGCGATGCATGAACATTCAGAACTCCATAGCGAGGTATCGTAAGAAATTTTTTTGTAAGAATTTGTCCATAAGAGGCTGTAACAATGATATCCGGGTGAAGATTCATAATTTTTTCCATACAAACTGAGCGACACAATTTTTCCGGTTGAAAAAGTGGCAATCCTAACTCTTCAGAAAGTTTTTTTATAGGTGTCGTAACAGTTTTTAAACGCCGTCCTCTGGGGCGGTCAGGCTGAGACACCACTAAAGATATGTTATAGCCATTCTGATACAGAGCTTTAAGCGCCGGCACAGCGAAATCCGAGGTGCCCATAAAAATTATTTTAGGCTCGTTCAGCGATATCACGAAGCGCTCATTTCCTGTTTTAAACGTTTTTTTAGACGACGCTTAACAACATCCCGCTTTATAAAAGATAATTTGTCAATGAATAATACGCCTTCCAAATGGTCATATTCATGTTGAAATATCCGCGCTGCCAGCCCTTGGAGCTTTTCTTCAAAAGGTTGGCCATCCAGTGTCTGTCCACGAATTAGTATGTCTGTCCATCGGCTGACTAATCCGGTCTCTTCCGGAACACTCAAACAACCCTCTTCCATGGTTTCTGTCGAAATAGAGTGCTCAAGAATTTCGGGGTTCAGAATCACTTTTGGCTCCGGTTTCTCCTCTTCAAGACCATAGGTCACAATGATCATGCGAATCGATTGACCGACTTGAGGTGCAGCCAAGCCTATTCCTGGAGCTTTTTGCATCATCTCCAACATGTCTTCTGCCAAACGCGTGATTTCCGGTGTAATCTCTTCAATAGGTTTTGCCCGCTCTCTTAGAACGGAAGCGCCGTATGTAAAAATTTTCTTCAATGCCATAATTATCTCCTTCCGTCCTCCGATCAAACAATTCTATAAAAATTGGAACCGTTCTTCAAGGTCAGGGAATAGGAATTGGACGCTCCAGACGCTTCATAACGGCTTGAACATCTTCCCAGACTGGTCGGCGATAGGCAGGATTTCTCAATAATGCCGACGGATGATATGTGACCGCTGTATCGATGCCTCTAAATGAAAAAAAGCGGTTTCTCAACGCAGAAATTGGGGTGGACGGTGGACTTCCAGTCAAAAATCTACCTGATATTCGGCCCAAAGCAAGTATCATTTTAGGTTTCAAAATCTCAACTTGCTCAATCAAAAAATTACCACAAATCTCAATTTCATCTTCTTCCGGATCCCTGTTCTTTGGAGGATGGCATTTAACAACATTACAAATGTAGATCTGCTCCCGCGTCAATCCCATAGCTTTTACAATTCTGTTAAGAAGCTGTCCGGCAGCGCCAACAAAAGGTCTTCCCCAACGGTCCTCATCAAATCCAGGACCTTCACCGACCAAGACAAGATCGGGATCAGGGTTGCCTTCGCCAAAAACTAAATTTGACCGGGATTGATGGAGTTTGCATCGTTTACAATCCCCAATTGAGAGCTTTAATTTTTCGAGCGCTTCTTCAGCATTAGAAATCAACGGCCCAGGCGTTTTATCCATCCAATCCGTTATGGAAACAGCTTCAATACCTTCCTCCTGCAAAAAAGCTAAATAACGGGAAAAAGATTTCGTCAAGAACAATAACTCAGTTTTTAATTCATTCATTTGCGCCCTATTGAATATTTCGTCGGATTCGGCGCAGGCTAGTTTCTGCCAGCTTTTTTACTTGGTCTGAAAAGTTACCATCAAGTATATTTTCCAGATAGACCAATGCTTCGGGGGAACCCAGTAGTCCCATGGCCTCAACTGCTTTCTCTTGTTGGGAAGCAATATCAGAAGATAGTTTCGAGGATAAATATCTAAGAACTTTCGATCTATCAAAATCCAGCAGCCCTCGCACCGCAGTAGGAAAAAAGTCCTGCTCATCAAGAAGGTTAACTATTTGCTGAATAGCAAGATCGGGGTCGATACTTTTCAGAATAGTTGTGATCTCTTCAGTGTAGTCCGGCATAGCGATGTGTTGAAGCAATAATTTGATACTTCGTCTTGTGCCACTACGTGCCAGCGCCTCCATTACACGTATCTTTGTAGTCTCCGATTCTTTTTCCAAAAGATTCTGAAGAATGTCTACGGAAGCATCAGTTCCCATCTCACCAAAGACCTGGATCGCTCCCAGTTTCAATACTGTATTGGGTGAGTTTACACATCGAATAAGAAGATTAAAAACTACAGATGAAGATGAGCGACTTAAATCAGTAATAGCTTTATTCCGAACCCGGATATTTTCATCATCAAGAACGGCAAGCATGGTCGAATAACTCTCATCGGTATTGATTCCAGACAAAACATTCAAAGCATTGAGTTTTGCAGTTGTATTTTTACTTTTGAGTATTTCTGCAAGCATATCGATGACATCATCTGAAGCAATAGAGATCAATATTTCAATACCAGCCAAATGAATAAAGCGGTTAGGATTGCCGATAGCTTGAATTAAGTGGGGTTTGATTATTTGCCATGGAAGGTTGGAAATAGCTGTTACGGCAGCTTTCCGCACATTCCATAATTCATGAGTCAGAAGTCTAAACAGTTTATCAACGGACAGATTATCTTTCTTTCTTCCTAAACTGGATACTGAAGCTTCAATCAATTCAGGATCATCATTATTTTGAAGGATACCGATCAGAATTTCTGCGGAATCCGGATGTTGATATTTATCCAGAAGGTTGACTACGGCTTTTAACAGAACAGGGTTAGTGTGTGAAGAGGTGATAATTGCATTGAGAGCCGGTAAAACAATATTTTCTGGTAGTCCGGCCAGAACTTCACTAGCGCTGTTTCGGATGGACCATGACTCATCACTCAACGCTTGAAGCAAAGGGAATAAAATGGTTTCATCACCTTTATTGCTCATAATTTGAGCAGTTCGTGATCGTACACGGTGGTTATTACTCCGCAGACATTCGAATAAAATGTCTTTTATTTGCTCGAACGGATATTCCTCAAGTTGTTCAAAAGCTTCATTTCGCTCCCGTATCGAACCTTGCTCAATTTTTAAAAAAAGACCCTTTAAAGCCTCACTATTCATTTTATTGTTTTACCAACCAAATTTTTTGTAGTCCTCAATTCTCTGCAGAGCTTCTTTAGCAAAATACTGAACTAACTCATCGTCATCTTGAGTCGCTTTTTGCAGCGCAGCATTTGCCTTATCACTCCCCATTAGTCCAAGTGAATAGGCGGCATCACCTCGTACGCGAGGATTTGAGTCTTCCAGTAAGGCAATAATGTTGGGTATACTTTCCTCCGCTCTCATAAAACCAAGCGCTCGCGCAGCAGCAATCTTCTGAGAATCTTTTTTTGTCAATAACTCTTGAAGAGGTTGAATGGCACGCTGATCTTCTATCCACCCTAGAATGAAAGTAATATATTCGGATACGCCCGGAGCTTCGTCATTCAGATTGGCTATAAGATAGGGAGCTACAACACCCGGAGTATCTTGTTCGATCAATCTGAACTTGAAATACATTTTATTTCTCATAGGATCATTATTGTCGGCGATGGCCTTTTTTAGTGTTTCAATTGCGCTCAAAATTTCTGTTTTCTGATCAACAGCTTCATTTTCTTCTGAAAACACTGGATAAGAAAACCCTACGATAAACACAAAGAGCAATAGAAAACTTACTGCCTTTTTTTGCATAATTACCCCCTTAATCAATATGTTTTCATAATTGAAAGGCTTAAAACAGCAATCCTGGAACTATTGTGTCTGTTTTTTCAAGAAAGGTAAAGAGCTATTTTTTGATTTTAATAACTCCAGATTGCAACAAATGATATAAAATTCCATAAGCAGTCAAGGGTTTCATAGCTGATATAGCGACTATTCCCTTAAAATCAGTAGAACCATCGACTCTAGAAAAAATGAACCCTTCCTGTGAATTCAGATCTAAACCTATAAAATCTTCTGGATGATCTGAAATCCGGATAGGAATAGCATCTCTGCTTCCCAGAACTTGTAAGAAAAATTTCATGAGACTCGTTTTCGTGACTTCAAGATATTTTTTAACGTACTGGTCTCTGGGGTCTTCTTCTGCCAAGATTTCAAAAAGACGGTAAGCCTTTTCATACATTCTACGTTGATAAAGCTCTGTTGCATATCTCTTTTTGGTATCAAAATCGGCATCCGGTTCCATGGTTTCTAATTTAGATGGGCTAGTGGAAGAATAAGCAATAGTTTTTTTCGCCTGTTCAGTCTTGGCAATGTTATCTAATGACTTTTGTTTTTCATCTGGTTTTGATGATAGCTGCTTTGACAGCTTTGATAAAGTGGCATCACTTTTACGTGATGCCACTTTAGTCTTTTCAGAAATTGGTTTTTCAGTAACTGTTGTTTCTCGTACATGTCGTCGCAAATTAGCCTTTATGCGAGCCACAAGTTCATCAAGATGAAATGGTTTTACCAAATAGTCATCAGCTCCGGCTTCTAATCCAATGATACGATCTTGTACTCGAGCTTTTGACGAAAGCATAATGATCGGAATATGTTGCGTCAGTGGCTGTTTTCTTAAATTTTTGCACAATTGAATGCCATCTTGTCCTGGTAATATGATATCTATGACGAATAGGGCAGGCACTTCATTGCCTAATTTCCGATAACATTCTTCAGATGATCCAGAGATTGTTGTTCGATAACCGGCTAATTCCAAAGTGTCTCGTAACAGTCTTTGAATAAATTCATCATCGTCAATAACCGAAATCAACAGCTTATTCATGTCAATTGCCTATGATTCTTGTTTAATCACCGCTTGGGCTGCAGCCAATTTTGCTGTAGGCACTCGAAATGGTGAACAGCTAACATAATCCAATCCAACTCGATGACAGAATTCTACGCTTCGCGGCTCTCCCCCATGCTCACCACAAATTCCCATCTGTAAGTCAGGCTTGGTTGAACGACCTCTCTGAACCGCGATTTCAACTAATTGGCCAACTCCTGTCTGATCCAAAACCTGGAATGGATCATACTCGTAAATTTTCTTATCGACGTATTCTTCAAGGAATTTTGCGGAATCATCACGGCTGAATCCACATGCCATTTGAGTAAGATCATTTGTGCCAAAGCTAAAGAAATCAGCAGCTTCAGCAATTTCATCTGCCATCAAGGAGGCTCGTGGAACTTCAATCATAGTACCGATAGCAACTGGGAATGGAAGCTTTTTAAGTCCATTTGCCTTGCAGACATCATCGATAACATTCAGAGCCACGTCTTTTTGTAAGTCAAGCTCCATTTTTGTGCCCACTAGGGGTATCATGATCTCAGGCGCAACCGGAATACCTTCGTTGTGAACTTCCAAGGCAGCTTCAATAATAGCACGCACCTGCATTTCTGTTACTTCTGGATACGTAATACCAAGACGGCAACCACGGTGACCAAGCATTGGGTTGAATTCTTTTAAGTTTTCAATGGTCTGCTGTATTTCTTCAATGGTTAGACCCATGATGCGAGCCATTTCCTTTTGATCTTCCAGTTTGTCCGGTAAAAACTCATGCAATGGCGGATCCAATGTTCGAATGGTTGCAGGAAGCCCCTTCAATACTTTGAATATATCTTTAAAATCCTGTTTTTGAAGAGGTAACAACTTTTGTAGAGCTATCATGTATTGTTTTTCAGGTTCTACAAGTTGTGCCTGAAGTTCCTTGATCAATTTAGAATCACCTTTACCTGACATAGCGGCAGCTAATTTCTGTCTCAATTGCTTTACTTTTTCCGCTACAAGAATCATTTGTCTAAATGTGACAATACGTCGGTTTTTCTGAGCGCCCTCGTTCGCATCACCAAAGAACATGTGCTCAGTTCGAGTTAAACCAATTCCTTCAGCTCCAAAATAGACTGCCGTTTGAGCGTCTCCGGGAGAATCAGCATTGGTTCGCACGCCTAATGTTCGAATATCATCTACCCAGGACATCAAGATTGAATACTGACGGAAAAGCAGCGATTCTTCGGGCTTGATTTGTCCGCGTAGCACCTGAAGGATTTCAGATGGTTTGACATCGATTTCTGCCGGATAAATAGCGCCAGTGAAGCCATCGATAGCAATCTTATCGCCTTTTTTCAGAACATGATCACCACAGATAAGCTCTTCTTTTGCATAGTTAATAACAAGCCCCCCAGCACCCGCAACACAAGGGCAACCCATACCTCTGGCAACAACTGCAGCATGGCTGGTCATACCACCACGTGAAGTCAGTATGCCTTCAGAGGCGTGCATTCCACCGATATCCTCAGCGCTGGTTTCAATTCGAACCAAAATGACTCGAACTTTTTCTTTTTTCTGGGTTTTTTTCGAAAGAACAATAGACGGATGGATTTTTTGCAACTCAGACTCATCCATTTTCGACCATTCTTCGGCCTCGGCTGCTGTAAACACAATCCTACCACACGCGCCACCTGGGCTGGCGTTCAACCCTTTGGCACAAGCTTTAAGGCCTTTTCGTTCAATATCAGCCTGATCAAGAACCGGCGCAAATAACTTGCCCAGCTCACTAGCCGGAATACGTTTCACAGCCGTTTTTTTATCGATCAAACCCTGATCTACCATCTCAACTTGCGATCTAATCCAACTGAAAATGGTACGCTCAGCCGTTCGTGTCTGCAAAATATAAAGCTTGCCTTCCTGAATAGTAAATTCAAGATCCTGTACATCTTTGTAATGCTTTTCCAGAAGGTGTCGAATATCATTTAACTCGTTGTAAATAACAGGGTTTTGCTCTTTCAACTTTGCGATCTGAAGCGGGGTGCGTATCCCGGCAACGACATCTTCACCCTGAGCATTCATCAGGTATTCCCCATATAATTCGTCTTCACCTGTAGCTGGGTCACGAGTAAAAGCGACTCCTGTCCCCGATGTCTCACCAAGATTCCCAAAAACCATTGTCTGAACATTGACTGCCGTCCCAATCAACCCCCTGATATCATTCAGTTGTCTATAAATTACAGCACGTGGATTGTTCCAGGATCTAAAAACGGCTTCGACAGACTTGACCAATTGCTCCATAGGATCGGTCGGGAATTTTTCTCCTGTGTGCTTTTCATACAATTCCAAGTATTTTTTTACGACAATCTCCCAATCATTTTCATCAAGTTCTGTATCCAGAACAAGACCTTTGGAAGCTTTAACTTCATGTAAAATGTGTTCATAATCATCATGTGGCACTTCCATGACAACATCGCCGAACATTTGAATAAATCGTCGATACACATCAAGTGCAAATCGTTTATTACCCGTTTTACGAATCAGCCCTTTTACGACTTCTTGATTGATTCCAAGATTCAATACAGTATCCATCATTCCGGGCATCGACTTTGCTGCACCTGAACGAACTGATAATAAAAGAGTATTTTCAGGATCTCCAAACTTTGCTCCCATAACGTCTTCAAGCTTTTTGACAGCTTTTTTGATTTCGGGCAACAAAGCTGGGGGGAGAACATCACCGGCTTCATTGTAATCTCGACAGACTTCTGTCGTGATCGTGAAACCGGGAGGTACCGGAATGCCTATTTTGGTCATTTCTGCCAAATTGGCTCCTTTTCCCCCTAATAATTCTCTTTTGTCCGCTGAACCATCTGTTTTTTCTTTGCTGAAAAAATATATCATCTGTTTGTTCATTCATACCTCCAACAGTTAAATGTTAAAGCGTTCCTTGTGCTTCCAAGCACAAAAAACTTCCCAGCCGTAATTAACACTATATTTATAGAGATGTCCACAAAAATTTTTTATAGAGAATAGTGATAGATGGAATATACGATTGGATTTTATGACAAGATCATAAAATCACAGATTTAAGGCAAACGAAATTTACCATTTTGCTGTTTGATGACTTTCGCTTCTTGTTCTAACTCGTTTAATATTGGAGTCACAACAACAGCGCTTTCACCTAAAACTTCTTCAATTTTTTCGAGATATAACCCCTCGGGTCTTCCTCTAAGGGCTGTCATTATTCTGTAACGCAGGCTTTCACGTTCACGAATCGACATAGTGGTGACTATCGGTTCTGTTTTCGGTTTATCTTCTAATTGAGAGGGATCAACGACCCTTCGTCTAGGAGCGCCGGATTTAGGAATAGAGCCTTTTTCTTCTTTTATGTCTTTCTTCTTAGGTTGATACTCTTCTTTTTCTCTAATCGATCGATGAGACTTTTCAGGCCTGTCGAAAAATAAATCATCTTTTTCCAATATGTCCATCTCATCCCTAGAAGCTTCAACAACGTCTTCTTCAATCTCGCTGATGTCTTGTGGAGCCGTATCCGGCTTTAATGGCAATAAATAATCCAATCCTCGTTTGACAATTGCATCTTCTGCCATAAGGAGCCGCATAGGGATACGTAGAAAGTGCCATTGAACATCTAACTCCTTAGCGATATTTTTCATCGTTATTCCTTTAGGATGCTTTTCTAACACTTCCTTAATTGATTGTTGTAGTTTTTCTACATCTTGGGCCTGAACAGGGGTCTTAGGTTGTGAAACAGGTTGTCCGGATCTGACTGATGTGCTCCGTGTATAACCCGTATAGGTTGTGCCTTTATCCTGCTTGCCTTTTTCAATCATCTTAACTGTAAATTCTTCAATAGTTTTTGCCAGACCTTTTAGAAATAATTCCCACATTTCCATGGCCATCTCCTTTAAAATGTATTACTCTTTCATACCTTGTTGAATAAATTTCTTAGTTTTATGAACCAATGATGAGTTCTGGAAAGAATTAAAAAACCAAATCGCATCCGGTTATAGCAATCAATCCTTCCAAGGGCAAGGCTCCTTTTCATATTTACACGGAAAAAAGTTAAAAAGCAACATTTCAATCAATAACATAGTCTTTTTTATTGCCTGTTAAATCGTAACCCCTGATTTCTGGAAAAGCAATCTATACTTTTATATCCGCTTATCCCCTATAAGTATATTCTCACACGATTTTTGACGTGACATGTTCTCCGCTATAAAAATAACTCTTCATGATAATCGATGGCGTTGATTTAACGTTTAAACGAGTTATTTATTTAATAAAAAAATATCTGTCAAATTGTATTTCACGCAAATATTGATGGATAGATGGCTGGCCAGAATCCAAGTTAATGGACTTTTCCCAATATTCAGCGGCTAGATCATAGTTTTGCAGGCGAAAGGCAATCAATCCTAAATTATTCAATACTGCCGTACTCTCCGGAGATTCTTTCTCTAATATTTGAAGGTGACTAATAGCTAGATCTTCATCTCCTTCTTCGAACAATATGATGCTTTGTGCAAGACGAGCTTCAAAACTTTCCGGCTGTTGACTCAAAACATACGTTAGATCACTTGAGGCGCTTTGAAAATCGGCTAAAGCTATAAATACATTTGCTCTATTTAAATAGGCTTCTATTAGGCTATTTCCCTTATTGATTAGAATATTGAATGTTTTCAATGCTTCCTGTAAATTACCGCAACGATATTGTGAAACACCCAAATTGATGGCGGCTGATTGCGATGAAGGTGAAATAAGCAAAGCTTTTCTAAACTCCCGTGTAGCTTTTTCACATTCATTTTCTAATAAATACATGAATCCTAAAGCTTCACGTTGCCTACCCAAAGAAACTACGTTTTCCTTTACTTCCTCAAAAACCTCAATAGCCTCAGAATAACGTTCCTGTTTAAGAAGCGCATTTCCTAAATTATGAAGAGCTGGAATCAAACTTGGATCAAGTTCCAGTGCCATCAATGCCTTTTCTTCCGCTTTTTTATACTCACCGAGTTTAAAGTAGATACAAGAAAGATTATTAAAAACCAAAGGGTTAAATATAGAAACGGTTTCTGCTTTTGCAAAAAGCTCATCAGCTTCCATTTTATTTCCCGCTTCTAATTCCCAAAAGCCCTCTATTAATACATAATTCGCTTTAAGCGCGAGACAATGAAAGTCAAGACAGACTCTTGGATCCCATAAAGAACGTTTTCGCATACATGATTTGTAAGTATCGGGATTCTTAAGATTCTGACCCGGCTTTACAAACTGGTATACAACTCCATATATTTTGAACTCTTCTTCTCCAATTCCAGGTATTTCGACAGGCAATGTAGAGACTATAGGTATATCCCAGTTTTGATTAGAAGCTTGATGAAATGTAGACCCTTTATAATCGACTTGCATTAATATATCCGGTCGATAATCCATGACATGATCGAGATAAAAAAACATGAATGGAGAATTCCATCCCTGGGTGATCAGTAAAGAATTTGGTGGCGCTGAATTGTATGCGTTTATACCCCAGTCATACGTTACATAATTCCTCGAAAAATCGTTTTCCCAGTAATTTTTTATCATTATCGCTGCCAGTGATCCGAAGAGGAGAACCAACCAGCTCAAACTAAAAATATATGGAGACTTTGAATACAGACGTTGGCGTAGATCATCCAAGCCGGCCACAAGGAAAATGATTATGGATAGGTAGCTTTGAATAAAATAGACTTCAATATCGACTATTTTATATTGAAGTGTAAAAAAATTCACTAATACAAAGTAGAGAATGAAAACATATAAAAGCTTTCTATTGCGTTTAAATAATACGTACGATCCATAAATGGCGAGTCCTAAAAAAACGATTGGAAACTGGCGAAGGGTAATTTGTCCGTAAAACAAAAATCTTTTCCACGTATCGATAAACGATTGGTTGAACATCAAATTTTTAAAAAGCCTGCCCGATACGTGGTTGACGAACTCAGTATATTCATTACAGCGTTTCCAAAGGATAACACTGTTAGTAAGAGCTCTGATCGGAAAATATAACAGCACTGAAAATCCAAGTATGAAGAAGGCAGTCCCTGCAATAATTGGTTTCCATTTTGCAATATAGCCAGGCAACGCCTTTTTCGTTGGCCAGATAATCAAAAGTAACGCTGGATAGCTAAAAATAGTCAGGCCATGGTTGGTCAAACTCAGCCCCATTACGAACAATAAAAGATAAAGTTTTGATAAAGTGAACCTTGATGCTGTTCTTTCGGCTAGAAATAAAAGAACACATAGAAAAAACATGTGTAACGAATAGACTTCTTGGATATTTGCTTGTGACCAAAATATCAGTGAAACGCCCAATAAGGACGCTCCCCAAAATGAGCTTGATAAGGAAAAAATTTTGTTTAGGTAAAGAAATAAAAAAACAAGAGCTAACGATGCAAATACTGCAGAGACCATAGAGGACCGAAAAGCTATATTGCCCAT
Source organism: uncultured bacterium (assembly GCA_964404285.1). Taxonomy (GTDB): domain Bacteria; phylum CSSED10-310; class CSSED10-310; order CSSED10-310; family CSSED10-310; genus JBASEY01. The sequence goes on along the minus strand of CAYOJK010000002.1, from coordinate 190,670 downwards.
GGGAAGCGTTTGTGCCGCGAATCTGTTGAGCAAGCAATAGGTGCTGTAACCTGTTGTATGAGGTATTCCAAGGATATAAGACGCGGCGGTTAACTCACCACAGTCGCCGCTATATGGCTGGTTAGCGGCTGTTTTGAGATAAAGCGAAAAAAACAGTATAAATAAAAGTGCAGCAGTCCAATAAATTCTAGGAGCTTTATCTTTTGCCATTATCCTCATTAAATATTCTTTCTTTTAAATCCTCTGGAATAGCAACTTCGTCAAATCTTTGTACAATTGTTTCACGTAATTTCTTGGCATCATCTTTTCGATCCGGCAAAGCGGTTAACGCCATAAAAAGATTAAAATAAGCTTGAGGGTCCTCTGGTGTCAAATCACGTGCAGACTCAAAATATAAAACTGACTCTTCAAATCTCTCCAATTCATATAAAATTATTCCTGTATAAGATTGAGCTTTAACCGACCATGGAGTAATGCACACAATCGTTTGAAATACTTCCAATGCCCTGGGAAGTTGACCAAGATGGTACAATGCAGTCCCCTTTTCCATTAGAAATCGCACATCGTGCGGAGCAGATCGTAAAGCCGAATTTATATTCTCCAAGGCTAATTTCCAAATGTGTCTTTTACCTAATACGATTGACATCATGTAAAACCATTCCGGATTAGATTTTTCGCCTGTTGAGGCTGATAATAGATGTTGTTCCGCCAGTTGATAATCACCAATGCCTAACGCTCTGCGTGCCTGAATGATTGAGTATGCTGAACTACCCTCACGAAATGTCTGAACATCAGCTATTAATTGAGTTTCCGATAGATCAAAACTCCAGGAATTTGCAGTTCGAGTGGCTCGGCCAAAATCGCGTGCTTTCAGCATGGCTAAAAAGTACGCCTGTCGCTTTTTATTACATCGATCAATATTTTCATCACAATTCGTTAATACTTTTTCCATCGTCGTCAACATATCCTCTAAAGATAAAAAGACTGAGGAATACTGAATGTTACAGGGAAAAAGATTGAGTCCACGCGCATTCAAAATGTTCGTTACAGTTTGTTTGTCAATTGTTAAACCATTAGGACTTTCAGAACCATGATCACGTAAAAGGATATAAAAATTTCTGTCCGCTAGAAGGTTGTCAATGATATCAGAACTCAATTCAAACGAGTCTGACTGAAGTTCCATTAGAAATACTTCAAATGAGAGGTTTTCACTTTTTAGACCTGCTGGATCAGAATGCCAAGCATTTTGTAAACGCTTAAGGCGTAAAGTTGAATCTCGCTCCAGCCAAGCATGAAGACGCATCAATTGAATGGTCGGCATATTGGTTTTGAGCATATAGGTATCCAGTGCAGAAGTAGCTTCGATACATTCACCATTATCCAGCATCAACCGAACAAGTTTTTCAACTGTTTTTCCTGATGCAGGTCTGAAGTTGGCTGCAGCCTTTAAACAGGTTTTCGATTTATCAATATTGTGATTTGAAAGGTGAATACCTCGAGCGTATAAAAAGCGTTGATGAAAGACAGGAACGACAGTCAAAAGTAAAAAACTGACAGCCATCATTGCAGGCAAAACTGACAGTATTTTTTGTGCCGTCGACAATGGTTTTTCTGCATTTTTCAGTTCAAAGGATGATCCGGAGATGAGACCTAGGAGAGTGGCGCCAAGAAACATGATTGCTGCATAATAGATTGGGCAATCGAATAATCCAAATAAGAGCAAAGCCATGGTGGCCATAACCACGCCGGGGTACATCTTATTTAATTGTATTTTGTTAAAGCATTTGTAAATGACAAGCATAAACAAAAGCAAACCAGGCAAACCAAACAACCAAAGAATTTCGATATAAAAGTTATGAAAATGTTTGCCAAGGCGATCCCAATCCATCCATAAGCGCAAAAATTCGGTCTTGGCACAAAAAGGATCGGTCACGAATTCAGCCAGTCGCCCTTTTGACCCAAAACTTAAACCTGACAAAAGATGAGCTTTTATGCCATTCCAACTGGCTTTCCATAAGGTTATCCGATCTTGAATCATTCCTATTGTCAGTAATCTGTAATGAACACGCCAATAAATAATTACAGAAAGGCCTAGACAAGCTAAAACAACAAAAGTAACCAATCGTTGTTGTTTGTTTTCGAGCTTTCTGAATAGTTGCAGTAGATTGAAATTGATAATTAAAAAGGATAACAGAAGCGCAAAGATCATTCCTCGGGATTGGGTCAGTAAAAGCATAACCAAAGCACAAATAGAGATAGTCCAGATGAAAACATGGTTTTTGCCCTGTTTTTTCCAGGGTTCTAGTACTAAAAAGGATACAGCTAGGCAAGCAGCCAACGCATTGGGATGAATTAAACTAATCCATAACCGATATTTTAATATACTCAAAGCGCCCCATCTCGATGCAGTCCAAACAATCCAGATAATAGCTAGAAAGAGCATTAAGATCACTTGACCCGCTACAGCTTTTTTCACTATCAAATGTGTGCTGTTTTTATCATTTTTAACTGCACTCCAAACAAGGGGTAAAGTAAAAAATATGGTTGCATAAAATAAGAAATCGGGTACAACTTGATCAAAATCATTATTTAAAGATATTAATAATTGAACTATAAAAAAGGCTGCTGTTGATAGATAGTGATAGCGGAAAAACGGGTTTTGAAAAAAAACACTAATAGTTTTTGTCTCCCGATGAGTTGCGTAGAGCAATAGCATAAGGGGAAAACACATCGAAAGCGTATAATGGTCAAGAGGATGAGTATATGGCAGAGATGTCATCATAAAAGCGACAAGCCATGCTTTGTGAATGAACTTCCATTGTTTGCTGGAAGTTAAAACAATTATTACTATTCCCAGAACGAAAAAGACGGGAAAAAACTTGGAAATTTCGGGATAGTTTCTTACAGAAACGGGAGGATATCGGGTTTTAAAAGCCAGTTGATTTAATCCCGTCCATAAGAAAAGGAATACGCTTAGATCTATATAATGAGAGATATCCTGTCTCTTTTTTAAGAATCGAAATCTTAAAATGGTGATAGCATGTCCAATGATTAAAACAGTTAAAATGATGATTGCAGAATGAGACGCGTCTTTCCAAGAAAAAGGCTCTAAAAGTGGAATGAAAAAGGATAATACCAGGATGATTAGAGCATGAAAAAAAATCGCTATGAGGCTACCCGAGAATTTCATGCAGTAAAACTCGCTTAAAGGCTGCTGAATCTCTCGGAAAAACAGTGTTTCCGCTATTCCTCTCATCAAGATAGAACAGTTCTGTCTCAAGATGCTGTTTTAGCAATGGAACATACTGTAGATAAGCGGTGTTTTTCCTGTTACTAGCCTGAAAACCAAAAGTTCCAAGAGCTTTAATATTTCTTTGAATGCACATCAGACTGAAAATATATCTCCTATGAGATTTATCACGCTGGTCAGCGGTTTCACGGTAATAATTTTCAAGAAAATCTTCAATATATGTTTCGGGAAGTTTTACATAAGCATCACGCAATAGGGAGGCTAAATCGTATTCGGGGGGACCCATGCGTGCATCTTGGTAATCAATCAAATAGGCTTCTTCATCCTTAATCATGATGTTCCGCGAATGAAAATCTCTATGAGTAAATACAATAGGCTCTTTTTCGAGAATTTGACAGAGACTGTCAAAATGAAAATCTAGTATAGCGATTTGTTCAGGATTCAAATGCTGGCGTTTGAACCGGCTTACAAAATGCTCCGTAAAAAAATCCAATTCCCAACGCAATTTCGCATAGTCAAAACGCTGCTGAAAAATATCGGAGTATTGTCCTGCTGTATCTTTCCGACAAATCGTATGCAAACGAACTAGCTGCTTAAACACCTTGCTATAATACGCTTTTAATGTTTTATCCGGATTTTGTTGATATATTGTTTGTAGCATTTGGTCCCCAAGGTCATCTAATAGCAAAATTCCGTCTTCAGACGCATCCAATAACACTTTGGGAACTGGAAAACCAAGCGAAGATAAATAATTTGTCAGCCTGAAAAAAAGATCGGCGCTGCTGTCATAGGGTTTCTGCTGATTCATTAAAACTGCTGTACGGCCATTATGAAATACCCTGTAATAGTCCCTTGTTCCAGCATCACCAGTTAGTTTACGAATTGAGAAAGACTCATCTCCCCAAAAACGTTGAAGAACTTTATGTATTACCTTTTCCCTATTCATCTTTTTCTATGCTTTCATTTTTGAAGAGAAATAAAGGTTCTAGAATCAGTAAGAATACCATTTTTAAAACACGAGCCATCTGGGATGCGAATCCCCGGCCAGACAACAACATTTTCTAAAACTGTTTCTTTGCCGACGATGCATTCAGGACAAAGAACGACATTATTCCCAATACAGGTTTCCGGATCCAATTGACAGGTATGATGTGCCCAGTATTTCAGCGGTGGGTTATGGACGTTTGGCAAATTCAATAAACCCTGTAAAACATGGGAATGTGCTTCATAGTAGCTTTTCATCGTACCAATATCATTCCAATAACCTTCATGTCGATAGACGCCGACTCGATGACCTTGTTCTAAAACCCGAGGATAGATTTCAGAGTTAATACACATAAATTTTTCTTGATTGATAAACGTGAGAAATTCAGGTTCAAGGATATGGATGCCGGCAAAGGTTCCTGTCCAATCATATTTTCCATCATGTAATATTCCATACGGAAAACGCGTTAACCGCAAATCAGATGACGCTCCAATTTGTGGATAACCTCGATGTACGGATTGGGGATGTAAAACTATAGTCGCTATGGCATTTCTATGTTGTCTATGTCCGTTAATTACTTCTTTTATATCGATGTCTGTGACGATATCTCCGTTTATGAATATAAAAGTTTCATCTTTCAAATATCGACGAAGTGGAAATAAAGCGCCTGCGGTTCCTAATATTGTCGGTTCATATGAAAAATGAATTTCAATCGAGCGAAAAGGGTCTAGTTCTAATGCTTTACGTATTGATTCTCCTCTATAATGAAGATTGATAAATACTCTTTCTATTCCGACTTCAACCAGTTTTTGAATCAAGTGATGCATGATAGTTCGATCAAAAAATGGCAAAGACGGTTTAGCGCGCTGCTCAGTTAATGGTCGAAGGCGTGTGCCCAATCCTGCCGCTAGAAGAACTGCTGACCTGATGTTTTCCACTCCCTCAAATTACCCCTTTCAAAACTTGCTGAGGTGATAGTTGATTAAACTATAGATTGAATAATTTTTATTTCAAAACATATTTATAGGTGATATCAATATGAGATGTTCCGCATTCAAGTTCTTGATGGGAGATCGTGTGATGTTTCGCACTGTAATGAAAAAAGAATTACTGAGTTTTTTCCGAGATAAGAACACGATTATTTATTCCATCATTCTACCAATCGCCCTTTACCCTTTTATATTTTGGGTTATGAATGAGCTGCTTGTTTTGCAGCATGGCTTTTTAAGCGATATGCCTTCCAGGATAGGCTTTGTGGAAAAGCCTTCAGATGAATTTTTATTTTCCTTATTAAAGTCGGGATTCGATTTCGAATATTCCAGTCGGTATGTTTCTGTTTCTGATGGGCACTCGCCCAATTTAAAGGATGAGCAACTCGATATCATCGTTCGTCCGATTGAGTGTCAATCAGAAAAGCGCTTCGAATTTTATTACGACTCTTCATCCGATCGTTCAAATAAAGCGAAGGAGAGAATTGAAGTCGTTTTGGAGCAGTTTCGTTATGCCGATCTTGAAGCTTTTAGCGGTTTGGACTCTTCAAGCTTTCCTGATCTACAACTGGTAGATATTGATCTGTCGTCTGTTGAAAGTCGATCTCGTTTTATTCTTGGGATGATACTTCCGATGGTCGTTGTCATAATTACAGTAATGGGTGGCATGTATCCATCGATAGAAGTCATCACGAGCGAACGGGAAAGAAAGACGCTTGAAACTACTCTGGTTGCTCCGATAAAGCCATTACATTTGATTGCAGGCAAGTTTTTAGCGGTTATTACAATGAGTTCTCTGGCAGGAATTTTAAATATAATCGCGATGCTTCTGACACTGCGATATACGCTTTTTGGAAATATCAGCACAGAGATGGCATTTACTCTTCCTTTAGCGGCATTACCTATGATGGTAATAGGCGTTGTATTGACAGCATCCTCATTCAATGCTTTGATGATTCTAGTAGCCGCATTTGCCAAAGATTTCAAAGAAGCACAAAGTTATGTTTCCATTATCTACAGCATAGGTATTCAACCAGCTATAGTAGCTGCTATTCCCGGTATTCCCTTTAACAATCTGACCGCCCTGATACCCGTAACCAATATCAGCTTATTTTTTCGATCTCTAATCCATGGGACATGCCAACTCAGCCCTGCAGCCATTACTATTCTCTCCCTTCTGATTTGGGGTTTTGTATTGCTGTCAGCTGCAAAGAGAATTATCGGACGAGACGCATTGGTGCAGGGTCTTAGCAAAAAACAACTTAAAATGATTTTGTTTAAACGATTTAATACTAAAGAGGCTTTAAAGTGATTGTTGTACAAGAATTAACTCGAACATTTTTTGATCCCCAAAGAGGTCAAATCAATGCTGTCAACAACCTTTCCTTTAAATGTGGAGCCGGCGAAATTATGGGGCTTCTCGGGCCAAATGGTGCAGGAAAAACGACGACTTTGAGAATCCTGGCAACGCTTTTGACACCAACATCAGGTAGAGCTTTTGTCAGTGGTTTCGATGTTGTCGAACAGCCCGGCCAGGTCAGAAAGTCTTTGGGGTTCCTCTCGTCAACAACCGGTCTATATCCACGTTTGACTCCTGAAGAAATTTTACGCTTTTTTGGAAAAATCAACGGGTTATCCCCTGTTATCCTAAAAAATAGAATCGATGAGTTGATCAGCGAATTCAACATCTCGGAATATGCTCGAGTTAGATGTGAAAAGCTATCTTCTGGCATGAAGCAAAAAGTCTCTATTGCACGCGCTCTTATACAAGATCCCCCTGTTTTGGTTTTCGATGAGCCGACCGTCGGCTTGGATGTCATTGCCGCTGCTCAGACCATGAAGACGATTCTTGAATATAAAAATCGAGGAAAATGTATTCTCTATTCAACCCACATCATGAGTGAAGTAGAAAAACTGTGTGACAGAATTGCCATCATTCACAATGGGAGTCTTCAGGCTATCGGAAACCTTGAGGAACTAAGGAAACAAACGGGAGAACGATATCTGGAAGACATTTTTTTCTATTTGCTTGAAAAGGATAAACAGTTAACCGGAAATGACATCACTTTATATTGAAAAAAAGCTTTTAGGAGATTACTAAATGCTTGCATGGGATGAAATTAAAACCGTTTATCTTAAAGAGACGACTGAAATAATTCGGAACAAGCGAGTGATTATCTCGGCATTTGTGCTTCCGATTATCATTTTTCCGATTATTTTCGGGAGCATGTCCTGGTTACAAGGTTTGGATCAAAAAATTGTTCAAGAAGAAGGATTTGCAATCGCTATTAGAGATGACCAACCCGAGATAAAAGATTTGATCGACAAACATTCCGATAAACCCGTCAGTTATATTTTTACCAAAGATCTCGCTTCAGAAGTTTACAGAAAAAATGTTCACGTTGGTCTGGAAGTTGATATCGATGTTTTAGATCAACAAGCCTATTGGTTATATTATTTAAGCTCTGATGATATGTCTCAGAAAGCTGCGGGCATGATCACTGAGATATTCTCGGAAACACAGTTGTCACTGATACGAAAAATACTTGCTGATGAGTTGTCCGACCCGTCGATAGTTAATTATGATATTGGAGAATCACAGTTTTTAGATATTGCATCTATCTATGAGAAAAGTGGGCATAAAATTGCCAAAATACTTCCTATAATTCTGATTATGATTCTTGTCAGCGGCTGTTCGTTTGCTGCTGTCGATTTGATTGCCGGCGAAAAAGAACGAGGAAGTTTTGAAACACTTCTGGTCAGTCCTATCCATAGGCGGAGTGTTATAATAGGCAAAATGATGATTGTGATTACGACAGGGTTGATCAGTTTATTTATCAATCTGGCTTCTCTTCTTCTTACCATGAAATTGGGATTTTTTAACCTTAGCCAGGAAGCTAAATTTGAATTTACAATTAGCTTGGGATCGGTCATCGGTGTTTTTTTATGTGCTTTGCCAATAACGGTACTTTTAGCTTCAATCTTGATGTTGATCAGCGCTAAGGCTAAAACCTATCAATCCGGCCAAACACTAATCATGCCGTTTACTTTATTAGCTATGATTCCAGGTATTGCCGCAACTTTGCCTGGCATGAAATCTGACTCGTTTCTGCTGTTCCTTCCAATAGCGAATGTGGTTGTTGCCATTAAAGAAATGCTTGAAGGTTCATTGAAAATTTGGCCGATGCTTATCGCAAATGGTGTTAATCTTGCCTCTGCATCACTCCTTGTTTTTTTTACAATTAAAACGTTGGAGCGAGAAGGAAGCCTGATTTCTGAATCGATTTCCGACACTGAATTCAGTATGAGCGCCATACAGAAGAACCCTGTTAGAACTGCTTTGATTGGCTATGTATTAGTTTGGTTATGCATGTTTTATTTTATGGCGCCACTGCAAATGCATAGCTTCGTTCCGGGAATGATTATCACGCTCTGGGTTCTTTTCCTGGGAACAGCTTTGTTAATGGTGATTTTTCAAAAATTACCTTTGAAACAAACGTTAAGGCTTAACAAGACTACTTGGAAAGTCTGGACCGGTACGATTCTTTTTCAGATTGGCGCACTACCCGTCACTCTTTTCCTAAATCAATTGATCATGAAAGTATTGCCGATTCCAAAGGGGTGGATGGAGAATTTTAGCGAGTCTATGGCCCCGGATCTTTCTGTTTTCAGTTTGGTTTTGCTTATGGCTGTGTCTCCCGGAATATGCGAAGAACTGCTGTTTCGAGGCGCAATCCAGGGCAGTTTACAAAGAAAATGGAAGCCACTTCGATCCATCATTATCACCGGCTTGCTATTTGGAATAATGCACTTCAGCATTTATCGCCTATTTGCTACAACACTTCTTGGAATCAGCTTTGGTTGGATCGTACATATTAGCGGATCTTTGTATCCTGCTATGTTGGCTCACGCTCTGAATAACCTGATAGCTCTAGTGGTAATCCCTCAGTATTTCGATCTATCCGGGCTGAATGAGTTCTGGATGCTCCTTGGCATACCATTTGTCATGATAGGGATTCTTTTGATAACCTACGGAAGTGGACGAAAGCGGAGTTAGATACCCGGTTCGAGAAACAATCACTTTTTTGCGGAAGAATATAATATGGCTCATGTCATTTTTAAAAATGTCAGCAAATATTTTGATACAACACGCGTTGTCAACAACTTGAATTTTGAAATTCATGACAAGGAGTTCGTTGTTGTCGTAGGTCCATCCGGCTGCGGAAAATCGACAACTCTTAGAATGGTTGCAGGTCTCGAATCTATCTCTGAAGGTGAAATTTTTATCGGCGATCAATTGGTCAACGATATATCACCTAAAGATCGAGATATCGCGATGGTTTTTCAAAATTACGCTCTTTATCCACATATGGATGTCTATCGAAACATGGCGTTCGGATTAAAATTGAGAAAAGTGCCGGCGGAAGAAATCGATCGCCGAGTGTTGAACGCAGCGAATATACTAGGAATTGAAAATCTATTGAATAGAAAGCCTAAGCAGCTCTCTGGGGGACAACGTCAGCGGGTGGCGGTTGGTAGAGCGATTGTTAGAGAACCCTCTGTTTTTTTATTTGATGAACCTTTATCAAATTTGGACGCTAAACTTAGAGTTCAGATGAGAGCTGAAATCAAAAAACTGCATGAACGACTTCAAACAACTATGATGTATGTGACTCATGATCAGGTTGAAGCCATGACCATGGGTGACAGGATTGTCATTTTAAAGGATGGAGTGTTACAACAGGCAGGAACACCAATGGATGTATATCGATATCCGCAGAATGTTTTCGTTGCTGGATTCATTGGCAGCCCATCGATGAATCTTTTAAACGCAAAAATTCAAGATGGCATGATATTTCTGAATAATACATCTATTCCAATAAATGAGAAGATAGGAAAACTTTTTAATTTAAGCGGTATTACAGATTGCATCATTGGGCTCAGGCCGGAAGATTTTATTATGGGTCATGCATCCGGATCGGATGAAAACACTTTATCTCTTACTGCATCAGTGGACTTGGTTGAGACGACAGGAGCTGAATCTATGGTTCATTGCAACCTGGTCGATCACTCAATTATTGTGAGGCAATCTTCTGACATGAAAATACCTGAAAGCAATAAAATAGATTTAAGGGTTAACATTGAAAAAATGCATCTGTTCGATGGCATAACTGAAAAAAGTTTACGCCGTTCCATGTAAAGAGGAAGCGATGAAACGATTTTTACTTTTAACAAGCCTGCTAAGCTTGCTTTTAGCTGGATGCAAGCCTCCTATGACGCAGGATCCTGTCTACGATTTTATTTTGAAATTACCTGAAGCTGCCAGAAATTATGATGTTTTTGTATTGGATATGTCTAACCCGGAACACTTTAAATATTTGCAGTCAGGCTGGCATATTCCGGACACGAAAGACATGTCTACAACGCGCTTTATTTGGTCATCTGATTTAGAATCGACCGTTTTATTTAATGTAAAGGAAATTGTTGAAAAGGAAATCATTCTGACGGTTCAACCGTATCGCTTTGAAGGGGCGCCGCCGATTATATTAACACTGGAAATCGACGGCGAATCTATCGGAAAGATACACTTGAAAGAGGAATGGCGAACGTATCGATTATTGATTCCGCCTGAGAAGATACATAAAGGCAGCAACAGTCTATCAATCCGCCAGAATCAGATATTTAAACCCGCTGAAGTTATGGTGCATTCTGAGGATCACCGATTATTGGGGTCATGTTATTCATATATCGTTTTTCGTGATGCTCAGCCGGCAAAATCACCAGGATTATATACTATTCAGCAAACTCTTGGCGCTCAAAATTTTATTTGGAGCGGCAGGCCTAGACACGTGATCTCTGATCATTCTCCAAGTAGTTTTTCATGGCCGATCAAGTTGCCCTCCAAACCGTTATTGGTATTTGCACCTGGTTTTCTTCCAGAAGAGTATGATCTTAAAGGAACAGATGTTTTTTTTAATATTGAGCTAAAAGATGAGTTCGGGAAAGATCATACGCTTTTCCAAACCAAAATGCCGCCTCCACAACGCCAATTGGAAATGGGATGGAAAGAGTATTCCCGAGATTTGAAGCCTTTTTCAGGTCAAAATGTAATTATTACTCTAAGGACTTCAAGTGATTCTCAATCTGACAAGGTCGTGAACGACGGAAGCTGGCTTGAACCAATGATCATGAACAGACATGTAGACTTCAATCTTATTTTTTTACCGCTTGCAGAATATTTTGATCCAGAGACAATCCCCGTAGGATCTGCCTTGGAAAAATATTTATTAAAAGCTCATCAAACCAAACCTATGGCTCCACAGACGCAAATTAAGGACGCTGTTGCAGGGGTACCTGTTAATTATATTTCCGAATTGGTTCAGGAGGGTTTTTTAGCAGGATATTTTTACACGGGACACAATCCTTTCGAAATCGATCTGATCACACGGCAAGATTTTGATTATGCAAGGGGTTTCGAAACCTTTGATAGTGAGACTTATAGTACAATTATGACAGATACCAAATCCTGGATTAAAGCTTTGGAAAAACAACGATTTTTCCTGTGTTTTGATCCCCAGGGGTGGACTTCAAATTCTAAAGCCAGTGAAACTGAACGAATGCATTTCATTGATTGGTTGATGGAATATCATTTTGAAGTTGATAGTTTAATCGTTATTTATAATACAAAAGACACTTCACCAGTGTGGGTATTGGATCCTACCGGCAAACTAAAACACATCACAGAAATTGACAGTTGGGTTACCCTGTTTAATGTCATAAAAACTCACTTTTTGGGTATTGATCTCTAGATAAATGGCATTATTTGTGAAAATTCGGGAACCGATTTGCAAAAAAATTCGTTATGTTTTATTGAAAAATATCACGGGTTATAATTCATGCCCGATCGTTTTACTCAAAAATTTATTGGGGGATGGAATGGAGATATGATTAATGTCAAAGGGTTAACAAAAAGATTTGGCGCCACCTTGGCGGTTGACAATATCACATTTCAGGTGCCTGCCGGCCAAGTATTGGGCTTTCTTGGTCCAAACGGAGCTGGTAAAACTACGACCATGCGTGTATTGACTGGGTATTTACCAGCAGATCAAGGGTCAGCAGAGGTAGCTGGATATGATATTTATAGTCAATCACTCGACGTCAGAAAACGCATCGGTTATTTGCCTGAAAATGCACCATTATATTTGGATATGGATGTTCCTGACTTTTTGCATTTTATTGCATCTATAAGGAAAATTCCCACAGCTGATATTGCAAGGACGACTAAACGAATTGTTGATTTAACCGGCCTGAAACAGGTTATGCATAAAAAAATCGGCGAGCTATCCAAGGGTTATAGACAACGAGTCGGGCTTGCTCAGGCTATGATACATGATCCGGACATACTTGTTTTAGATGAGCCAACATCAGGCCTCGATCCTAATCAAATCATCGAGATAAGAGAGTTGATAAAAGAATTAGGACAGGAAAAAACAGTTATTCTTTCAACACACATATTACCCGAAGTCACTGCAACTTGTGATCGAATTTTGATCATTAACGAAGGTAAACTAATTGCTGATGGAACTCCACAGGAGCTAACGGGAAAATCTGCCGAACAAGCGACTCTATGGGTTACCGTTAAGAGTGAAATAGATATACTTATTGATTCATTTTCTAATTTCAATGGAGTGCAATCAGTTTTTCAGGATATGGAGTTCAAAAAAGATGATCGTTTGCAGCGCTTTGGATTAAAACTTGAAACCAATACGAATCCAGCGGCAGACATATTCCAATACGCTGTTGAAGCAGGTTGGATTTTGACGGAACTCCATTTGGAAACGGCAACGTTGGAAGACGTTTTCACTCAACTGACAAAATAAAAAAGGGCTGAATTATGAGCGATGTAATTACTATTTTTAAACGGGAATTTAGATCTTACTTTGACTCACCTATTGGTTACATCTTCATCACGGTTTTTCTTGTGCTCACCGGCTGGCTGTTTTTTTCGACATTTTTCATAATTAACCAAGCGTCTTTGCGAAATTTCTTTGATTTACTTCCGTGGTTATATCTATTCTTCGTACCTGCAGTCACTATGCGTCTTTGGGCAGAGGAAAACAAACAGGGCACAATGGAGTTGTTGATGACCCTGCCGGTTCGGGATATCGATGTCGTTTTAGGCAAATTTCTGGCGAGCTATTTGTTTCTTACCCTGACTGTATGCTTGACTTTTCCACTTTCTATAACGGTCATAAAGCTAGGAAACCCTGATTTAGGCCCATTGCTCGGCGGATATCTAGGAGCGATTCTAATGGGAGGCGCTTACTTGGCAATAGGTATGTTTGCTTCCAGCTTGAATGATAACCAGATTATAGCCTTTATATTTGGTGTTCTCATTTGCTTTGGATTGTTCATTATTGGTGAAGGATTCATATTAATGAGAGTTCCGGGCTTCTATGTTCCACTTTTGGAATTCCTGGGTATTGGTGCGCATTTTCGGAGTATCGGCAGAGGAGTAATCGATTCACGTGATGTCATCTACTATTTTTCTGTGATGGCGCTATTTCTGTTTTTAAATATCCGAGCTCTTGAAAACCGAAAAGGTCATTGAGGAGTCTGATCTATGAGCTATCAACACAATAAATTAAAATCTCGATCGATGTCGCTTACATCGGTTATTTTGCTGGTGGGAATTTTGATTTTCTTGAATATTCTATCGTATAGAATGTTTTTTCGAATCGATCTGACAGAACGTAAAGAATATACCATTTCTGAAGCTACAAAGAATCTACTGGATGAATTGGACGATCTGATCAATATAACAGCTTATTTTTCAAAAGATCTTCCCCCCTACCATAGCGCCATCAGGACTCAGGTACAAGATATTTTGTCTGAATATCAAGCCTACTCAAACAACAATTTAAAAATTCAGTATATCGATCCGGGTAAAGATGATGAATTAAAAATGAAATTGGCACGTATGGGAATTCCTGAAGTTCCTCTTGGAGAAATTAAAAGGGACAAACAGGTTATCAGTATGGGCTATATGGGTATTGCCTTACAATATGGCGACAAAGGAGAAGTCATTCCGTTTGTTCCCAATATCAGTAATCTCGAATATGACTTATCTTCAGCAATTCTTAAGGTGCGGGAAACAACTGATAGGGTTGTCATGTGGATAGGTGAACAGCTATCGAACAATCAAGATCCAAATGCTTATACTCTTTTACATGAGGAATTGAATAAAAATTTCGTGGTTCGACCGATGCCGCCTGATAAAGTGACAGAAATTTCTCCACGGACAAACATTGTTGTAGTTGATGGATCTCTGAACCTGCCTTCAAGGACCTTGTATGCTATTGATCAATATCTGATGAGAAATGGAAATGTCATTTTCTTGACAGATGGAATCCAGATAGACCAACAGCAAGGATTATCCGCGACAAAAGCAGATCAGAGTATTCACCCGTTACTTGAGCATTATGGAATTACGATTGCCGACAGTCTCGTTGTCGATCGCAGACATGCTCAAGCAATGTTTAGCAGCGGTTACGTGCGTTTCAGATTGCCATATCCGCTATGGCCGATGATAGGCACGAAGGGCTTCAATTTAGATGTTCCTTCAGTCAGTCAATTAGAAAGTTTGGTTTTACCATGGACATCACCGCTTACAACTCATCCGGAAAAATCGCCGGCTTTGACTGTGACTGACCTTGCTAAAACATCTGAAGTCGCCTGGTTAATGAACGCTCCTTTCGATCTGAACCCGCAACAAAACTGGGATGTCACTAAAGATGATCTTGTGCAGAGTACTTTAGCTATAGAGTGTCGAGGATCGTTGAGTAGTTTTTTTGAAGATAAGCCTGTTCCTGAGTTGCCTTTGGAACCCGGCCAATCTTTTTCTGCTCCCCAAGATGAACTTGAACTAATTAACTCAGCAGACAATGCCAGATTTTTAGTGATAGCTTCGACACGGTTTGTCAATAACCAGTTCCTTTCGATGTATGGAGAAAACCTGATATTTTTTCAGAATGTCATCGATTCAATGGCTTTGGGCGATCACTTGATCGGAATAAGGTCTCGCATTGTTACAAATAGACCGCTTGATTTCGGAACTACCGACGAAAATAAAATTGAATCGATCAAAATGCGTCATAGAGTCATGGGTATAGCTTTGGTGCCTATAATCATAACTGGATTTGGACTTATCCGTGCGCTGATGCGGAAACGTAAAAAGGCAATTCTTCGAACTGGATATACAGGAGTATGAAATGAAGCGTAAAAACTTGATCGTATTATTGATGGTATTCGCTATATTGGGCATTGCTGTTGTCTTCCAAGAAAAATCACGAGATCGGAAAATCGAATATGTTCCTGAGGAGTTGGGTATTTTGTATCCGTCCTTTTCGCCGGAACGTGTCTCTAGTGTGACTCTGGGATCTTTTGGAGGTGATATTACTCTGAAAAAAATTGAAGATTCCTGGTATGTTCAAGATTCAGAAAAGCTATTCCAGGCAGATACAGAAGCCATCGAGATGATGTTCGAAACAACGAAAGCCCTTGAAGCGATTCAAATTGTCTCGAAAAATCCAGAAAAACATATTTCGTTTCAAGTAAATTCTCCACAGGAAACTGAAATAACTGATGAAGATGGCCAAAGCAAACCTTTTTCAATTGGAACAATGGGTACGGAAGTGAGAATGACCTATGAAGACGGTGGTCAAGCTGCACATTTTTTTGTTGGGAAAAACGGATCGATGGACTTTATGACGACCTATGTTCGTAAAGCTGAATTTCCAACAGTTCTTTTGACCCAAGGTTATTTAAAGGCAATCTATGGAAAAGGTAATGCCACAGCATGGAAAGATTTGATCGTCAGTAAAATTGAACCAGAAACGATAGCATCTATAAAGATAACCTCTGGAAAAGACCCTTTTATCGTGCAACAGATTGCCGAGGAAGCTGAAAGCGAACTTGATCAATCCTATCAATGGATGATTACTGATCCTAAATTAGGTTCGGTTGATGTCGAAAAATTGCAGCAATTTCTGGCCATGTTCAAATATTTAAGAGCTGGAGATTATGCCGAAGAAAAACAAGATGTTGCTGAATACGGCTTTGATAGTCCAAATATCGTTGTTGAATTGGGATTTTTTAACTCAGACGAAAAAGAAATATTCACATTTGGAAGTCAATCAACAGAAAAATCCGATCAATACTACCTTCAAAAGTCAGGTAATGAAAATGTATATCTCATACCCCAATACCGGATTGATACTATACCCCGTTCAGCTAAAGATCTTTTAAGCGAATAAAAGCTAACTGAGTGAACGCCGATAAAATTACTTTGCTTGACACTGAAACGGTTATTTTTATTGATCAAAAGGGCCTGCGTGTTTCACAAGAATCCCTTTATCTGTTGCGATTTGTTAATTCATTAAATCTGAAAATTGGAACAGCCTGTGTTCCTGGGTGTGGATCAGGACTTCTTGTTATTGGTTTAGCAGCGCTGAATCCAATGTCTCAGATTACTGGAATCGAACTTCAGAAAGACTTGGCAGAAACAGCTCTAGAAAATGCCCGATTAAATGCGTTTGATGAAAGAATTATGATTCATATTGGTGATATTCGAGATCAATTCGTATTTGATCCAATGTTCGACCTTGTAGTTATGAATCCCCCTTTTAGAAAATTGAGAACCGGAAAAATGAGTCCTGACCTTTCGCGGCGATACTCAAATCATGAACATCATGGAACCCTTGGCGATTTTATCACCACAGCATCTAATATGCTTAAGCATAAAGGTGTGGTGGCTTTGGTTATGCTTCCTGAACGCCTAGGGGAAGTTTTTCATTATATGGAAAAGAGAAAAGTCTCGGCCTTTTTGCTCCAGCCAATTCATCATACGCATAGCTCAACAGCCAATGCGATTTTGATTGCAGGAAGAAAGGGGTGTAGAACCCCATTGTCCATTCTGCCTCCATGCTTTGCAAAACCTTAATTGCTCTAATGGATTGAACGGGATATTCTTTCAACTATGAGTCGCCAACACTGCATATCATTATCGATCATCGTTTTTATCCTTTTTGTCGGAGTTTCAGTAAAAGCTCAGTCATCTGTCATTTCAGCACAATCTACTGATGATTTTGGCACTCCACTTCAAGCTGTCAACATCGAGATTGGACCTGTCGATCACCGTTTTTTATCTGGTCAATTCGGCACGATGATGATGAAGGGAATAACAGACCACGATGGCACGGCATGGTTTTATCGAGCAGAACCAGGTTATTACTGGATACGGGCAGAAAAAGAAGGTTTTTTACCACTAGAAAAGACAGTTTTTTTTATTGAGGAAAACGCTTTTATTATCTGTAAATTACAACTTTGTCCTTATCTTGGTAGCTTATCACAGTTAACAGAATCTCATTTTCAAATCATCACAAGAAAATTTCCATCGATCAATCCAGGATATGTTGAAGTAGAACAAAATTCGGTCTCTTCAACCCTTCCTGAAATCATGGAAGCTATTCCGGGAATGACACTCCAGCCTGATTCCGGGCTCCCAAGGTTTGCATCTCAAAGAACATCAGATGTCGGACTTTTCATCGATGGAATTCCGCTTCAGGATCCCTCTGATCAACGCCCTGTGTTTTTTCCACCTAGCTCAATTACCGATGGAGTTATTGCAGTCAAAGCAGGACAGGATGTCAATCAACAAACATTTGTTGGTGGCGCTATCAATATTCGAACAGGAAATCCAGGAAATCAATTGATTTCGGGTATGGTAGGTTGGTCGGATATCGTACGAAATAATTCATTTATTTTAGATAAATCCAGCAAAGATATGTTTAATTATTGGAAAGAGTTTGATAACGGAAACATTAAAATACCTGACCATGAACCACAATTGAAAGACCGACGTTTACATCTATTGCTCAGTAGCGGGTTAAACAATTTAGATGTGATCGGAGCAGCTGACTGGAGAGTTTCCAATAGAGGTTATGCATCTGATTTTGTGAATGAAGATTCCCTAAAAGATGTAAATACTTGGATAAAATCAACATATTCATGGAACAAAAAACAAAACATGATCACGCTGCTCGCAGGATATCAATCCGATTCAATCCTGACTGAAAAACAATGGAGTCTCCGTAAATATCCACCATTACTTACTGAAAACAAGAATTTGTTTGTAGCCCTTCATTTAAAACAGCGCTTATTATCTTCCTATTGGTACAGTATCACGGCCTCATCTTTGAATTTAGATACTCAGGCTGGAAATATGGCTGAGAATGGAAACCATCCTACCAATCTTCCATATAATTTGGGGGTGTGGTTTGCTGATAAGAAACGTGCTGTACATCGATTGATCGTAGAAGGCGGCAATTCCACTTTGTTCCATGCAATTGAGGCGGGAATTGCCGTGAACTTGACATCGACAGATGTTAAAGAAGGCTTTACAGTGGGAGACAATATTGAAGCGTTCGATTACCATTGGATTACCGACAGCTCAGATTACGAACTGTCATTATGGGGGCGTGATAGGTGGTTTTTAAGCGAACACCTAGAAATCGGCTTGGCTATTCGCTGGGATAGATTTAATTATCTTGAACAATCAGACTATCTTTCACCAAGAATATTTTCCGTTTGGACTTGGGGAAAAAATAGGGTTACCGGCGGGGTTGAGCGCCTTATTCAATCTCCTGGAATAGGTTTTTTAGCTGAACAAATACGATTTAGTGATCAAATAGACTTTGCTATACCTATAACCGAACCACAATCGGGATTTAGATGGTTTGGCGGCTATAAACGGACTTATACAAAAACTAATTATTTTGAAATAAATGGTTATTATTCACGACTTTCAACAATGGTTTTCATGCTACCGTTGGAAACAGAATCCGGTGTTGAATTCAATATTCCCTCCATGGGCGAAGCCGGGAAAAATATTGGATTGTCCTTTTTGGCAGCATGGGAACTACCAGACGGAATGTCTGGTTTTAATGTGGCATACGCCTTCAATCGAACCAGAGTTTCATGGGGAGATGATATCGCATTATCGCACGTCAGACCATACCCTGAAATGCCATGGCGTAGAATCTATTTCACGGACTCATCACCCATTCTTGTTCCTATGGACAATGATTTAACCCATTCTTTTCATATAGAAACACATACCTTAATCCCAGGAATAAAGGTATTAGCTCAAGTAAATTATCAATATGCAACTGGGTTTTCGTATACTCCTGTAAGCGATTATTATCAGAATGATTTTTCTATCCCGAAAACAATTATCAACTCAGAAAAAGGTGATCCAGCACATAGACTTGACTTCGATCTTTCAAAACAGGTGCGTTTGCCACACAATATGGCTCTAAAATTCTGTCTATCATTAAAGAATGTTTTTAACACTTATCAATTTGCAGCAGTAGACCCAGTATCTAGTGACCCTGTAGTGGACCCTTATAGAATGTGCATCAACCAACCCCGCACTTTTCGAGTAGGATGCTATTTTTACTTCTGATTAATCTTCGTTTGACCTCAGACGTCGAATCCCCAATTCAAGGGGTATAACTATAAAACAGATGGATATAATGCCTAGTCCTATCCAGGCAAGAATTCTGTCCCAATTCCTTATATACCGAATCAATCTCCAGCCCCAAGACATATAACGCAGTATATCCGGTAGCACGACCAGTCCTACGATTGATACAATAGCTGTTACAGCAAAGATCATGTAAATCAAACCTGATGCGCTTACAGCTACCATAGCAGCGTCAGTCAGTTCATATTTCGGTTTTCTTGCTCCAATTCCGACAGCTAAGCCGGTACAACTTAACGCAATGGCTGTTTCTGCCAATAGACATTTTATGATTAAAGGGAATGGAGCATCTAGAATTTTGAGACTGAAAAGTACTAAAATAATGCCTATCAAAATAGTAGGAATCGCCAAATACACGTATTTTTGCCACAGATATCTTCGCCAGTTTATCGGGCTTGTTTTCAACACCCATACTGCTCTACCTTCCAGGCTGACAGCTGGAAATCCAAATCGAGCTAATATAGCGGATAAGATCAAGCCACTAGCCAAAACGGACGTAAAGGACATGCTGTACTGAAATCCATACAGTGCATATGGCAAGTTTTTGAAATTGAAAATATAGATAAAAACCAAGGCTGCTATAATAATGACTTGGGACCATTGAGCAGGGTCTCTGATGAATAAAAGCATATCTCGATAAGCTAGTGAGTTACGAAAGTGAGCGGGTTTCGTTTTTCTTTTTCTTTTGAACTTTAAATTTGCCGCTATTGAGTCAGATCCATGGCCTCTGGAACGTGCACGCCACCAGAATAATTTGAAAAGCCAATAGGTTGCAGCACAAGCGATTATCGTAAACGACCATAAAATCATTCCATAACGAAAGTTGACTGTGCGGCGCCCTTCTCCGTATGCGGCAATGCCCTCTGAAGCCCATGTCGTTGGAAGCCATTTGACAGTGGGAATTCTCAATGTATCTAAATAAAAATTTACTTGCTCGACACCAATAGGATCTACCAACTGTTCCGGACGAATCAATCGAAAAATCAAGACCAGTCCCACTGCTAAGAAAACACCCATGATAAGAAAAACACGTTGTGTCCGGCGGGGTGAAAAAATGAAAATCAGAAGGGTGCCTATTAAAACTCCGATAGCTGTTGGAAGAATAAGAGATGGAATAATAATTAGAAAAATTTGGCGTGGGAATAAGGACGTCTGATCCATAACGGATCCATAAGCAAAAAGAATTGGGACACCAAAGGCTATAAACATCCATGAACTGCGCAAGAAGGTTTGAAAAAAACTATGAGTAAAAATAGCGCTTTCATTAATAGGATGACTGTGTTGAAAATCCAATTCAGGAGAAAGAAAAAAGCTGGATATCGACATTACGATATTGGAATAAACTAGTAACAGAGTAAAAATTAAATAGACCATCTGTAAGATTTTTGCCAGAAGAACATAACGTAAACCTTCCAGATGAACCTGGTTCATGATATGTTTAAATAGTTCAAAGGCGATACGATATTCAACGACGATGAAAAATGCTGTGATAAGGAGGATGACGGATGTCGCCCAAAAAGACCGCATCTTTTTTGATCGATAAAAATTGATTAAGCTTATGAAATCATAGCGAAATAAAGAGAATATCGTAGGAAGAGAACTGGGGGGTTTCACCGTATAAAAACCTCACCCGGAATGACACCGGTATCTTTTGCTTGGGTAAGCTCTAAAAAAACCTGTTCTAACCGTGCTTTGCCTTGTTGAGTGTTTTTTTGCAGTTCAGACAATGTGCCTTCAGCACACAATTTCCCTTGATACATTATCCCTATCCTATCGGCAATCTGTTCAGCAATGTCAAGAGAATGTGTTGATACGAATGCAGCGAGGCCGGCTTCACACCGTTGCCGCAATAATTTTTTCAGTATAATTGCACCTTCAGGATCTAAACCCACCATAGGTTCATCAATAATTAGAACTGGGGGATTATGAAGAAAAGCCGCAGTAAAAATGACCTTTTGTCGCATACCGTATGAAAAAGATCCAAGGAGCTCATACTTATAATTATTCAATTTAAATTGATTCAGCCAGTAATCAGCTTTTTCATCACACTCTTTTGGGCCTAAACCATATAAGCCTCCAACAAAGCGTAAAAATTCTACTGGTGTCAATCGATCATAGGTGAATGGTTGATCAGGAACATAACCGAAAGCATGCTTGGCTCTGATAGCATCCTGACGCATGCTGATTTGATCGATGATAACATCCCCATGATCGGGTTTGAGTAAACCGCAGATCATCTTGATCGTCGTCGTCTTCCCTGCTCCATTCGGTCCTAAAAATGCGTAAAGCTCACCTTTCCGAACATCGATATTGACATTATCGACAACGACTCGTTTGCCAAAAGTTTTCGTAAGGTTTATCAATTTTAGCATGAGCCCTCCTGACTTAGTACGTTATCTACAAGGACTATAAAAATAAACAGCTTTATTTATTTCTTTCTATCAAGACAGCCCCCGATACTGGCTTATTTCTATTGAGTTAACTTGATACAAAATAGAGTAAACGATCATGATTCGGTTGGATTCTTGATGCTGGAAATTCAGGATTTTGAAGTAATACCTGATCTAAAACAACATGCTTTTCTTTGCCACTGATCAGAAATAAAATTTGATGTGCTGAATTGATCACGGAAAGACTCAATGTGACCCGCTCATGAATTCTGTTTGGATTTTTAGGCACTGGCAAGACCCAGCCCTTCTTCTTGTGGTCATTAAGTGTATCACTAAAAATCGATGCGGTGTGTCCGTCAGTTCCAAGGCCAAGTAGGATGAGGTCAAAAATCGGCATTTCGTTACGAATAGGCAAAATATTTCTTATTCTGTTTTCATAATCAGCGGCTATTTTACTTGGACTAGACAAAAGAGTGTCTGGAGCGTGGAAAACAGCCTTAGCAGGTGGTAGAGATATCATTAAGTTATCACAAATCATTTTCGTATTGCTGTCTTGATCATCTGGTGGAACGATTCTTTCGTCACCAAGAAAAAAATGAATGGTTCCACTTGAAGGCATAACGAATGAATTTTGAAAGGCAGAAGTGAGCGATTGGTACGTTTGTACAGGCGTTTTTCCTCCAGCTAAACAGATAAAGCATTCATCTTTTTTAGAAAAAACATCTTCGATAAAATCTATTATAAATTGCGAAGCCGCCAAACTCATCTGTTCATGATTATCAAAGCGGCGTAATCGATCAGGTTGGCGCGTTAAAAAAGATGGCTTTTCCCGAAATAAAAGCTCTCGCTTGTTGATTTCAAATGTCATAATTATTCACCCAATAGTTTATTTGTTTATACATAAAAAGTACACGTTCGTATTTATTGAAGGTTAGCATGCTTGTGTACAGAGTTCCCATTGCCGTCCATCTTTTTTAATCAGCCTTTCAGCCTCAATGGGTCCCCAGGTTCCAGAAGCATAATTTGGAAAATCAGGAGCCGGTGAAGAATTCCATACTTCGAGGATGGGAGTGACGACATGCCAGGCAGCCTCAACCATATCTGCACGCTGGAACAAAGTTGCATCACCTTGCATCGCATCAAACAGAAGGCGCTCATAACCCGTTGAAGGGTTTACACCAAAATAATCACTGTAGCGAAACCGAAGATGAACCGTTCCAATGTTAACGGATGGACCAGGAATTTTTGCGCCGATACTGAGATGAATACCTTCAACGGGTTGAATTCCCATTATTAGCCTATTAGGGAAAATTCGATCCACATCTGTATGGTGGAACAATTTATGGGGAGGCTGTTTAAATTGAATAACGACTTCCGTTGTACGAACCGGCATACGTTTACCGGTTCTTAAATAGAAAGGAACACCCGCCCATCTCCAATTATCTATGAAAAGTTTAGCAGCAAAAAACGTTTCGGTTTGTGAATTCGGCTTAATTCCTTCAGTGGTGCGATAGGCGCCTACTTTATTGCCCGACACAACACCGGCAGCATATTGTCCTCGAACGGTATTTATCAGCACATCATCCGGTTTAAAAGATTGAATGGCTCCAATAGCTTTCGTTTGTTCGTTTCTAACAGCGTTAGCATCGAAGGAAATAGGTGGCTCCATAGTTACAAATGAAATCAATTGAAAAATATGGTTGGGGACCATGTCTCGAAGAGCGCCGGATGAATCGTAATAAGCTCCTCGTGTGCCTACTCCCCCTTCTTCTGCAACTGTTATTTGAACATGATCGATATAGTTTCTGTTCCAAATCGGTTCGAATAATCCATTTGCAAAGCGAAAAACAAGTATATTTTGTACAGTCTCTTTTCCAAGATAATGATCAATACGATAGACCTGATTTTCTTCTACAACACTGGATAAAAAGCGATTTAAACAGCGGGCGCTTTTATAATCTCTCCCAAAAGGTTTCTCGATAACCACACGTCTCCAGACCTCGTCACTCTGCTTCAACATATCTGCTAACCCCATATTGGTAATCACTTCTTCTATGAGATGTGGGGCAATTGCAAGATAATAGAGCCGATTTCCGTTCAAATTCCGGCTTTTTTCCCAAGCGGTCAATTGCTTATCAAAATTTATAAACGAGTCACGATTGGTGACATCCAAACGAAAATATTTTAAGCGTGATTTTACCTGATCAATGAATGGCTGCGTTTTGTGATCAGTGGAATATTGTTCAAGAGAAACTTTAAAATGATTCAGGAAAAACTCATCGCTCCATTCTTTCCTTGCGCAACCAACTATCAGTGTATTATCAGAAAGTAGTTTCTGTTTGTGCAGATTAAAAAGAGCCGGCATGAGTTTTCGTTCAGTCAGATCTCCTGTAGCTCCAATGATGATAATGGAACAGTCAGTTAATGCTTGCATGTATCACTCCTTGTGACCCCCAAATTGAAATCTCATGGCAGACAATGTTTTATTCGAAAATTTATCTTTTTCACGGGAGGAAAAACGTGAAAAAAGCGCTCCGGCCAAGGTGGGAACCGGGACTCCCATTTTGATGGCAGTTTCCAACATCCAACGGCCTTCCCCGCTGTCTTGGACGACTCCATCATAATTTTCCAATGAAGGATCTTGAGCGATGGCAGAAAGAGTGAGATCGAGCAGCCAGGAACCAATCACGCTGCCTCGACGCCACAGTTCAAGAACTCCCTGCAAATCAAAATCGAAATTATTGCCGTCCGGATTATCCGGCCCATCTGCACTTTTCAGAAGATTCAATCCTTCGGCATAAGCCTGCATAATTCCATATTCAATCCCATTGTGGACCATTTTAACAAAATGGCCGGACCCTGATGGTCCGCAATGAAGATATCCTTCCGGCGCCGTGGATTTTTGAATGGCTAAATTCATCAGGATAGGGACAGAACCTTGCCCCGGCGCCAGCGCTTTAAAAATGGGTTCCAGTATTTTCACCGGTTCTGAATCGCCGCCAATCATAAGGCAATAGCCTCTCTCCAATCCCCAGACTCCGCCACTGACACCGACATCGATATAGTGGATACCATGTAGTTGTAGCTTTTTATATCTTTGGATATCAGAAATATAATTCGTGTTAGCGCCATCCACCAGGATATCTCCAGCTTTGAGATGTGGGGTGAGAAAATCAATCATTTCATCTGTTACATCGCCGGCTGGAAGCATCAACCACACTATCTTTCGATCCGGCAATTTCTCTAACAACTCTAGCGGAGTCTCAGCAGCAACAGTCCCTTGTTGGGCTATTTCAACTGCTTTTTGATGTGTTCTATTCCAAATAACGGGGTGAATTCCAAAGCGAATCAGGCGCTTAACCATATTGGCGCCCATTCTGCCCAAACCTAAAAATCCAAATTCCATTTAGTATTCTCCTCTATCAAAACTTCCCATCAATAAATTGACACGAAAGCTTAAAAATTACAATTCTTATCGTAAATTATCGTTTGTTAATGATATTGTAATATGTGAAGCATGTTCACGTTTAAAGACAAATAGCGCATCATTACATGCATGAAGCATGTACTTAGCTGCATCGAGCAATATAAGTAGGTATTATGGTTTTCAATCAGATTTTTGACAAAGTTCCATCAAAACTTTGTAGGTGCTCTTTGGATGAAGGAAGGCAACCATCATTCCATCCGCTCCAGGTTTTGCTGTTTCATCTATCAAAGAAACCCCGGCAGCTTTCAAACGATCCAATTCCTGCTGTATTTGATTGGTGCCAAAAGCGATGTGGTGTATGCCTTCTCCCTTTTTCTCAATGAATTTATGAATAGCGGAATCAGGTGAAACAGACTGTAAAAGTTCGATTTTGACTTCACCAATTTGAAAGACGCCTACTCTCAACCCTCTATCCGGTAAATCTTCATATCCGTGAAAATCCAAACCAAGAATATCACGATAAAACGCTACTTGTTCTTCTAGGTTAATAACGGCAATACCGATATGTTCAATTTTGGTAATCATAAAACGACCCTTTCTTTAAATTCTCCAAAAACGCCTCTCAAGGTACCACAAATTTCGCCTAATGAAGCGTAATTTTTAACTGCGTCAAGGATAAGCGGAACAAGATTATCCGTAGATTCAGCGCCTTTTTTCAAGGCTTTCAAACTGTTTTCCACAAGCGAGATGTTTCGTTCTGATTTAATTTTACTTAAAGATTGGATTTGGTTGGATTCGACATCCGGGTTGTGTTCAGCCAGCGCTTCCGGCTCCTTCTCCTGCACGGTAAACTTGTTTACTCCAATGACTCCTTGTTTTCCCGAATCGATCATGCGCTGAGTGCGGTAGGCGGATTCCTGAATTTGTCTTTGGATAAAACCTTCTTCAATCGCTTTTACCATGCCTCCCACTTCATCAATTTTTCTAATGATATCAGCAGCGCCAGCCTCGATATCATTCGTGAGTTTTTCGACATAATAAGAACCAGCTAAGGGATCTATGGTATCGGCTACACCAGATTCATAAGCGATTATCTGCTGGGTTCTCAGAGCTATTTGAACTGAAGCCTCAGTAGGAAGCGCCAAAGCCTCATCTCGTGAGTTAGTATGGAGACTCTGCGTGCCTCCTAAAACAGCAGCTAATGCCTGAATAGCGACTCGAATAATATTATTGTCCGGCTGTTGTGCTGTAAGAGTTGAACCGGCAGTCTGGGTATGGAATCTTAGTTTCTGAGCTTTTTCATCAGCATTGAATCGTTCTTTCATTATCCTTGCCCATAATCTTCTGGCAGCGCGGAATTTAGCTACTTCTTCAAACAAGTTATTATGAGCGTTAAAGAAAAAGGACAAACGAGAGCCAAAAGTGTTGACATCCAACCCCTTGCTCATTGCTGCTTCACAGTAAGCTATTCCATCAGCTAAGGTAAAACCGATTTCTTGAACAGCAGTCGATCCAGCTTCACGGATATGGTAACCGGAAATAGATATGGTATTCCATTTTGGAACGTGAGTGGAACAATATTCAAAAATGTCAGTTATTATTCGCATTGATGGTCCAGGCGGAAAAATGTATGTCCCTCTAGCAATATATTCCTTTAAAATGTCGTTTTGAATTGTTCCTGTCAGCAACGATTTATCGATTCCACGTTTTTCTGCTACTGCGATGTACATGGCAAGCAGGACTGCGGCTGAAGCATTGATAGTCATGGAAGTTGACACTTTTTCCAATGGTATTTGATCAAACAGGATTTCCATATCGGCGAGGGTATCTATTGCTACACCGACCTTGCCGACTTCTCCTGTAGCTATTGGGGCATCACTGTCGTATCCAATTTGGGTAGGAAGGTCGAACGCTACGGAGAGGCCAGTCTGGCCTTGTTTTAAAAGGTACCTGTATCGTTCATTAGATTCTTTTGCTGTCCCGAATCCAGCATATTGACGCATCGTCCACAAACGACCTCGGTACATAGTTGGTTGAACACCCCGGGTAAAAGGGTAAAGTCCTGGGTAATTGAGGTCATTGATATAGTCAAAGTTTTCAATATCGGTCTGGTCAGCAATTCGCGATGTGTCTTTACATTCTTCACGTTCTGGAAAGCGTGAAAGGATTTTTGCAAGGACCGTTTCTTCCCAGTTTTTTCTGCTATTACTCAAATTGTTGTTAGAAGTCGACATCGTGAGTTTTCTCCCTTGAAAAAAGGTTGCATAGCTAGAAGTTGGCCAGTGTGGCCAGCAAAACACCAGCGACAACCGCGGAACCTATAACACCAGCCACATTTGGCGCCATAGCATGCATAATAAGAAAATTTTGAGGATCTTCATAAGCGCCGATCATTTGACAGACACGCGCAGAATCCGGCACTGCGGAGACGCCTGCAGCGCCGATTATTGGATTGATTTTTTCTTTAATGAATAGATTCATTATCTTTGCGAATAAAACTCCACCCGCGGTAGCAATAGCAAATGAAAAAGCGCCTAATCCAAAAATTTTAATCGAATCAAGTTTTAAAAAGCGAGATGCATCGGTTGATGCTCCTACCGTAATGCCTAGGATAATGGTAACGATATCAATAAATGCAGTTCTAGCTGTATTTGCTAAGCGTTCTGTCACGCCACATTCTTTTAGCAGGTTTCCAAAAAACAGCATGCCAAGCAATGGTATCGACCCTGGCGCCAATAAAGCAGTCAACAGAAAAGCTATAATTGGAAATAGAGTTCGAACACGCTTGGAGACCGGTTTAGACGGCGCCATCCGGATCAATCTTTCTTTCTTTGTTGTCAGCAAATAAATTACTGGAGGCTGAATGACCGGAACTAAGGCCATATAGGAATAGGCGGCCACAGCAACTGCTCCAATCAAATGGGGAGCAAGTTTTGATGCCAAAAAGATAGCCGTTGGCCCATCGGCTCCGCCGATAATACCAATCGATGCCGCTTCCTTGATATCAAAACCCAAAAATAATGATCCAATCAGGGTGATGAATATTCCAACTTGAGCTACAGCGCCGAGCAATATCAATTTCGGATTCGATAACATTGTGGAAAAATCTATCATCGCACCCAGTCCCAGAAAGATCAAAGGCGGATACCACCCTTGCCATACTCCCTGGTAAAGAATAGACAGTACGCTTCCTTCTTCATATATGCCTAATCCCATACCGGCGGAAAAAGGAATGTTGCCGATAATGATGCCAAAGCCAATAGGAACCAGCAGCAGCGGCTCATAATTTTTTGTGATTGCAAGGAATAGAAAAAAGCCGCCGACAAACAGCATCCCCAGGTTTCCCCAGGTCATAGTTCCAAAGGCGTTATCTTGAAAAAAATTTAGTACGATTTCCATGTTATATCCTGAGAGAAAATTTATTCCAGATATATCAAGGTTTGACCTTCACGAACGGCTGCGCCGACAGTGATGTCAATGGAGGTAACCACACCTGCCATCGGAGCGGCAATGGATGTTTCCATTTTCATCGCCTCGATAACAAGCAATTCCTGATTCAGTTGAACCGAGTCACCCACTTTGCACTTGATCTCGAGAATTGTGCCGGCAATCGGCGAGTTGACCACGCCCTTTGCATCGCCGGAGGGCCTTGGAGTTGGTGGAGTGGAAACCCTTTGTGATGGATCGACAAGAGGCTGTGAGGCCGGCTGTTGCTGTCCGGGTAGCGAAGACAGTCTTGGGAGCGGCCCGGACTGATAGCTTTCGCTGGTGTCAAGGACTTCGACGTCAACTTCATAAACGTTCCCGTGAATGGTAATGCGTAATTTCATCTTGCGATCTCCTTATGATTTCCGATGTTTCTTCGTTATTATATGTGAACCCAATAAAACCGACCGACCCTGAATCGACCATACGCTGGTCTCGGAAGATGGTCGGAGACGAGTAATTCTTCTGATTCTGTATTGGCCTTGCAGAACAGCAGCTACAGCGGCAGTTATCAGCACCAATGTTATATCATCGATGCTGGATGGCTTGGTCAATGCTTCAGCTAGCTCCTTCTTTTCACGATTCTGCCAGTCACGGTCGAAATAGCTTATAACTTTGATAATCACTGCGATAAAAGCAAGAACAATGAAAACAATCAAACTACCGGCAATTGTAAGGTTAATTCCTAAAGAAATAGATGGATCCATATTCTATCTCCAATTATTACAGTGGAATAAGACCGTGCTTCTTTTGCGGTCTAAGCTCACGTTTCGCTTTAAGAATATCCAAAGACTGAATCAACATTGCTCGTGTTTCAGCCGGCTCGATGATATCGTCAATGTAACCTCTAGCAGCGGCGACATACGGATTAGCAAACATTTTTCTGTATTCATCGATCAATTCTTGTCGCAGAGCATCCGGATTTTCCGACTTTTCTAATTTCGACCGATATAAAACATTCACAGCTCCCTCAGCTCCCATAACAGCAATTTCTGCGGTTGGCCAAGCGAAAAGTCTATCAGCGCCCATTTCTTTGGAGCACATCGCCAGAAATGCGCCTCCATAGGCTTTTCTAACTACCACTGTAATTTTTGGAACAGTCGCAGCTGAATACGCAAAAAGCATTTTGGCGCCATGTCGAATGATGCCGCCATATTCCTGTTGTAATCCCGGCATAAATCCCGGCACATCGACAAAAGTTACAATTGGTATATTAAACGCATTGCAGAAACGGATAAACCTGCTGGCTTTATCTGATGAATCGATATCCAAGACTCCTGCTTTGACAATGGGTTGATTGGCAATAATACCTATGCTTCTTCCCATCAACCTGGCAAAACCGATGATGATATTCGGGGCAAAATGTTCCTGAACTATCAAAAAATCTCCATTGTCAACAACATGGGCGATGACGTGCAGCATGTCATAGGGCTTTTTGGGATCGACAGGGACTACAGAGTTCAAATAATTGTCGGATTGAATGGGTAAAGTAGTGTTGGCCATCATAATGGGTGGATCTTCCATATTATTACTAGGCAGAAAGGATAAAAGGCGTTTAGCCAACTGGATAGCTTCTTCGTCATTTTCTGCCGTGAAATGCACAACGCCGGAATAGTATGCGTGGCTGTCAGCGCCTCCAAGCTCTTCTGCTGTAATTACTTCACCAGTTACCTGTTTGATAACATTGGGGCCTGTAATAAACAGTTGGCCTTTGTGTCTCACCTGAATGATAAAATCAGTCAATGCCGGCGAATATGCAGCTCCACCAGCACAGGGTCCTGCTATAATGCTGATTTGGGGAACTACCCCACTCAATTTGACGTTCCGATAAAAAATACCACCATAACCGGCAAGAGCATCCACGCCTTCTTGTATTCGGGCGCCTCCACTGTCATTGATAAAAACAAATGGATCTCCGGTTTTTAATGCATCATCCATGATATTGTGGATTTTTTTCGCGTTGGCCTCCCCCACTGACCCACCAGCCACAGTAAAATCCTGACTGGCTGCATAAACAGGTCTGGAATCAATCAGACCAACTCCAGTCACTACCCCTTCCCCTGGCATGTCCTTTGATTCCATACCAAAATGAGTGCAGCGATGCTTCATAAACAGGTTGGTTTCCTGAAATGAGTATTCGTCGAATAATAAGCCAAACCGTTCACGCGCAGTTAATTTTCCGGCCTGATGCTGCTTTTGAATACGCTCTTCGCCACCGCCTTTATACAAACGGGCTTTTTCTTGGCGGAGAGCTTCTATTTTCTTTTTACTCATGCCTATATGAACTCCTAAAAAAATGATTAAATCACAATCCTGTCAACCGGTTTCTTATATATACTAAAAACTCAGCATTGCCAAGGAATATTTATTATCTGTTGGGCTAATGATTATAGTTTTATGCAACAAAGTTGACTGGTGACAAATAGTCCTATAAAAATGTGACCCTGACTATTTACAATGGTGGTATGGAAAGGAAAAAGAACGTGATCGAATCCAAAATTAGCGAAAAACAATGGGAAGATTTTTTCAATGGCGATCGATTGGCGTGTGCTCGTATCATCTCTATCGTCGACAATTACCCAGAATTAATTCCTGACGTGTTGAATCGTCTTCAGACTAAAGGCCGACATGCAATTCGAGTTGGAATAACGGGTCCTCCTGGTGTTGGAAAAAGCACATTTACATCAACAATTGCAGAACAAGCTTCAAGTAATGGTTTACGAGTTGGCATCATTGCTGTTGACCCTTCCAGCCCGTTCACTGGTGGAGCTTTTCTGGGCGATAGAGTCAGAATGCAGAATCTGGTTGGTAATCCGAATGTCTTTATTCGCTCACTGGCATCACGTTCAGGTGGAGGTCTGTCATTCTCAACTCCCTATGTTGCCGATGTATTTGATGCCTTCGGCATGGACATTGTTTTAATTGAAACAGTGGGCGTCGGCCAAGCTGAACTCGATGTGATTTTATATAGTGATTTGATCATGCTGGTGCTTCAACCTTCAACTGGAGACACAATCCAGATGTTAAAAGCCGGTATAATGGAAGTAGCCGATTTATTTATAATTAACAAAAGTGACTTACCTGGCGCTGATTTACTGTTCGAGTATATCCAGTTTATTTTAGAAACCTCAAGTTCATACAAAAAAACAGATAAACCCCCGGTTTTAAAAGTTTCTGCTCTCAACAACCAAGGAATTGAACCAGTTTTTACAGCATTACAAAACCGTGTAGAAGCAATGGGGCATTCCGGCAAACTATCTGAAAAACGGCGAAAGAGGATTTATTGGGAAATTGAAAAAACGCTTAAACAGCATTTCTGGGCAACGCTTTTAGCATTAGATGATCTTGAACAGAAAATACAGCAAGCATCGGAAAATTTTGAAAAAAGTGGCTCTCCCCCCTTTGAATTTATAGAAAAGTTATACTCGTCGCTTGAATTGAATTTAAAATTTGATCCAAATCTTGAAACGGATTATCAAGGTTAAATCACTTGAAAATAAATGGGAATAGGTGTAAAAAGTCGCTGTGCTAGAGGGCTTGTACTTGTCTTTATTTGGAGAGGATGACATACATGGAAAAAATCAAGGTAATTATAGCTAAACCTGGTCTTGATGGGCATGATCGTGGAGCTAAGGTTGTCGCACGCGGGCTGGTGGATGCTGGGATGGAAGTTGTCTATCTTGGCCTACGGCAGACGCCGGAATCCATAGTAGCCGCAGCTATCGAAGAAGATGCTGATGTGATTGGGTTGTCAATTCTTTCTGGAGCTCACCTTTCAAACTTCAAACGTGTCAAAGAATTGATGGATAAGTCAGGTATTGGAGACAGGTTGTTAACTGGTGGTGGCATCATACCGACAAAAGATCAGGAAATACTAAAGTCATGGGGCATAGAAAAGGTTTTTGGTCCCGGTGATGAGATAGAAAAAATCATTCAATATATACAAGATTGGAAGGCCACTCGCTGATCTCAAGTCGGCCAATAGATACAAATAAATCTGTTGGAATTACATCTCTTTAAAAAAATAAATAATGGTTCTTTTTAACGTATTGGAAAAACGGAATTTGTCTTTTTTCCCAAATTAACGTACTCTCCCCTTGGACAAGTGGAGTGTGTATTTGTGTTATGGATCTTTATTTGAGTATCTGCTGTTTCCTTATCGGCTTAGCGATAGGCTCCTTTTTAAATGTGGTTATTTATCGTTGTCCACGGAAATTATCCATAATACATCCGCCTTCCTCCTGTCCTTCCTGTGGACAACCGATACGCGCGTGGGAAAATATACCGTTGATCAGTTATTACCTGATTCTAAAAGGACGTTGTGCTGGTTGTCAGCAAAAAATCTCAATTCAATATCCAATAGTTGAACTATTCACGGCAATAATCTTCACACTAGTTGGAATTCGTTTTGGCTTAACAGTTGAAATGTTTGTCTATTTAGCCTTTTCATCAGCGCTGATTGCTCTGTCGGTTATCGATATACAAACACAGCTTCTTCCCAACAATATTGTGTTACCAGGACTCATTTTAGCCTGTATATTGGCCCTGGCAACTCTGTTTCCAGGCTTTAACACCTATTGGCCGATCTCACCAGTCAATGCTTTCTTCGGTATCTTAGTGGGAGGTTTACCCTTATTACTCATTGCATGGGCCTATTTAAAGTGGACAGGCAAGGAAGGTATGGGTGGTGGGGATATCAAACTAATGTTTTTTGTTGGAGCGCTTCTTGGGCCCGGAAAAACATTCTTAACCTTATTTATCGGCTCTACCCTTGGCGCTTTGATTGGTATATTTTATCTATGGTTTTCGGGCGGAAATCGTCAAACACGGATACCCTTTGGCCCTTTTCTTTCTTTAGGCGCTTGGATTTCGATGATGTGGGGGAATAATATGTTTCAATTATATTTAGAGGCATTAGGTTTGCCGAAATAGGACTTGAGTGATGAAGGTATTAGTTGTCGAAGATAATCCCGGGATGCGCAGAATGTTGGAAAGAACTCTGCTCAAAAATGGGTATGATGTTGTAGCCACCGGAAATGGTGATCATGCGATCGATAAAGTTCAAAACGAAACTTTCTTTGCAGTTATTTCAGATTTAAAACTTCCTGGAGCTGACGGGATTTCTGTTTTACGGGAGGCAAGAAAGGCTGATGAGCGCACAATCACCATTATAATCACTGCTTTCGGCTCAGTAGAAATTGCGGTTCAAGCCATGAAAGAAGGCGCTGATGACTTTCTTACCAAACCCTTTGATACAAATCTCCTTTTAGTTCAGCTTCAGAAAGGACATCATCGTTATCAGCTTGTCAATGAAAACACTTTGCTGCGTCAAGAGATTGAAGACCAGACAGGATTTCCTGAAATCATTGGAAAAAACAAACTTTTTCTTGAATCACTGAATCTTGTTCGAAAGGTGGGAAAGACTGATTCGACAGCTTTGTTGTTAGGTGAGAGTGGTACCGGTAAAG
Organism: uncultured bacterium; assembly: GCA_964404285.1. Lineage (GTDB taxonomy): Bacteria > CSSED10-310 > CSSED10-310 > CSSED10-310 > CSSED10-310 > JBASEY01. Next base: position 156,073 of record CAYOJK010000002.1, on the reverse strand, counting down.
AGCTTTTTGCTCGTGAAACGCATAATGTGTCATCGAGAAAGCATAAACAGTTGGTGGCGATAAACTGTGCAGCTATTCCACTGGAACTTCTTGAAAATGAACTATTTGGGCATGAGCGAGGAGCTTATACAGGCGCTGATCGACGTAAACCAGGTAAACTTGAATTGGCTGATGGCGGAACGGTGTTTCTAGATGAAATTGGAGATATGAATCCAGTTTTACAAGCCAAGTTGCTACGCTTTATACAGGAAAAACAGTTTGAACGTGTTGGCGGAAATGCAACATTGACAGTGAATGTTCGAGTTATCGCTGCAACTAACCAAGATTTGAGGGAACTGGTTCGTGAGGGACTATTCCGAGAAGATTTATTCTATCGGCTGAGTGTTTTTCCTGTCGTAATACCTCCTTTGAGAAATCGGCTTGATGATATTCCCCTTCTGGTTGATTATTTTATTCACAAATTTGAAAAAGAGTTCAGAAAAAAACTGACCATCTTACCGGAAACTATGGAGCGATTATCGTCTTATGAATGGCCGGGTAACGTTCGTGAACTTCAAAATTGTCTGGAGCGCGCCGCAATTTTAAGCTTGGATGGTCTAATTAAACCAGAACATGTTGCTGTTGAGTCTATAAGAGAGGCTCAAGAATTTGACCTTGATGGGATTTTGCTTGGTAGATCGATGCAAGAAGCTGTGGACTACATGCGCAGAATCGTAGAACAACGGATGATATCGGAAACATTGAAGTCTTGCGGTTGGAATAAAAGCTTGGCTGCAAAAGAGCTTCAGGTAAATTACAAGACGTTGCTGACCAAAATGAAGCAATATGAAATTGACTGATAATATCATTCTCATGAAATATCCGAGTTTGTGATGCCATATTCCGTAGAACAGAACCAGGGGTAACTCGATGCAAAACATGATATATTTGCCGAATCCAGGAAAAAATCCCATTACTAGAGCCGGTTACAATACAATTCTTCCTCTGCTGAACCATATTCTTGCCATAAAAAGAATAAACTATCATTATCAACAGGCTATGGCATCGACCTTTCCTGAGTTGTTGCCGGCACGTGTCTTGAAGTCTATGAATATCGCAATCGATGTCTGTGCAGAAGAACTCGACTCAATTCCGCGTAATGGTCCTCTATTGATTATTTCAAATCATCCGTTTGGGGGCTTGGAAGGCCTTATCTTACCTACAGTTTTTGAAACAATTCGCCCTGATATGAAATTTGTCGCCAATTACTTGCTTTCATTAATTCCCGAGATGGCTCATATGTTTTTTTCTGTCAATCCTTTTGGAAGTCAAAAGGCGATGAGCCAAAACTTCAAAGGCATAAGACAGGCAATTGAATGGCTGAATGAAGGGCATGCCATCTCAATTTTTCCGGCAGGAGAAGTATCTCATCTTCATTTAAAACATATGCAAATAATGGATGGCCCCTGGCACACCTTCGCAGCTAGGATTATTCAGGCAACACAATGCCATACAATACCGGTATTTTTCTACGGATTGAATAGCAGACTTTTTCAGGCTATGGGGTTAATACATCCTTTTTTACGAACATTAATGTTACCTCGCGAAATGCTAAAAAAACAAAACCATACGATATCAGTCCGGATCGGCTCTGCCATATCACCAGACAAAGCATCTGTTTATGAAACTCCAGAAAAATTAACAGATTATCTCAGACTTAGAACGTATATTTTGCAAAACCGCCAGGCAAAAAGACCTCGGTTTTCTTTTCCAAAACTGCGTAAAAAACAAGACACCTATTTGTCCGAAGTTGCAGAACCGGAAGATCCCGATATTCTTGAACAAGAACTCAAAGCCTTACCTCAGAAAAATTGCTTGATCGATAAAGCTCCTTTACTGGTATATTTTTTTGAACCTGATCTTTGTCCACATATAATGCTTGAAATTGGTAGGTTAAGGGAAATTACTTTCAGAAACGTAGGCGAAGGAACCGGTAAGATCAGGGATATTGATATATATGATAAATATTACACACATATCATCGTGTGGGATTCCGTCAATAAGCAATTAGTCGGAGCATATCGAGCCGGTAAGACGGATGTTATTTTACAAACAAAAGGAAAAAAGGGGCTGTATACCAGTACCTTATTCAACTATAGAAGCAATTTACTCGAGCAGATAAGTCCAGCGCTTGAACTAGGCCGTTCATTTGTTCAACCACGATATCAAAAACAGTATTCTTCTTTAATGTTGCTGTGGAAAGGGATTGGTCAATTTGTGGTCAATAATCCGCAATATCGCTATTTATTCGGCCCGGTCAGCATTAGTCGCGATTATTCTGATATGGCAAGGTGGTTTTTGAAGCTGTTTTTACAAGAAAATTTTAATTTTCCTGATTTGGCTAAAAAAGTGAAGCCCTTAAACCCTCTTAAATTAAAAAATATAAATACCTGGTCGGCCTCAGCTACCAGCCTTGTTGTAAAGGATATGAATGAAGTTGACGAATTGATTCGGGAAATGGAAACACATATTGCGGGGATACCGATTCTTTTGCGCCAATATCTTAAGTTGGATGCTAAATTATTAGGTTTTAATATCGATCCTGATTTTGGACATGTGTTGGATGCTTTGCTTCTTGTCGATCTAGGGCAGGTGAACAATAAAATACTCAGTAAGTATATGGGGCGTGAAGAAGCAGAGACATTTCTTTCTCATCATTTGACAGCTTCTTCAAATAGAATAATTCCAGAGTGAACTCAGCACGTTACTTGCTGAATCCTGATAAGAAAAATCATACAAATGGCTCAAAGGCGTCTTTTCTTTATTGATTTCAATCGTCATAATCCGTCTTTGCATTGCAAGAATCGGAATATCGGCTGCTGGGTATACGGTTGCTGAAGTGCCGATCGTAATCAGCAAATCACACGAAAGGACAGCATTAATAGCTGATTTCAGCACATCGGGGTCGAGAGGATCACCAAACCAAACAATATCCGGTCGAAAATATTCGCCGCAAGGACATAGTCTGGATTTCAAAGGTATATCGTAATTGTTCTCTACATAATTTTCTTTTTCACAGCGAACTCGCCACAAACTACCATGTAATTCAATAACATTCAGAGATCCAGCTCTTTGATGCATACCATCGATGTTTTGTGTAATTACCTTTGTAGGAGGCTTTTTATTCTCAATATCTGCAATTATTCGATGACTTAAAGCCGGTTCACGTGCCGCGACAAACTCTCGACGCTTTTCATGAAAATCCCACACCTTTTCCGAGTTGGTTTCAAAGGCTTCTTGACACGCATATTCTTCATAATCGTATGAGCTCCAAAAACCACCTTTACCCCGATAGGTTGGAATACCGCATTCTGCAGAAATGCCGGCTCCTGTAAAAAAAACAATTCTGTTAAATTTTTTTAAGTCAATTTGTGATGAAACAGACATTTTTCCTCCTATTGGTTGTCCAGATAGTTCAGGTGCAATTCGTCCATTACTTGGTAAAAATCATCGGGTATCGGAGCCTGAATCTTCATTGGTTTACCTGTCGTTGGGTGCTGGAAAAGAAGGCTCTCGGCATGCAGACAAAATCCATCGATCTGTCGTAGCAGACTTTTTAAAGAAACAGTAACTTTCCCTTGTTTCCCCTTCCCATATAAGGGGTCACCCATAATTGGAAATCCAAGGTAATCTAGATGAACACGTATTTGATGAGTTCGACCACTTGTCGGCTCTGCTGAAACCAAAGATCCATCGTGACCTCGAGCTAAAAGTTTGAAGACAGTTTCCGCTGTCTTACCAGACGCAATGACTGCCATTTTTACGCGATGAGTAGGATGCCGGCCGATTGGAGCCACAACAGATTTCTCTTTCCAGTTTGGAACACCTTTAACCAGAGCTAGATATCTTTTATCCATGGTTCTGGTTGAAAATTGGCGGGATAAGGCTAAATGAGATCTGTCATTTTTTGCGACGATCATGACTCCGCTGGTTCCTTTATCCAGACGATGAACAATTCCTGGCCGGGTAACTCCACCGATTCCTGATAGGTCATGACACTGATATAACAATGCGTTAACAAGCGTGTTTTTGTCGATACCGGCTCCTGGGTGGACAACCATACCTCTAGGCTTGTCAACCACAACGATATCATGATCTTCATATAAAATGAAAACTGGTAGTTTTTGGGGAATTATTTCAAGTTTTACAGGTTCTGGAATGGTGTATTCTACGTGGTCATTTTCTTTTAAAATATAAGAAGGTTTAATGGGAAAACCATTCACTTTGACTGATCCCGAACGAATCAGAGCCTGAAAACGTGCTCTGGAAACACTTACCGCTCCTTTTAGTTTGAGTTGATCTATTCGTGTTCCAGCATGCTCAGACGTAATAATTACTGTTACTGAGTTTGCAGTCATGTTTTTAAATTTTGCTTATCTTTTCCTTCTGAGTTCGATCGATGTACGAAGCGCAACCAGAAAAGTGCTGCAATGGCAATACATAGCGCCATTATTTGTGTGCCTGATAATGGGAAACCGGGAATTATGCCTCGATTATCCATTCTATAATATTCTACAACAAAGCGGATTATCGTATAGCCTAATATGTAAAAAGATATCATTCTTCCTTCAACCATTCTCAATCTTTGCTCAAAAGCCAAAAGCAAAACGGTCAGGAATAGAAGGAGAAAAGCCTCATAGAGTTGCGTAGGATGAAGAGGGATATTTGATGGAGCAAGTGTTTTGGGATGAGTAAAAACAATGGCCCAAGGGAGGTTAGGAGCAGGTTTTCCAAAGCAACAGCCTGCCATGAAACAGCCAAACCGGCCAAACATGTGAGCAAGTGGAATAGCCGGCGAAATCAGATCCAAAGTTGTTTTCAATGGGAGCTTGTGACGTCGACAAAAAAAGACAAAGAACAAAACTCCGAAAAAGATTCCCCCAAAAAACTCAAATCCGTTTCCCAGGTTTTTTATAAACTCAAGAGGTGATGAAAAAAGCAGCTTCATGTCAGTGAGAAAATCATGTGGGATAATCAACCAATGAAACAGCTTTGCTCCAATAAAACCCCAGATCAATAAACCGAAAGACAAATCGACGATTTTTTCAAAAGCCATAGGATAGCTTTTTATTCTCAGTCTGATAATTCCTAGCGCTACAATGAAGCCCACCACAATCATCGTGCCATAAGAATAAATCGTGAACGGTCCTATTTGTAATAATTCAGGACACATCTGCTGGTTCCTCTTCAATAAACAAAAGATATATCAGCATCAATGAAACGCCGATTGTGATGAAAGAATCGGCAAAATTAAAGCTTGGAAAGTCATAGCCAAAAGGATAGGTGTCAATAAAGTCCACTACTTGTCCTAAACGATAGCGGTCAATGAGATTGCCAAGAGCGCCTCCACCGATCAATGTAATAGCGACTGGAACTAGTTTGCTTTGTGAATGATGGTTCCTATACATGTTGATAAGAATTATAAAAGCGACCACATACATTACAGAAAACAGAATTATTCGCCAAGGTTCCGGCCAAGATCGCATCAACCCAAACGCTGCGCCGGGATTGAAAACAAGAGTTAAATGAAGATGGCCGGGAATCAATTTTATCGGATAAAATGGATCTATATACGTTTTCGCCAGAGATTTGGTTATCTGATCAAATATAGTCAGAGCGATGATCGTACCGATCACTCGCCCTGTCAAATGGAATGAAGAACCGATGCGCATCTTGGACATAAAGCAGGGTGATCCTTTGATTGACCGACCTGGACGTCAAATTTCCAACATCGTTCACATTTTTGACCATCAGCACGGACCACTCCGAATCGCATGTCTTGAATCGTGGAAATCTCTTTGTCCAATATAATTTCAATCTGTGAAACAATAAACAGCTCAGACAGCGAACCATCTGCAATTGTTGAAAGTAAATCGTATTCTTTCTGAGCACATCGAATGATAAGCCGCCCTTCTAAGCTGTGGCCAATAATTTTCAAACGCCGTGCCTGTTCTAAATAAAGACCTACCATATTACGGATTTCCATAAAATGATCCCATCTTTTTGCATGGTCTTCATCAAGGTGATCGAGATTAGTTTTCGGCATCAACTGGAGATGAATACTGGTGGATTTATTGGCTAGGCAAGACCAGATTTCTTCCGACGTGAAGACTAATACGGGCGCAAGAAGAAGCGTCATTTCACGCACAATAAGCCAAGTTACCGTCTGCCCGGATCGCCTTGAGTGGTCATCAGGGAGATTACAATAAAATCGATCTTTCGATATGTCTAGAAATCGACTACTGAGATCAAGAATACAAAAGTGATGAAGTGATTTGACTGCATTGTGAAAAGAAAAGTTTTCATAGGCATCTAATACAGCAGATTTTACTTTTTCCCAGGAGTGCAAAAGATACCTATCCAAAGCAGTCATTTTATCAATCGGGACCAACATGGATTTAGGATCAAAGTCGTGAAGAACGCCTAACATGAACCGAGCAGTATTTCTAATTCGTCTATACATCTCGGTCATACGATCCAGTATTTCAGAAGAAATTCGAATATCTTCCGTGTAATCTTCTGAAGCTATCCATAGGCGTAAAACATCTGCTCCATATTGGCGAATAATATCTTCAGGGGCAATGACATTGCCGATATGTTTGGACATCTTTTTGCCCTCGCCATCAACGACAAATCCATGAGTCAGCACAGCTTTAAACGGCGCTTGATTGTAGTTTGCAACGGAAGTGATGAGGGATGAATTAAACCATCCGCGATGCTGATCAGACCCTTCCAAATAAAGGTCAGCCGGCCAAGACAGCCCATTTTCTGCTGTCAGAACGGCTCTGTGGCTGACGCCGGATTCAAACCAGACATCGACAATATCTTGCTCACGGTCAAATTTGTCATGTCCGCAGTATGCACAAACGGTATCTCCAATTAATTCTTCATCCGAAGCTGTCCACCAGATATCTACGCCTTGTTTTAAAACAGCGCTGACGATACGATCACTCACCGCCTTATCTTTAAGAATTTCGCCACATTTTCTACACGTTAAAACGGTGATTGGAACACCCCAGATTCTCTGACGAGAAACACACCAGTCAGGGCGATTATGAATCATGTTGAAAATGCGCTCACGGCCCCAGGCAGGAATCCATGTCACACGATTGATTTCTTCCAAGGAAGCATTACGAAGATTTTTTTGATCTATTGAGATAAACCATTGTCGTGTTGCCCGGAAAATTATCGGTTCCTTGCATCTCCAGCAATGCGGGTAACTATGGTCGATCGTTTCGTGTGCCAAAAGCATTCCTGTATCCTGTAGATGACGTACAACAGCCGCATTGGCGTCGAATACATGCATGCCTCCAAACAAGGGTAAACTTTCCATAAAATGCCCGTCATCAAGAACTGGATTATAAATTTCCAAATCATAACGTCGGCCTGTTTCAAAATCTTCTTGCCCATGGCCAGGAGCAGTATGAACGCATCCTGTCCCTGTCTCAAAAGTTACATAATCTGCTAAGACAAATTTGGATTCTCGATCATAGAAAGGATGCCGTGACGCAAAACCTTCCAGCGCCTCCCCCTTAAATCGAGCAATAATGACCGGATTATCAAGATTACATGTAGAAACAGTATCTTTTAAAAGTGATTCGGCAACGATATAGATCTTATCTCCTGACTGAAATGCGACATAATCCAAAGACGGATGAAAAGCGACAGCGAGATTGGAAGGAAGTGTCCAGGGAGTAGTTGTCCAAATAATGACATTCACATTACCTTTATCCTTCAACTCAGGTATAACCTCTCCCAGATCATCGATAACGGGAAAAAGAACCCATATTGAATCAGAAACGTGGTTCCCATACTCAACTTCAGCTTCAGCCAGCGCAGTTTTACAGGAGCAACACCAGTAAACTGGTTTGTTACCGGAATACACTCTATCATCCAGCAGAATACTCTGAAATTCTCTGACAATAGTAGCCTCATAAGAATGACTCATTGTCAGATAAGGTCGTTGCCATTCCCCTAAGCCACCCAGTCTTTTAAATTCCTCACGCATAATCGAGACAAATCGCTCAGCATAAGCAGCACATTCTGCTCGAATATCGATATTTGACATGGATAGAGCTGACTCACCTAACTCTTTCATGACATTGTGTTCAATGGGTAAACCATGGCAATCCCAACCCGGTAAAAATGGAGCATTGAATCCTGACATGGTTTTATATTTAATTACGATGTCCTTCAGAATTTTATTTAATGCGGTTCCAAGGTGTATGTGACCATTTGCATACGGAGGCCCGTCGTGAAGAACGTACAGAGAAGAATTTTTTCTAGCCTCGCAAATCTGGCCATATAAATCTTCAGTATACCATTTTTCTAAAATCTTCGGCTCGTTCTGAGCAAGATTTGCGCGCATCGGAAAATCTGTTTTGGGTAGGTTTAACGTGGTTTTGTAATCCATATTTTTCTCCATTGTCGAGATCGATATTGAAAAATCTCATATAACAGAAAAGGAAAATAATCCATAGAAGCCTAAACGTCAAGGAATTCCAAGCCCGCCGCCCGGTCCCCTGACATCTTTTAAGCCGGGGGCGGTTTATCAGATAATTATGATTATTTTTATATTGGCAAATATTGAATTAGACAGGGCAAATCTGGAACTTTGATAAAGATCAAATTTTAAATCGATAATTGGTTTGTAATAAGACTGTTCCATAGCGCCTCTCACTCATCCCGTATATATATCAAAAATATGGATATAGCAAAAGGAAATTATAAGGCGCCTTTTTTTAATGACTAGATAGAACTTATAGATGTTTACAATTTAGAAATAGGAATTCTGCCGGTATGTCTCCAGGTCTCCTTCAGCTTTCATACGGGAGACAATAGAATCAATTGATGGAATTGCAGAACGCCCCCCCAATTTCGTTACACTCAAACCGGCGCAAACAGTTGAAAAAGAAATCATGGTTTTCGGGTCCATTTTTTTGAATGCTGCATAAGCAAGTCCCGCATGGAAAATATCTCCTGCCCCAGTTGTATCGACAACGTCAACATCGATACTTCTGAAATGCCTAATGCCTTCTCCCCAATCAACTAATGCACCGTTTTTGCCAAGAGTCACTCCGGCAAGACCTGCCCCATACTCTCGCAATAGTGATATTGTCTCCGCATGAGATGTTGTACCGAATTCTCGTGCCCCAAAATCCTCCGATCCGACGGCAATATCCGTCAGTTTTAAAATGTCGCGACGATCTTTTCCAAGATGTTCAGCGTCCAGCACAACAATTCCACCGTTTTCTTTTATCCATCGAGCAGCCAGGCAAGCAGCATCTAATTCGTGCCCATCCGTAAGTAAAACAGACGCATTCTCAAACCATGCTTTTTTTAAATCAGAGGCCTTTAGATTTAAGGTTGGGCCTCGATGCCAAAAAACGGTTCTTTCACCACAATTATCTGGAACAATAATGTAAGCTGTTTGAGTTGTTTCAGACTCTGCCTTGATAACTGCATCACATATTACGCCTTCCTTAGCAAGCCAAGAAATGCTTAAATCGCCGGTTGAATCATCCCCGACTCGACCAACAAAACGAGTCTGAGCTCCCCATCGAGAAAGACAAACCGCTGCGGTTGCAGCCTGACCTCCTCCCATAACACTATAGTGTCGAAAAGGGACCTTTTGTCCCTTAGAGGGATAGGAAGAAACTCGAAGGAAATGGTCAATCGACACATATCCCAACGTCACGATTTCACATTTTTGAGCAGTCATATCAAATTAGTTTTTCTGTTTGGTCGCAATTTTTTTAAACTGATTAAGAAACTCGAATATAGCGTATTCGAGCTTCGGATTGATTGTAAACAAGCATTCAGAAAAGATCACGGCAAGATAGATTATCGACGCAGTAAAAAAAGGTGTGTTACGAAAAAGATTATGTCGACCAATCAACCGATTCCCCGTGCGGATTAAACGTTTAACCTCAGGAGGATAAGGAAAAAAACCATCTTTTAGCAAACCGAAATCGTTATAAAAACGTCGTTGGAAATAGGGAAAATAAATATTGTCTCGATAGAGTTTTCCAAATTGATCCTGTAACCACCAATTATCAAGTGAATACTTGTCTTTAATGTCATCGAACAAACGAGTTCCAGGAACTGGAATCAATAAACCAAGCGGATTGAACTCATCGACAAAAGGGGCTATCCGCTTTAAAAATTGTATGGATGCATGGACTGAAGAAGGGGAGTCCCATGGAAAACCCCACATAAAACCAACAATGCTTCGAATGCCGAGTTCATGTGTCCAGCGTAGAACGTTTACTGCCTGATCGAGATCGAGGTGTTTATTGACGCGAAAAAGTGTATCCTGATCCCCGCTTTCAACACCATAAAAAATTCTAAAACACCCTGACTGCTTCATTTTTTTCAACAGGTTTGGATTAGTTAAATCTAAGCGGGTTGTACATTGCCAAGAAATACGAAATCCTGGTTCCGCTAGAATAAGATCGCAGAGCTTATCGACACGATTCAAATCTGCTGAGAAAGCATCATCCATGAACTCAAAAGCTGTAACACCGTATTTTTCATGCAGGTATTTCATTTCATTAAAAACATTTTCCGCTGTTCGAAACCGACATCCAGGTCCAAAAACACCTTTATAGCAATAGGTACAAGCTGCCGGACAACCTCTGCCCGAAAATATAGCGCCATAAACTTGGTATAAATTCGAATCGTCCACATACCACTCTTTAGGGAAAAGGTGTTTGGCCGGCAAAGGCAAGCGGTCAAGATCATGTATAGGTGCGCGTGGTTCGGTGCTCTGAATGACGCCATTCTGTTCGGTAAAAACAATCCCGGCCACGGTTTTTAGCGGCTTGTTTTCAGCCAGTGCCCGATTGAGCTCTACAACCGTTTTCTCTCCCTCCCCTCTCACAACAATATCCACACCATTTTCAATGGCTTCTTCACACATCAGACTTGGATGTGGGCCGCCGACAACAATAGGCACATTCAGTGATTTGAGCTTCTGAATAAACTGGTAAGCGGGTTTTATAAAGATAATATTTAGTGTTAAACCTATCCAGTCAGGCTTGAATAAAGCAGCTTCTTCCAGAGCTTGTTCTTGAGTGAACGGATTATTTATTGCAGATAAATCCAGTATGTTAACGACACAGTCGTCTTCTTCAAGCGCAGCGGCTATATAGGCCAGGTTCAAGGGTGGCGTATGATTTCGGTAAGCTGAGGGCGGAAATATCAGAAGGACTCGCGTCATATCCAGTCAATCAATTGAAAATACTTCCACCAACAAATTCCCTTAAAATAGAATGATAGGGAACATCAGCAGTTGAGACTTCTCTAAAGCATCGGATCAAATCTATTAATCTTCGGGCTTCTGAATATTCCGGCTCAGTTCGTGGGATTTTCATCAGTACCGGCAGTATAAAAAATCGCAGCACACATTGTTCATAAGGCAGAGCTGAGTTAAAGATCACATCGGCTTCTTCTTGATAGGGAAAAATCCACCTATCTTCTCCGCTACGAACCAGAGGCCATCTTCTAAGGGTTTCCAGCGCTCGATATGAGCGGAAATGGCTGTCACGCACAATGCGACGAATTAGACGGGAATCAGTAGTTGATAGGCGATTATGGTTATCGATGTTTATGTGCGTCAAAGCGCTTACATATATCTTGAATTTTTGATTGTCATCGACAGCGCCGGTCAGTCGGTCGTTCAGTCCATGGATTCCTTCAATAATTAACACTTCGCCATCATCTAAACGAATACGTTTACCGGATAGGCTTCTTTCACCGGTTCCAAAATCATAATGAGGACATTCAATTTCTTTACCGGTTAAAATATCGTTTAAATGCTGGTTAAAAAGATCAAGATCGATTGCCTCGATATTTTCATAATCATAGTTTCCATCGGGTAGGCGGGGCGTGTGAGTTCGTGGTAGAAAATAATCATCCATTTCAATGTTTTTTGGTTTAATTTTGTTTGCTTGTAAATGAATTGCAAGACGTTTGGAAAAAGTGGTTTTACCTGAAGAAGAAGGGCCGGCAATCAGTATGACACGAGGTCTAGGTGAGATAGTATCGATTTGATCAGCGATTGCACCAATCTTTTTTTCGTGCAGGGTTTCGGAAATCATCATGATCTCGGTAAAACGGCTACGGGCAATAGCTTCATTTAGGTCACCAACATCGCTGATGCTCATTATTCTTCCCCACTCTTCAAACTCTTTAAAGATTTGGAAAAGCTTGTCATAGCGAGCAACTGGCACCAGCGTATCAGGACTAGAATGCCTAGGTGATTCAATTAGAAATCCAGTGTCATGTTTTTGCAGAGAAAAGCGATTCAAGCAACCGGCAGATGGAACCATTGGTCTGAAAAAATATTCTTTATGCTCACCAAATGAATACAGATGGACATTATCCTGATCTATCCATTTCAACAGGCGTACTTTGTCTTCTCGTCCAAGGCTTTTCATAAGATTTAGAGCCTCATCACGCTTAATTTTTGTACGAATAAAAGGTTCATTCAAAGACGCGATTTCTTTCATGCGAATTCGAATGGCATCCAGCATTTCTTGAGTGATATCTTCCCCGTTTTGCGGAACCACATAAAAAGCTCTACCCAGGGAATGGGCAACAATCAATTGAATATGGGGAAACAATTCGCTAAATGCTCGCAACAAAAGAAACACGAGTGAAAGGCGATAGGTTTTAATTCCATCAATTGTGCTTAAGTCTAGAAACTCGATTCGAGTATCTTTCACAGGTTTATACCACAGGTCAACCAAGCGGTTATTCGCACGTGCTAGGACTATTTGTGTGTGATGATTAGTTTGGTACTTATCCACGATCTCCATCAAACTCGTATCTGATGGAACAACGAGGGTATCCATATCCTCTATTAACAGTTTGATCACTCTACACCACCACTATTCCGCCAGGGCTCCTGCTGATTCCAACAGCGCTACAGCATCTACATGGCTTAGTCTTCTAGCGACTGTCAATGGTTTAATGCCTTGTGTGCCTTCAGCATTGACATCAGCTCCAGCATCGATCAAAAGTTTGACAACTTCAGGATTACCAAACAGACAGGCCTTATGAAGCGGAGTCAAATCTTTGCTATCACGCAAATTGAAATCAGCGTTCTGCTCAATCAAATACCTGACCACATCGACATGGCCACGAAAGCTTGCCCAGGCCAATGCTGTCACCCCGTCTTTATCTTGCATATTTATATCTTGGCCATCTTCCAATAGTTTCTTTACTAAGTCTAAATTACCTTCTGATGCGGCTGCGTACAGCGTATCAGGAGCAGGCCTTTCTGATATCTGCCGCCCGCCTCTTTCTGAAGCAGGTTTCACTGATTTGATCTCAGTGGTATCCGGCGCCGAACAAGCCGCGAACACAATCATGATCAATAAGCAGATGTATGATAATAATCTCATGTTAACCTCCAATTGTAACCGGTCTTTTTCCGGTTGTTTCGTTAAGCATTATCATGGAAAATTCTAGAAATGCAACCAAAGACGCTCAGATATATCAATAAAAAAACTGGAAAACAGGGCTTGATTTCAGTATGTTAATTGCCGGAGAGATTGTGTCTGTAACAAGCATTTATCTAGTATGTCCCAAAAGACGAAATTTGCCTAGGATCAATATCGAAATCTGTCGACGATGCCCTAAGCGTGGATCCTGTCCTGCATTGAAACAGTACAGTCAACCCAGTCTTTTTGAGTTCGAAAATGAAAAACATGAACGGAACTGAAATGAAACAATTAAATTATCGATATCTCATAATATGTATTTTACTAGTGTTTCTCACTGTTAATCCCTTTGCCCACAGCCAATCACAGCACGCTTTACAAAAGCTTGAACAAGCAATGAAAGCTGTCTTAAATACGCGCGTCTGTAAAGAAAGTGAAGTGGCTGTCATGGTTCAAGAACTCGATACGGGAAAAATTCTTTTTCAGAAGAATGCGGACTTGCCTCTTCAACCGGCTTCTAACCTTAAAATTTTAACAACACTTGGTGCTCTGGAATTACTTACCCCGGAATATAAGTTCAAGACTTCAATACATTATAGTGGCGATTTTACCAATGGAGTTATATCAGGCAACCTTTATTTAGTTGGTGGTGGAGATCCATTTCTAGTCAAGGAAGAACTTTGGAAAATAGCCGATTGTGTTTATGCTTTGGGAGTTAGGCGAATTTCCGGTAATTTAGTTGTCGATAGCGCTTTTTTCGACGATGTGGGTTATCCAGACGATGATTGGAAACGTATAGATATGCCCCTGTGGTACAATGCTCCCACAGGGGGAGCTGCCAGTAATTTCAATGCTATCTCAGTTCTTGTGACTCCCGGTAAAAGACAGGGAGACCCCGTCAAAATTTCAATTGACCCTCCATTAGACTTTTTTAAAATTCAGTCAACTGCTGTAACAGGAGCTCCACGATCACGAATTTCATTGATACTGAGTGTAAAAGAAAATTTGGATGCTTGTGATATCATTATGAAAGGCTCTATACCGTCCAGCTCTAAAACTCAGACTTATTATCGACATTTAACGTCTTCAGACGAATTCACCGGGCATACGTTTCGTTATTATCTTAAAGAAAAAGGCATAACAATCGAAGGCAAGGTTTTAAAAGGAAAAAAACCTGAGCAAAGCACAAAACTTCATGTCCACGAGTCACGTTCTTTGTCGGAATTATTGATTCCAGTCAATAAGTTTTCAAACAATTTTATGACAGAGCAAATACTTAAAACAATAGCTGCAGAAGTTGGCAAAAATCGGGGCGCTACTCATGATGGTGTCAGAATTTTGAAGGAATTTTTTGATAAAGAGCTTCATATCGATACGGTGGGTATGGTTTTAAGTGATGGATCCGGTTTATCACGAAGAAACAGAGTAACGGCGCGTCAATTTTGTGAGATTCTTCGCTATGGCATCAATGATTCCTTTTTTGGGCCGGAGATATTGGTCAATCAACCAGTTGCTGGTGTTGATGGCACGTTGAAACGTCGGCTAAATGATCATTCTAGTAAACGTTTAGTTCGCGCTAAGACTGGCTCCATAAACAATGTCGTTTGTTTAACCGGGTTGATCGATGGCCGCCGTGGGAAAGGGCTGGTTTTTTCGATTTTAATCAATAAAAACCGTGGTCGAAACGGTGAATCCAGACAAGCTCAAGATCGAATGCTGGAAGCAATGCTGGAATACTGGGATTCAAAATAATTATCCAATGCAAAAACTGATTGATCAGCTTATTTTACAATCAGGGTGGCGGACAGATCGATGTATTACCAGAATTTTACCCGCAAAAAAGCCCGAATATGCTTCCACCGTATCAAATCTCTCCCCTTTTTCTTTAAAACTACTTGAGCTAAATGGCATTGTGAGACTCTTTTCTCATCAATACGAAGCCATGCAAGCTCTTAAAAACAAAAAAAACGTCTTGATTGCAACGCCGGCTGCCAGTGGAAAAAGCTTGGTTTATCAGTTGCCGGTTTTAGAAGAAATCGAGCGTGATGCGAACACATCAGCTCTTTTCCTTTTCCCTTTCAAAGCCCTGGCCCGCGACCAACAACGACTATTTCACTTCCCACAGGGAGATATAACAACTACTAGGCCACTCATTGATGTTTACGATGGTGATACCAGCCAAAGTGAACGAAAAAGAATCCGAAAGAATCCGCCACATATCCTTATAACGAACCCGGACATGCTTCATTACACTTTTCTGCCTTACCATACCCAGTGGAATACTTTTCTATCTACCCTCCGCTACCTTGTTATCGATGAAATTCATGTTTATCGTGGAGTTTTTGGATCACATGTTCTTCAGGTATTAAGAAGGTTTTTACGAGTTTTGAATCACTATCGATCCGATCCGAAGATTGTTGCTTGTTCCGCCACGATAGGCAACCCTGCTGAACACGTTAAAAATCTACTACAACGTGATTTTTCAGTTATCACCAAGTCAGGCGCGCCACTTGAAGAAAAAGGTTTTATCTCACATTTTCCTGAAAATTCTGCTTCAACAGCTGCCGTGAAAATGCTGGAAGCTTGTTTGAAAAATAATCTAAAAACTATTGTTTTTACGAAATCCAGGCGTTCGACAGAATTACTTTATCGATACATAATCGACAGAAACCCAGAACTATTATCACGAATAGCTGTTTACCGAGCTGGTTTTATGCCAGAACACAGAAGAGAAATTGAAAAAAAGCTTTTCAACAATCAGCTTTGTGGAGTTATTTCGACCAGTGCGCTTGAATTGGGCATCAATATTGGAGGTCTTGATTGCTGTATCCTTGTTGGCTTTCCAGGTTCCATATCCAGCTTAATGCAACGTGCTGGACGCGTAGGAAGACGGCAACAGCCATCCGTAATCATTTATATTGCTGGTGAAGATGCTCTTGACCGCTATTGGTATGAACATGAAGCTGAATTACATCAATCTCCTGTAGAGCATGCGATTGTGTATGAAAACAATGACGACATAACGGATGCTCATCTGGAATGCGCAGCCGATGAATTGATATTGGCTCCTGGTATGAACTATCCGGATACGGATTATATTGAAGGACGAATACAATCTCTGACTAAAAATAATAGGTTGCTCGAGTGTGTTGAAAAAGGAAAATATGTTTGTCGCGAACCAATGCCACAACGCAAAATATCGATTAGGTCAATAGGTGATTCCTATGAGATTCGCCATGAGAAAGGCCATTTGATTGGACATATCGATGGAGTGCGTGTTTACAAGGAATGTCATCCTGGCGCTATCTATTTACATGCCGGCAATGTTTTTCAAGTCGTCGAACTGGATCAGGATAATTATCGAGTTATTGTTCAGGATGGTCCTGACGATATCTATACTCAAGCTGTATCTGGTAAGGAAACCGACATCCTAAGCGTTGATGGTCAGTTAGACATGCCGTTTCTTCCCGTATTTTACGGTCGTTTGAGAGTCCGAGAGAAAATTACCGGCTATAGTATCAAACGGATTTTTTCTGGTGATATAATTTCTACACACGAACTAGATCTACCTGAGATTGTTTTTGAAACACGAGGTTTATGGATGACTTTTTCGGAAAGCATTTTAGATGAATGCAGGCGAAAAGGCTTGCATCCAATGGGTGGTTTACATGCTTTGGAACATGCTCTTATTGGATTGTACCCTTTGTTTTCATTGTGCGATCGAAACGATCTGGCAGGTATTTCTACTATGGCCCATCATCAGATCAATGGCGCTGCAATTTTTATTTATGATGCTTTTCCCGGGGGCCTCGGTTTAGCTGAAAGCGCTTTAAACAGATTTCAATCTCTATTACAACAGACATTAAATCACGTTGTAACCTGCTCTTGTGATCAAGGTTGCCCGTATTGTATCCATTCTCCAAAATGTGGATCAGGAAATGTGCCTCTTGATAAAATGGCTACTATCCACATCCTGGAACAAGCTTGTGGAATTTTATCATCGCTGGAAAAATCACCATCGGGTATCAAGCCCCCTCTTTCGCAACAACTTGACCTGTTCTCAGATTCCCCAAAAGAATCCATAACTGGAGAGGAGACACCACTAAAACAAGCGTTTACCATTCCCCCATTACCAGATGAAAAAGATTGCCCGGCTGGAACTGAAATAGTTTTTGATATTGAAACCCAATTATCGGCAGATGAAGTAGGGGGTTGGAAACACGCAGATAAGATGCGAATCGCCATCTGTGTTGTATTTGATATCGCTATAAATCGATATGAGTATTACTTGGAAAAAGATGCTCATCGACTGCTGGAAAGACTTTCAAATGCCTCAAAAGTGGTTGGGTATAATTCTGAGCATTTTGATTTTAAAGTCCTGCGAGGTTATACATCAACAAATACGATTGATAGAATTAGATCACTAGATTTAATTAAGGACATAACGAATGGGCTTGGA
This sequence comes from uncultured bacterium, assembly GCA_964404285.1. Classification (GTDB taxonomy): domain Bacteria; phylum CSSED10-310; class CSSED10-310; order CSSED10-310; family CSSED10-310; genus JBASEY01. The sequence goes on along the minus strand of CAYOJK010000002.1, from coordinate 138,127 downwards.
TTTCGAACCGGATTGGATGCTGTAGCTGCTGCAACTGTCGGCGCCGGAAAATCAGCTAATGGGCTTCAATCACTTCAATGGTGGCGGGAAGGTTTATTGGATCGTATCGCCGATTATTGTAGACAGGATGTTGAATTGACTAATAAAATTTATCAATTTGGAAAGAAAAACAGCTACATTCTTCACTCTCATCGATCAGGAACATTAATACGTGTTCCTGTGAATTGGTAGGGGAAATTCATGGTTGCTTTTGTAATTCTTCTTTGTCTGTTTTGTTTTAATTTTACGGAAAACTCTCAGGCACAGTCAGTTTATATTCCTGAACAGATTGTTTTTTGTGAGGAGAACGTTCCGCTTTTGGAAGGCGATGTCCTAGACAGGTTGGAAACGCAATTAATGATTCTCTCCAACCAAAAAGTACAGGTGACACTCTGGTTTAAAAGAAAGGATCTTTTTTTCCCTCACATAGAAAGCACATTGAAAGAAAGAAAGTTGCCGCAGGATTTAATTTATATACCAGTTATCGAAAGCGCTCTGATTATGCGAGCGCGTTCATCAAGTCACGCTCTTGGTCTTTGGCAATTTATGATGCCCACCGGTAAAGAACGTGGTTTAGTGATTAGAGATGGAGTCGATGAGCGTCTTAATTTCGAAAAATCGACAACAGCAGCCTTGGACTATCTAGTATATCTGCGATCGACTTTCGCTAGCTGGTCTCTTGCTTTAGCAGCTTATAATCTTGGGCAAGGTAGGATAAAAAATGAAATATATAATCAGGGTACGTCGAATTATTATGAAATGATTCTCCCGGATGAAACTGAACGCTATGTTTTTAATGCAATTTCAGCAAAATTAATATTCGAAAACCCGGAAATATATGGATTCGACCCCAATAGTATCCGTTCATACAAACAAAAAAATACCCGTGAAATCAGTTTTAAAACTTCTAATTTTATACCTGTGAAAATGCTTGCATTTTGTGCAGGTCTAAATTACCGGGAGTTCCGTAATCTAAACCCATGGATTACCAGCGTCAATCTAGAAAAAGGTAACTATTCATTGCGAATACCAGAAATCTCTGCCGCAGATTTTCAGCGAAAAATCGATGTTTATTTATCTCAAATCAAAGGCTATATGGAATTTCCCAGATCTAAACGAATGAATGTTAAAAGCAAGCAAGGTTATATGCGCTTAGGACCAGGAAAAGAGTATCCTGCATTTCGTGTTTTATCTGAAGGCGATTCTTTTTTGATTGCCGGTCGAAACGGTGTTTTGGATTCAGGTCATTACTGGTATATTTTCAAGCTTGCAACTGGCGCTTCCGGCTGGATTTGGGGTGGTGAAATCAGTGAGTGAAATATGTTGGGAGCAAATTGAACACTTTCTGCACTTGCTGCGTTGTTTCCGCTAGAGTTCCATCATTCATGATAATTAAATCGGACAGAGATTCTTTTTTAGAAAGAGGCCATTGAAGATCAACGACTCTGGAAGCCCATGTCCGGTCTTTGCCGGAACGACTGATCAGTCTTTGGATCTGTTTTTCTCTGGAGATCGTAACAAGAATTATCGGGTGATAGCGTTCGGGTTGACCATATTCGAAGAGTAATGGCGCTTCAACGATAACAATTTTTCCTGGTGAGGATTGAATAGTACTTTCAGCGACTTCATCAATAGCCGGTAAGATATAAGGTTTCAACACCAACAATTGTCTTTCCATTGCAGAGGGCTGATCAAGTAGAATATCCAGCATAACCCGGCGATTTAATTCTCCATTATCCAGAATAATTTGACGGCCAAATTCTTTTACTAGATCATCCAGGGCTGGTTTTCCCGGTTCCATAACTGTCTTGGCGATCCTATCTGAATCTATCGTAATAGCGCCTAAATCACGAAATATAGCAGCTACTGTTGTTTTGCCGGAAGCTATGCCACCCGTCAAGCCAACGGGTTTGGTTTGATAGAAGCATTTATTCATGTGCATCTACCCAATTATCCCCAGAGCTGATATCGACGGATAACGGGATACAGAGTGTATAGGCATTTTCCATTTGTTCTCGTACTAAACTCACAAGTTTTTCTTTTTCATTGGGCAGAACATCGAACAACAATTCATCGTGAATCTGTAAAATCATTTTGGATTGAAGTTTCAAACGGTTCATTTCATCAAAAATTCTTATCATTGCGATTTTGATAATATCTGCGGCCGTTCCCTGAATACGCATATTAATTGCCTGTCGAAATCCAATTTCACGAACGGTACGATTGGCCTCTTTCGCAAAAGGTATGGGGCGCTTACGCCCAAGTAGCGTTGCCACCCAACCATGTCGGCCCACATGTTTTTTAGTCGTTTCGATATACTCTTTTACACCTTTGAATTGCTTTAGATACGAGGAAATGTAATCGCGTGCTTCATCAAGACCAATGCCAAGGCGCTCCGATAATCCGAAAGGTGTCATACCATAATCAATTCCAAAATTGACCATTTTGGCTCGACGACGTTGCTCTGGAGTGATTTGAGTGATCGGTGTATTAAAAATTTTAGAAGCAGTTGCAGAATGAATATCCTGGTTGTTTTGGAAAGCTTCAATCAGTGCGCTATCTTCAGCTACATGAGCTAATATTCTGAGTTCCATTTGAGAATAATCTGCAGAAACCAAAGTATTTCCTTTAGCAGGTATAAATGCTCGTCTGATTTCTCTTCCCGCTTCATTGCGAACGGGTATATTCTGCAAGTTGGGATTTGATGAACTCAGTCTGCCGGTTTCTGTAACAGCCTGATTAAACGAAGTGTGCAACCTCCCTGTTTCTGGGTGTATAAGGTCAGGGAGAGGCTCAATATACGTACTGATGAGCTTGGTCAACGCTCTATATTCCAGAATTTTCTTCGGTAACTCACGAAACAAGCCACCGCGACTGACCAGTTTTCTCATCTCACTTTCAGCTGTAGAAATGCCCGATTTAGTCTTTTTCAATCCTTGAGACGGATATCCAAGTTTGTTGAAGAGTATATCGGATAACTGTACGGGTGAGTTGATGTTGAATGTCTCGCCGGCTATACAATGAATCTGCTCTTCAATTTCTCTGGTTTGGCTTTTGAGATCAGTTCCAAGCTTTTTCAATAAATCTGCATCGAGCCCAACTCCAGTTTTTTCCATGTCGATGAGCACATCAACCAAAGGCATTTCAATCGTGTTGAACAGATTCGACATTTCTTGTTTTTGAAGAGTAGTATTTAGAATCGGAAACAATTGAAAGGTGACATCGGCATCCTCACAGGCGTATGTGGAGACTTGTGAAATGGGCGCTTTATCCATTGTTATCGCTTTGGCGCCCTTACCGATGACTGTTTCAATAGGTATTTTCTTTTTATTGAGATAGACGTCAGCCAAGAGGTCAAGACTATGGTGTCGTCTTCCTGAATCAATTAAATAATCAGCAAGCATGGTATCGAACCAAGGGGTATTGATATTGAAACCATGTCGATACAATACATGTCGATCAAATTTCGTATTCTGGCCGATTTTCAGAACTTTGGGAGTCTCGAGGATTTTTCCGATAATTTCTTGAATATCGGTTAAAGGCAATTGTTTTTCGAGTGTTTGATGGCCAATAGGTATATAAAAAGCTTCTCCTGGCGTAAATGATAGCGATATGCCAACCAGCTTACAGCGTAATGGATCATTTCCATCGGTTTCCGTATCGATGGCTATAATTTCGGCACGACGCATGCGCCGAGCCAATTCAATTAAATCTTCCTTAGAACTAATCGTGTGATATTGTATTGATAGCTGATTTGACCTGTCTTGTCTAAGCCCTAATAACTGAATTAATGAATTGAATTCAAGTGTTTCAAGAATAGATAATAATTCATTTTGTTTAGAAGGTTGAATTCTATAGCTTTCGATTTCAGTTTGAAGATCAGCATCGAGTTTCAATGAAACCAACTCTCTTGCCAGAAAAGCGAAATCCTTTTCATTCCTGATGTTTTCACCGACTTTGCCTTTAATATGTTCAGCCTGCTCGTATATTCCTTCCAAAGTTTTATATGACTGCAATAGTTTGACTGCCGTTTTGGGTCCAACACCTGTTATACCAGGAACATTGTCAACCGAGTCACCAACTAATGCGAAGTAATCCAACATTTTCTCCGGAGGAATACCGAACTTGTCAATCACTTCCTGTCGACGAAACTCGATTAGATCAGAAAGACCCTGGCGGGTTGATAGAACAGTCACTTTTTCGTTGACGAGTTGTAACATATCTTTGTCTTTTGATACGAGATACAAGTGCACAGCATCCCGTTTGAAAATATTGACAAGCGAACCAAGCAGATCGTCAGCTTCATATCCATCTTGTTCAATGATCTTGATTCCTAGAGATCGGACAATTTCTTGTATATCCAGCAAGTTATCAGCGATCGGCGCCGGCATCGGTGGCCTGTTCAATTTATATTGTTTGTAGAGCTCATGGCGAAATGTCGGCGCTTTTCGGTCAAAGGCAATTGCCATATATTCAGGTTGCCTGTCTTTCAACAACGTTAAAAGCATCCGAGTAAATCCGTAAGCAACAGAGACGTCACGGTTTTTCTTATTGATTAGCGGATTTCGTTGAAATGTATAATGTGCTCGATAGAGCACATTATGACCATCAATGACGAATAATGCTTTTGATGACATAACTATACTCCCGTATCAATACCCATAATCCTCAAATGGGAGTCCTTCTTTGCGGCGAAGTTTTCTCAATGCATTTGATTCGATTTGACGAATTCGCTCTCGCGTCAGGCCAAGAATTTTTCCTATTCCTTCCAAAGTGTGGTCAACCCCGTCTTCAATACCAAATCTCAGGCGCAACACCCTCTGCTCTCTCTCACTCAGTGGGGTCAAGGCTGCATTGACCAGCTCACGAAGTTCCTGTCGTTCCGCTCCATTTATGGGAATCTCAGCATTTTCATCGGGCAAGATATCGGCAAGTTTGAAATTTTCATAGTCTCTGAGGTTTGATTCCAGAGGAAAAGGCGTTTGTAAAAGATTAATAATGCGGGCGACACGGTCTTCTGCCAGATTCAGTTCATCAGCAATTTCTTTGAAACTAGGAAAGCGCTGATTGTTCTGAATAAATACATTCGTGAATTTCGCAATTTTGCTAATCGTGTCATTCAAATGTACAGGAATACGTATTGTCCTCGAATACTCGCTGATAGCACGCGTTATAGCCTGTCGAATCCACCAGGTGGCATATGTCGAAAAACGAAAGCCCCTTGATGGATCAAAGCGTTCTGCAGCCTTCATCAAACCGATATTACCTTCCTGCATCAAATCAGAAAAAGGTAGCCCACGATTGATATAGCGTTTGGCAATGGCAATCACCAGACGTAAATTGGCTCTGACCAGCCTGTTAATTCTTTCGTTGAAAACAATCTGAGCTTCTGCAATTTGATTCTCTAAATCTTCGTTCGGTTCAGCGCGAGTTTGACTGAGTAGCATATTTAATCGTGTAGCAGCTTCAGCTATCTCAGTGGCAAAAGTGATTTCTTGTTCTCGAGATAACGGTGAATAGGCGCCAAGCTCCTGGAAATAAAGGCGAATGGTGTCGGATCCATAATGAATGTCACCGGTACGAGTTATTGTATCGTTATCAGTATCTTCATCCTCAACCAAGTCAGGGTTGGGATGTTGGAAAAAACCATCTTTTTTTTCTTCGTCAGTCATTGCGCTTCTACCAATTCTACTCGTTTAATATCTTATCAATGCTATAAGCATAAATACACAAAGTCAACTTTCCAAACTGTTAATTATCACTTTTAAAATCTTTAAATCAGAAGCTTTATTTAAGAGAAAGTAATCAATACTTTCTTGCTGTTTTTTGCCATTCTCTTAAAATAGGCGTGAAAGTGAGGATCTCATATTGAATGAGATGGATAAGGAAAAAGGAGTCTTGTTCGTTGTAGGAACGCCAATCGGGAATTTGAATGATCTTTCCCATAGAGCGATCGAGACATTCAAAAAATCACATGTAATTGCCGCCGAAGACACTCGAAGAACACGAAAATTATTGACGCATCTTGGATTATCCAAACAGTTGATTTCTTGTCATGAACACAACGTGGGGCAAGCAATTCCACAAATACTTGAACATATCGCCAAAGGGGCGTCAGTAGCATTAGTTACGGATGGCGGCATGCCATGTATTTCCGATCCTGGCTACCAATTGGTATCAAAATGTCATGATTTGAATTTACCCGTTCAATTGGTTCCCGGTCCCTCTGCTGTGACAGGGTCGATTGCTTTATCGGGTTTAGCAATCGACCGTTTTTGTTTTGAAGGATTTTTGCCGAAAAAGAAATCCGATCGTTTAAAAAGATGGGAGCAAATAAAGAGTGAGACTCGGGCCATAATCGTATTTGAAGCTCCCCATCGCTTTAGTAGATTTTTAAAAGAGTCTTTAGAATACATACCTAACCGTAACCTGTGTGTATGCCGTGAAATGACTAAAATTCATGAACAAATCATTAGGGGAAATCCGGAAAGAATTATCGGCCTGATTGAGGATGTTTTCGCAAATATCGAAAATATCAAAGGCGAAATCACGATTGTGATTGCACCAGAAAGTCCCCAAGCCCATATTGTTGATAATCTATCTCTGGATAGCGCATTAAGAAATATGTGGTCCGATAAAAACTCGAAAAGAGATATTGCACAGGCCGTAGCTGATGAACAAGGGCTACCTTTCAGGAAGGTGTATAAACGATTGCTGGAATTAATCCAGTTAGAAAAATTGAAAGAGTGATTCGAGATTCAATTTTTTGAAACGTTTAAAATTATAACAAAACAAGATTTTATTTGTGTAGAACATCAAATTTCGGAGAGGGTTTTTGTCGTCAAAAAAATAGATATATATTGGATTGATGGGACAAAAAAAAGCACAAATTTCAGTTTCGGGATATAAAATGCAGAATTTTACCAAGCAGGGGCGTCATAAAATCAATCGCATGCTCAGGACAGACTTCTTGACAACAAAAGCAACGAATACACCGGTTGCCTTTATATGAGGGTGGTAAGGATTTCTGTTTAAAAAAAACAGCTTTTGGATTCATTGGGCAGATAGCGACACATTGGCCACAGCGTGAACATCGTTCAGAATCTATCCGCATATAAGGAAGAATCCATTTTCGAAACATTTTGACTGCCAAATCATTGTGTCTACGATAGTGTGTGGAAGGGTGCCGGAAGTCATGAACCACAAGTGAAGAAATGTCATCCCCTACTGTAATATAATTTTCCCATGTTCCCAGGCCAAGCAGTTGGCCGTGTTTTAAAACAGGAATTTTATCCGCTGACAGGCCGGTTATCCCAAATGCTGCTGCATCCAATGCAACAGGATCAGTTGAGAAGAATAAAGCATTCATTTTTCGCGGATTTCCTGATCCCGGACCATCTCCTTCCATCCCAACGATTCCATCCATGATATGCAAGCGGGGTTTGACCGTTAGAGCTAACTCGACAAGCATTCGGGAAAAACTGTCTGGATCGGGAAATTTGGCGTGAAATTCCGCTTTACGTAAACCTGGAATACAACCAAACATATTTTTGATAGCACCGGTCATTGTAGTGAAAGTATGGGTTTTGAGTTTACTTATCGAGACAACCCCATCTGCATCCACTACTCCGGTTGCCAGTTCAAATTTCTTTACATGGCAATTAGCTGGAGTTGATACGGGAAGGCCGGTTTTGAAATCTGCCAAAGGGATATCAAGTGTTTCAGCAACATCTGCTATGCCACTTATCCGGGCGGCATGGTTAGGGTTTGCAGATGCCGGTGAATCCCCATAAGTCAGATTTAGGTTTCTGTTTTTTAGGTATAAGGCGACTGCGCGAAAAATTTCCGGATGAACACAGACAGCTTTTTCAGGACTGGCTGCCTGAAGAAGATTAGGCTTTAGCAATATGGTTTCATCTTGATAAAACAAATCGCAAACGTCGCCCAAGATTTCCATACCCTGGGCGACGGCTTTTTCTACACTTTTTGCATCATAGGAATCACAGCGCACGACAGCGACTTTAGAAGGCTGAAGATTCCTCGGCGGCGACACAATCAATACCTTTTAGCAACAGCTTCAATGAGGTCTAGCAGTAAGTCAAATGTTTTCGGAACTGAAGGAATATTCAGCTCTTCATTTGGACTGTGAACATAATGCATTTCCGGCCCAATGGACAGCATGTCGACACCTGGCAATTTCTCACTGAACAATCCACATTCAAGTCCGGCATGAATAGCTTTAATTTCAGGAGTTTTACCATATTTTTCCCTGAATACATCAAGAGCAATATTTAGCAATTTGGAATCCATATTGGGTTTCCATCCAGGATATCCTCTGGGCTCTTCAACTTCAGCTCCAACTAGGCCGGCAATGGTTTTGATTTGTTTTTTAACAGCAAATAGGCTGGAGGTTACTGCAGAGCGTGTCAGCATTGAAACTTTAACACTTTTTTCATCCGTATTGATCAAGCCGAGGTTTGTGGACGTCTCTACCAAACCTGCTACTTCAGGGCTCATACTGATCACGCCATGAGGTAACGCGATTAATAAATTCAAAATAGAGCGAGTGGTTTCAAGAGTCATACAGCGATGACCATCGGATTCTTCAGTAATTTCCACCATGAAATTTGGTTCGGTTTTTTCATATTCTAATCTTAACACTTCAGCCGTTTCAGCAACTGCTTTCTTGAAAGCGACGGCATTTCCATGTTCCAAACAAAGTGTCGCTTCAGCGCCATCAGAAATCGAATTTCGTTTGTTTCCACCTTTGATAGATTTCAAGTGAAATTCTCCAGCTTCCCAGGCGGCATCGAGAATTCTTGCAAGCGCCTTGTTACCACTAGCAAAACCATTGTTGATCTCTATTCCAGAGTGGCCGCCGCGTAAACCGCTGACTTTTACTTTCAATGAAGCAACTTTACATGCGCAGCCTTTTTCAACATGGTTAAGTTTGAGCGTAATTATAGAGTCTCCCCCACCGGCACAAGAAATATAATACTGACCCCATTCCTCGGTATCCAAATTAATCAGTATCCGGCCTTTTACAAAACCTGGCTCTGTATTATGCGCACCATCCATACCGGACTCCTCATTTATCGTAAAGAACAATTCCAATGGACCATGAGCAGCTTTCGGATCATCGAGGATTCCCAACATCAAGGCAACACCTATTCCATTATCAGCGCCAAGAGTCGTACCGGTCGCTTTTACAAAATCACCATCTATCCTAACCTTGATAGGGTCTTTCAAAAAATCATGCTCAACACCCTGTGCAGCGACAGGAACCATGTCCATATGCCCTTGAAGCGCTACAATCGGGCTATTCTCATATCCACGGGTTGCCGGCACATCGATAATGACATTACCTATCTTGTCTCGCCGACTTTTATACCCATGCTTTTCAGCCTGATTGATAATGTACTGAGCAACTTTCTCTTCATGATATGAGGGATGCGGGATGTTGCAAATGTTTTCAAAATGCTCCCATACATGTCCCGGTTCCAAATGTGACAATATACCCATAAGATACCTCCTTGTTTTGTAATAAAAATTAGATCGACGATGCTATCATCGCGGAACAAACATTATGGTTTTGATTTCTGTCCGTCAAGAAATTCTTCATATTTATAGCCTGATTGGTAGGCTAAATCGATTAAATTCCGATAGGTCTCCTTACTAAACGCTCCCCAGAAAACACCCCATGCTAACAACTCCTCAAACGCCTCTTTATTGAAATAGCGGATTCCATGGTAAACATTGAGCTGAATCCAGCTTTGTGTCTCAGTTAAAAGAATAAAATTCTTTGCTTCAAAAGATTCATCCAAAGTGATTATTTCTGTGAACCGATCAGTTACCTTAGCTATTGAAGATGCAGTTTTATCATCAATTCCCATTTCTAAAAGCCTGACTTTTAGTAGCCTCCAAAGATAGTTAAATGAATCATTGTCGATGTCAAACCTTAACAATGCCTTTCTTAAGCCTATTTGAATTAAGCCGTGCCAAAGTATGTTCAACCGATCAGAAGTTGGAAAAGGGTTCTGATTACAATAGAACACAAGACGATCTTTATCTATTAAATTAAAAATGGAATCCAATATATCATCCGTATGAATACTATTTTCTTCAGTCGATAAAAACTTCGCCGATTCAATCGCAGGTTTTTCAAGATTTATTCTCAATGATTTCCAACAATCTGTTTCCGCACATTTGCTTGATGAAAAGTCGGTTCGTATGAGTTTTTCAAAATCTTTTATAATTTCTTCGGTAAAAAACAGGCTCACAACCTTAAAATAAGAGTGATGCTGTAAATCAATCCATTCTTCTTCCAAATCAATACACCCGGAACCTCGCAGGTGGTTTTCAAGCTTTTGATACTTATGGTCATCAGTGTCATCGAGCTCTGAAAAATCAACATACACATGGAATTGATAAGGGTTCAGGTGGCAATGAAATCCTGATTGCATTAAAGCTGAACTGTTCCGTAAAAACCAACGCTGTGTAATGACATCATAAAATTTGACATAACGATTTGGCTTCCCTGATAGAGCCAGCGCTTCGCCTAATGTTTCCTCAAGTAGACAATCCTCATCAGGTAGGGTTTTCGTTCTCCATTTACTGCACAATTGTATGGCGCCTTCTGTAGCTCGATTACTATTGTTAAAAATAAATAACATTCCGCTATTGCCGGAATAATTTGAATAAGCAAAGACATTTTCATCAACGTGGTGATTGTTTTTGATAAAATCATATAAGCGAAAATGAGTGACATTCGCAAACAGTCTTCGATTTTTCAGCAAAGGGGTGATTATTCGTTCATGATGAGCGACGAAACCGGGATCCGGTGATTCATTCCAATAGGATCGGCGGTATTCCATTCCATATTTTTCTTCAAAACCTTCAAATTGGCCATGACCAAACAGTGGTAAACCCGGCATAGTGCTCATCATCGCACAGATACCGAAATATTTATCCCCTTTACCAAATTGAATAGCAGCAGGTTCTTCGTCGGGATTGTTCATGAAGTTAACATAACGCTTTAAAATCTCAGGGTCGAAAGCAATCGTTTGTTTGATGACATTTCGATACTTGGCATTTTCTTCTTTTGCCAACATGTTCATAAAGGAGCTGTTATAGACTCGATGCATTCCCAATGTTCGAACGAAATAGCTTTCCATCAGCCAAAACGCTTCGGCCAGCAGCAGGGTGCCGGGGGCATGAACAGCTACTCGATCAACGACTTCACGCCAGAATTCTATTGGAATATATTGATCGAGTTCATGTTTGGAAATACCGAACCAACTTCGCGTGGCAATATCTCCACCTGAGCCGGGCTCAGGGTACCAAAGCCGATGAAAATGCTGTTTGGCAAGAGTCATTGCGGCATCGAACCGAATAATCGGAAATATTTTAGTGACATCCAGTATTGTCTGTATTATTTTTTCTCTAACGTCAGCCTGAAGATAATCCAGTTGTGCCGTATCGTTCCAGGGAAGCCCAGTGCCATCATTTCCGTGATAAATATATCGTGTTTGACCCGAAGCATGGTCAACATGCTTGAAAACAACAGCGGCATCGCTTCTGGTATAATAATGATCTTCAAGATAAATAGAGCAGTTTGGCTGTGAAGACAAATCTATACCATTAAAAGAATAATGTGGGAAAGGTTTGTGATCCATTGATATAAACCAATCGGGATGCTCACAAACCCAATTGGAATCGATACCCATGTGGTTGGGTACCATGTCTCCCGCCATCCTGATACCATATTTCCTAGCACGTTCTTTTAGAGTCTCAAAAGCGGCTTTTCCCCCAAGCTCTTCGGCGATTGAGTAATCATAGATGGCATAAGCCGATGCGGCGGCTTCAGGGTTCCCACAGAGTTGTTTTATTCGCTCGGATGCACGACTTCTTGACCACAAACCGATCAGCCATAAGCCGTTGAATCCGCGCTTGGCGAATGTATGCAGAGCATCATCCGGTATAGCATCCAGGGTTGTGATGGCGTAACCATATTCACGGCTCAGTTGTTCGAGCCAGACATAGACGTTTTTTGCCAATAAAACCAGTTCAGACATCCAGTCATGGTCTTCGCTGAAAGCTTCAAAATCGTCCCAGTGAACGTCAAAATCCGGCACTAACGATGGTCCCGGCCCTCCAAATCTAGGCTTGTGAACCTCACGAATCGAATCAGCGCCTTTAAGCAACTCGATACGAAAATCACCCAAGAAGCCTTGCCAATGTTCAGCGATATAACGTAATTGACCCTCAAAAGAAGCTGGAGAAGCACGCATGGGTTCAAGCAACAAATCAAATAAGGACTTGCTCTTATTCTCATCGAAATAAAGTTTTTTAAAAGACTGTTCGACTTCCTGTTTCCAATCAACCCAAGAGGTTGATTCACTCAGATCGCCCAGATCAAAAAATTCTGAAAAAGTTGAAGCAGCAGGATTGATAGAATGAAACCAGGTTACCAGCATTTTTTGGAATAAAAGCTCGGAAACCGACAAAACCTTAGTTGGTTTGTGCATGAGAACATTCAAAAAGGCATCAGGATACTCTTCATTGAAGAATCTAATTGTATTTTGATACTGATCGTATCCGATAGATTTTTCTATTTTTTCAATAATATCGGTTAAACGGAGATTTTTCGTTTCAGATTTAAAAGCAAATAATAAACGGAGATAAGATTCTTGTAGAAGAGATAGTGCATAAAGGTCTGCATGTGAAACCATTGATTCTTCATTAGTTGCTGTACGAATAGAGTTGATTTTGTTGGTGGATTCTTGTGCCCATTCCAGTCGTTCGACAGTTGAAGCGCTAAATGAAAGATTTAAGACAGACTGAAGAGAATACTTTTCAATTGCTGATCGATGAATATTTAGTATTTGAAATTGCTCTGATGGAAACGCCATTTAAAAAATATCCTGGTTAGCGAAATGATCAGTCGAAGTGATCCGAGGTGACAGACTACATGAATTTTTGAATCATGAAAACATTATATCAATGAAAGATCTTATGCCCTGACTATTCAATCGCCTAGATTTTTTCAAATCTTTCTTTAAATAATTCCGGTATAACCAGCCTGTAATGCGGATTATAGTGAATAGAATAAGCAGGTGAATGATGGAAGGGCGGCAACAAATCTAAGTTATATGAGTCTATCAGTGAAAGCACAGCATTGTCTTCAAAGTTAAAGGGCGGTTTAACTAAAATAATTGCCAAGTGATCAATGCAGTTCAGGAAGTCATTCTTTGACGCCTTTTTAAAATCAGTTGCCGTTTTCAAACATACATCAGTCAGTTTTTGGATATTCAGACCTTCGAATCTAAAACGTGAAAGATTGACACGTGCGATGGATTCATAAATTGTTATAGGCTCAATAAGCATTATATCTTGCGAAGCTGGAACACTTCTCATTTCTTCGTTTAGGTAATAATCGAATTTGTTTTTATTCTCGATCATATGTGCAAGACCAAAACATGACTGATAGACCAGTTTGAAATAATCTAATACTTCTGAATTTTGCCTTCTACTCCCTTCAATTAAAAGGCGGAATTTCATATTAGCTTGTATTTTTTTATCCAGCATTGCATTAAAACCCAACTCAAACTTTAGCAAGAAAACCTTGTTATGGAAATAATCAAATCTGCTTTAAAGAGCTAACTTAAAGAATAGCAAAAAGCTAAGAATTAGGTACTTGACTTGCGAGTAAACCACTTATCAGTTAAATTTTCCGGCCAGGTAATCACCTGATTTATATTAGAGAGAGCGTAGATAAAACAATTTGAACGAACTGGAGAAAGGGATCTAAATGAGTAAACCTGTAAAACAACAGTCACTTTTAGATAAAATTACAGCCGCCAGTAAAAGGCGAGGATTTATTTTTCCGTCTTCCGAGATTTATGGTGGAATAAACGGATTTTGGGATTACGGCCCGGCTGGAGCTCAATTGAAAAAGAACCTCCGGGATTTCTGGTGGGACACGATGGTCGGCAACGGTCATAAAGGACCTGATGGCGAGAAATTCGATATCGTTGGTCTGGACGCTGCGATTATCATGAATAATGCCGTATGGGAGGCATCTGGACATACAACCTCGTTTTCTGATCCGATGGTGGATTGCAAAAAATGCAAGCAGCGTTTCCGAGCGGATTTGCTACCGGAATCGAAATGCTCAAAGGGCGGCGACCATGATTATACGGAAGTTCGGGATTTCAACTTGATGTTTAAAACAAATATTGGGCCGATCGAGGATGAAGCCTCCTTAGCCTACTTACGACCAGAAACCGCTCAAGCGATCTTCGTGCAATATCAGAATGTTTTGACTGTCAGTCGCACAAAGGTTCCGTTCGGGATCGCTCAAACAGGAAAAGCTTTCCGTAATGAAATCAACCCGAGAAATTACATTTTTCGATCGCGGGAATTTGAACAAATGGAACTTGAGTTTTTTGTCAAGCCGGGAACCGAGGATCTCTGGTTGCAATGGTGGCTTCAAAAACGATTGGAATGGTATGAACAAATAGGATTATCGCCCACCAATCTGTCCGTTGAGTGGCATCCTGAAGACAAGCTGGCTCATTATGCAAAAGCCTGTGCAGACATTATGTATGCTTTTCCTTTTGGTGTCCAAGAGCTTGAAGGAGTTGCATCCAGGGGTAATTATGATTTAATGCAACATGCCAAATTTTCCGGAAAAATATCTCCGTATTTCGATTCTGACACCGGTGAACGCTATCATCCCTATGTTGTTGAACCTTCAGCTGGACTCGATCGAACAGTACTTGCAGTATTGTGTGAAGCATATCATGAGGAAGCGTTGCAAAACACCAAAGGCGAAACAGAAATTCGAACGGTTTTCAAGTTTCATCCGCGAATAGCTCCTGTAACGGTTGCTGTTTTTCCTTTACTGAGAAATCGTCTGGAATTGGTTGAAAAGGCTGAGGAGATTTTTAACGAGCTACGTGAACATTTTCGGGTGCAATGGGATGATAGAGGAAATATAGGTAAACGTTATCGCTATCAAGATGAACTTGGCACTCCTTATTGTGTGACCATTGATTTTGACACAATAGGTTCAGGAGAGACTCCTGAAAATTTTGGCACTGTAACTATTCGCGATAGAGATACTATGGAGCAACTTCGCTGCTCTGTTAAAAACCTTGTGGCTAAACTCAAAAGCTTGTTATCGACCAACAGGTGAATCATATTTTAATTTAATTTCCAGGCCGAATCGATTTGCATCGGTATCGAACTCAGAAGAATATTGGGTCCGCTTGAAATAATTATAGAAACAATTAACACGTATATATTGGTTGAACCTAATGCCTGCTGATATACCTGCAAGAGTTTCATATTCAACAAAATGTGGCTCCTGGCCAAGGTAATCGAGCTTTGAATATCGAATATAAGTACTAAAAAGCGGCGGTTTATCACCTTGATATTCAAGTCGAGCAGATACATTTTCTATATGAAAAAAATAACGAGCTCCTCGTTCAGAAATGTCATAGATCGATTTAGCTTCCAGGTTAATCAGCCAATCAGGTCTTAGAGGTTGATCAACTTTGAATTCGATACCAAAATTTGTATATTCCGCTTTCATCCGTCTTGGAACATCACCTTTGAATTCAAAAACAAAAATCGATGCTTGAATCCTGATTTTAGTTCCGTACGGCAACAAGGTCTGGAAACCAAATGAACCGTTTGATCGTATTTGAGCGGGAACTGGATCAAAATGCCTGAATTTCCTTTTTAAATGGGTCAGATTAGTATAAAATCCAATCTCTTGTATTGGGTTATAATGAAAAGAGGCCGATGCTCCATATTCATCCCAGTTTTCTCTGATAAATCGTTCAGGAAAGAGTGCTGAATCAGAGTTGATACACTTTTTAATTCTCCAAAACGCATGTGTTTCAGCTTCGAATATATCATTGTATTGATAGGCTATTCCTGGTTGTAGTTCATTCCAACGTGTTTTCCCTGTATATTCAGGTAGGTCAACATTTTCCCGCTCGATCTCAGATTCTTTGAAATCATTAATAAGATTAAAGGTCAGTGTATCGTTTAGAGTATTAGACCAATTGATAGAAAAAGAATAACCGGTCATTTCTTGTGGGTCCATTTTTTTTCTCATCTGTTCTTTCCAGTAATCAAACGAGCACTTCACTTCATTTTGATTTGTCAAAAAATGCCAGTTTATATAGGGCTTCCATAAAAACCCGGTTGTTCCTAGTAGGTTTTCGTAACTGTCTGGATATAGTGTGGGATTAGAATCATGAAAAGCTGTGCCATCGAGTCCCAATTCTATATGTGATTGGGCAAATAATACATTAATTTGAAATATCGGAACGATGGTTAGAATTAACCAAGTAAACAACTTCCAACTTTTAATCTTCATACTTCCCCCAATCCAATCGAGTAAATAAAAAAGACTGATAGTTATTACGTCATCCAATAAAAAAACTCAAACAAATCTATACTCAGCTTGCCTGATGGTCTTCCTCAATCTATAATCACAAAGGGTTTTTGGTCATGATATGAGGACTCTTTATGAACACTCAAAACAAGTCCCCGAATTCGCTATTGAAAGCATACAAAAAAGAAACACATCGTTTTTACCGGTTTGTTATTCCACCTGGATCTAAAGTTCTTGAACTGGGCTGTGGCAAGGGTGAATTACTTGCTGCCTTAGAACCATCAGTTGGGATTGGAATAGACAATAATCATTCTGCCATTAAATTTGCTGAGGAAAAATATAAAGATAACAACTTTTTAACCTTTATTTCTGCAGATGTCGAAACATTTCAATTGGAAAACAATACGCCATTTGACTACATAATTCTTTCAGACCTGGTTCCTTTGCTAAATGATGTCCAGAAAACGCTTCTAAATCTAACTGCTGTTTGCTCTGATTCAACTCGAATTATCCTAAATTTTCACAATAATTTATGGCACCCAATATTGCGTTTGGCTACTTTTTTACGATTACGACGTGGTTCTGATATCGAAAATTGGTTGTCTACTACAGATGTAAAGAACATTTTATACTTATCTGGGTTTCAGGTTATTTCCGAAGGCACTCGAGTTTTATTACCTATAAATTTACCGCTTATCACTCCATTTTTTAATAGATTTCTAGCTAAACTTCCACTTTTAAAACATTTCTGCCTTACCTGTACTCTTTTAGCTCGACCTGAACCGATTCCACCAGCCAATATACAAAATAGACCATCAGTATCCGTATTGATTCCAACTCGAAATGAAAAAGGTAATGTCCCCGGAATTTTCCAAAGAACTCCTCAGATGGGTAAATGGACGGAATTAGTTTTTGTGGATGGAGATTCCACCGACGGAACTTACGAAGCTATTGAAGATGGTATCAGGCAATATGGGTCGGAATGGGAGCGGTGTCTTCTACTTAGACAGACAGGAAAAGGCAAAGGCCAGGCAGTTCGACAAGGATTTGACGAATGCAAAGGCGATATTTTGATGATTCTTGATTCTGACCTGACAATGCCTCCGGAAGAATTACCTAAATACTATGATGCTTTAGTTTCAAATAAAGGTGAATTCATAAATGGGAGTCGGCTTGTATACCCGATGGAAAATCAAGCTATGAGATTTTTGAATATGATTGCAAATAAAGCATTTGCCATTTTGTTTACATGGTTATTAGGTCAACAAGTAAAAGATACGCTGTGTGGAACCAAAGTTTTATGGAGACGCGATTATTTGTCGATAGCAAAAAATCGACATTACTTTGGGGATTTTGATCCATTTGGTGATTTTGATCTTCTGTTTGGTGCATCTAAGCTGAATTTAAAAATTATTGATATGCCGGTGCGCTATAGAGATAGGACTTATGGCGAGATTAAAATCAGTCGTTGGTCACATGGCTGGCTGCTTCTGCGGATGTCTTTTATAGCCTTGAAAAAATTGAAATTAAGTTGATTTAAAAGTTTTGGCACGTCAATTAGTTGTTTTATGCATTAAGAATCACCATAAATGACATAGGTATTACGGCCTTTTTGTTTAGCTTGATAAAGCGCTTTATCGGCTTGTTTGTACAGTTCGCTAGTCCCTATCTTTCCTCCAAAATTCGCTGAAATACCTATTGAGAAAGAAATATTCAACGGAGTTTTATCTTCAAATCGTAATTCCTGAGCCATTTTAAGAAGTCGATTTGCTGTTTCTGCTGCGTTTCCAATACCAGATTTGGGCAACAAGATAGCGAACTCATCTCCACCAAGTCTGGCAAGAATATCTTCAGCACGGATTTCAGAATGAATTAATGAGGCTATTGTTTTTAAAACACGATCACCAACCGGATGTCCAAAGGTGTCATTCACAATTTTAAAATGGTCTAAGTCAATTAAAAGTAAAACAAAACTGTTATCAGTATGTGCATATTTATCACGCATGTGTTCAATCAATTGATCAAATGCCCTTCGATTATAAACACCAGTCAATGAATCTTTGGACACCATACTCAAAACCAAATTTTGCTCTTTAATGTTTGTCATCGTATCCGTACGGAAAAGGAAAATTGTTTCGGAACCAACCTCTATCGTCTCACCCAGTCTAATTCTCTCCTCTGCGATTTGCCGACCTTTTATAAAAGTTCCATTAGTGCTTTTAAGATCCCTGATCAAAAGCGAATAATTGTCCTTTTCTTGTTTTAACGAATTCACTTCAAAGTGTTTACGAGAGACAAGTCGATCGTTCACAGGAAAATCAGAGTCAATATCTCGACCGATAATTAATTTGGCTTTTTCTTCTATCAAGAGTGTTTTGCCAACATCTAGGATGTTTCCATTAATAACGACCAAAACAGGGAAACGAGTTTCTTCAAGAGATGAATTCTGGATATTTAATTGGCGTGTTTTTGCATTTTTTATCAAATTTAAGGTTGTTTCATCTGTTTTATTTATAGTATTCATTTTTTGTCTCAATGTAATAATTTACAGTCTTCTTTACACCTTCTTCAAAAGTGATTTCGGGTTGCCAATTCAAAACAGCAGCAGCACGACTTGCATCTAGTGCAATTCGATCGACTTCTCCAGGTCTTGCTTTAGAATAAATAGGCTTTTCAGAATACTCTGCTGCACGAGCCACGGTATCAAATACCATTTGGTCAGATATTTCTTTTCCCCAGCCTAAATTTAACGTCTCTCCGTCACCTTTATCCAGAGCCGTGATATTGGCTTTAACCAGATCACTGATAAATAGGTAATCTCGTGTTTTAGAACCATCTCCAAATATAGTAGGTGTAGTTTTATTTAACATTTGCAGAGTAAAGATCGCGATTACACCAGCTTCACCTTTTGGGTTTTGGCGTGGCCCATAGATATTCGGATAACGAAAAATCGTATATTTCAAATCATGAAGAATATCCCATATCCGAATATAATGCTCAATCGACAACTTAGCAGCTCCATAAGGTGAAAGTGGGATAGCTGTCGTTGTTTCGGATACAGGCAAGTCAGTAGGTTCACCGTAAATAGCTCCCCCGGTTGAGGCAAAAATGATTTTTTTAGAGCCATATTTAATCGCATTTTGTAAAATATTCAGAGTTCCTAATATATTATTTTCTGCATCGTACGTTGGATTTTCAACAGAATATCTCAAATTTATATGCGCTGCATGATGGTTGATAATGTCAGGCTTAAATGAGTCAAAAACGGTTTCAAGTTCACTGCTTTGAATTGATAATTGATAAAACTCAGCTTTGGAATTTACGTGATATCGTTTGCCCATGGATAGGTTATCCACAACAGCGACTTTATGATCCAACGCAAGATAGGCATCCACGATGTGTGACGCTATAAAACCAGCGCCCCCGGTAACCAAAATCTTCATATCTATATACCTCTCCCCTTGACAGCTGATGCCAAGGTTTTAGCAATAATGACCATGTCAAGCAAAAAGGACTGATTCTCAGTATAATAAAAGTCATAGTCAAGATTTTCGTGTATAGCGCCCTTACGGTCTGAACTGATTTGCCATATACCGGTTATTCCTGGACGCAATTTCAAACGTTTTCTTTGTATGGGTGTATAAGATTCAACAACAAACGGCATTTCAGGACGAGGACCAACTACGCTCATTTCACCTTTAATTACATTAAAAAATTGAGGAAGTTCATCTAAGTTAAATTTTCGAAGAATTTTTCCAATTTTTGTTATCCTCGGATCAGTTTGATCGACGGGTGATTTTTGATAGTGGTCAGCCGAAATATGCATAGACCGAAATTTTAACATTTTAAAAAACTTACCATCTTTTCCAATTCTTTTCTGTCGAAAGAAAACCGGGCCGGGAGAATCAAGTTTTATCAAAAGAGCTATTAGAAGGGTCAGCGGTAATGTTAAGAGCAATATAACAGTTGCAAATAAGACATCAAAAATCCTTTTAGCCGCTAGATAGATATAGCTTTTCCTGCTGCTTTTCATTCTAAGAAGAGGAATTCCTTCAATTTCCTCAAAATGAACTTGTTGAATAAACATATCGAAAAGATTGGGCACAAAACTGAATCGTACCCCTGCTCTAACACAAGAGTTGATAATTTCATATATCCTAGCCGTACTAGCTGTGGGAATCGCAATAATGATTTCGTGAATATTCCAAGACTGAACAAGATCGGACAGGGAAAGACCCGTTCCCAGAACTGGAATGGAAGTTTCTAGATGATCCCTGATTCCGACAATATTATGTCCGACTTTTTCCAGATCATCATCAATAAAGCCAATGGGTTTCAGTCCGATTCGTGGATTTTCAAACAATCGACGTTGCAATTGATGCCCAACCTCCCCTGCGCCATAAATTAGTACACGGTTTAGTCCCGGGCCTTTTACATGTAATTTTAAAAGAAAGCGGTTAAGAAAGTGGCGTTGAAGGTTTATCAATACAAAAAGGATGATGAGTGAATAAAACAATATCAACCTAGAATAAAGCAAAAGTCCTTGCGGGTCAAGAGTAATGCTGTTTCTAAGACCTATTGGCAGAGTGTCGGGTGTATCAACTGGCCTAATTAGGAATGAAAACGAGACCAAAATCAGTGATCCAATCAACAAAGACTGAAGGATACGTTTCATTTCATCGACATTGAGGATTCCAACTTTTCTGGAATACAGACCAAACCTTTCAAAAATCACCAAAAATAGAAAGCCGGCACTAAAGGCAAGAGTTTTATAGATTTTTAGCGGTTGAATCCCTGCACCGATATTAAAAATTTTTAACAGGATATGATATACAAAATATCCAAGAAATACCGATGCTACAACAGTAAAATAATCGAGGAGTATTTGTATAAGCAAAAACAATTGGAAGAAATATTTATTGATAAATGTTGTATTTGATTCAATTTTCACGGTAATTTACAAATCTAACAAGAATTTCGAACACGTTTGCAGGTTTCAGATCATGCATACAGCTAACATCTTCTTTACACTCTCGTCGATAACAAGGCGTACAATCTCTTTTAGCAACAATTGCCTGTCCCCTTTCATAAAAATCTATTTCTTGGTAACAGGTTGAGCCAAATAGGCCTAGAACCGGTGTGTTGACAGCTAGAGCCATATGTAGCGCCATTGTGTCACTAGCAACAATAGCATCCATAGATTTTATAATGCCGGCAAAAATACTTAAAGGATGCGCTCCGGTATTCACCACATCCCCATTTAAAATTGTTTCAATGTCTTTATTTTCTCGTACTTCGCTGTCTCCTCCAAGAAGATATACTTTGGCGTCTAATCGATTTCTGAGCATTTTTGCGAGCTCAATGAAATGCTGCATCGGCCATTTCTTCGTAGCAAAAATATCTCCGCAACCCGTATTCAGAGCAATAGATGGACCTGTGCCGGGCGCTTTCAAAGATGAAATAACTGTCTGAGCTGCAGATAAATCAGATTCTGACAAATGGAAAATATATTCATCCCTCTGATACGGCAGTTCTGCTATTTCATAAATGATTTCTTGATACGTTTTCTTGTTAATAAAAAATTTTAATTCATCATCAATTCCGAGCGCTAAGGCATATCGAGAAGCGTCATTCAAAATGTCCAATGTGCCGTACGGTGACATACAAAAGCCAAATTTTTGCGAACAATTCAATTGTAAAATTAAAGACGTTACCGTGGAATCTTTATCAAGACAAACTGCCCAATCAAACCTTCTACTCAATAACGGTAGCGTATATTCCGGTAAATTTATAATTAGTTCGTCAATTAAAGGGTTGTTTTTCAGAATTTTTTGAGATTCCAAATCGGTTATCCAAGTAACTGTAGAAACCGGGAATTTTCGTTTAAGAGCATATAAAAGAGGCGTGGTGCGTAAAGCGTCTCCCATAGCTCCGAGTTTTATGATTAGAATCTGAATTCCTCGTTGAGTATATTCTGGGCAGCCATTACAACGCAGCTTGAAAATACAGGGTTTTTCTCCAATGTAATATTTGCAGTCCAATTTTGGGTCCATCATTCATTCCTTATTCTACCAATTGGCGAGGTGATTATAATTTATACCTCACTACTTGACAACAGACAGATGAGAGGATATGAAGCGTGTTTTGGTAATTGACTGCTTAAAACAGTATTTATGGAGAAGCTACAATGTCGAATAAAACGATTGAAATTGCCGCGATACCTAAAAAAGATGGTCTTGAAATTCGAGCAACACTCATCGAGTATCGTAATGAGTTGTACGTTGATATACGGGAATACATGACGGGAGACGATTATTCTGGTCCAACAAAAAAAGGCGTCCGCTTTCATTCTGAAAACTGGGATGAGTTTTACAAAATGTTGAAAAAAGTGGATCAGGAGATAAAAAAGCGCGCTTAAACTACGACAGTGCATTTTTTTTGAAAAACGTCTTGACAAACGGTTTAGATGTCCCATAATGGGAAGATGTGGTATTTGATTAATCAACTGTTGTTGTAACCTAAAATTTCTAGGGAGGTTTAGGAACGTGACAAAGAAAGAACTCGTACAAAACATCGCACAAGAAGCTGGTATCACCAAAACCGTCGCTGAAAAAGCATTGAATGCTGTTCTCGACGGAATAACCAAAGCTCTTGCTGAAGGGGACAAAGTTACTTTCGTAGGATTTGGTACTTTTTCAACTGCCAAACGACCTGCTCGAAAAGGACGAAATCCGAAAACCGGAAAAGAAATCAATATTCCAGCCAGTGTCGTTCCCAAATTTAAGCCGGGAAAATCACTGAAAGAAGAAGTCGCCTAACGTTTGATTTCTTAAAAGCAAATTATTAATTTAGAGCAACTCGATAGGGTTGCTCTAACTATTTAAAATTATGTTTGATACACATGCCCATTTAACAGATACTAAATTTTCAAAAGATGTCTTTGACGTTATAAATAAAGCATTTACAGCTGGCGTGTCCGGCATTATAACCATAGCGGTGAACATACAAGACAGCATAAAATGTATCCAATTATCAAAAAAAATTGATACTGTTTATGCTACAGCCGGCGTTCATCCGCATGAAGCAATGACATGGAATTCAACCACGAAAGACACTATTTATACCTATCTTGATGATATAGTTGCAATAGGAGAAATCGGGCTTGATTTCCACTACAATTTTGCATCCCATGATAGCCAAATTGAAATTTTTAAAAACCAACTAGAATTCGCAATTCAAGTTTCTAAACCTGTTGTTATCCATTGTCGAGATGCATTTGAAGATCTTAAAAAACTTCTTAAACAATATCCTAAAAATGCTTTAGGTGGCGTTATTCACTGTTTTACGGGGAGCATCGAAGACGCTGCGTTTTTTATTCAAAAAGGCTTTTTCCTTTCATACGGAGGCATGATTACTTTTCGTAATGTAAAAGAAATAATTAACACGATGAAATCCGTTCCAATTAAAAGAATCTTACTCGAAACCGATTCGCCTTATCTTTCTCCAGTACCTTTCAGGGGAAAAAGAAATTCACCGGAGAACATCCGTTATATTTATAGTAAATACTCTGAAACCATGAATATACCCTTAGACAATGTAATTATGCAGTTAAGGGAAAATATTAAGGAGTGTTTTCGCCTATAACAATAAAATAGTTAAAAAGCACTGCGTTGTCGCCAGTTAAAGTAATCCAGATAGGATTTTAATCTGGCATGGCGACGAACGATAATTCCATCAGAACAAACGGATGCCAGTCTAATTTTAGATAACTCCTGCATGATCGTTTCTATTTGTAAGTGGTCCAATCCAGTCATTTCAGCTAGATCTTTCAAGGTGACTGGAACCATACACTCTTTTGGTAAATGCTGATCAGATCCGTGATGAAAAATGACCAATTTTACAAGCTCGGATATTACCAGACCGGTATTTTCTCCTAACAGTAACAAGTTTATCAAGCTATCGGCATCTCGAAGACGGCCACTGAAACGTCCCAATACTTTCATGGCAATTTCAGGATGCTCGCTTATTAAATATTTAAAATCCTCTTTTCCTATCGCTATCAACAGTGTTTCTTGTATGGCTGAAGCGCTGGCTGATCGGGGTAGATCTTCTAAAAGCGCCATTTCTCCAAAAAAATCACCACGCATAAGTACTGAAAGCGTCAATTCATGATTTTGGGAGGTTAAAAATATCCGAATTTTTCCTGATTCAACAACATACATCTCTTTGCCTAGCTGGCCTTCTGAGAAAATTCGTTCCCCAGCTTTGTAAATCATTCTTCTCCCAATACTCATCGACATTTTAGCTCTGGAATTATCCATCTCAATATCTCATAAATTATTGAACCATAATCTCACTAATAAGTTTATCAATACATAAGTTGGGTTACAAGGATTAGAACTTCATTTCCTTTACTCGACACTTATTTCGCCATTAAAAATTTCATTTAAAAGATAATTTACTTTCCGGTTATAGGTAGGGCAATTTTTTTAAACTGAGAATCTTTAACTCTGAATTAAAGTAAAAGTAGGTAAATATATAACTAAAAGCTATTTGTGAGGAGAATTAGTGAAAAACACCTTTCAATTGTAAATGATATATTCTATGCTTATGGATGGGATTTGTGACTCTAACTTTAAAGGGTTAAGCATGGGAAATACGAGCGACACGCTAAAATTAACATTGGAAAAAGAAAAGGAAAAAATGTTCCGGATAGCTTGGAAAATGTGCGGAAATCAAGAAGAAGCTGAAGAGGTTTTACAAGAAACTGCACTAAAAGCACTGAAAAACTGGAGTCAGTTCCGTGGGGAATCACAGGTTTCAACCTGGTTATACCGAATAGCTTCTAATACGTGTCTCTCCAAAAAAAGAAAAAAAACGACGATCTCAATTGATCCAAGCGTAATTGAAGATGTTGCTCATCAAACCAGTTCTTTAATGATGGATAGTCACTCTGATTGGAGCAAAGATCCACTTGCTCAAACTTTAAATGATGAATTAAGAGAAGTCATGGATGAAGCAATTTTGAAATTACCGGATTCATACCGTTTAGTGTTCATAATGAGAGATATTGAGGGTTTAAGCGGTGAGGAGACAGCGCAAGCGATGAACTTAACCGTTACCAACGTGAAAGTACGACTGCATCGGGCAAGAGCATTTTTAAGAAATGAGCTGCATGAGTATATTCTTGCAGAAAGCAGGCCGACATGAATAAAGATGAGTCTTGCCAAAGATTGCTTGAATTGATCAATGGTTTAATCGATGGAGATCTTGAGAGAGAAGATCTGCTTGAAGCTGAGAGCATGATCCAAAATGATCCTGAGTGTCGAGCTGTTTACCATACTTTAAAAAAAACCATCGCCCTTTACCAGGCTCGCAAAAAAGAGACGGAATCCAATCTTGTTCCTGAAATTAACTGGCAGGCTATAAACAAGAAAATCCAAGAAATAACCAACCGTAAAAAAACTATATAACTCTCCTGTTTTCAAGATAAGCCAAAAGCCTTTATGGCGATGTTTGTAACTTTATCGCTATAAAAGCGACAAATAACCAGTTTATCTAGACTATAAGGAGGTGAGCCGATGAATGAAAAAGTCATGTCCGAAGAACTTATACAGCATGTTTCCGATACGGAGTTTTATTCTGAGGTTATCGAAAGCAAAATTCCGGTTCTTGTTGATTTCTGGGCTCCCTGGTGTGGTCCATGTCGTCAAATGAACACTATTTTGAATGATTTAGCGCCTGACTTGAAAGGAAAGGTTAAAGTTGCCAAAGTCAATCTCGATGAAAATCCTGTTATTTCTGATATTTTAAAAATACAGGCTATTCCTACTCTTGCTTTCTTTTCAGCGGGTAAATTATTGGCTATTGTTCCTGGGGTCAGAGGGAAAAAAGAAATCATTGAAATACTTAACCAAAACAATTGTCTATGAGGTGAAGAAAATATGAAAACAGTCGATCAGTCATGGCTAAATGTTTCTGAAGATGCACATAAGAAAGTAAGTGAGCTTTTAGCTGAGAAAGAAAATGTAGGAAAAGTTGCCCGCATATTTATTGAAGGCTATGGATGAGGTGGTCCATCGATAAAACTGGCTCTGGATGAGCCGGAAGCAACTGATGAAAAAATACTGGTAAATCAGGTTTTATTTCATGTCGACCGCAACTTGATGCGTATCATGCAATACAACGGGGCTCTGAAGATCGATTATCAGCAAATTAATTGGTTTGGTAACCCTTTCAGATGTAGGTTTGCTAATAGGGCTTCCTATTGCTAATCAATAAACGGGTTATATTCCTCTAAAAGCGATGTGATCGACGTTTGAGATAACGTCCCATGAATCTATAGCCAAAACTGCAGCCCAGAAAAACATATGGTCAGTTTTTATGGAGTTCGCCGGCCATTTGAAGGCTAAAAGATTGATTTCTGAAAAGCCGTAATTTAATGGATAGAATCCTGTTGCCGGTGTTTCTGTCCAATCCGGATAAAACCAAAAGCTGTCTGCAACCTGTAACGCAACCATTATCTCGACAAACTGGGGCTGTGCCTGATTATCGATAAATAAGTTTAGTATGAAAGGATCATACCCTTGGAAGAATCTTTTATTTAAATCAAGACTGATATCAATTTCAGCGATTGGAGTAGGAGTGGGTAAAAAGGGTTCAGGTGTGGCTGTAAAAGGATTTGGCGTAGGGGTTTCGGGGTGATGAGGAGTCGAGGTCGGATAAGATGGAGTCTGAGTTGGAACAGGCGTTCTAGTTGGGGTAGCAGTTGGGATAGGAGTGTTGGTTGAATAAGGCGGCGCTGTTGGTGTAGGCGTTCTAGTTGAGGTGCCAGTTGGGATAGGAGTGTTAGTTGAATGGGGCGGCGCTGTTGGTGTAGGCGTTTTTGGTGATGGTGTACGGGTCGGAACAGGTGTTCTAGTTGGAGTAGCGCTCGGTATAGGGGTGTTTGTACCATGAGGGGGATTGGGTGGAGTTGGCGTTTTCGTTGGAATAGGCGTCCAAGTTGGAATAGGCGTGCTTGTTGAGATAGGTGTTTGAGTAGGTGATGGAGTAAACGGTGTTGGAGTTGGTGTCGGAGTCGGTGTTTTTACCGGAGTGTTGGTAGGGGAAGCTGTATAGGTAATCCGTGTCGCTCCATACCCAATTGAACATGTGCCATATTTCACCCAGCCATATCCATTCAGGCCCCATCCTGAACCCCAGGAGTTTTTTATCAACCAAGCCCCATTTCCATTACAGGCATTATCATCATAACCAACGATCAGAATGGCGTGATTGACTCCAGAACTATGAGAATGGCTGTAACAGCCGCCGGTATAATTATGAAAATCATCATAGACATACATGGCTGCAGCCACAGGACCATCCTGAAGTGCATTTTTAATGGAGGTAACGCTGGAATTGATTTCTTTATAGCCAGTTATAAAGGCAACTTTTTCACATTGGTTTTGTTTGCAGGGAGGTGTATCTGACGCAGCATACGGCATACAGGACTCTAAAATTCCCCCTGGATTTTTGTAAATTTGAGGATAGAACCAACCACCATCACAGTCATAACCTGCTGTGTTACAAGATACGAGTTGCTGCTCTGATAAATCTCGAGTAATACCATCATATATTTTGATATGTGATTCTACCATTGCTGTAGTTGCAAAAGCCCAACATGATCCACAATTGCCCTGTGATTTTGCAGGAGTTGTCCCACCCTGTTCGACCCAATTCAGATAACCTCTATCATCAAAAAATTCCAAATCAGACTCATCTGGCTCAGGTTCCACATACCAATCCGGTATAACCAAACCCAAAAGATTCTGTTTTTCTTCAGTTGATAGACCGGACACAGATGTTTCACCAGCTACCCAATCAAGATCATTATCCAGAATATATTGTTGAATTTCTTCAAGCGTTTCCGCAAAGATGGGTGATAAAAAAGTAACACTTATGCTTATAAGCAGCAGCCAGAATTTGGTTTTAAACATGAAAACACCCCTTCAAATGACTATAATGATCGGTGATAAGGAGGCTTATCACGAACTCTTCTATACTAAATTATTTTTAAGGTGTAAATTATGAAAGAAAATAATTCTCTTGTTCTTGGTTTTAGCGGACCTGAAGCTATCAGAAGCGATCTTCTCGAGACATTTGAATATTCCGGTGAACAGCAGACAATCAAATATGTCACGCACGAGTTTTCTGCAGTCTGCCCCTTTTCAGGCCTCCCTGATATTGCAACGATTGAAATTGAATATGTCCCAAGCAATAAATGCATCGAACTAAAGAGCTTAAAACTATATTTTGTCTCTTTCCGGAATGTCGGTATGTACCAAGAACATGTTACCAGCCGAATTTATCGAGATCTTTTTGATTTAATTCAGCCATCTTATTTGAAATTAACCTCACGCTACGCAACAAGAGGTGGTATCGATGCCACCTGTGAAATTAGCAGTGATAACCAGACTTAATTTTCAAGCAAGGGAAGGTCGTTAGTTTTTGCGATCTAGACAGTTGAATTAGTCAACAGGGCCTTAATATATCGAATAAGACCGGCTCTTTTTAACAGAGGTGTATGGAAATAATAGCTATTAATTAGGTCTGAGAACGGTAGCTTTGCAGGTATCAGGCAACGTGTTCCTTCTTCAAGAATGTCAAATCCATTATTGTGGAGCATCTTTAATACTGTCTTTCTAGATTCCCAGTTATGATCACCCTCAGGCATTTTCAGTTTCATTTTCTCTAAAAAGTGCAAAATTGGCTCCCAGATTCTATTGGCCCAAGTTATTATCAGAATTGTTCCCGGAGAAAACACCTCGGAAAACCTAGATATGGCCATGGCAGGGCTATAAAGATGCTCCAATACATCTGACAGAATGACAACTTCCCAGGTATCTTCAGTTTGTAACTCTTCTGCTTCTCCAACTTGAAACTGCAATTCAGGCCTATGAGCCCACCGCTTTGAGGCTATGGAAATCATATTTTCTGAAATATCGATACCCATTCCTTTCACGGGGTTAAGTTCAGCAAGCAATGAACCAGTAGCGCAACCAACCTCGATGATTTTTTTATTTGAATGATCTGGAATCAATGTTTTTAAAAGTGATTGGAGTTGATTGTAGTAATAATATGAATGATTTTTATAAGCATCATAATCTTTTGAGATGTCCTCAAAATGATCTTTTATACTTGTTCGAAGTTCTTGGATTGTCTTTTTAGGCCGCATGTGTGTCCTGGTTTGGATTTTGACTCTGCTTGGATGCAATGTCGAAAACTCGCGATTTCCAAATATTGTTCTTATGAAGCAAAAACCGAAAGAGAGTCCATAGAACACCAAAGCCATATCGAACTGACGCTGAAAAAGATACGGTTGAAGAGTCTTTTTCGTATCTGGTTTCGACGGGTATTTCTAAAAATCGTGCTCCAACAATGATAAATTGACCGATAATCTCATTATCAAAAACAAAGTTCTCAGAATTTCGTTCGTATGGAATGGATTCCAGAATTTTTCTTGAATAAGCTCTATATCCTGTATGGCATTCTGAAAATGAGGCTTTTTGAATTAGATTTTGCAGCGATGTAAGAAATCGGTTTGAAATATATTTATATCTAGGCATGTTCCCTTTCAAGGGATCTCCCAGAAATCGTGAGGCAAAAACCACATCCGCCTGGTCATTCATTATCGGCAGCACCAGCTCTGGAATAATCCGTGGATCATATTGATAATCAGGGTGAAGCATAACGACAACAGTGGCGTTGGATTCCAAAGCAGCGTTATAACATGTTTTCTGATTGCCTCCATAACCCCTATTCCATCGATGGGTAAAACATTTGATTTTTAGGTCCCTTGCTATTTCGACCGTATTGTCATGGCTGCAGTCATCTACAAGTATTACTTCATCTACCCAGCCATCAGGAATGGCCTCATAGGTTTTTAGAAGCGTTGAACTTGCATTATATGCGGGCATAACAACTACAATTTTATGTTTATCCCTTACGTGTTCCATATCCAAAAAAGCTATTCTCCTGTAGTTTATCTTAAGAATCTCTATAGTGATTCATAATAACCAAAATCAGTTCACTGTAAAAAGAAGTGACGATTGATTATAAAATGCTCCCGCTACACAAGCTGTCATTAAGCAGGCCATTGTCGCAGCCAGCAATGCTCGAAAGCCGGATTTAGCAATATCATGCGTTCGCTCGGGGGCAAGAGCTGAAACTCCACCAACGAAGATTCCAATTGAGGCAACATGAGCAAACCCACAAAGAGCATAAGCAGTTATAACAGCCGATCTTCCATGCGATAATGCACCTGTTTCGAGCAAATTTGCCAGACTTTGGTAAGCAGTTAATTCAGTAACAATTGAGCGGGATGCAATTATCTGAGCGATGTTCCAAGCATCCACACGTGGAATACCGATAAGTAGTGTGGGCAGATAGAAAACATAAGAAAGAAGTCCTGTTAAGGATAAATCCAGGTTTAAGTTAAACAACTGATTAATCCAAGTTCCAGTATTGCTCAAAACCATATCAAAAATAGCTACCAGCCCAAGAACTGCAATTAATAAAGCCGCAATATTCAATACAAGGTGAAGCCCCGTTTGAGCGCCTTGAATAATTGCAGCATAAATCGAGAGAGGTTTTTCATAGTGAATTTTAATATCTTTGCCCATGGTTTCCGGAGTATCTGTCTCAGGAAATATTATTTTAGCACAGGCTAAAGCTGCTGGTGCAGATAAGATAGAAGCAGAGATTAGGTGAGCGGCAATAGAAGGAAAGCGTTCTCGTAGGAAAAAAACGTAAACGGCTAGAACATTTGATGCTACAGTAGCCATGCCACATGTAAGAACGGTGCATAATTCTGAACGTGTCATTTTTTTTATATGTGGCTGAATAGTCAATGCTGATTCTACTCCTAAAAAAATATTGCTGGCTGCGCTAAGGGATTCAGCCCCAGAGATACCCATTAATCTGTTGAAGAGTCGAGCAAATTGACGGATTAGCCAAGGTAGAACATTATAGAAATAAAGAATTGCAGTTACTGCAGAAAAAAAGATGATCGCCGGTAACCCTTGAAAAGCTAGAAAAAACCCCAAACTTTCCTGACCATCGACATCAATTGTTCCTGGTGGTAACGCAAGCCTGCCAAACACAAATTTTGAACCGGCGCTTCCGGTTTCCAAAATATTAACTATCACCTCATTTAGCCAGATAAAAGCAGTGCTCACAAAAGGAATTTGGAAAATTATAATGGCGAAAAGCAACTGCAAGCCCAATCCCCATCCGACTGCTTTCCAATTGATAACTCTTTTATTGTTAGAAAAAAGCCACGTCAAAAACAAAATACCGAACAAACCAAGAAAGCTAATGAAATTATATATTTCCATCTACTCATAACCTCCTGATCGAACGTGATAACAAAGCGCTGAATTGCAGTATAATCTTTTTCTGAGAACAAGTGAAGCCAAGCTTTTTTATGGAAATCAATAGAGGAAATGTGGTATTGAATATATGAGTGTCACTTTGACATGGGAGGCATTTATGACAATTGAATTAAGCATAGTGATACCAGCCTATAACGAGGAAGAAACAGTAGTGTCTTGCATAAAGACTATAAATGATTATTTGGAAATTCTAGATATAACGTTTGAAATTATTGCTGTCGACGATGGTTCGCGTGATAAGACACTGGATATCATACGACAAGTTTCACGGGAAAACCCTCGGGTTAAAGCTCTAACTAATGGGGAAAACAAGGGTAAAGGCTATTCAGTTAAGCATGGTGTTCTTGAAAGTATTGGTAGATTTGTACTTTTTACAGATGTGGATCTATCCACTCCAATTGCAGAATACCAGACCCTGCGCACTTCACTTGGGGAGGAATATGATATTGCATTTGGCTCACGAGCGCTTGCTAAATCCCGCTTGAAGATTAAACAGCCCTGGTATAGAATATATCTTGGGCGATTGGCAAACAAAGCCATTCAATTGATTGTTCCTGCATTGCGAGGAATTAAAGATACTCAATGTGGCTTTAAATTGTTTCGAGGAGATGTTGCTCGCGAAATTTTCCCTCTTCAAAGAAATGAAAGATGGGGTTTTGATTTCGAAATTCTCCACATCGCCAAAAAATATGGCTACAAGGTGATTGAGGTTCCAGTTGAATGGAGTCACTCCGGTGACACCCGAATTAAGTTGAGTGACTATCCCGGAACCTTAAAAGAGCTCTTTAAAGTGAGAATTGCGGAATCCAGAGGCTTTTATAAAAAAAGATAGCTCATGAGATAAGCCTTACTCACAGTAAAATTAGCTTTGAGATTACCGGGCGATAAAAAACATTTAGGTTTTAAGAAACGGTTATCTCTTTGGCTACAGGAGGAAATATTTTGGCATCCAGAAAAAGGAATTACCGTAATAAACAAGGGATGAATCGTTATGATGACGGATTCAACCAACAATCATATTATAACAACCATCGACCGAGCCAACAGTCTGGACATCGGGAAAATCAGTATTATTGTGATATTTGTGGTTATACTATTCCCCAGGCGGGAAATGTGCCGCCTGTATGTACCAGATGTTTGATTTCCATGACGCTTCTTCGCACGAATAGTCAAACTCGAGCAAAAATAGATAAAAAACAAGCCTATGATTATAGCTCAAAGTTTTATTTTAAAACTGATGGCCATCCACAATACAAAGGTTTACCGATTGATCACCCAGATCCCGATGATGCTGAAGCAATGGAAGCCTATAAACAGCGTAAACAAGGACGGCGTCGCCGCACTGGAAAACCAGCCGGCTCAGAAAGTGGTTCACACGACAAGCACAGTAAGCCATACGAAAAAAGGAGCAAATCCTTTCGGCCAACTGCTGAAAAGAAGCAAGCTCAGGAGCTTGAAAAGATTACAGTTCAAGAAACATCTTCAAAAATCGATTCTGAAAAACAAACTTCAACGAAAGAATCATCACCTCCAAAACGTAAAAATATTCCTTCCCCTAAACAACCCCGTAAATCCCCCGTCCAAAAAGAAGAAAAACGAATAAAAGAACCTTTAACAAAAGAGCTTAGAGAAGAAGATTATGAAGGAACAGCGCTCACAAGCAATCGCTCTCCAGCAACAATTCTCAGCGATACTCTAAACGAAAACCAGTTAAACGATATTAGGGGTGATTTGCGTTCCGACTATACATTCAATCAACCCACCCCTTCCCCTGATTTCGATCAAGTCAAAGCGCCGGAACAGGATGAAAATTCATAACCAGGTTCAATCGGTGTATCTATCATGATTATCAATGCAACTTTGTGCTATCTACAGCACAATAATCACACCCTTATGCTGCGTAGATCCAAAAAAAAGGATGATATTCATTCAGGTAAATGGAACGGGCTTGGCGGTAAATTTGAAAAAGGTGAATCTCCGGAAGAATGTGCTCGCCGGGAAATATTCGAGGAAAGTGGCCTTTTAGTCTCTAATCTGGAGTTAAAAGGCGTGTTGACGTTTCCTAACTTTGATGGATCAAATGATTGGATTGTTTTTGTATTTATCGGCCGTGATTTTACAGGGACTTTAATCGAATCACCAGAAGGTGATCTTGAATGGATTTCTGATACGGAATTGCTTAAGCTACCGTTATGGGAAGGAGATAAAATCTTTATTCCTTTGCTTAAGAAAAAAGAGTTTTTTTCCGGTAAGTTTTCCTATAGCAACGGGCAACTGCAGGACCATGCAGTAGTTTTTTATAAATGACGTTGTATTTAAAAATACAAGAAAGGAGATCTCTATGGCTTTCAATCTTAAAGGACGTAGTTTTTTAACATTATTGGACTACTCCCCCAAAGAAATCATGTTCCTTATTCAATTAGCCAGTCAATTGAAAATTGACAAGTATGCAGGAAATTTCAACAAGAATCTGGAAGGGAAAAACATTGCTCTGTTATTTGAAAAACCTTCAACCAGAACACGATGTGCTTTTACAGTAGCGGCAATCGATGAAGGCGCTCACCCAGAATATTTAGGAGCCGGTGATATCCAATTGGGAAAAAAGGAAACGGTTGAGGATACCGCAAGAGTTTTAGGTAGAATGTTTGACGGTATACAATACAGGGGATTTGCCCATTCAATAGTAGAAAAACTAGCTGAATATTCCGGAGTCCCAGTATGGAATGGTCTGACTGACACCTATCATCCAACTCAAGCGCTTGCCGATTTTATGACCGTTTTAGAAGAGTTTGGCTATCTTGAGGGCATTGCTCTGACATACGTTGGAGATGGACGAAACAACGTAGCCAATTCGCTTATGATCGCATCTGCTAAACTTGGGGTTGACTATCGATTAGTGACTCCAGCTAGCCTTATGCCCGACAAAAACCTCGAATTGCAATGTCGAGATATTGCCGAGTCGACGGGAGCGGAAATAACAATTACGGATGAAATAGAACCTGGTGTAGACAATACGGATGTTATCTATACGGATGTATGGGCTTCCATGGGAGAGGAAAGCAAAATTGCCGAGCGAATTACGCTTCTAAAGCCCTATCGTGTCGATATGAAAATGTTTGAAATGACCGGTAATCCACAAGCGATTTTCCTGCATTGTCTCCCCTGTTTTCATAACCTCGATACCGTATTGGCTCAGCAATATCCAGAAATATGTGAAGCAACCGATGATGTTTTCGAAGCTGACTTCAGCAGAGTCTTTGACCAAGCTGAAAACCGACTTCATACGATCAAAGCTGTCATGGTAGCTACCCTCGGAAAATAAGGATAATCCTGGGAATTTACCTTGACTGCTCTATAAAGCACTGATAAATTCTGACCGAAACATGGGCGCTTAGCTCAGTCGGGAGAGCGCTGCTTTCACACGGCAGAGGTCGGCAGTTCAATCCTGCCAGCGCCCATTAAAACTCCGGATGACCCGGAGTTTTTTTTATTTTACCCTTGTTTTCGCCTAACTTTCGCCTATAATAAAGCTGGAGGGTCTATGAAAAAGGCGTCCATATTATATATTGACGGAGATGACTTTTTTGCGTCTGTTGCGCGTCTCAAAGATCCAAAACTTCGAAAGCGACCATTGATTCTTGGTAATCTGGACTGTCGGGGAGCGGTCGTTTCTACATCACGAGAAATTAGAGCATCTGGAATTAAACCGGGATTTAGCATGATGCAAGCCAAACGAATCTGTCCTGAAGCTGAACTGGTTCAGATTGATTGGCCTTTTGTCCAAAAAATATCTCGCTGTTTCTTTTCAATTATTTCACGTTACTCTCCACTAGTTGAACGTGTAGAAAGCGATGCTGCCTTTATTGATTATTCTGGATGCGAACGCCTGTTTGGTTGTCCGGAAAACCTTGCAAGATGTCTGCAAAAAATAATTTGCGATCAAGCAGGATTCTCTGTTTCAGTTGGTCTTGCATCGAATAAAGCTGTCAGCGTTGTTGCATGTTATGCTGCAAAAACGGGTTTGCTGGAATCTGTATCTCCTGGTTGTGAAAAAACTTTTCTCAGTCATTGCCCTCTTGAATGGCTTCCGGGGCTCGATAAACATCAGATTGTGTATTTTTCAGATTTGGGAATCAGAACTATTGGTGAAGTAAGCAAAATACCTTTGCGTATTTTGGAACACCTGTTTGGAGCAGAGGGTCGAGCTCTTTTTTTACGTGCTCAAGGGCTGGAAATCTCTCCTGTTCGTCCTTCCTGTTCCACAAAATCACCCACAGCACAAACGCAGTTTGTAAAGGATATAATTTCACCTGATATCGTTCTAGCGTATTTTGCGATTTTGGCTTCAGAATTAGGGGAGAAACTACGTCGTAACAATCTATCTGCTCAATACCTTGTTACCCAAATCATGTATACAGACCAAAAAGTTGAACGTATCCAAATGCCAATGCACCCTCCATCCAATCGGGATCACGAAATACTTCAACTTGCACGAGAGTCATTTTTAAAGTTGTATCGACGTCGAGTTCGAATTCGCGACGTTGCTCTTTCTACAAAACACTTGGTTTCTCTTACTCCAGAAATACCTTTTGTTGGCAGCGCTCAAAAACGTCTAAAATGGGACCAGGCGCTTCGTAGTGTAGACAAAGCACGGCTAAAATATTCTTCGCCAATTGTTTTATTAGGAGCATCATTGCCCTTTAATTCGAGGGCTTATTCTTTAACAAATAAAAAAACACCGCATTTATCACAATTGACCAGGTGGGAATTGCTTTGAACGGCAGCAGCTATTTGAGGTTGTACTTTTACATAACAGTTTCCACAATTTTTATCTAAAAGCTCAGCAACCGCTCTACCATTTCGGCGAATAAGCCGATCATAACTGTCCGTCAATTCCTCTGATAAAACGCTTCTTTTTTCAGTATAAGCTTTTTCCATTTCATCGAGCCGACGTTTTTCTTCTTTTAATTCTGAATTTAATATCTTTTTCTGATCGTTAAATCGGCGCTCTTCATTGGATAGCTTCTCAGTGCCTGCAGTATATTTGACGCGAGTTTCATCTATGATTTCCATGCTTTCGATAATCTCTGTTTCAAATTGTGAGATTTGTTCAGCCAGCATTTCTATCTCAGTATTCATTGCTTGATACTCTCTATTCGATTTCAATTTAAACAATTGTGCTCGGTATTTCCCCTGCTTTTCTTTTGATTCTTTGATCTTCCCTTCACAAACTCTGATTTTAAGCTCATGTTCACGAATTATTTCTTTGAAGCGCTCTACTTTTTTCGTCATACAAATTAATTCTTCGTCTAACTCTTTGATTTGCTCTGGAATTTCTTGGCACCGATTTTGTAATCGCTTAATCTCATCGGAATAAAACTGGATTTCCATCAATAATTGTAAATCCGGATTCAACGATTATTCCCTCCCCTAAAAAAAAAGGGGTGTATCAAAACGATACACCCCGTAAAACAAAACACAATGTTGGCTGTGACATCATACTTTCAGCCTCCATGACTGGTTTATCATGGGCCCAGTAGGACTCGAACCTACGACCAACCGGTTATGAGCCGGTAGCTCTAGCCAACTGAGCTATGGGCCCCGAAATGCATACACTATCACTGCTAGTCATTTCGGTCAAGAAATGATTTTGAACTTAACTCTTCTAAAATTTCAAGCTTTCTTTTCAAAAGAGCATTGGTCTTTTCGCTGTTATTTTTAGAAGATGAAATATTTTTATGTATGGTGTCCAGCTCTTTAATAAGCGCTTTCTCTTGAAATTCCCTAACAAAAGACTGGAAAAGCACAGCCACTGATTCATTCTTCAATAATAAATTTTTGTCTGCATCTTCAAATAAATCAATTAAAACATCTTGTAATTTTCTATCTGATACAGTTCCTAAAATTCTATTGATCGCTAATGTTCCATTATCTTCAACGTCTTTTTTTATTAATGAGTAAAGCCTTTGTGCTGTTTGTGAGAGCATCGATGCCGGATATATGGGATTATCTTCCCAGGTAAGATATTCTGGATTTTGAATATAAAAACAGAATAGTTCTTTTTCCGGAAGCATCAGAAAGTCAGCTGTTGAATTATCCTTAACGTGTTCATTACTTGCGTGGTTTGAATCATTTGCCATAGCTTCACTGAATTTTTTACGTCTTGACCGATTCCGTCTTAATAATTCCAAGATCGATTCAGCCGGCACTCGGATCAAATCTGCTATTCTCGCTATATAAGCTCCTCGATCGATATCATTGTTAACCTCCATTAGAAATGGAAGCATAGATTCAACAGCGCTTCTTCGTCCTCTCGGACTATCCAAATCAAAAAGGTTTGAGGCGCATTTTATGAGGAAATCAATACCGGGAATAGCTTTATTCAGGTAAGTTTGAAGTTTTTCTTTTCCATGCTCTCGCAGTATATCATCAGGATCTTTACCTTTTGGTAGTGGAACCGCCAGTGTTTCTAATCCCATTTCGAGACAAAGTTCCAAAGCTCTTTGAGCGGCTTTGATGCCGGCGCTATCAGAATCGAAAAGTATAAAACAGGTATCGGCAAATCTTTTTAAAAGCCTGATTTGCTCTTGAGTTATAGAGGTGCCGCAGGGCGCCACCACATTATTAAAGCCGGCTAAATCCATCGATAATCGATCAAAATACCCCTCTACGATAATCGCCTGTCTCGATGATTGAATCGCTTTCTTGCTTTCAAACAATCCATATAAGATTTTACTTTTTCTATAGATTACCGTTTCCGGTGAATTAATATATTTTGCTGGGTCATCACCTAAGGAGCGTCCACCGAATCCGACAATCTGGCCTTTTTGTTGGTCTCGTATCGGAAAAATGATTCTGTTGCGAAAACGATCATAAAGTTTTCCAGCCCCTTGCTGCTGTACAACAAGGCCAGATGCTGTCAATAGTTTAAGATCAGATTTGAATCGCGTAATCAAAAAATCCCATTGATCGGGGGCATATCCAAGACCGTAACGTACCATTTGTTTTCGCTGCAAACCTCGTCGTATAAGGTACTGTCTAGCATTTTCAGCATTTTCAGATGTTAACAAAGTGGTATTGAACAGAGTCCACACCTTGTTCATAATCTGTAAAACACGTGTTTTCTCCGCATCCTCCTTTGTTGATTCTCTGGACATATCAGGGATATGCACACCAATAGCTAATGCAAGTTTTTGAACTGCTTCTACAAAAGAAATATTTTCATATTTCATAAGAAAATTGAAAACATTCCCGCTTTCACCACAGCCGAAACACTTAAAAATTTGCAAGTCCACATTTACGGTAAAAGAAGGTGTTTTTTCCTGATGAAAAGGACAAAGACCTTTAAATTGACTTCCTGCTTTTTTTAAGGGGACGTATTCTCCAATAACTCTTTCTATCGAGACTTGCTCACGGATTGTGTTAATGATTTCTTCAGGAATTTTCTTATAAGCCATAAAACACCAATCTTTTTATCCGGCTTTAAGCTCAACGACGGTGACTCCCCCACCACCTTCAACTGGTTCTCCGCTTCTGGCCCTGACTACCTGTGGAGTCTTTTTTAAGAATTTAACAACGGCATTCTGAAGGGTACCGGTTCCAAAACCGTGGATTATCGTAACTTGCGGCAAGCCTGATCGAATCACTTGATCCATATATCGCTCCAATTCATCTAGAGCGTCTTCTCGAGTTTTGCCGATTAAATTCAATCTCAATGGCGGCATTTCAGGTTCAGAAAACTCTATATGGACATCAATAGAAATTTGTGGTTTTTCTAAATCCTCACTTCCATCTGACTGCATACATACGATATCTTTTAACGAAACTCGTATCTTTTTTCCATTCAATTCAACGATTAGTCTATCATCTCCTTCCATTTCCACCAATTTTACGCGCTTGTTGAAACGCTTTAATAAAACAAAATCTCCCGGTTTCAATGCTTGAACGACGTTCTCAGCATGAATTTGACCATAAAGCATTTCTTTTAAAGTTGTAACCGCATCCCCTAACTTTTCTAAATGTTTCTTTAATTCAATAGGATCTGATGAATCATGAGAGTCAACCTTTACAGGTTTACTCGTCTTTTTCAGTCGCTTAATTTCTTTTTTAATCTCCTCATAGCCAAGGTGAAGCTCAGACAATAGTGATTGAGATTGATGGATAGCTTTCTCCAAAACCGCTTTTGCTTCATTTTGAGCTTTCTGCAACACATCTTCTCGAGCTTTACGTAATTCCCTAGCTCTTGCTTTTTCACTATCGGCTTGAGCTATCTTTTTTTCTGCGTTTTGACGTCTTTGGTCAACTATGTCAAGCATTCTTTGGAGGTTGTTTGTTTTATCCGTAAGAATATTTTCTACATCTTTTAAAACGTTTTCCGGTAAACCAAGTTTCGCTGCAATTGAAAGCGCATTGGATTGCCCAATTTTTCCCATTAATATCCGATAGGTCGGTTGTAATGAATGGCTATCGAATTCCATTGCGGCATTTTTTATGCCTGGAGTTGTAAAAGCAAACGCTTTTATCGAATTGTGGTGTGTATTGACAATCGTATAAACTTGTTTTCGAAGAAGATCTTTTAGAATGGCAATACCTAGAGCTGAACCTTCTTCCGGATCAGTGCCTGCGCCAAGCTCATCTAGTAGAGCTAAAGAATAACTGTCAGCTTTTTCTAAAATGTCTATTATTTGGCTAATATGAGATGAAAATGTTGATAGGTTCTGCTCCAAGCTCTGTTCATCACCAATATCTGCAAAAATATTGTTAAATATTCCGAAGCTTGAAAAATCACTGCAAACAGGATGTAAGCCAGACTGAATCATTAAAAGAGATATACCTATAGTCTTTAATGCAACCGTTTTACCTCCCGTATTTGGCCCGGTTATAACCAGCATTCTTTCATCAGAGTCAAGTTGAATATCAATAGGGATCACGGGTTTAAGTCGCTCTTCCGGGTTTGTAGAATGTAATCGATGAAGCACAAGAAGCGGGTTTTTACAGCTCTTTAAGTCAATGTGAGGGGTCGATTTTAAGGGTATAAACGAAGCATCGATCTCTTCAGAAAACCGAGCTTTTGCTCTTATAAAATCCATTTCAACGATGATTTCAAGATTTTCTTTTAATATATCGGCTTTTTTACCTATGGCTTCAGTCAGTTTCAATAATATTCTTTGCACTTCATGCCGCTCATCGGCTTCCAGTTTAGACAATGCATTTGAGTCGTTGACTGAAACATTTGGTTCGATGAAAAATGTTGCTCCGGAAGAAGATTTATCATGAACAATACCCGGTAACTCACGAACAGCTCCAGCGCGAACTGGCAAAACATACCGGCCTTGTCTCATCGTGACAATGGGATCTTGTAAAACACCTTTTTTATAATATAGCATCGCCAACTCTTCCATCTTGCTGCGAATTCTCTCTTGATGTTTTTTCATTACTCGTCGTATTCGAGCAAGATCAGCAGATGCTTTATCCAGAATTTCACCTTCTGGACCAACAGATTTAACGATCATTCGGGTGAGCTCTGGTAGGACTACAAGCTTACTGATTCTTTCTTTAATCAGCGAAATGTTTTCCAGTTCAATAAAACCGTTTTTAGCTGCTTCAACCTGCAGAAGTAACTCACCCGTCGCCGCAATTTTTTCTGGCGAAAGCCGCCAGCCTTTTATTAACGATGATTTAAAACTTTCAAGCAGAAAGGTTTTTGGAGCAGTAAACAAAGGAACATTTTGGCCACTGGTCAATAGGTATCTATATTCCGCTAATTCCAATGATTGATTAAGAAGAAGTTTATAATTATCAGAAGGCTGCATCGAGTAAACCTTCTGTTGAGTTATTTCAGAATCCGTGTACTTCGCTAAATATTCTTTTAATTGAGCATAACCCAGCACTTTTAGAGCATGAGTGTTCACGGACCGGTTCCTTCAACCCTGCTGATATCAGCTCCTAATAAAGATAGTTTGCTTTCCATTGAATCGTAACCACGATCGAGATGATAAACACGTAATATACGTGTTTCATTATCAGCTGCGAGTCCTGCCAACACCAAAGAAGCGCTGGCTCTCAAGTCAGATGCTGTCACGGTAGCTCCCCGCAATTTCTCAACTCCTCGAACAAAGGCACTGGCGCCATGTATTGTTATATCTGCGCCCAATCGATTTAACTCCGGAACGTGTTTAAAACGACCCTCAAAAATGTTCTCAGTTATGACACTCTTGCCATTCGCCAGACACATAAAAGCTATAAACTGTGCTTGCAAATCAGTAGGAAATCCAGGGTATTCAGCCGTGCTGATATCCACAGGAGCAAAGGGTGGTTTTCCGCTTATCGTCAAACCTTCATGAGTTTCTTCGACTGAACAGCCTGTGTTTTGTATTTTAATCAATAATGATGAAATCATAGCGCTTGACGCACCGAGCAAAGTGACTTTTCCACCGGTAATAGGTCCCGCTAAGGCATAGGTTCCCGCCTCGATACGGTCAGGAATAATCGTGTGTTCAGCTGAACCAAGATGTTTTACACCTTCAATTTTTATTGTATCCGTACCGACGCCAGAAATCGATGCTCCCATTTTTATCAGTAATTCGGCTAAATTCACAACTTCAGGTTCACGCGCTGCATTTTCAAGAACAGTTTCGCCATCAGCTGTTACAGCAGCCATCATCACATTTTCTGTTCCAGTCACAGTCGGTCTATCAAAATAGATATGAGTTCCTATTAATTTTGAACATATCAGGTGATTTTCACCTTTAATCAAAGTAAGTTCAGCTCCAAGCTTTTGCATAGCGATAAGATGTAAATCAATAGGTCTATTTCCTATTGCACATCCTCCAGGCAAAGCGACTTCAGCTTTTCCAAATCTGGCCAATAGAGGGCCCATTACAAGTACAGAAGCTCGCATTTTGCGTACTAACTCATGAGGAGCTGTATATCGGTTCACTCCAGAAGAATCGACAATAATTGTATTTCCTTTTTTCTCGATGGAGGCGCCAAGGGCTTCCAGTAGATAACACATGCTGTCAATATCTTTTACATTAGGCATGTTATGTAATGTAATAGTTTTATCAGTCAACAAACAGGCAGCCAAAGCTGGAAGCGCTGCGTTTTTCGCGCCGGAGATTGTAACATTACCCTGTAATGACCTACCCCCAAAAATCCTTAATTCTTGCATGGTTCTCCCCTTTTTATCTTCAATAGGATTACGATTTTATAGCTGATATGACACGGTTTTTGCCCGAAATATCTTTTATGATTTCAACAGAAATAAATGATGATTCCTCTAAATAATCTTTGATGCAATCAGCCTGCTTATACCCAATCTCCATTATAATGCATCCTCCGAATTTCAGCCAGAAGGCAGCGTCTTTTATCAAATCCTTATAAATTTCTAATCCCTCTTTTCCACCATTCAATGCAATTTGAGGCTCATATTTAATAATCTCAGGTTGTAATTCATACAATTCTGATGAGTCGATATAGGGAGGATTGGTTAAAAGTAGATCTAAAGAACCGGGCTCAATGAGCGAATTGAAAACCTCACACCAGGAACCATGACGCCAGATAATACAATTATCAACTCCTAAGTTTAAAGCGTTTATTTTTGCTACTTCAAGAGCGCCAGTGGAGATATCAGATGCAATCATTTTAACGTTTTTGGCTTCCAATGAAATCGTTATAGCTATACAACCTGATCCTGTCCCCAAGTCTGCGATCACGCTAGACTCTTTGTCAGGGATTTTTGACATCGCCACTTCGATTAGAGTTTCGGTTTCCGGTCGAGGGATGAGAACGCGAGAATCTACCTCAAAGTTCCGCCCCCAAAATTCTTTATATCCAATAATATATGCCACCGGCTCTCGATTAGCACGCCGTTTGATATATGAACGAAAAATAGCCCGTTCAGTATCGGTTATTGGTTTGTCC
Source organism: uncultured bacterium (assembly GCA_964404285.1). GTDB lineage: Bacteria > CSSED10-310 > CSSED10-310 > CSSED10-310 > CSSED10-310 > JBASEY01. Next base: position 94,318 of record CAYOJK010000002.1, on the reverse strand, counting down.
GGATCAAGATATAAATCAAGGCGAGAGCAATTGATAGCATGCGACAGCAACAACTCAGCATCGAGTCGTGGAGACGCAACTCCATAGCCTTTAAGCCACTGAGCTGTCCAGGTTATCAGTTTTCTAATAGTCCATGTTTGCACATCAATTTCTCTATTTTAAACAGTCGGCTTTTCAAGGTTTTTCAACCTGTAATACTCATGAAGTGCACTAATTATATCATCTAAATCACCTTGAAGAACCCCTTCAAGATTATGGGTTGAAAAATTAATCCGATGATCGGTAATACGAGACTGAGGATAATTATAGGTTCTTATCTTTGCACTCCGGTCTCCAGTCGAAACCATTTCTCGCCTTTCTGCGGAAATTTTTTCTTCCTGTTCTCTCCGTTTCAGATCTAACAAACGAGAATAGAGTATTTTCAGTCCCTGACTCTTATTCTTTAGTTGGCTTTTTTCATTCTGACAACTGACAACCAATCCTGTTGGTATATGTGTAATTCTTACAGCTGAATCGGTAGTATTCACACTTTGACCGCCAGGACCACTAGATCGGAAAACATCAACCCTTATATCATTAGGGTCAATATCAACTTCCAAATGCTCTGCTTCAGGTAACACAGCAACAGTAACTGCAGATGTATGAATTCTTCCTCCAGCCTCTGTTTGTGGGACCCGTTGTACACGATGAACTCCACCTTCATATTTTAATGTGCCATAGACACGTTCTCCGGAAATCATGGAAATGACTTCTTTAAAACCATCAAGATCACTCATAGACTGACTGAGAATTTCCACTTTCCACTTCTTCTTTTCTGCATAACGCATATACATCTTGAATAAATCTGCTGCAAACAGCCCTGCCTCTTCCCCACCAGTACCTGCACGGATTTCAAGAATGACATTCTTCACATCATAGGGATCAGCTGGATTCAATAAAACCTCTGCTTGTAATTCGAGATCTTGAATTTTTTTCTCAAGTTCACCAATTTCAGTCTCTGCTAAATTCAGTAAATCCTCATCGTCTTCCAGTTCAAGAATTTCACGCGCACCCTGTAAATTGTCATAAGCCTTTTTTAGCTTATGATAAATATCGCAATATTCTTGAATTTCCGAAAATTCTTTGTTTAGAGTGAGATATGTATCACGATCACTAATAATTTCAGGATCTGACAGTTTTTTTGATAGCTCATCATATTTATTAAGATAAGACTCAAGTTTAGAAAGCATTTTATTAAACCTTTCGTTGAGTTTAGTTATGGTGTTATTTAAAAGTGGAATCTTCCAATAAGGCAAGCAAGGCACTCAGGCCAACTTCTAAATGTGTATCCTCAGGTTCTCGAGTAGTCAGGTTTTGAAATACGATTCCTGGATACGCCAGAACTTTACCGAATAGGCTGTCTTTTTTATCCAAATAGGCTAAAAACTCATACGACAAACCTGCAACTAATGGTAATGCAAGCATCCTGATTACTGTATGAAGCCAAATAGGAGCTTCTTGAGGTATGAAAGAAAACCCTATCATACCAATTATGAAACTATAGAATAGAAATAGCGTTCCACACCGATAATGATAACGGGAACACTGTTTAATATTGTCTATTGTCAAATCAAGATTTTGTTCGTAAGCATGAATGACTTTATGCTCGGCTCCATGGTATTGAAAGGCCCTGTAAATTTCAGGAATCAATGAGATAGCAAAAAGGTAAAGAATGATAAGTGCGAGAATAATAAAAGGTTCGTATAACGATAGAAGGTTCAGGGTAGAAAAAAGCTTTGGGAAAATCACCTTTAAAAGTGATCCTGGTATTATGAAAAGAATGCACATAGACAGCAGAAATACTGTTGCTACAATGTGATGAGTCGAAGAGAAAGAAGGTGAAACTATCTCAGGTTGAGAAACATTTTTCATCCCTTGATATTTGTTCAGTTTTTCTGCGTCATATAGATAGATTTTTGAGGAATAATCCAGAGCTCTTAAACCAGTAAGAATGGAGAGCCAAACCGCCATCATACCTCTAAGGACAGGAATTCGGCTGATTCTATTTTCAGATAGATAATGTTGAAGAGATTCTTTAAACAATACGATTGAACCGTTTCTGCACCTCACCGCAATAGCCATTTTCTCTGGCGTCTGCATCATTAGCCCTTCCAGGACTGCTTGACCGCCAAGATTATGTTTTGGCATAGCAGGTTACTTATAATTTAATTATCGGATTGTTTGTCCAAGTTATACTTGCGTCTGAATTTTTCAACACGGCCGGCTGTGTCAACAATTCGTTGCTTACCGGTAAAAAACGGATGACAAAGTGAGCAAATTTCTACTTTTTGATCTTTTTTCGTCGACCGTGTTTGTATTACATTACCACACGAACAGGTAATCGTTGTTTCTTCGTATTTGGGGTGAATGTCCTTTTTCACTTTAACCTCCCAATATATTTCACCTTTAAGATGGTGAATCGTTTGTTACAAGCATCCTAAATGCCCACACCGGCGCACTATAATTCAAGTCACTTTAAAATAGCAAGTGGGTTAATTACATGTTTATGTATTCATAATTGCAAGAAAATCTGAATTTGTTTCTGTTTTACTCATTTTTTCTAAAAGGAATTCCATACTTTCAACACCGCCCATCGGGTTTAATAGCTTACGTAAAATCCAGATTCTCTGAAGTGTTTCAGGCGGTAGTAACAATTCTTCTTTTCTGGTTCCGGAACGCTTGATGTCAATTGCCGGAAATACTCGGCGGTCAACTAACCTGCGGTCAAGATGGAGTTCCATATTTCCTGTTCCTTTGAATTCTTCAAAAATTACATCATCCATTCGGCTGCCAGTATCGATAAGAGCAGTAGCGATGATCGTCAAGCTACCGCCTTCTTCAGTGTTTCGCGCTGCTCCAAAAAATCTTTTTGGTCTATGAAGCGCATTGGAATCAACACCACCGGACAGAATTTTGCCGGATGGCGGCACAACCGCATTATAGGCTCGAGCAAGTCGTGTGATAGAATCTAAAAGAATGACAACATCCCGCTTATGCTCAACCAGCCGCTTGGCTTTTTCAATGACCATATCAGCCACTTGAACGTGCCTGGACGCCGGTTCATCAAAGGTTGAGCTTATTATTTCGCCCTTAACATTACGTTCCATATCGGTGACTTCTTCGGGACGTTCATCGATGAGCAGCACTATTAAATAGACATCAGGATGGTTTGCGGTTATCGAATGAGCGATAGATTGCAATAACATGGTTTTTCCCGTGCGTGGTGGAGAAACGATTAATCCACGCTGACCTTTTCCGATTGGTGTCATCAATGCCATAACTCGAGTAGACATTTCTTTGCTATCTCTCTCCAAAATAAAAGCCTCTTCAGGGTATAACGGTGTTAAATTATCAAAAAAATTTTTATTTTTTGATGCTTCCGGGCTTTCGAAATTGATCGCTTCGACCTTCAGAAGAGCAAAGTATCTCTCATTATCTTTCGGAGGTCTAATCTGCCCTGAAACGGTATCACCGGTACGCAAATCAAAACGTCTTATCTGTGATGGCGAAACATATACATCATCTGGTCCTGGAAGATAATTGTAATCAGGTGAACGTAAAAAGCCGAATCCATCCGGAAGACATTCAATCACTCCTTCGGCAAAAATTAAGCCGTCTTTTTCCGACTGAGCTTGTAAAATACGGAATATCAGCTCTTGTTTTAGAAGAGAAGAACCTAATTCCAAACCAAGCGAATGAGCTAAATCATGGAGGTCAGAAATGTTTTTCTCCTTTAGTTCTATAATATTCATTATCATTTTAAAATCTCCTTGAATTTCCTAATCGATATCTGCGTTCATATAAGCCGGTCGGCAACGCACTTAGGCAAGGCTGTGCCAATATTTGGGTAAATCACACTAAAACATAACCCACAAAGGGCAGAAGAATTCTGCTAGCGAGCACCGTTACTCTAATCCGAAACACGTCATAAGTCAATAGCAATTTATATTAATTGAAGATGCCGTTCATAATAGTCTACTTCAGATTTTTAGGATTGGGTTTCAACTGAAGACCAACTGTTTCTAATTGTTCGGGAGTGACCAGAGACGGAGCTTGTGACATTATGCATACTGCCTGAAGTGATTTGGGAAATGCGATGACGTCTCTTAGGTTATCTGTTCCTACTAAAATCATGACTAAACGATCGAAACCGAAAGCAATTCCACAATGTGGTGGAGTGCCGTAATTTAACGCTTCAAGCAAAAAACCGAACTGTTCCTGTGCAGTTTGGTCTGAGATACCTAAAACAGAAAACATCTTTTTCTGTAGATCTGACTGATGAATTCTTACTGACCCACCCCCTAATTCAATACCATTTAACACCAAATCATAGGCTTGAGCCCTGCATTTTCCAGGATTGCTATCCAGCAAAGCGATATCTTCCAACTTTGGCGCTGTAAAAGGATGGTGTTCAGCAAAATAGCGCTGCTCGACCTCATCATATACGACTAATGGAAAATCAGTGACCCAAACAAATTCAAATTTGTCAGATTTCAGATTTTCTCTTGCTGCAATTTCTAAACGTATATCCCCCAAAGCTGCAGCTATTTTCAGTCGGTCACCTGCGATGACGCAAAGAATATCATCTTCACATGCTTGCGCTAGCGAAATAATTGATCTTTGTTTCTCTTCTGATAAATTTTTTCCAAATACTCCGCCACGAATAGTTCCCTCGCTTGATATTTTTATTGCTACCATACCGTTAAGGCCTCGCTGTTTAGCAAGCTTTTCAAGGTCTATTATCTGTTTTTGGCTTAGTTTTGAACCGCCTGGATACCGTACAAGTCGAACCATGCCCCCGTTTTCAATAGTAGAATCAATAAAACCGATTCCAGAGTTCTTTACAATCGACGTGATATCTACTATCTCAAGACCAAAGCGAAGGTCTGGCCTATCAGAACCATACAAATCAATTGCTGTGTCCCAAGTTATTCTTTTAAAAGGTGTTCTTACTTCTAGATTATGAAGTTTTTTAAAAATATCCACCATCAATCGTTCGTGTAAGTCAAACAAAGTTTCTGTTGAAGTAAAACTCATTTCAACATCAATTTGTGAAAATTCAGGCTGACGATCAGCTCTTGAATCTTCATCTCGAAAACATTTCGCAATCTGAAAATAGCGATCAAAGCCTGCTATCATGAGAATTTGTTTTAACATTTGCGGGGATTGAGGCAGAGCATAACACATTCCTGGATGTAGCCGACTTGGAACAAGAAAATCTCTCGCACCCTCCGGCGTTGAACGCAACAGATGGGGAGTAGTGACTTCTATAAAGTCGTTTTCTACATAGAAATTTCTAACAACCTGGTACAGTTTGTGACGAGTATTTAGAATTTTGAACATTTCCGGCCTGCGCAAATCAAGATACCGATATTTTAAACGAAGTTCCTCGTTGCTTTCAGGACCTCCAGTCATTTGAATCGGAGGCAATTTTGAGGTTGAATGAATAGTAAAATTCTCTGCTATTAATTCAATTTCTCCCGTTAACATATCAGGATTCAAAGCTTCAGATGGCCTCGATCCTATTGTACCCTGAACGGTTAATGATGTCTCCCGGGTAAGTTCTGATGCAGCCTGCATAAGTTCAGGGTTTCTTTCTGGGTCAAAAACTACCTGTAGCACTGCGGAACGATCATATAAATCTACAAAAATAAGGTTACCTAAATTCCTTCTTTTCCTTACCCAACCGGCAACCGTAACCTTTGTGCCAATCGGCAAAGATGCTACATTCTCATTATAATGAGACCTTTCTAACAATCTTCTTTCTTTCATAGTCAACCTTTGTTTTTATTCAGTTATTTTATGCCCAGAATCTTGTGAATCTGAAGGTGAATGCGAATGGGGATTCTATCAGATAAAATCCATCTGGCAAGCAATGATGGATCCAATTTTCCATAAACTGGTGATGCAAAAACAGGAATATCGATATTAATCAATTTGTCTAAAAAAATGGTTTTTGCATACTTATAGTCTTCATAGTCAGCGATGACAAACTTGATTTCATCGTTTAACCTTAACCGTTTTAAACAATCTGCACGGAAAGATTGGTGCATTCCACTGGAAGGGCATTTAATATCGATACAACAATGAATATCTGCTGGTAACCACGTCCAGTCTTGAGAACCATTGGTTTCAACTGAAATGAGAATATTCTCTTCCCGCAATCGATCTATTAATTGATCTAGATTCCGTTGTAAAAGCGGTTCTCCTCCAGTCAAACATACATATTTCAACCCTGATTGCCTAATTTCATAAAGAATTGTAGGTATATCCATTGAAATACCTAATGCGGTGACAGCCTCAGTTGTGTCACACCAACTACAATTTAGATTGCAACCAGCAAATCTTATAAAAGTACATGGGAATCCTGTAAAGGAAGATTCGCCTTGTATAGAATCAAAAATTTCAACAACCTGAAATGTGGACATTATGATTTTATTAATTTTTTCAAAAAGGCAGCAAGGTCTAGAACATGTGGTGGACAACCTGGAATCCAGGCTGCATTCGCTCTTTTTTCCAGATCATAAAATTGAAACTCAGACGCACAATTCCCAAATAACACTAATTTTCCATTCCAATTATCCAGTGTTTGTCTGTTAGGCATAGGACGACCGGAAACAATCGTGCATTGTGGCAACTCTGCAATATCCATCTCCGCCTGCAACCAATCCAGGCTGTGTCTAACCGCAGATAAGCAACCATTACAGACGCCACATTCAATGCATTCAATCGGATCAAAACTCCCAAGTGAAGATAATACCGGCCTTAAAAAATTCCTTTTAACTAAAGCCACGCTGTCTCCCAGTAGTTCAACTTGATCTTCCCCAGTCCATTCATTGACTAAACGCTTCAATGCAAGCTTAATATGCGGTACTTCATCCGGATTAAAACCCATGATTCTGCAACAAACTGCGTCGACAACCGAAGCTGATCTACCAATGACTAACACATTGAATTCTTCGATGCTTTTTCCGTGGAAAGGGGCTTGGCCCTCCATAGCCCATAATCCATCGACAATATTCAAATCCGGTGACCTGATCATATTTAAATCGACGACTTTATCTGCTATATCATTTCTATGAAACAACATTCGATCATTGTCATGGATAATTCCAAGTAGATTTTTTATGCTAAGTGAAACTTGTGTCAACATATGTGTTTTCATCTTAGGCATATTAATAAAATAATCTGTGTCAAGAACGTCTTCAGAAACCGTAATTGAGCGAAATAAACGGCCTTGGGGATTTGAGACTTTTTTCCACTTCCCTTCATCAAAACAATGGATATTGACATCCATTTTAGTCAGACTTTCAGTCAAACCGGATTCGTGAAAAGCCTGGCGAGCAGGAAATTTCAATCCAGGATTTTCGCCTACCCCAACAGATTTAGCGCCACACTCCTTAAAAAGTGCAGCTGCAGCTAATACCAATCGTGGATCAGTAAAGCTAGCCGGTCTTGATAAATGAGGTCTAACAAGATTAGGGTGCAGTAAGACAGAAGCATTTTTAAGCTTGCTTAAATTAAAACCAGCCAGCTCGATCAAATCACCAAGCTTAACCTTTAAATTTTCGATAATATGTGAATCCCAGATCAAGGGTGATCCGCCTGGAGAATCAATCTTTTTTATTACCACTTTATGTCTCATGAAACATCTCCCGTGAAAGTAAATTATGACAAGAAGGGTTTTAACCGTTTGATTTCTCTGCTTAATTTTCTAAAATTCTCTAATGTAAGTGATTGTAACCCATCACATAAAGCTTTCGCCGGGTTCGGATGCACCTCAACAATAATGCCATCAGCTCCAGCCACTAAACCTGCTAAAGCCATATTAATAACAATATCACTACGACCTGAAGAATGACTGGGATCAACAATTATCGGTAAGGATGAAATCTTTTTTACAATAGGGACTGAGGACAAATCAAGGGTCGCTCGAGTTGCAGTTTCGAAAGTTCGAATACCTCTTTCACATAGTATGACTTGATTGTTTCCACCGCTAACCAAATATTCTGCAGCCAGAAGCAATTCCTCGATAGTTGCAGCAAACCCGCGTTTTAACAAAATTGGTTTTGGAGCGCTTGCCAGTTGTTTTAACATATAAAAATTAGCCATATTTCTTGCACCGATTTGCAAGACATCCACCGTGTCAAGATAAAGAGGTAAATGCGCTACATCTAGGATTTCTGTGACAATTTTCAAATCAAATTTTTCTGCGGCTTGCTTAAGAAGGATAAGTCCTTCTTCTTGCATACCCTGAAAGCTATAGGGATTTGTTCGAGGTTTAAATGCGCCACCTCTAAGAAAACGGAATCCTTGTTCGCGAACAGCTTCTGCAACTTTAAATAATTGATCTCTGCTTTCAACCGAACATGGGCCGGCAATTAATAATTTATCATCACGATGAACAACAAGATCATCAAATTTTATAATCACATCTCGAGTTTGAAAATTCATAGTAAAGTAGCCCTAGTAAAGAATGCCAAGAGATAAAATTTTATTGAACAGTTCTTCAACAACGGAATCATGCAAGGGACCGGGATTGAACTCTACAAGCTTCTGTATAATTTCCTGAATTCTTTCCGGTTGAAAAGCGACTTTCCCTTGATCTTTTTGAATAGCATTTTCTATTCTCATTCTTTCATTCAATAGGTGAAGAATTTTCAAGTCTATCGCTTCTAAACGTCTTTCAAGAGAATCTACAGTCGGTTGTTGCTTGTCATCTGCAAAAAAAGAAAGGTTTTGGCGATCAATTTTTCCATTTGAGGTTCTAGGTAGATCGGGTAAAAACCTAATGATTCTAGGTATTCTGTTTATCGATAATTTAGTAAGTAAAAACCTTCTCAGCTGACCTTCGCTCAGTACCTCTCCGGGTTCAGTTACAATCAAAGCCATTGGAACTATGCCTCTACCCTGCTGATCGTAAGGAACAACTACTGCATCACGAACTGACGGATGGGAGAAAATTGCAGCTTCTATTTCTGCTGGAAAGATCTTTAATCCTCCGACCTTCATCATTGCATCCAATCGGCCTCGATAGTAGTAATTACCTTCAACATCCTTTTCAAACAAGTCACCTGAATAGTAGCATCCGTCTTTCATAACCTTCGAAGTCAACTTTTTATTGTTCCAGTAACCGTCCATTATTCCTAGTCCTATAAGGCACATTTCACCCGTAACACCAGGAGGCAATTGTTTGCCATGACGATTCACAATTTTAGCGCTATAGCCGGGAAGAGGTTTGCCTACAGAATCTTTAGGTGAAGAACCATTCAATTCAGTGCTGAATGCAACTCCCATACTTTCGGTACTTCCCCAAACAGGAACGATAGGCACACCAGTAACTTCATTAAAGCGATCGATTAATGAAGGAGATGTTACCATTCCCCCACTTTCGGGCAACCGAAGGGATGAAATATCGTATTTTTTTTCAGCTAGAAACGGTATCAGCAAATTGTAAACAGATGCTACTGCCATTATGCAAGTTACTTTATATTTATCTATCGTTTCTACAATCGTTCTAGGATAGAGATTTTCCAATAATACAATTGATGCTCCAGTCATCAATGCCCTGCAAAAAATCTCATGTGGATGAGCCATAACCGCAAAAAGTGGTAAATGGACATCACTCTCATCCATATCGAACTTTTCTATACATGCACGAGTATTTTCAGTGAGTTGTCTATTCGTCGCCAAGGCAGCCTTGGGTAATCCCGTGCTGCCTGAAGTCATATTTAAATAGGCTGGAGCATCTGGATCAATATGAGATAATCGTTTTTCGTGTTTAATCGTTTTTAGAGCGGAAGGACTTTTAACAATGTCTTTGTAATAATCATCATCGAGCCATATAAACCATCCGGCTTCTTCCGGCGGCTGAATCAATTCAAAGATTTGCTTATGATATAGGCCGCCAACTGGTTTGACAAGATCGATAACCTGCCGGCGTTCCAGTCTTGTAGCTTTAAAATTTAATGGCACAGATACTGCGCCCAGACGAGCAACCGCAAGAAAAGCAAGGACGATTTCGATTCGTCTTTCCATTGAAATCAGAATTCTATCTCCAGGTTTAGCCCCCTTATCTAACAATATACCAGCTAAATGTGTGACTACAGCGTCGACTTCTCTCCAATTTAATGAAAATCTAGAATCAGAAATTGCCTTTCTGTCCCCATAAAGATTTGAACAACGGCTTAGTTGCTCACTCAACGTCAACGGAATATCTTTATGGCGATCCAAATAGGATTTTTTCATTCCTTTTTACCTCTGGTTAATTTGTTAAACCCCTTGATTCAAGCTCGTTACGGGCTTCTTCAAATCCATCAACAGCTGTTTGGCTCGAGACCCATTCTGCGAGACTGGAAATTCCATCACTAAATATAACACTCGGTTTGTAGTCGAGTAGTTTTGTTATCTTTTCAATGTCCGCATAGCAATGGCGTATATCACCTTCCCGAAACTTATTTTGAATGAGCGGTTTTAACTCGCTACCCGGTTTTAGAAATTCAATTAGTTTTTCTGCTACTTGGCGAATCGACGTATTAATACCTGTTCCGACATTAAACATTTCATAATTTGCGTTAGGGTTTTCCATTGCCAACAAATTAGCTTGCACAATATCCGATACGTGAACAAAGTCTCGGCTTTGTTCCCCGTCTTCATAGATCACAGGAGATGCATTATTCAGGATTCTCGAAGAGAAAATCGCGGCAACACCGGTATACGGATTTGATAGCGCTTGCCTAGAGCCATAAATGTTGAAATATCGCAAGGCCACAGCAGGAATATTATAGGATCGACCGGTAACAAGAAACATTTCCTCATGGTCCCTTTTTGTTATCGCATAAATTGACGTCGGGTAAAGAGGTTTATTTTCATTGGTACCCATATGACCGACAGGTTCAGAACAAAACGGGCATTTAATTTCCCAGTCTTTTTGCACAAGCTGTTGATTTGAGCGTAATTTGGGATAGACAATTCCGTGATGTCGGCACTTGTACTGCCCTTCCCCATAAATCGACATCGATGATGCCACAATAATTTTCTGCAACGTATCTCTAATTCTATGGTTATTCACCGCAATATCTAACAGATTAGCTCCACCAGTTGAATTGACATCCGTATATTTTCGAATCTGGTACATGGATTGGCCGACACCAACCGCTGCTGCTTGGTGAAAAATAATATCCTTATCCGACATGGCTTTTGTAAGCGATTCCAAATCCCTGACATCACCTTCGATAAATTCAGCTTCTTTGTTCAAATATGCAGGGGGTTTACCCTGGTGAACCTGTAACTCCAAATTGTCAAAAATTGTAACCTTGTGACCTCTTTGAACTAATGCATCAGTTAAATGCGAACCTACAAAACCTGCTCCACCTGTTACCAATACCGAATAATTTTGTGCCATCGTTACCTCCTTTAAAAGCCGAGCTGTCGTAAACCAGTTGGGTCATTGCGCCACCCCTCTTTAACTTTGATCCACAGACGCAAGTCAACTTTACTTTGGAAAAAAGTCGAAATCTGTTTTCTAGCTGCGATTCCAATTTGTTTTATCAGCTTACCATTAGCGCCGATAATTATACGTTTCTGTGATTTTTTTTCTACAAAGATAACCGCCACTATTTCGATAAAATCTTTTGAAACGCGCTTAAATATTTCAACTTCAACAGCAACTACATGTGGCATTTCTTGATATGTGTTTTCAATGATCTGCTCACGGATATACTCAGCAGCTATGATACGTTCTGGTTGATCGGTTACATGATCGACAGAATAAATAGGGGCATTATACGGTAAGTGTTCCACGACAACTTTAAGCAGCCTTTCAACATTCTCACCAGTTTTTGCAGAAAAAGGAACCACTGCTATAGGATTCAATTCCTTGTTTAATGCGTCTGCAAGAGGAATAATAATTTCAGGACGCACCGTATCTATTTTATTGATCCCGATTATAACGGGTATTTCAGAATCGGCGAGTTTTTTTTGAAATGATTTGAGTTGTAATTCAGCAGGTCTATCTGGAAACACGAGCCAAATAACGACATCTACCGATATTATCGTATTCCAGCTGGTTTTTAACATTCTTTTTGAAAGCTCATTTCTTGGAGAATGAATTCCAGGTGTATCTACTAAGGCAATTTGGTAATGCTCTTTTTGGACGATACCGATAAGGCGATGTCGAGTTGTCTGCGGATTGTCGGAAGTAATGGCAATCTTCATTCCAGTCAGCAAATTAACTAACGTTGATTTTCCGACATTAGTCCAACCTAAAAGGCCGACAAATCCTGATTTAAATTGGATCTCACCATACGATTCAGTTTTCATTAGTTTCTATATTTTCATTATTCTGAATGGGTTCTGCCGGTTGCTCTTTGGTGATCAGAACTGTTTCAATTTTCCGTTCATTTGCTTTAATGATCTTAAAAACAAGGTTTTTATAATTATGTGTTTCTCCAGAAACAGGAATTCGTTCGAAAAGATGAAAAAGAAAGCCCCCTAAAGTCTCATAATTCGCTTCTGGAAATTCGATATCAATTTCTTCAGATAACTCATCCAAGTTAATTCGTGCTGCAACTTCCCATGTTGAATCAGATATTGTTTTTATTGACTCTTCTTCCTCGTCATATTCATCATGAATCTCACCAACTATTTCTTCCAATAAATCCTCTATAGTGACAAGGCCTGCTACGCCGCCAAATTCATCTACCACAATCGCTAAATGCTTTTTTTCATGCTGGAATTCTCGCAAAAGTATAGAAATCTTCTTTGTTTCCGGCACAAATGAAACCTCTCGTTTCAATTCTTCCAGCGTAACCTGTTGCCCATTCTTTTTCCAATATGGCAGAGCGTCTTTAGCATATAAAACACCAACAACATCATCGACTTTTTCATTATAGACAGGAATTTTGGAATAACCTGTGTCAACGACTTTCTGAACGAAATCATCGATTGTTGCCTGAATTTCAATAGCCTGAAGATCAATCCTTGGAGTCATCACCTCACGAACTATTGTCTCGGAAAGATAAAGAATGGACTGGAGCATCTCACCTTCGTCACTTAAAAATACCCCGTCTTTCTCACCGGCATCGATAATAGATCGAATTGTCTCCTCTGCTTGAGTCAACCTCTGAACTTTTGAATCTGCTTTAACGAGCTTATGAAGAAGCTGAATAATTTTTTCTACTAAAATTGAAGGGAAATAAAATACGTATCCGCAAATTAACAAAATCCATTTTTCCAACGCTTTCAAATGATCTCGAAAATGCAAAGGAAAAGCTGCTGGAAGTATTTGTCGAGAAATGATTTTAAAGCATAAATAGAATAAGGCGAATTTTATCAGTGGCAGCATACCCCAGTTGTTTGCTACTATAACTCTGATAGCCGCAAGTAAAAATACGACTTCTAGAAGGATAGCGCTGAGATGCAAACCTTGAAAAATGAAGTTGATTTTTAAGCCATTAAATGAGGTTTCATTTTCATCCAGATTAAACAATCGCTCAATTTGTGCCGAATTCAATTTTTGTATAGCCGTCGATAAATACACTAAGAAAACAACTGGAACCATAAATAGTATCAGTTCTAAATATGATATCTGATAGCCTGTAACTAGTGGTGTTGTATCCATTTTTTATAATAATTAATAGCTGACTCTTCTAACGCTGCCATAATTTCAAAGTCTTGTTCGCTTTCATGGCTGTACCCAAATAAATGTAACATTCCATGAATACATATTCTAATTAATTCATCGGTAAAATTAACTTGTTGCTCAATAGCGTCCTGCCTGATGGTATCTACCGAAAGAATGACTTCTCCCCAAAGAAGCCTTTGAGCCGAATCAAAAGAGTTCCCACTTCGATCTTGAATTTGTTTAGGAGCTTTCCAGATATAATGTGGAAAAGATAAAACATTTGTTGGAAGATCTTTTTGCCTGTAAGCACGATTTAAATGTCTTATTTCAGTATCATTCGTCAATGTAATTTCAATATCTCCATCAGGAAGCTCAAGATATTCACAAATCGATCCTAGAAGCTCGTTCATTTGAAAGGCATCGCTATCAAAAACTGATTTAACCTTATACATTCCAATAAAAATTTTCATTCTTTTTTATGATCTGCTTCCTCTTGTGAAGATGTTTTTTTACCATCTTTTGCCATGGATTCAGGAGAAAAATTGAAACCTGGGTATTCAATCCTGGAATGGTTATTTCTGAGTAATCGATTATAGAGTGTTTCCGCAATGATCGTCAATTCTCTGAAGGTCAATTCGCATTCATCGAATTGATTGTCTTTAAATTTTGCGGTGGTTACTTTGTTGACCATTAGTTTCAAAGATGATGGGGAAGGGTTTTTCATCGATCGTGCGGCAGCTTCAACAGAATCTGCAATCAAAACTATAGCTGCTTCTTTGCTTTGGGGACGAGGGCCGGTATAGCGAAAATTGTCTTCCAAAATTGGACTTGAATCAACAGTTTTCAAATTTTCGCAGGCTTTGGAATGGAAAAAAGAAATTAATGAATTACCATGATGTTGCTTGATGATATCAACTATATCTTTTCCAAGACCTGCTTGTCTGGCCAATTCAACACCTTCTTTAACATGTTTTTTAATGATCATGACACTCATATTGGGTGTCAATTTTTCATGAGGATTTTTACCAGTGATATTTTCAATAAAATACTGTGGTTGAGTAATCTTGCCGATATCATGGTAATATGCAGCTACCTTAGCTAATAAGCTATTCGCACCAATAGCATCTGCTGCCGCCCCTGCCAAGTCAGCTACCATAAGCGAGTGGTGATGTGTGCCCGGAGCTTCCATAGCCTGACGCCGAAGTAAAGGCTCATTAAAATTGGATAATTCCAGCAATCTTAGGTCTGTAGGTATTTTGAATAACCATTCCAAAACAGGAAGAATTATCATGACAATCATTGACACAAGCAAACCGCTACAGATGCCCATAAGGGCTGAAAATGCGAAAGTGAGAAAATCTGGTTTCCCATCCAGAAAGAACAAAATGAGTATATAAACCACATTAGCCATACTTATTAGAAAACCACCTTGCAAAATCATTGTCCGTTGTTTGTATCTGGAAACTGCGAATACGGCAGTGTAGCTTGAGAGCAATGCATAAAGCCCTATCTTAAGCTCATTACCTGCAATAAGTGAAGCCATGATACCGAACAAAAAACTGAATAAAATAGCCAACCTGATATTCAGGAGCAAAGCTATTAACATGCATCCAAACGCAAAGGGAACTGCGTATTTATATGTGTGAATATCATTAAATGGATTTGTAACCATGTAGTCAGGAATGCTGACTGCTGCATTGTACAGATACTTTATCACGATCAAATACAGAAGAAAGATTAATACCAGTAAAAATCGCCGTTCCAAATCAAGGGAGTTGTGGAATTTTTTTATGTCAAGAATGACAATGTAACCAAACACCAAAAGTAAAAGTGCAATCCCAGGAAAAATAAAGCTAAAACGGGATACATGACCAGCCTCACTTAAAAGGTTTAGGCGAAGTTTAAGATCTGGTGTAACAACCTCCCCTGCTTCAATGATAATTTCACCAGCAGTGAAGTGGATATAGACCGGTTTTACTGAATCACGAGCCACTTGGCGTCTGTTTTGAGTCTCATCTCTATTGAATACAAGATTTGGAACAGTCAGCGCTTCAGCTAATTCTGCTGCAATATCTTTAAGCATTTGGTTTTCCAAATTTAAACCATCACTAAAATCACTGATTTCTCTGTATGCCATCTCCAATGAAATAATTGTATCCAAATTAAAAACAACTCTTTCAACATGAGTGTTAATATCCCGTTTCGTAAAACCATTAGGCGAATTTTCCAATAATGCTTCTCGATCATTCACGATAGTAAAAGTTGAAATATGTGCAATTATAGATTGAACCGGCTCTTCAACATTTAATTTAAACTCAAATTCTCTTAAAATACGAAATGTTTCTTTTGAAATCGACAAAGCTGTGTCTGTGAGAAAAGCCTGATAATCTTCTTCAAAATCTTCCAACATCTTTTGAGTTGGGTCTGGAGAAACCAGGTTCTCGGGTAATCTTGAACTAGAAAAATCAGGAAGGGTCGTCAAAATAGACTTCATACGCTTTTCTCGCATGATTTGACGCCACCGATTCATCACCTCTGTTGTCTTCTGATTGGCTTTTTGCTGTATTCGACTATCGTAATCATAAACACGTAAAACAGATTCTTCTGAATTTTTTTTACGTTGATTTGTCGAGATTTCATCCAGAATAGTCAAATCGTTATCCGCCCGAATATCCTCCCAAACTTTTTCGCCGATTTTTAAATCGACAATTTGTGAGGATTGCTCAGGAGTCAAAATATAAGCTGAGAAGATAGCCGTTAATAATAAAAACCCAATGACAACAGACTTGGATCCGGCCATTTTTTTTATCCATCGGACAGATAATTTAACAATTTTTCTTCTCAAAAAATGGTTCCCTCGACAAGATTCAACCGGAGACTATTGCTGTTCATTTTGAAATCTATCGTAAGCTTCGACAATATCCCTCACAAGTTGACAGCGTACAACATCCCTAGGCGAAAGATAGATGAATTCTATCCCATTCACCCCTCTCAATATATTCTGCACTTGAACCAACCCTGACGTTTTTCCAACTTTTAGATCTATCTGTGATATATCTCCTGTTACAACTGTTTTCGTATTGAAACCCAAGCGTGTAAGAAACATTTTCATTTGTTCAGCCGTACTGTTTTGAGCTTCGTCCATAATAATAAAAGAATCGTTAAGTGTTCGTCCACGCATAAAGGCTATAGGAGCTATTTCAATAATACCTTTTTCAACCAAGCGATTTGCTCGATCGATATCCAAAAGATCATAAAGAGCATCATATAGAGGTCTTAAGTATGGATTTATTTTTTCATACATGTCCCCCGGCAAAAACCCCAGACTTTCGCCTGCTTCTACAGCCGGCCGAGCAAGAATGATTCGGCTTACTTTTTTCGACAGCAAATAAGATACTGCCATGGCTACAGCTAAATAGGTTTTACCTGTTCCTGCCGGCCCAATACTAAAAACCAAGTCTTTCGAAGAAATAGCATCTAAATATTTCTTCTGCATTGGGGTCTTCGGAAAAACCTTACGATTCAATGTCGAGACGACAGCGCCTGATAAAAACAGTCCTTTTAAATCATCAGAACTGTTTATATCTCGAATATTCTGTATCGCAGTGTGGAACTCATTTCGAGACAATTCAAAACCATCACTGCTCAGAGACTCCAAGGTTTTCAATATACGTTCAACATAGGATATGTTTTCTTTTGATCCACTTATAGTAACCTTTGACCCATGCGCAGCTATGGTGACAGAGAGCATTTTTTCTAGTATTTTCAAATGCTCATCAAAAGACCCAAAAAAAGATTGAAAGTCTTTAACTTCATCGAGACTGATCGTTTTAACAGCCTGTTTCTCCGATTTCATCGTGCTGTCTTTACTGCTTTGAAGAATCACAATTCACCATTTTTAAGCATCATTACCAAAGGAGATGTTTTTGTATTTTCTTTCAATTTTTTCATCATTTCGTCAGCGGCTTCACGTGTTTCATAAGGCCCTATTCGAACTCGATACAATGTTCTCCCGGTTTTATATTGCATTCTGGAAACATAAGCAGGATACCCGCTTTCCTGAAATTTTCGTACGCTTTTATCGGCAGAGTTTTTATCGGACAAAGAACTCATTTGCACCGAATACGCAACCGTAAAACCGGGTTTTGCAGTAACATAAGGATCTGGTGTCGGAACTTGAGATTCAGAGTTTTGCTTCTGTGACGTTCCACTACCTATTTGGCTCGTTGACACAGTTGATCCCACATCAGCAGGTGTTGACATTGACGTATATGGTTTAATAATGGTTTTTGTGTCTGAATCATCACCTGTTGAGTCTTCATTCAGAAGATCATTATATAAAAAGTCTTCATTTTCAACATGGGGCTTCTTAGAAGTTTGTTCCTTTTTAGAAGGTAAACTGGCTATTTCAGCCATGGCCTCACCAGAACTATCTCCATCACGATAATCCTGCCTAGCAATATCATCAGCTCGAGGAAAGCGTTTGGGAAGGTTCATATTTTTACCAATGGTGATTCCAAGTAACAAGACCAATAATAGCGTGATGACTCCAGTCACTAATAGGATATTGAATTGATTTCGCGTTATTCGATTGTCATCCATCATTTTTTACTATTTATCTCCCGAAGATGGTTCAGACTTATTGAAAAACACTTTAAAAAGATCAAGGGGAATCGGAAATATCGTTGTCGAATTATTCTCAACTGCAATTTCTCTCAATGTTTGTAAATAGCGCATTTGTAACGCCATTGGCTCTTTAGACATTACTTGAGCGGCCATTCTCATTTTTTCCGATGCCTCATATTCACCTTCCGCAGCAATAATCTTTGCTCTTCGTTCGCGCTCTGCCTCTGCTTGCCTTGCCATCGCACGCTGCATATCGTTGGGAAGATCAACATCTTTGACTTCAACATTCGATACTTTTATTCCCCAAGGATCGGTTTGATTATCTAAAATAGATTGCAGATCGTGATTGATCTTTTCACGCTGTGACAGTAAATCGTCTAAATCATGATGCCCCAACACACTTCTAAGTGTTGTCTGTGCCAATTGAGATGTCGCGTATAAATAATTTTCTACTTCTACTACAGCAAGATTGGGTAGAATTACACGAAAATAAATGACGGCATTGACCTTTACCGAAACGTTATCCCGGGTGATGATATCCTGTGGTGGCACGTCCATCACGACAAGCCGGGTGCTTATTCTGATCATCCGATCAATAGGTTGGAAAACGAAGATCAGTCCAGGTCCTTTTGCCTTTTCAAGCATCCTGCCCAAACGAAATATCACTCCTCGTTCATATTCCCGTAGAATTTTAATGCAGCCGATTAACCAGAATAAAATGGCGATAACAATTAAACCTATAAAATTCATTGTCACTCCTTCCTATCAGCAGGTTGAACTGGTTTTACTGTGAGTGTTAAACCAGTAACATTCGTAACGATTATTTCAGTATTCTCCGGGATTTGAGATCCATCACAAGATTGTGCTCGCCAGATCTCCCCCCGAATATAAATTTGGCCTTTTGGGTTCAATGCACGCGTTACTTTGCCAGTCTTGCCTATCAATCCAACATCTCCAGTAGTAACATTTTTTCTGTGACTGGTAACAACCAATGCTATTAAAATTATCGTGACTAATGCAATGGCAAAAGCTAAAGGTATAATTGTCGGAAGCGATACCCTCATACCTGAAATATCCGTGTCTACAAGCATTGCTGCTCCCAATACAAAAGAGGATATTCCTCCGATTGTCAATACACCGTAACTCGTCATTTTAACCTCCAGCGCAAAGAAAACGAAAGATAACAGAATCAAAAGCAAACCCGCTGTATTAATCGGAAGCGAATGCATAGCAAACAAACCAAGAATCAGACTGATACCTCCAACTACACCGGGGATTATAAGCCCTGGATGCGATAATTCAAAATAAAGGCCCAATCCACCAAGAGCTAGTAAATATATCAACAACGTTGGATTGATAAGAGCTGATAGGAAGTTTTGTCGCCAGGACATCGGCTTTAATTCAATGCGGCAATTAGAAATATCGATTTCAATTTCCTGATCACCAACATGAACAACCCTACCCTGTAACTGGGCTAACAAATCAGGTCTATTGTTTGAGACTAAATCAATTACACCGATCTCAAACGCTTCACGCTCAGTTGATGATAAGCTGTTTCGAATTGACTGTTCGACCCAGGCAAGATTTCGGTTTCTTTGTTCCGCAATTGCTCTCGCCCAGGCTAAAAGATCATTTATCACCTTTTCATCTCGAGAATCGGTCTCTGCTGAAAATTGAAGTCGATGATCCTCATTTGGTGAGTCGTCAGTTAGACCTTCAACTGCTTTTTTCGGGATAATCGGTCCAGCCGGTCCCATGGACACTGGATGGGCCGCTCCAATATTCGTTGCCGGCGCCATGACGGCAATATGAGATGCAATAGTAATGAACATACCAGCAGAAGCAGCTCTAGCGCCTTGTGGAGAGACATATGTAATTACGGGTATTTGAGCATTCATGATAGACACAACAATATGGTGGGTGCTTTCAACCAGTCCGCCAGGAGTATCTAATTCCAGTATTAATACTTTGACATTCGCATTTTCAGCTTTTTTTATCAAATCCCCAATGTATTGGGCAACTATCGGATTTATCGTATCGCTGACGGAAGCAACCCAAATTAAACAGTCATCAGTGTTAATCGTGTCGGCGGATGCTGAATAAGCATGTAAACAGACTGTTGTCGTAAAAATAAGAGTTATGAAACTAATAAACTCTATTTTCTTCGCCACCGAATCCCCTCACGAGTATCCTCGATAATGACACCCAAATCTGCAAGGTAGTCTCTTATTCTATCGGCTTCTGCAAAGTTTTTAGCTTTACGCGCAATTTGACGTTGCTCTACTAGATGAGTTATTTCATCATCCAGAATGGATTTATGGTCAGGTTGCATTACATCTAAAACATGGTCAATGTCATTCAACAATAACAAAAGGGAGCCTGCTTGGGTTGACTCGATCGAGTTTTTATCCATTAACCCATTTCCTTCACGTACTAGTTCAAAAAGAATACCCAGCGCTTTTGCAGTGTTCAGATCATCTCCCAGCGCTTTCATCCATTCTGATCGATAGTAATCCAAACGCTCGATAAATGTGTTATCATCCGCGACACTGGTCTTGGCTGCCAGATTTTTAACCCGGTCGTAAAATGTTTGAATTCTTGTAACTGCAGTATTTGCAGCAGTAATCGCTTCCATTGAAAAAACTAATGGTTTTCGGTAATGGACCGATAGAAGAAAATAGCGAACTGCGAGCCCGCTGACACCATCCTCACGCAATTGCCTAGCAGTAATGATATTGCCAAGAGACTTTGACATCTTTTCATCTTTCATGTTTAGAAAAGCACAATGGAGCCAATACCGTACATATTCAGCGTCATAAGCTGCTTCACTTTGAGCAATCTCATTCTCATGATGAGGAAAGATCAGATCCTCTGCTCCAGTATGGATATCGAAAGAAGGTCCAAAATAATGATGGCTCATCGCCGAACACTCCAAATGCCATCCTGGCCTCCCCTTTCCCAAATCTGTATCCCAATACGGTTCACCCTCTTTGTATCCTTTCCATAAGACGAAATCTCTAGCATCTTCTTTGGCATATTCATCAGCAGAAACTCTAGCTCCGGACTGAACGTTTTCTAATTTTATACCTGATAATTTTCCATAGTTTTTAAACTTGTGTACTTTAAAGTATATTGAACCGTCTTTCTCATATGTATAACCCTTGTCTGTTAACTTCTTGACAAGATCTACCATATCTCCAATATGCTCAGTGGCTCGTGGACTATGTTCTACTTCCTGCAAGCGTAAATAATGGCAATCTTCCCAAAAAGCTTCCTCATACTTTTGCGCGATATCACGCACAGTAACACCCTGTTCATTGGACTTACGAATAATTTTATCATCGATATCAGTTATATTTCTGACATGTTTGGTCTTATATCCAAATAGTTGGAGTGTTCGTCTTAAAACATCAACAAAAACAAAATTTCGAAAATTACCGATATGGGCATAATCATAAACAGTTGGTCCACATGAATAAATAGATACATATTCAGATTTCAATGGGTTAAAGACTTTAATTTCTCCCTTTTTGGTGTCATGAAATGAAATCTCTTGATTTGTATTCATCGTTTTCAACCCTTCCTAAAGCAATCGTTAAAATCAAATTTCGTAATTACGTCCACTGTCATCAGGATTAAAGATAGCATGTTTTTTCCTTAACAACATGAAGACTCCCCCATGACATCGGCAAAATTATAGCATGAAATTATTAAATCCTGTAATATTACCTATTGAAATCCTGTGGAATCGTATTACATGAAACCCAGTTAGCGCTAAGAATGGAGAAAAATTTATGTATTCGTCAACCTTAGGCGAATTTGACCTTATAAAAAGACTGCTCTCGCAATTTCCTGAACCTGATAAAAATCTAAGACTTCCGCCGGGAGATGATTGTGCAGCTATCACAGTACCCCCTAATCAAACCTTGCTGGTTACAACCGATATACTGATCGAAGATATTCACTTTATGCAGGCATCTATCTCGCCACGCCAGTTGGGAAGAAAAACGATGGCTGTTAATTTGAGTGATATTGCAGCCATGGGAGGTATCCCGTTATATGCTTTTCTTTCAATGGGGTTGAAAAAAAATACTGAACTGGCTTTTTTCGATGAATTAGTGACTGGAATAAGTGAATTGTGTAGTCGCTTTGGCGTAACCCTCTCTGGTGGTGATATGGCTGCCTCTCCTGGGCCTACAATTTTGAATGTTTGTGTTATAGGCGAGGCTTTGAATAATAGATTTTTAACCCGTTCCGGAGCACAGCCGGGAGACCTTATTCAGCTTTCTGGACCAGTTGGAGGTTCAGCCGCTTGTTTGAACTTGATTTTGAACAATAAAAGATATGAACATCTCTCTGCTTTGACCCAAAGTCATTTTGAACCTGAGCCTAGGATAAATGTGGGTCTAGCTTTGAATAAAATACCCTATATCCATGCCATGATCGATATTTCAGATGGCCTTGTTCAAGATATCGATCATATTTGCTCAATGAGTGGGACTGGGGCAGAAATTTTTCTTGAGAATATTCCTCTGTTTCGAGAAGCAGAAGTTGTTGCAGCAGATAGACCTGATCAGGCAATTATCTGGGCTCTCACCGGAGGTGAAGATTATGAGCTTTGTTGGACAGTTCAACCAGATGCAGAAAAAATCGCCTTGGAAGCTGCTTCGAAAGCAGGCGCTCCTAACCCTGTTACTATTGGAAAAATTACAAAGTCTGCCGGAATTAAAATTATTAAAAACGGTATTGAATGGAAAAGAAATGTTGGAGGCTGGGATCATTTTAAAAAGAAAGACAGTTGACCAGCTTATTATTGACACGGTTTCTCTTTTCATTATAGTCAAGACTCAATGGAGTGGTTAATCAGATGTTAAAGACTCTTCTGGAATTTATTTTAAATGAGCAGCGTTTGTATTCTTTTTTCTTTGCTTTACTTTGGCTCGGTCCTTTATTTGGATTATTGGGTGGAGCTGTAGTTGGAATCCAACGTAAACATCTATCCAAAAACCTACTTAAAGGGTTATGTTTTGGACTGTTGACTACCGTAATATCACTTTTATGGTATCTATATAATGCCATTATGGATCATTATGGCTTGGATAGTGTTAAAGGTCTTTTAATTAATCTGTTTCTATTTGCTTTAATCGGTTTTGTTGGAGGTTTTTTTTATCGATTCACTCGAACTAAAGGAAGCGATTAATCAGAGTTTTTTTCTGTGTGTTGAGATGACTTTTCTCCAGGTATATTTAGGGTTTTCATTTTGCGTTTCAATGTGCTTAGGCTCAAGCCAAGATCTTTAGCGGCGCTAGCCAAGTTGTAATCAAATTGTGCCAAAGCTGAACTGATCATCGACGTCTCCATTAGTTTACGTTTTTCTGCAAGAGGTTTGATAGCTTGAAGACTTTTTTTATACGGAATTCCCAGATCCTGAACTTCGATTAAAGTTCCTCTGGAAAGTATCGCAGCTGATTGAATTCTATGTTTCAGTTCTCGGATATTACCGGGCCAAGAATACTTTTGCATGGCTTCCCAAGAATTATTTGAAAAGCCGTGTATGTTCAGATCATTTTTTTCGACAATTTCACTCAAAAAGAAGTCAGCTAAAAGTCTTAAATCATCTCCTCGTTCACGCAAAGGCGGCAAATGAATAGGAAGAATCTCTAACCTGTATCGCAAAGCATCACGGAATTGGCCATTTGAAATCGCTTTTGAAATATCTTGGTTCGTTGCCGCTAATATCCGTACATCGACATCCAATTCTTTTCTAGCTCCAATTTTTCTGATTTTTCTTGTTTCGAGAAAATGCAAAATTCTGTTTTGAATACGCAAAGACATATCGGCAATTTCATCCAGAAACAGTGTTCCTCGATTCGCTGATTCAATCATTCCTTGCCTACTTTTAACCTCAGTGGCAACATTTTTTTCAACGCCAAATAGTTCAACTTCGACTAAACCTTCAGGCAATGCTGCACAATTAATTTGCAAAAAAGGTTTTTCCGATCTTGGGCTTGAATAATGAATCGCTTTGGCTATCAATTCTTTGCCGGTCCCAGTTTCACCTGTAATAAGCACATCCAACTCTGTTGAACGCAATATCTCCAAAGTATCGTACACTTCTAGCAATGCAGGACATTTGCCGATAATTTTATGGTAGTCGAATTTTGATTGTACTTCCGCGTGAAGCAGTTTAAAATCTTGTTCCAGCTTTTGAACGAGCAGCTTATTTCTCCAGACTGCTGCAGTATGTTGAGCTAAAACGGAAAAAAAGTTGAGATCCTCAGTATCAAAGGGTTTGGATACTATTCGACTATCAACGTAAAGAACTGCATCAGGCCTAAACTCTTTATCACCATAGGATTCAATACCAATATTCATAGGAGCGACCATCAATGATTTTAAATCCAGCGCTAAAATACTGGTTGTTGGTGGCAGCGACTGGCCATCTGAGCTTTCAATTAAGCAAACTGGTTTATTCGTTTCAATGACACGATTAATCACACTTATCGAAACTTGAGGCGATTCGGTAGGCTCCCCGGATATATTATAAAACTTCATTGATCCATCAGAGACTTGTTTTATAAAAAAACCACGTTCAGCTCCTGTGAATTCCAGCACATTGAACAACAGATTTTGTATTAAAAGTGTCTGATCAGATTCTACAGAAAGATCTTCCACAATTTTTACCAACATATCGATTTTTTTATTAGGTTTGGAAATCACCTGACAATCTTCACTATCCTGAAGTAGATAAAAGCTGTTCTAATTTTTTAACTGAAATATTCAATGCTTTTGCCGCATCTTTGGCTTTTCTTTTACTTAGACTAAAAGCTTCTTTCGCACTGGATATTTCCATCTGACGAATCGCTTCGTTAAGGGTAACCTTTTTGACTTGAGTTTCGGGCAAATTCAAATCTTGAATAGTTATTCTGTCCCCCTTACATAACAAAACCGCTCGACGTAACATATGCTCAAGCTCTCTTATATTTCCTGGCCAATCGTAAGCCTTCATCGCATCAAAAACACTTGGGTCAAAACCAGATATCTGTTTTTTAAACTCTAAATTAAACTGCTGCAAAAACGTTCTTGCTAAAAGAACAATATCACCGGTTCTGTCGCGCAAAGGAGGTAATTCAATCGTCAATCCATTGATTCTATAATAAAAGTCTTCACGGAGCTTTTCTTTTTGAACCAACGCCTCCAAATTTTCCGTTGACGTGGATAAAACTCTGACATTGACGGATACAGAATTATAAGAGCCTACTGATATAAATTCTTTCTCCTGCAGAACTCTTAAAAGTTTTGCCTGAGTACTCAGAGGTATATCTCCAACTTCATTCAACAAAATAGTTCCATCATGTGCGTACTCAATCAAACCCACCCTGGATTCAACACCGGTGGCAACTCCATCAGCAATTCCAAATAACTCACTCTCCAATAGTGTTGACGGAATTGCAGAACAATCTAGATGAATAAATGGCGCTTGTGAACGGTTTCCAACGGAATGAATCGTTCGAGCAATCAAATCCTTTCCTGTTCCTGTCTCTCCAACAATTACAACCGGAATGTCCGAGGAAGCGATCTTTTGCATTTGGACGAAGACTTTCTTCATTGCTTCACTTTGCCCAATAATATTGGGAAACTCCGGTATGATTTCACGGCGGAGCTGATCAGAAAGTTTTGTTAATTTTTCTCGCGAAGCTAATGAAGAATAAGCAACTGATGCAACACTGATCAACGTTGATAGAATAGCACGATCCTCATCAGTAAAATCACCTTTTCGCTGAATTCTGTCGATACATAGCAGAGCCTTTAGAACAGTTTTGTCATATAACGGCGCTATTAAGAGAAAACGTGGATGATCGTTGAAATCATTAAGATCCCAGAAAAAAGTCATAATCTGTGTTCCTGACGCAGCTTCTAACAACCATTTTTCAGGAATAAAATAGGCGCTGGACTGATCATTACTCGAACGAAATTTTGCACCGTGAGGTTCGTATCCCTTCCCTTGGTTAAATACAATAATTTCAGCTCGATCACCATCGATGGTTTGTAGTGAATAACGTTGTAAAGCATCAAACAAATCCGAGATACTATTGACAGAATGAATATCCAGCATCGCTTGGAGAATATCGTCTAGAATTCTAGATTGACTTATATCAATTACACCCGGTAACGCTTTTTGAGTTACAGATTGTATAGTATTTATAGAAGATGGTGTCTCAGAAGGCATCAAGTCACTAAAAGACTGAAGATGTAGAAGGGCCTTATAGCGATTTTGAGTTTGGCGATACATAGTTTGGAGAGAGGGATTTTCGATTGAGAGAATAAGATTTTTTACAATTTGTGCAGCTAGTTTCATCTCCTCTTTTGCAGGATATTGCTCACCAGAATTTTCGAATATTTCACCTCTAAGAAAATGTATCTTCCATTCAAGTTCGGAATATTTCGAAGAGCTGGAAACATCTAAAATTTGAGTCGTTTCTGATAAAATTTTGTTTCTAAATCCTGTTTGAGCTTTTTCATTATCAGTAAGGCTTTGCCATTTCAGATTTGCTAAGGCATATCGAGCAGCCATGTTCAACAATATTGAACCCGTTGCTTCAGCTTCAGACTGAGCTCGCTGGAAGCTTCGAATTGCTGCATCGTTTAGGCCGAGTTTTGATTGTATTTCACCAAGCAGCAGCCAGAAGGGAGCAGGACCAGGAGGCCTCGGGTATTTCGCAATCACTGCAAGAAGAATTTCTATTCTATCCAGAGCTCCCCACAAACCATTTATTTGTTCCTCTTGCCGGATATCTGTCATATACCAGAGAAATTCAGCCTGATTTTGCAAGTTTTTCAAATCAGATACCTGGACATTTTTTAGTATATCGTCAATCTCGGATAAAAGATCTTTTGCTGATGAATAGTCACCTAAAGTAAGCAGTGTTTCAGCCAGGGCAAGCCGAGCACGAATTGCTGCTTCAATAAAACTTGATTCATCAGACTCTTGCATATGCCTATAAAGCTCTTTAATCGCAACACCATAAGAGCCTTCTCTAAAATCTGACAAAGCTTTCAAAACACCAGCAGTTTTAATGGCATTCCATCCTCCCCACTTGGGAGCTTTTTCCATTACTATTTTTGTATATTCTTCAACGCCCTCCATATACATATCAGATTTTATTTTTGCTGCTGCCAATGCAGCCCTGGTAATCAGCTCTGGAGTTGACTTTGAAGAACCGATAATTTCTTTCAATCGATTTAAAGCATCAGATATCAATCCTTTACTTTGAGCAATCGACGCGAGGTTAAAATTTATATCCGGCCACAAAGGAGACGCTTCATCCATGGTATTTATAATTTTTTTCAATACTTTTTCTGAAGTTGTTATTTGAGCATTTGCAAAGCAGATATGGGCATTTAAGATCATGGCATCAGTCCATATACTGGAGCCAGTCTTCAGTTCAGGGCGTTTTAGAAATTTTTGCAGGTGTTTTAATGTGATATTTAAATCACCTGTATACCAATGCCGCCGAATTTTTATAAAGTCAGTGATAAGTCGTTGTTCTTGGGTTCGAGGAACACAATCAGCTGATGCTGCTAAACGAGCTTCGATCTGTTCCAAATCTTCCGTGAGAAATGTATTTTCAATAGAATCAAGCCAAACTTTTAATTTTCCCTTTTTATCAACCACAGAAGATCTACCCTCTTACAAGAAGCCAATTTCTTGATAATACGTAAATAATGTCAACTTTTTAATATATGCTCAGAGACTGGTTTATAATCACAGGGGAAAGAATATTAAATTCATAATTCATAAAATCTGACAAGTTCCCATTTTTATCTGTTGCAATGACCGCCCAAATAAATAATCCTGGACCTAAAGATCTCCATTCATAATTGGTCATTTGATACGAATTTACATTCACCTGAAGAGTGGTTGTGTAGAGATTTTGAAAAAAACCTGTGGCGTAATCAAGCTTGGCAATTCCTAGCATATAGCTTTCAGCATCATTAAATTTATCCCACATAAACACTGGAGGTTGTTGCTTAAAACCAAATGATGAGCCTGAATCCGGTGAGCGTAGAACAACAGCATTAGGAGGGGCTAACACTATTGAAGACCAAGGTGAAAACGGCGAAATAGGCACACCTTCTTTTTTATCTATAACCGCAACAGACCAATCTAAACTTTCTTTACAGGAATACTGGTACCATAGATTAAAGCTTAGATGAAAATTATAGCCTGCAAAGTTTTCTGTCGACCAATACTCACCAGGGTCAAGATCAAAAACATAAGCTATTGGACCGTCCGAAGGTTTTATTCTTAAACGGAAGCTGTGTTCCGGCTTTTCTAATTGCCATACAAATCGAATCGTACCTTCCTCTTTTTGGTAATTCATCAAGGTCCCATGGGAGGGATAAAACAAATTGGGGGTTTTTGGCGGCTTAGATCGTATTCTGAATGTCCAGTTACATTTACTTGAGTTCTTTGCATAATCTGTAACAGAAACAGACACATTAACCCATTGTTCATATAAAAAGTGAAGGGGTGGAAAAGCATATATTTCATAACCATTTTCTATTTCAGAAAATGTATATGAAAGCTCAAAACCATCCACTACGAAAAGCAGTGAATTAAGATCCACTCCTGTACCTACATCTTCTATCGCACACGAAATTAATGGAAAACGAACATTATCAGTTGATTGATCTTCAGGTGAAATATTGTAAATTATCGGGGGTTTTTGATCAGGGAGTTTAGCTGTATAAAACTGAAAAACATAAGGTGTCATCCGGTTACCATCACTATCTTCAGCCATTATGATCGAAGTGATTTCAGCATTTTCCGGCAAATTTTGCATCTCAGAAGTATACGCCCAAATTTTATCTTTACCTTGAAACTGAATAGTTAAATCCTTAGATTCTCCATTAACGAATAATACAATGGACTCCAAGATGATATGCGACGAATTGACATTGTCAATAAAAGACACATCATGGAGCCAAAAATGAATATAACGAATTGGATAAACATCTGTCGATAAATGTTCTGGATCAGTTTTAATAACTTGGGGGAGGTTTATATCAGCAAGAGTTAAAGACAAGAATCCAAAAAACATACTTATAAAAACACTAAATAACTTTGTATCTTGCTTTAATCGACAAATGGTGAACATTAACAACCTCCATTATTCCTATATCTAGGAATGACTTAAAAGTCAATATTCAGTCGATGGTTAAGAACAATCATTCGAATGTGAAGTTAGAGATTCAAGCGAAGATTATTTAAAACACTAATCCTTTAAAAAACGATAGATCATAAAGTTGCTGTAATCCAATTCCGCAGTGCGTGCAACCACAGCCCATGCCCATGTTCCTGGCATAAATTTGCCCCATAGTGTTGTGTCCAAAGGAATTCTCTTTATGAATAAAGGAACTTCGAAAACCTTTACGTCTTCTGTGAAAAGCCCGTCATCATCGAGTCGGACGAATACTACAACATATCCTTCAACAGGAGACTCCACGGGTTGCCATTCAAAAATCGGCGGTATTATCGAATCGAGCACCGCTGAATGATAAGGACGAATCAATGTTGGAACATCTTCATTAATATAGATAATATTCGATTGAGTGCTATAATCTGCGATTTCGATACCATTGATCTTGTCTATCGGCGCCACGTCAACTGCTATTTGCCCAAGAGCAGCTACTTGTGACCAGAGATCTGGCGGGAGTTCAAAACTGAACGATTCTGATTGATAACTGGATTGTTCACTATAAGGACCCAAATCGATTGAACCAATGGTATTATCGCTGAATGTGTACCTTATTCGATAATATTGATGGTAAGCGCTTGAAATCCAAGAATATATCAGATGGCCTTTTTCTGAATTATATTCCAGCCAACGATAATTTTCTGGATAGGTTACAATAGGCGCAGGATTTTGCGAAACTTCTTCAGGGAAAAATGACCATTCAGAATTCATTACATTCGGATTTTCAGCTAAATCCTCGGTTCTTACGGAAATTTTTATGGGATAACTTCGCTGCTCTTCAAATAATAACATGGTGATTTTTATGCCTTTTTTATGCCCATAAGAAGATTCTATTATGGGTTTGACTCGTGGTGGAGCGCCATTAATCGTAACAGATATTGTTTCAGGGTCTGGGTTTACGCCGGAGTCATCATCCAAAACACCAGTTCGGATAATGAACCAGTTATCAGTAGTTGAACCAGGCTCGGGTATGGGATTGACCAGGTAAGGTGGTGTAACGTCAGCTGCTTTAGAGACAAAAGTAGATCCGCATAAAAATAATAGTAATACTAGGCTGGAAGAAAGAAAGGTACGACATAGAGAGTAATATTTACCTTTAGGTTTTTTCCTCATAATACAAAACCTCCGGTCATATCAGCTGCAATATTCACGCCATAATGCCTTTTTTCAAAATCGCATTTTTTGTATAGTCAAAGTATTACTTCTTTAATTGAAGATAAATCTCTTCCATTAAAACCTTGCAATTCGATATATCATCACTTAAACCCATTTCTTCTGACACAATAATTGCTTCCTCAAGTCGTTCCAGAGCTTCAGAATACATTTTCATTTCTATTAAAGCTGTTGCTTGTTGATAAAGACAATGGCCGATGTTCTGCAAATCTTGCATTTTTCTTCGAATCGATAAGGATTCCTCTAAGATATCTATCGCTTCTTGATAACGCTCAGTTTCAATGTAAACACCGCCTATGTTGTATAAACTATAGGCTAAACCAATATCATCGTAGAGTTTTCTGGACACTTCGGCTGTTACTTTGAATTCTTTCAAGGCTTTATCATACTTTTTTTCATTAAAATATAGGCTAGCCAGATTGTTTCTGATATATGCGATACCTCGCTCATCTTTTTGCTTTATCTTAATCTCCAACGACTTCTGAAAATAGTCGTGTGCTATTTCATTTTTATTCATTTGTTGAGCTACTGCTCCAAGTGCGTTTAAATTGTCGGCAATACCATTTTCATCTTTAATATCTTTTTTGATCTGAAGTGATCGAGAGAAATATTTCTCAGATTCACTCAATTTTCTTTGATAGTAAAGAATCTGGCCTATCAGCCGTAAAGCATCACTTTCCACTTTTTGATTGCCTATATCCTGAGCGCCGGCGAGCATATGCTGGTAGGCATCAAAAGCTGAACCGTAATCACCGATCATACCAAAAATATCTCCTTTTATATCCCAGCTTTCCAAAATTTTAACTCTTAATTTATCTACTTGATGGGATTTCACGTTTCGAGCCCCTTCCAACACTGTGAGATTTGATATTTTTGAAAGACGATGCGACCAATTGACTGAGCCAGGCAAAATATCTATCGAGTTTTTTATGGCGCCGTTAATGATTACGATCATTTGGTCGAGATAATCCAGTGCACGCTGTGTATCGAAATGGTCTTGTGCAAAATGAACGGCATTTTCAAGATATTGGATTGCATCTAACGGCGTTTCTGAATGGATAACATGCTCTGCAATCTCAATAGGATCAATAGTAGGTTGCTTTGAGATCACATCAAGGATTCTTCTGTGAAGGTAACGCTTATGAAAGGGAGATAAGGTTTTGTATACACTGGATTTATCCTGTTCATTTTCAAACTCATAGTTAACTGCCTCATCTTTTATTCTTTCAATCAGCCATCCTTTCCGAATAAGCTTGTCCAAAGTTTCTAAAACCAAAGACTCGCGAGCCGCAAAAAACTTGGTCAAGGTTTCAAAGCTTACCGATTTATATGATGCAGAAATCATACGAAGAACTTCTCTTTCCAATCGGTCACTTTCCGGTAATACTCGTTGAATTTCTGGGCGTCGCGTTATCCACTCGGCAGAATCATCACTATCTAAAAACGCGGGCTGTAAAGACGCTGGTGGTAGGAGCATCCATCTATCATCTTGGTACTTTAAATAGCCTGATCGAAGCCAAATTTTTAAAAACCGAACAATCATTCCAAGTTTGCCTTGGGCTAATCTGTGTAGTGAAGATGCCACTTTATCGCTAACAGGCTTCGACGGCGTCAGTGTTTTCTGAAGGAGTTCTTTTATATGATTTGGAGTTGCAGGTGTCCAGGTAATAATCTCGCAACTTTTACTAAAACCCTCTGAAACTGTATCCATTGTAACAATCATTTGTATCCAGTGGACATCTTGCAATGCAGTCAGAAAATTCAGTGCAGCAGGTGTTCCAAAATCAGCATCGTCTAACACAATCAACAACGAAATACTTGATTCATTACTGTTTAAAACGCTCACTAAGGTTCTTTTAAAAAGGTCTTCAGAAATTTGCTTAGTTCCTGAAAAAGACATTTTCTTGCCAAGCGTAAAATCTTCTATGATTTTTTTGTGGGGTGAATCATCTGTTTTTGTATTTTCGACATATCTGACTAACTTTGAAATCCAGTCTTCGGGTTTATCAAAGCGGGCGTTTATCTTCAGAATTTGCTGATCAGAAGATATTTTTTCTGTAATTTCATAAAGGAAACGTGACCTGCCGGATCCTTCCGGAGCATCGAAGCAGATATTTTTTCCGTTTTTCAACAAGTCAACAGCTTCCTTAATCTCATCATCAAGTCCTATCCAAGGCGAATTCAATATGCCCCACATTTCATCCTGAATTAGACTTGAGGCTAATTGCGTTGATTGAATATCGGATGAAATCCTGGAAAGCTCTACCAAAGCTTGGGCGCTTGAATAAAACCTATCTACAGGATTAGGCGCTATGAGCTTGTCTAAAAAATATGTCCACGCATCATTCAACTCTGGATTTATTTGTTTCAGGGATCTGTATTTACTATTTAATTGTCGATTTAGTAAATCCTGCCAGCTGCTATAATTTGCAAAAGGGTGAACTCCAGCCAATATTTCAAAAAGTGTAACACCTAATGAATAAAGATCTGTCCGAAGATCAATATGGCGATTTAAAATGATTTCAGGAGCTTGATAGCCCGCAGTTCCACCTGGTTTAAATCCAGATATTCCAGTTTGGTTCCAGGCTAAACCAAAATCCAATATTTTTATTTGGTCATTATCTGCTATAAAAATATTTGCTGGCTTGATATCACTATGTACAATCCTTTGTTGATGCAAATAATCCAATGTTTGCAAAATTTGGCTGAATATGTGAATACATCGAGGCTCCCGATCGATTGGTAAGGGTTCATGCAAGCGCAACCCTTCCCGCAATGCCTGGTCCAGTGGTTCTCCTTTAATATATTCCATTAAAATGTAGGGAGAACCCTCATGCTCCCCTAGACCATAAACTGAAATAACTCCTTCATGACGGCAACGGGCCAGAGCGCCAAATTCCCTGCGGAAACGCAAAATATCAGCATTGGTAAGATCACCTGTGAACAGCTTTAGCGCAGCAAATTTTTGCCTTCCAGGTAACTTGACAAGATACACAGTTCCTGAAGCTCCGCTTCCAAGCTCCTTTATCACAGGATACCCATCAATATTTCCAGGAAGTACTTTTTGCATACGTTTTATACCTCAGCTCAGACTTTTCTCTGGACTCTTAAAGCAGTTTTAGTTTAGCATGTTTTGCATGGATATTCATGTGAGCATTTTGATTGTTAACTTCAATACCTCGAAACTTCTCAAACGCTGTATCGAATCTATAAAGGCTGATCAATCAAAACCGCAGATTGAAATATTCGTCATCGACAATGCGTCAGATGACGACAGCATATCTATGCTTCAAAATATATTTCCAGACGTTCACCTTATCGCAAACAACCATAACTTCGGTTTTGCCAAAGCAAACAATCAAGGCCTTGCAAAAGCTACCGGTGAATTTACGTTGCTGCTTAATCCGGATACTGAGCTTCTACCAGGAGCTCTTGGCACACTCTATGATTTTTTATCCTCCCACCCCGAAGCTGGCGCTTGTGGACCTAGAACATGGCTGGATGCACCGAAAACGTTAGAAGTTTGTAGCTTAAAAATCTTGTCCCCGGTACGAGCACATGCTGTTTTTACACGCCTTCCCTTCCAGAAAAGACAAACTATTCTCTCAAAAATATGGAATCTCGATGCCGGACTATGGAATGCTAAATCGCCTTACCACGTTGAGGGTATCGGTGGCGCCGCGTTTTTTATACGAACGAATTTGCTGAAATCTCTCGGTGGCCTGGATCAACGGTTTTACCTTGGGTATGAAGATACCGATCTTTGCATGGCTTTAAATTTGAAAGGTAAAAAAGTCTTTGTTGTCCCGGAAGCAGAAATTATTCACCTTTTCGGACAATCAAAGCAAACTCCTCAAGCGCCAAAGCCTGACATTTACGCCTGGCAGACTGCACCCCTTCAATTTATAGAAAAATATTATGGTAAATCCCAAGCGAGACGTTTAATTATACAAAAAAAATTGGATTCAATCTGGAGACGGATTAAATCAGATAAAGTATTTGGCATAGAGAATAAACAGGAATCAAAAGGTATAACACTTCAATGGCCAACATCAGGAAACAATAGATATATATTTGAAATATCCAATGATTTTTTGTTCTTTGACAAGTTTGGTAAAGTAACACATGAACCTTTTATTCATCTAAGCAGCGAACTTTTAAACCGATTGAGTATGTCTCGTTGGTTTTGGCGAGCCTGGCCTTTACCAGATGGAACACCTGATACTCCAAGTAGTTTTGGTTTTTGGTCAATTCGAAAATAAGATTACTTGACAAGACCAGACTAAAACAATATATTGTTAGCGAGAGCATATCGAAAAATAACTCGAATATGCTGTTAACCTCTAGATGAACAAAAACTAGTCAGTAAATGCTAACGGAGGACCCAATATGAATGATAAAACTATCCCTATTAATGATAATAACAGTATTGATCCCCTTGACTGTGAAAATGACCAAGTTCTCGACAGCCAAAATGATGCAACTGAAATCACTCTGGATGCCGATCAAAAAACTTTAGAAATTTTGGAGAAAGCTCAAAAAGAAGCTTCAGAATACCGTGATACACTCCAACGTTTAAAAGCAGAATTCGACAATTTTAGAAAACGTATGGCAAAAGAACGATGTAGGTTGACAGACATTCATCAAGCTGTAGTATTGGAAGCTATTCTTCCAGCGCTTGACAGTTTTGATGCTGCATTGAACAGTCCGGAAATTGATGAAACAAATGAGGTCTTTCAAGGTCTAAAACTTATTTATGATGTGTTGATGCAGAATCTTGAAAAACTTGGATTTCACAAAATGGACCTACTAAACACAGACTTTGACCCTGAAAAATCTGAAGCCTTAATGGTGCAACAAACCGACACTGTTGAACCAGGTATCGTAATTGCGGAAATCTCAGCTGGATACATCTTTCGCAATTCAATATTACGACCCGCTCGCGTTGTTGTTTCTTGCACACCAGAAGTATCCAAAGAAGAAAAAATCGCTCATAAAAACCATAAAACTGGTAGAAAGGAAAAATAAAAATGTTCCTAGATCCATTATACATGATATTGATTTTACCCGGTTTTCTGCTAGCTACTTATGCATCACTCAAAGTCAGCCGAGCTTATAAAAAGTACTCACAAGTACCTTCAAGTTCCGGCCTGACCGGCGCTCAGGTCGCTCGTCAAATTCTTGATAGAAATGCTCTTTACGACGTTAAAATTGAGCGAGTTGCCGGTAATTTAACTGACCATTATGATCCGACCTCAAAAAAGTTGCGTCTATCGCAACCTGTGTATGACTCAACGTCCATTGCAGCCCAAGGAGTTGCTGCCCATGAAACCGGACATGCACTCCAACACAAAACCGGCTATGCCCCATTACATCTTCGATCGAAGCTGGTTCCTCTTGCCGGCATAGGATCTCAATTTTCTTGGATATTGATCATGATTGGAGCTTTGATTGCCTCCGCCGGCGGTAGCATGTTTGTGGCCAAACTTGGAGTTTTATTATTCGCAACCACTGTCCTTTTTACTCTGGTTACCCTACCAGTTGAATTTAATGCTTCTTCAAGAGCTAAAGCCATTTTGACGCAACACGGAATCGTTTCCAGCCGTGAAACTGATGGCATCAACGCTGTTTTAAATGCCGCTGCGCTGACTTATGTTGCAGCTGCTGTAACCGCAATGCTTCAACTTTTGTATTGGGTGATACGCTTGGGTTTACTCCGAAATAATGACTAATCGACGTTATTATGGTTTCCTTGATTTAGTGGTCATTGCTGCCGTTATCCGTGTCGTCATCAATCACGCTTTAAATAATTTTTTTATTTTGACGACAGGAAAAGCTCTTGGGTTTCATGCAATGCCCACGTGGGGTACGCTGGTTTATTCCCTTGTAAGGTTTTCTGTGCCGGCTTTTGTCCTTGTCGCCGGATTTAAATACGGGCTGTCTTTACAATCCAATCAAAATCTTCCTTATTTTCCTTATCTGAGCAAACGTCTTAAACGTTTGCTGCGTCCCTATTTAATTTGGACCATTATTTACTATATTTCTATTCCTAGAGCCCCTTTTATTCTGGCTTCAAACCACTCGGCTTTTCACAACTACCCCTTCCCCACCATAAACACGATCTGGAGAATTCTTAATGGATCGGGACATCCGGCATATCAATTATGGTTTATACCCATGTTTTTGCTTCTGGTCGTCTTTTATCCCTTTATCAGAAGATCCGTGCCCTTTATGGTTTCGCAGCCAATTCTTTGGGCTGTATATTTCCTTATTCGTTATTACACAACTTTTCATGATCTTGGCCAACCATTTGTCTATCCAATGTACTTTGCTTTTTATGAGTTGGGACTTCTTCTAACTAAATTAGTCACTCACCACGAAAACTCACTATTTTTACGTTATATCACACCTCCCGTGACTCTCCTTCTAGGATCCGGTTTTACTATTCTTGAACTAAAGGCTTTCTCACCATTTCAAAATTATTTGGGCATAGTGGGCTCCGAGATTTTTGTGTCTCTCGCTTTGTTTTTTTTATGTTATCTCATTCTTCCAGGCAGCGCTCCAGCGAGTCTCAAATACCTTTCAGGATATGTTTGGCCTGTGTTTATTATGCATGAGCCTTTAATTTTGGGTTCTTTGGCATGGATCGTTTATATAAATTATGGTTTGAGACACCCTGTAGATTTGGTATTTGTTACGATAAGTACGCTTCTTATTTCAGGCAGCCTATATACCTTGTTTAAAAAGATAAAGCTTTCATCTATTCTTTTTTAAAAACAGCTTTAGAATACTTTATCAGCCATTTATGAATGTATTCCAAAGCTTTTTTTCATGTAGAACCGGTCTGCTTTGTTCCATTCTAAAGTCAGGATGTAATAATTTAATTATTTTGCGATTGAGATTATGTGCCAATTGTTCTGCTTCTAAAAGGGAGGGAATACCTTTTATTTGTGCTCCAGCCATAAATCCATGGCCTCCTGCCGATCCTTTTTTGCCTACTATCGACCGCAAGATTTTACCTGCGTCACGTCTCATGTTCCGGATTCGTAATGATAGGTAGAGAGTATCTGCATAATAGCCCGTTGCCAGCGAAAAACGGATACCATGCATATTGATAAGGTTGTCGGCAACTTCAGCCGCGCCATCCGGAACGCTTATCAATCCCATAAAACTTATGACGATATCTCTACAAATATAGGCTGATTTAAGTGCATACCAATATTCGGAAAGGTAATCACTGTGATAAAGAGGGTGGGATATCCGATAAATTATATGGTGATCCGCATTTTCGAAAAGCGCGATATATATTTTTTTATCTCTTTCTATTCTGCCGCGTGAAAAGTATTGAGTATCAGTCGTAATTCCATAGATCAATGCCGTTGAAAGCCAACGTGGAATCGACAGGTCAGCGGCAAAAAGATAAGAAGCAACAAGACTCGAGCTGGATCCAAACTCAGTTCTGACATCGATGAATTTTACTGCTTTCATTAAGGGTCTGCGAGGATGGTGATCGATAACGATATCCGGCCACCTGGTCTCCGGCCATGGGAAATAACGTCTTCCGGGTTGATGATCTACCAAAATAATGCCATCGAAATCTTTCCATTGGACCTCGTCTACATGAAGCATTTTAAGCGACAAATCTCTAATCATCGCTTTATTTTCTCGTCTTCCGACAACACCTGAATACCCCACTCTTGCCATACAGGATGTCATCTCAGAAATGAGATATTTAAGAGCAAACGCGCCGGCAATGGAATCTGGATCAGGGTTGCTATGAGTCAGGATCAGGACTTTTTTGAATTGTTTTAAAATTTTTAATAGCATATTACATTGAGTGCTCGAATAAATAAGGTCTTCCATCTCTTTACACCCTTTCAACTCCCCTTTTTTATAACAGCTATTCAAAATTAGAACAACGGTGGAAGCAGTGCATCGAAACAAAAAATCGTGTATGATTTAGTCTCAAGCTTGAGTTTATTAAGTGATTTGTTTGTATTTTAAAAGGAGAAGCCATGTCTGAAGCAAGAATCGCGTTATTTATTGATATGGATAATATTATATACGCTTCTGAAAATACTGGATTGGGGCGATTTTTGGTCACCCCCATAGTTGAGGTGCTAAAAGAGAAAGGACGTTTGATCATTAAACGAGCCTATGCTGATTGGAGAACTCATCATGAATATCGATATGAAATACAGGATCATGGCATTGATTTAATTGAGTTACCTCAGCGAGGACGTAGTAACAAAAATAGTACGGATATCAAGATGGTGGTCGATGCAATGGAAATTGCTTTGACCTTGAAGCATGTCGATACATTTGCTTTTGTCACTGGAGATAAAGATTTTTTTCCACTTGTTTCAAAGCTGCGTGAATATAGTTTTTCTATTATTGGATTTGGTGTTTTTGAGAGCACTTCCGATTTATTGGTTCAAAACTGCGACGAATTCATCTATTATAATAATCTAGTTCAATCGCAACGTTTGACATCTGAAATCGATAAAGAAAATATATTCAATCAATTGACTGGTGCGGTACAAATTCTGTTGAAAGACGGCTCGGAATTTATATCTGCAGCACAAGTTAGAAAAGCTATCTTGCGTAAAAATCCTGCCTTTCATGTTGGTAATTTTGGTTTTAAAAGCTTTTCAGGTTTCCTTCGTGCCGGCATGAAGCAAGGTTTTATACGACTAAAAAATAATCCTCAATCCGGTCTTCTTGAAATAGGTCTCAATCGTGAACAATCCCAAGAAAATCCACCAGATGGAACGGTTCAAGACTCAACAACAGAAGATGATACATTTGGTAGCTACTTATCGATATTGAATTCTGTTGGTTTACGGCCTTGGAACCCAGATCTACGAAAAAAGGTATTACGGGATTTTAGAAAAGTTTTGACAGAGACAAAAGATCCTAACGATTTATTTCTTTCAGCGTTAATAGACGACTTAGCTGATCAATATGAGAAGACGGGTATCAAGGTTCACAAATCACAGATACGAGACATTATAAGGATGCTGATGTATGTGGGGAGTTTCAAGGATACCAAAGATAACTTAATCACCTCTTATTCAACCCCTATTTCGACTTATAACTTAACCAAAGCTCAGCATTGGACGGACTCACTTTGTCTTCTACATATCCTAAAATATGATCCTGTTTTAACCGATCCGGCTGAAGCGGCAAAAATACTTTTTGGGTCGGAAAAACACACCCAACACATAAACAAGCTTCTTGAATCGATGCTCGAGCTTAATCTTATCAGAGTGAGCAAAGCAGGTTCAGAAACTCGGTACCTTGTCATTTCCGATCGATATTTCGTCCCATGGAAATAATTAACTCCAATATTCACGTAATTCACCTGTTTTTCTTATTTATCGCCGGCATTGCAGCTGGAATATGTAACGTTTTAGCCGGCGGCGGATCTCTTTTGACACTACCCCTGTTGATTTTTTTAGGCCTAGACAATGTGACTGCAAATGGTACTAATCGACTAGCAGTCGGCATGCAGAGCCTTGTCGGCGTTTTGACATTCAGGCGTAAGGGGTACGGCAATATCGGTTTTTGCTTATTTTTGGCTCTACCAGCAATTCCAGGCACTGTATTAGGCGCTATGACGGCGACAAAAATCGAAGATGGCATGTTTAAGCGTATTCTGTCTATCATAATGATCATTGTTCTGGTTTTGATTTTAAACGCCAAAAAATTTAAAAACTCACTGGCAAGTGATGAAAATTCCTTGAGTATAACCAAACGGCTGGCGCTTCTTGTTCTATTTGTCGGTATCGGTTTTTATATTGGTTTTATACAAGCGGGCGCAGGTGTTATCGTCATAGCTGTTCTTTCATCACTATTGAAAATCGATTTGGTAAAAACTAATTATTACAAACTGTTTATTACAGGTATTCTGACCTGGACCAGTGTGTTTGCCTTTCTTATGTTCGGCCGAATTGTGTGGCATATTGCCCTGATTCTTGCCGGCGGCTCAACTATAGGTGGTTGGCTTGGCACACACATCGCCATTTTAGGTGGGGAAAAGTGGGTCAAAATTTTTCTGGTATTTTCGGTATTGATTATGTCTGCCAAATTAGCAGGATTATTTTAAACATCCACAAATACACCGGGTTCACCAGGTACAACTGTTCCAATTCTATAGCCAGCCTGCCCAACTTCTCGGCAATATCGTTCAAAATTCTCGATAGCATTTTTAGGGACGGCTATCAATAGACCACCTGACGTTTCAGCAGTAAATAACAGTCTCCGTATCTCAGGAGAAACAGAATTAGCAAAAGAGATATATTTAGAAAAAGCCTTTTCATTTCGTGCCGTGCCACCAGGAAATAACCATTGCTCAGCATACTTCTCAGCGCCAGGCAAAAAAGGAATACGTTTAAGAGAAAGCTCTAGTGCAATATTACTACTTATAGACATCTCACAAGCATGACCAAGTAAACTAAAACCTGTTATATCGGTTGCAGCCTTACAATTGGCTTTTATCGCCGCTTGAGAGCTTCGATTGTTAAGTTCAGCCATTGACACGACGGCAGCATCGAGATGCTTTGGATCACATTGATCACCTTTAAATGCAGTCGTTATGATTCCGGTGCCGAGAGGTTTGGTTAAAACCAACAGATCACCAGCTTGAAGAGATGAAATTGTCAATAATTTATCTGGATGAACAACGCCACAAACCGCCATCCCATAAAAAGGTTCTTTTGTATCGATAGTGTGCCCCCCTGCGATGATCCCACCTGCGTCTTTGGTTTTTTCTGCGCCACCTCTGAAGATCTCCATTATAATACTTTCCGGTAAATCTTCCGGGAAACCAGCCACATTTAACGTGAGTAATACTTCTCCACCCATCGCGAACACATCGCTCATTGAATTGGCAGCAGCTATAGCGCCATACATAAAGGGATCATCAACAACAGGTGTTAGAAAATCCGTTGTCAAAATAATCGCTTTTTGATCGCTGATTTTATATACAGCCGCATCATCGGCATCATCCAAACCAACCAGCAGACCAGGGCAGTCGATCTGAGAAAACACCTTTCGTAGTGGTCCCATAATTCGGGCCAGAGACTCCGGCCCCCTTTTAGCTGCTCACCCTGCTGCACATGCCATGCTGGTCAATCGTATTTTTTCCACTTTTTCATCCTGTTATAGTTTAAGTTCAATTTTAAGAAACGTTGAGCACAGTTGCTCCAAGCATTGTATCAGCAATATCGTACATATTGGAAACCATTCCCACTTTCAAATCTTCTTTTAAACGATAAAAATCCAGACAGGTTCCACAAACCAATATTTTGATGCCTTTAGTTTCTAGATCTTTTAAAGCTTCAATAGATTGCGACCCTTTAACCGCAAGTTTTACACCGGAATTAAGCAAAATAATCGTTTGAGGAATCTGACCACATTCTTTAATAGTCGCTAAAAAGGCTCTCATTAAAATCCTACCCAAATCATCATCGCCTCTTCCCATGTATTCGGTGCTGATGAGCAGCACAGAGGGTGATACGCTTTTAGATTTATTAGCTTCTTTTGTGTTTAGATCGTCTGATTGAGGGTCGGTTTTCATTGATTTCTCTTTATTAACAAGAAAAATCCTATAGAAATCGTTTTCTTTTTCGACAGTATTTGCCCATCCGGAATGATCTGCCATACGAATAATATTTTCTACTTGATCTTTATCACTAACAAGGGCTTCCATTTCGTTATTGTTGGCCATCGCTTTTCTGATCTCCAGAACCGGCTGAGGACACGGACGCCCTCGCAGATCTAAAATAATTTTTTTAGCCATATTTATACCTCTTCTCCTCAATTATAAATTGAGCCACTAAACTTTAGCAGCCTTCTTTCTTACGAGTAAATTTTAACAAGGTCAACGCTCCAGCAAAAAGTCCTTTCAACTCGAACATAGACCGTATTCCGGTAACATATTTCCAGACGAAGGAGGGTCGAATATAATATTCTCTGAACGCTCTACGTCGCAGTTCAGCCACCTCAGCATGGGTCATGGTATCTGGTGCATACTCAATTTCTTCTTTGAGCAGCCCTATATTTTTTATATTTCCTTTAAAGCGATCTGATTGACAGGCCAAATCCCAGAGATCTGTTCCAGGGAACGGCGAAATAGGAAAAAATTCCGTTATATGGGAGTTGAGCTTTTTAGCGAGTTCAATTGTTTTTAGGCCTTCCTCAAAAGTCTCTCCCGGGATACCGAAGATATAAGTTGTAAACGTTTTTATTCCTGCACGATGAGTTAAGTTTACTGCATTGACAATCTGTTCGACAGTCAAGTTTTTTCTCAAGGTGTCCAAGTTTTTTTGAACCGCCGATTCAACTCCATAATTAATACACCAGCAGCCCGCTTTTTTCATAAATCGAAGCATTTCTGCATCAACATTGTCTGCTCTTGCTGAGACCCACCAGGATACTTTTATTCCTCTTTTTAGAATTTCTTCGCAAATACCTATCGTTCGATTTTTATCGTATGTAAAGGATTCGTCCCAGAATTTTATATCACGAGCATTATATTCCTTGACGTAAAACTCTATTTCATCCACAACATTTTCCGGAGATCTGAACCGAAGAACATTTCGACCCATCAAACGATAGCAATACAGGCAATCGTTCATGCATCCACGACTTGATTGAAGTTGTAGAGAGGGCAGGTATAGAACTTGACCATACGAGGGTTTATATCCCTTTAGATAGGCTAAATCCATAGCTGGAAAAGGAAGAGAGTCCAGATCGTCAATAAAAGGTCTTCGCGGATTTTCAATAATCTCGCCTCGCTCTCGAACAGCCGTACCTTCAACACCCTCAGTCGTTTCTTTGTCACGTAACCTTCGCATCAAATCTCGTGTTGAAAACTCACCCTCATTAAAGACGACGGCATCGAGTTCTGGACATTCTTCCAGCGCTTTCGTGCCAAATGCAGAAGGCCCATGGCCGCCTGCAAAAATATAACAATCCGGCAGCGCTTTTTTAACATCTCGGAACAAAGACTGAGCACGCTCCCAAAACATAGCAATGACAAATGCACCCAGAGCATCCGGTTTTTCCTTTTGAATCTCTTTTACCAGCTCGTCATGAGTGTAAAAAGCGCCGTCTTTAAATGCGACCTCAAACCCATCTTCGCGTAGAACCGATGCGATATATAAAGTGCCTATTGGAGGCCATTTTCCAGCAATACCTTGAGTATCATGAGCACGTATATCTAGAATAGTCCAGGGTGGAACAATCAGCATTACCTTCATTTAAAATCCTCCGAGGATAGCCCAGGCAGATAACAACCCCTTCGCACAATACCATAATTGTAGGATCTAAATCATGCAAGATTCATCTTACACCTAAGTTTTTTTTACAACCTTCAAAGCTATCTTGTAGAATTCTATTGTTTGCAGACACCCTATTCTTTAGAATGGCTCTTTAGGAGTTCTGAATGGCGATGCGAATATTTTTTAAAAATTTCTTTAAATGGTTAACCTTTAGTGTTGATACAAGGATATACCCCTCCCTACGCGCACTCCCGTTTAAGCTGACAATTGGATTTATGGCTTTTTTAATCGCTATATCGGCGATGATCGTCGGAGTAAAAATCTCGGTGATTGTTCGAGAAAAAATCGAAGAAATAAGTCGAATTTATGAAAAGCACT
Source organism: uncultured bacterium (assembly GCA_964404285.1). Classification (GTDB taxonomy): domain Bacteria; phylum CSSED10-310; class CSSED10-310; order CSSED10-310; family CSSED10-310; genus JBASEY01. Next base: position 49,931 of record CAYOJK010000002.1, on the reverse strand, counting down.
TCCCACCAGCAAAACTCGTGGACGGAATGTTAATCCTAGATAACGATTCACCCGTCATATACAAAGGAAAAGAATACCAGGTCGTAATGGATGTAACCGGAAATGAATATTTTCGCGAAAGCGGTTTTTCTATGGCTTTGTTTTTTCTTCGAGATCGAGTGGTTATCGACACAGAAGCATCTGGTATAAAGGATTATAAATACTCTGTTTTAGGGCAAACCGATATGATAGTAACAGCCCAAACAATACTATCGACAAAAGGATTTACCTCTGTTATCGCCTTTATTTTCTGGAGCGCATTACTGTTTATCAACTGGTCGATTCATACTGCTTTAATGACAATGATTGGCTCGTTCATTGTTGGAATTACCGCTGCTTTTTCAAGGGTTTTGTTTCCACGTGCTGAACAAATAAAAATCGCGTTGACAGCGGCAGTACCGGTTATCGTTTTAACTGTAATTGAACACCTTTTATTGATTACAAATAATTTAGCGTTTTATGTCGGACCTCTCCCGTCCCCTTTGTTTTTATTTAATATAACAATTTTTACAATCTTCGTTGTGCTGGGAACACGTGGATATTTAAAGCCTTTTATCCCTAAAGACGTCGCATAAAATTCAATCAGTCAAAATTCTCCTATTTTGGAACAGTATTTGCACCATCTCTTTTTGGGGGTGGTGAATTTTTTATTTCGCCGATTTATATGAATAATATTTTTCGGTATTCTTGATGCAGTGATTTTCAGAGTAAACTCTCTGAAAACTTGATCTGAACGTTTCTATATGCTTTACATCAAAGTTTTGATCTCATAAACAGGGTTTGTTATACTTATTAAAGTGTTTAATGAGAAACTTGTAATTCCACTTGTAGGAGGTGTTTATGAATAAGATCAACAGTTTTATCTTTACCGTAATTTTTATTGTAATTCCTTTAAATGCCGTCATTGGTCAAAACCTACTTGAAAACCCCAGTTTTGAGGAATGGGGAGAAGAGTTACCAGAGCATTGGTTATCCGAAGTCAATGTTCTCATCACTCAAGAGACTGACCCGGTCTTTGATGGCATGTATAGCGTAGGGATGGAATCTTTGACGAGTCAGAATCGAGGTTTGTACCAAGATATTCCTGTCACCCCAGGAACACTCTATGATTTTACTGTCTATCTTTATGGAGCAAATGCGGCAAAAGATCTTGGCCTTTATCTTGGTTGGATTGACAGTGACGGCGCCTCACTGGGTGGCGCTGGTCCAGCGTATAATTCTGATAATGGTGATTATGAACTTGTATCTTTGCTGGAAAAGGAAGCTCCGTCTGACGCTGCATGGGCGCGATGTCGAATACGGGCTTATACAGATGAAACATTTTGTGGATATGTAGATTTGGCTGACTTTAGAGTTAGCGGAGGTAGTCCCTCTCCGACACCAGGACCGACAGCTACGCCGGATGAAACTCCTTGTGTTCGAAATGGCGATGTCAATCAGGACGGAACACTGACATCTGCCGATGCACAACTTTGCTTTCTGATTGTTCTTGGTCAGTACAGCCCTTCATTTGAACAAGAATGTGCGGCTGACTGCAATTATGATGAAACGGTAACCTCAGCTGACGCCCAAACAATCTTTTTAGCAGCCCTTGGCCAAGAAGAGTGTTACGACGATCTCATCTAATTAGCTAAAATCTTTTTATAAATTCAATCTTCTAATTGATTGCTATCCCGAGCGCTTGAGATAAACGGTAGATAGCGAAACATTCTATCTGCTAATTGGGTCATTCTGACTTTACTATACTGGCGAAAAAAAACGATCATCTCATTTAATTTGGGAGATTTGACCTCATGTATCAATAAGAGAGGAATCAGAGCGCTCCATCTCAACAACCCAGTGATTCCAAAAAGAACTTGTTCAGGATCGAATCGACCTGAGTAAAACCGTGGCACATAAGGTAAAAGCCAACCAGAAAGAATCATTGTTGCCATCATCGCAAGGCCGGAAACTGCACCGTGTATACCGGAATAAACCTGTTTTCGCTCAGCCGGTGCAAGCGCAAGAACAAAGTTAACAGCGACAATTCCCGCTCCTGCCCACATAATGCCGGAAGTCACCGCTTCAAAGAAGACCAACCAATATCTCGATGGGGTTAGCGCTAACCAAACCATTGGATTAAAACCCCCTAGCATTATAGAAATGCCCATCGCTGTCTTGTTTCCAAAACGATCGATGAACTTACCCCATTTTCTCAACACGACTAGCTGGGCCATAATGCTGATAAGTCCATAGATTTGGATAGAGATCAAGGACATATTCAGCTTTTCTATCATAAAAGGTTGCCAGAAAGGTGAGCCGATACCTATCGCAAGCATCCACCAACACGTAAACAGTAGAAGGCGTATAAAATTCCTATCTTTAAAGGGTACTGAAAACATCGATCTAACACTTTCAGTTTCAACTTTTTTTTGGTTTTCCGGCTGATATTTTAGAATGCCTAATCCAATCATCCCAATAAGTGTTGCTGCAGTGAATAGGATTAGAAAACCCATCGCTAGATTTGAGTTAACGGCTGAATCTATAAAGAAATTCGTTAAAAACTTTGGGGTTCTTATGGTTTTTCCGTTGTCAAAGCCATCGATAAACCAGCCTGCAAGCAATCCTGTGATGAGCCCGATAATCAGTAGATATCTTGATCTAAGAGAAAAAAAACGTCCCCGAATTGCTAAAGGAAAACTATCAGATATCCAAGCGACCCATGCATTTCCTGCAATTGCTTGCAATGCGGTACTAATAAAAAATATAGCAAGAAATATCGCCATTGCATTGAATTTGAACAAGATAAACGGCAGAATCCCGATGAAAAGTGTCAGCAATCTCCCCGTTAGCGCGAAGAATAGCACCATACCTTTTCTTGTCGTCTTTGGACGAGTAATTATAGCTCCTACGGGCTGAAAAACCTGAGACAGTTGACCAATAGCTGAAAGTAAACCGAAATGAAACGGTGACGCTCCTAATAAAACAGCGAAACGTGTGATAAAAACACTTCCAGGCCCTGATAAAGACATATAAATCTGCGCAAAAGCTCCTTCGATTACTGATATTTTCATTGTCTTACGTAAAAGACTTGAAGGAACTTTCTTTTCTGTCGTTTTTGCTTTGTGTTTCATCTTGGTTATTTCGCCGAATTAATTGTTTTGCTCAACAACACTTTCAATGACGGTATCTGTGCCGGAATAATCATATTCCGAACCCAATAAACTATGTGGAATCAAGAAAATAACCAAAGTTGCTATTGAAGCAGAAATAAGCGATATCCGTGTATCTTTATTTCGTAGAATGCGCCAAACAGGAAACAACCATATCAGCAGAATTATTAGGCTTTTATTGTCTGTCAAATCAGTTCCAATCGGCCAACCGGTCCAATATTGACCGAATGCAAATTTCTGTACGACCGGACCAAAAATACCAATGCCGCAAAGAAGACACATAAACGTAATCCATATCAAGTTCTTTTTTACCGATTCATGCCAAAAAGCGCCTATTCCGACCCTGTTCGATAGCAACATTCCAATAAACATCAAAATAATATGTGGCGCCAAAGCCCAAAAAGGCACTGGGTTTTTAAATCGAGCAATGATCCTGTCACTTTCATGCGGTATTTGAACAATCTCACCCTGTTCTGATTTCAACTGAATAATGTATTCGACCTTTCCAGCAGGAGGTTGAGAGGGGATACTCGCCTCGAAATAAGAATTGGAATTTTCCATTGGAATGAGTTTCCACGGGCGATCTGTTGGATATTCTCGCCAAAACAATAACGCCTGATTACCTTCATTGCCTGGTAGCAAAACGACCAATGGAGTCCCACTTTCAGGACTGCGTTTCAGTTTGTAAGACGTAGTGATATTTTCGATTGTGTATGTTCCTCGATAAGGATTGGTAGGCCCGGTTTTGCGTTGATAAACAATTGTAAATAGAGTAATAACTGTAGCCAAAACCCAGAACAAAAATCGTCTCAATTTTATTTTTTTCGGTTTATGAGCCATCGATTGATATTTTAAACGCTTGGCAAATACTTAAAACTTTCAATCTGATCCGGTTTTAGGATCCAGAAGAAGTTTTTGTTTTGGGGTAAACTGCACTAAACTCGTGACCGGTCCATTGCTTAAATAAGCACACCTGTTTTTCAGTCGGCTCACCAACTGATTTAACAGTATATTCAACTGGAATCGGCTCACCTAAAACAACTTGAAGCGTTTTGATTTCTCCATTTCGTGAAATCATTATTTCTACGGTAGTACCAGGACCTATAAATTCAAGTCGTTTGCTAAAGTCATCGGAAGAAATAACGCGCAAGCCGTCTAGCGCTACGATTTCATCATTGGGTAAGATACCGGCATGCTGTGCTGCGCTGTTTCTTCGAATGACGGAAACATAAGGTCGATGCTCACGCATAGCCAAGCGTAAACCTAAGTCACCTTTTCTCATATCCTTGTCATCCGGTTTATTAACTGTCAACTCAAGACCGACTTTTCGAAAATACTCCTCAAACGGCATATCCGTAGCGCCATAGACGTATTTTTGAAAAAATGCCTCAAGATTTTTGCCGATAAAACGTTCAGCCGTCTTTACGACGTCATCAAATGTAAAGCCATCGAATTTTTTCACATAATGCTCTTGATATAAATCACGCATCAGATCATCCAATCGATGTTTCCCACCTGTTGCTTTCAAAATGTCCAGATCCAAGAAAAAAGCTATGATCGATCCCTTTAAATAGTATGATATCGTCGAATTAGGTGTATTCTCATTTGATCGATAATATTTGATCCAAGCATCAAAAGACGCTTCTGCAGTGCTTTGATACTCGTATCCGGGGATTCTGCGATATCTTGTCGCTTGAAAAGCAACCGCGTCGATGTATTCTTTTGGTTTCATGATACCTGGTCGCAGAAGGAATTGAAAATGATAATAATTGGTAAATCCTTCCGAAAACCATAACAGGTCGGTATATGTTTCAGAAAAGTAATTGGGGTTGACAAGTTCTCGAGGTCTCAACGCTTTGACATTCCACGCATGGAATAATTCATGAGAAAAAATACTGATCATGTTTAGATACGTTTTTCGTGGTTTGAAATTGAATCTTCGTTCAAAAATTAGAGTTGAATTACAGTGTTCGAGTCCGGCATCTGTATCCGTAATCAAGAAGAGATAGACATATCTGTCGTAGGGGACATGCTGCATTGCCGAGATAACAGATTGGGTCATTTTTTCCAAATCAGTCAAGAATTGTTCTCTGTCAATATTTCCTTTGCCTTCTATAGCGACTTCATGCGGAATACCATTAACGCTGAATTGGTGACGATAATGGTTTCCTATCATCATTGGGCAATCCATCAATTCATGGTAGTCAGCCGCGTAGAATTTTCTGTTTGAATCGTCCAGGGACTTCATTCCAGTTGAAATATGCTGCCAGTTATCAGGTATAACAGCCTTTATGGTGCATGGTTTTTCCATATAAGGTATGACTGCAAGACAAACTGTTCCAGGATTGATGATTGCAAAATCATCGCAGAGATAACTGGCATCATCAGCCAATTGAAACGTATAAACTTTATACGTAATAGTAACTGATTGGCCGAGTTCTGCCATAACACACCAGGTAAGTTTATCGGTTTTTTTCCAGATTACTGGTTTGTCCGCCCCGTTTGTCGCCTTAAACTGCTCTATATTGGCTGCGAATTCGCCTAGTTTATATGCCCCGGGTAACCATGTCGGCAGTTTCAGTTCGATAGCTTCGGAAGGAGCTTTCGGAATATGTATTTCGACGTGAACATATCGGGTTCTGGGTTGATCCAGATGAATAATATAGTTAACTTTTGTATGTGGCATAACTTCCTTTCCTGTAGCGGCTTCAGATCATTCTGAAGTCAGCTCAGAAGCTATTCCACAGTTATAAAAGAATCAAGAAGTTTTTATCGCCTTATAGAAACTCCCAGCATATCAGCGTTGGATAACCGATAATATCCAGTGAAATGGAATCCAACAGCAACCCGTAAAAGAAGAGTCCATGCACGGGACCCGTTACATCAGGCCAGATAAACTGCAGAATACTGGCGCTGAGTTCAGAGGCTGCAGGCACAGTCATTCCCGGCACAAAAGCAACACCTTCATCCATACTGATCCATGTAGGCCAAAACCAGAAATTACCGTAAACCTCCAGCGCAACAAAGATATGAGCAGTAATTGGTTCCGCCAAACCGTTTCGTAATGTCAGGATCAAGTTAAAGTCAGCGCCTGGCTCCATAGAATAATTGTCCATGCTCAAATGAATTCCAGTGGAAGGAAGCTCAGGTGGCATCGGAGTAGCAGTTGCACGGGGTTCGGGCGTGGGTTTGACGCAGGGAGTCGATCGCGTCAGCGTGATATCATCTATATTCCACCCACAGAAAACGTTGCTTCTGTTGGTTGATCCCATGACCCACCTTAAATAAACAGATTCTTCGCCATCGGCAATATCGCTGATGTCATATTGAACTGTCTTCCATTCCATATCCGTTACTTCGATATCAGGATTTTCCCAGACCTTAATAAAGTTTTCACCGTCATTTGAAACTTCAAATGAAGCTTTATCATACATATTTCTTTCGACACCCAACCACCGTTTGAATTGAACAACCACATCCGTTGCTTGTCGGCAGTCAATTCGCGTCGATGTCAGACTATAAGCGGGTTCGTGGTTTTTATAATCACCGGCCAAATTATAGCCGTAAACATTTTGACCGGTAAAGCCGCCTGTCGGATCCGGGAAACCGTTTTGTCCGCCTTTTCCTTCCGGCTGACCAAATTCCCACAACCCTTCCGTTGTCCACCCTGGATCAACGTTTAAAGGTTCGTAATAAAATATATCCTGATCAAATGTATTAAACCTGTAAAAATCACCCTGGTTATTGTCTATGCTTCTATTACCTGCCGAATCAGAGGCATTAATGATAAAATAATAATATGTGCACGGAGTTAACTCTGATAAAACCAATATATGATTTGTATCATATGCGAGGGTCTCCTCTTTCGATCCCAATACGTCGGTTCCGTAGTGGAGTGAACAAATACATGGTTTCGATGTTTCCCATGTCACTTCGATAGTCTCAAAAGTTGTACGACCAATCTGAACATTGAAGATTTCCGGCGCCTGCCCGTCAACCACGGAAAAGGCTGTTCTTTCAATATTGACTCCGCCGACGCCATCATTCTTGTCTATATAACAAACGGTAATTTCATCCTCATGCAGGACATCCACTCTATTGTTGTTTGCCACTGCTCGACTTTCCACTAGTTGAATCGAACCGGTAAAAATTCCCTCGGCCTCCGTCGGAACCAAGTTAATAACTTCAGAATCACCGAATAAAGTGCTCACCGTTACATATGAATCGACTCCGGAAATAAGATCAGCGTCACGAACAGTCACTATCAACTGGTCATTGACGGAATAAACATCTTTATCCAGTGTGACTTTTCCTTTTAATGAAATAGGCAAATCTAGACCAAGGGTCGGGCTGCCCCATAAATTCCATTCGGCGATTTCATATTTTGGGTAATACCATCCATCTTGCTGATAATTTTTGGCAAGCGCAAATTGAAGAGCTTCACCTTGCGTATATTCTTTGGACATAACGGCCGTTGAAAAATAATAGTCAAGAGATTGTGTTGAGCCATCTGTTGGACGAGCCCAAGGGCGACTACCGTATGCCACTTTGGTCGCCCCAACAAACCCAACAGCTCCTTTTTCCATCATTACTTCTCCTAGATTGGTATAATCAGTATCGCTAGTGCTGCAAGCAGCAGAAACGACAATAGATGGAAAATCATTGGAGAGTTGGTTACAAAGGGTTGATGTCCAGAAAGATGCGCTTCCGAATCCCATCTGGTAAACACCATAATACGATCCATGGCCGGCAAGATTCACGAATGCAAACTTACAGTTTTTCCACTGTTCCAGCGCTGTCGATTGTGTCAATGGAAAATCGCACTCATATCGTGATGTGACTGTCGAATTTTTTTCATACATACGAATAGACGTCCAATTTTCTAATGCTGAATGCTTCATTATTGCTTCCATCAAGACAGCATTATCTGTGTCATCCCAGTAAAAGGAACCTAAAAGCAAGGTGTTATCTTTGAATTCGCTATCCTGATTTAATTCAAAATCTATGCTTTTTTGGCAAATGGCAGCAACAAGAGCCGGCTGTGAACTAGGTATTCGGCCAACATTTATTTCAGCATAATAATCTGCACTGTCTGAATCATCCCAATATCGTCCATTTCGATTAGAATCCCAGTTGACATCGTCTCGAGCAGATAATTCAGCATAGTAAAAATCTGTTTGTGGGCTTCCGTAACCAAAGTTTTGACTTACTTTACGCATCGGAACAGCAGAATGGTGACCCACAAGTAAAACATCTTCAATACCCCATACACTCGTCGCATATCTTTCAAGGAGAAAGTACCGAATTTTTTGCGCTAAATCCGCACCCTCAACCGAAGAAGATATTTCTTCGGTAGTCGCCACATAAACTGATCTACCTTTTATATCCTGTTCGAATCTCACCAGCGAAGATACCGAATCACGTAAAGCCTCAGTCGTTACAATAACCAGATCAAATTCACCTCTATTTCGACCTTTATCCTTAGGATACCAGGCTTGTGCTTCGTCATAGTTCAATATCAGCTCTCGCGCCAAAGATTCCATTCGAGGGCTATTATCGGATAACACGTCGAACTGTTTAGATAGGTTATAAACAATCTCAATTTGTATGTCATGATGAACTATTATTTCACCAGTAACAGGATTGTATTGAACTGGATTGATTTGCACATCGATTAGTCGGTACTTTCGGAATCCTGCTTTACCCAGCCAATTGCCTGTTTTTTGAGGCCAAAATGCATCTTTTTCGTAAACAGCTCGATAATTATCTTCATACTCTTTTTGATATACTTCCAGCTCTTTTTCACTCAAATCCATCAACGGCATAACCATTCCTGCCGGTTTGACAAGATGCTGCCCTGGAATTTTTTCTATTGAACGCGATTGAACAACCACATTTTTCACAATCGCATCAGGTGGAACTGCAACTGCATAAATACGTGATGGCAATGCAGGTTTTCCCGGAATATTCGTCTGTCCATAATCATCAATCGATAGCAAAGCGCTTCCCGAATCGACTTGAATAGAGACCTTATTTTCAGGAACAATAACGGTATGCAGCTCTGAAGCTGAACATATAATACCAGTTAAAAAAATGAATCCGACAAAGCTGATTAATTTTCTAGGTGTTTTTCTTGTTTTCAACATCTAATCCTCCTAAGAAGGCTTAATACCAAGCTGCACTCAGATAAGCAATATTATTGCCAACTCTCCATCTTGTAGATGCCGTTTGGAGTTAAAATTGCAATGTTGCATGCTTTAATTGATGATAAATTCAAATCGTTTTTGCAGCGCCATTCAGCTTCATCTATCCACTTTGTCGCATATTGGTCATGTTTCTGATATCTCCATCGCTCATCTTGATCCAGCTTTTTATAATCATTTTCAGATGCGTATATAACCGGATAAATACCAAGCTTCTTCAATTCACTCTTAGTTACCCCCACACCGAATGGTTCGAATCTGAACCGACGTAAATGGTTTTGCCATGTAAACAGAGTTTTCACTGTCTCCCAGGTTGCCGAACTAAAGCAAACCACAGGCTGATTTCCCTTAACCAAATAACTACTTGATCGAATTCGTCGTTCCTTAATAATTTGTTTCAAAACTGTTTCAGCCGAGTAGGGCGCTTTTTGCCCATGGCCAAGAAGATCATCTAGATAATCAGCCATCGTCTTATCCGGCCAAGGAGCAAAGCGGGTTCGAGTAAAATGCCATACATAATTGTCAAACGAATTTATGTTTTCCGGTAATTTAAAACGAGGTATCACATGAAGCTCAGTTTCCATTTTTTCGGCTTTTGTCAGCGACCAATTTCGGACTAATTGAAATTGAGGATTTATATTTTTTAACAGAGCTGACATTCTACCTTTGTGGCGCACACATCCAACTTCAACAATCGCTGCAGAATCAATAACATATCGATCTCGGGCTAGATAAAGCTCTTGTTTATCCTTGTTTCCTGAGTCTGTTGATCTGTTCGAGGGCGGCGGCTGAATGAGTTTGATTTTCGATTTATTTATAACCCAGCCATAGAGCTCTTTCATTTTATCCGGCCAGTCATCCACAGATCTATATAAAATTACCCTTGAAAAACCACCTCTACGCATCCATTCCCTAAGAACTATGTCATAATGAAGCATTCCTATGCTTGTAATCAGTATCTCTTTCTTTGGATCATGTCCTGAGAATATACGTTTTGTTAGTTTTATCCACGGTGCATCTGTGTGGGTTGAGCGGCTTTTTGCTGAATGGATAATTGCAAAACTATCAGTGTTTTTTGAATAGGAGCTATTTTTAGTTGTGCCAAACAGTGTCATTACCACCTTAACTTAACCTATTTAGTGAATTTTTTCATAGATATCCGCCTAGATTGACACTCGCTGAGGATTCAGCTTCAATAATCGCATGTACGGGTTAGCACATCAATCATCGATAATCACCGCTGGAATCAATATTTTTCTTGCCTTTTATGTTCTGTTGAAATCCAGTGGTTGGAATCGAGCTTTTAATCGCTATTTTTCACTTCTATCATTTGGATTCGCGCTCTGGAATTTTGGCACAGTATTTAACTCAACCGTGTTAATCTATATTGGCGCTTTGTTGCTTCCTCCAGCTTTTTATGCGTTTTTACTGACATTTCTTCGTCAGTTCAATCAACTAGAGCGTTTCTATGCCATACTTCTTTTTATCATATCGGGGTTCACTATTTTCAGTGGAGTCTATTTCTTAATCTATCAACCCTCTTTCCCCTCTAAAACGTTCTTAAATTCAGTTCTATTTTTGACTTCGGTTCCGGTGACTGTCTGGGGTATTTATCGGCTTCTAAATGCCGCCCGCATGAGCCGATCGCGTCGAGAACGATCCCAGGTGATATTGATTCTGATCAGCTTGCTAGCTTCAGCTTTTATAGGATTTTTCGCTTGTTTGACCGTAATAGGTTTAAATCTTGTCTCATGGACGGCAACAGCCGGTCTTATTTATACGATTGCTATAATACTTGCCATTATAAAACACCGGATGATCGATACCAAGCAACTTATATCACACCTTGCCTTGATTTTTTTACAATCATTGATTGTATGGTCTTTGTTTGGCCTTTTGGGCCATTTCGATCTAGATAAACAACCTCTCACTTTTTTGTCGATGCTCACCATCGCGCTTGTGATTGTCATATTTTACGAGTCAATGAAAAACATTGTCGAGGAATATACTTTCCGAATATTTAGTCCTGATGTTACCGAATTTATTGAGAATCTAAATCATTTTGGCTTGTCCATTAATAATTATATTGATGAAAACACGCTGATCAAAGACTTTTCACGCCTTTTCCAACATTCAATACGCATAAAATCATTCGCCATTTATACCATGAATCCTAATCAAAATGTGTTGGTTTTCCGAGAAGGCAAAGACGCTAGATATCAACCTAATGAAATAGCCGAAATCCTCTTGCTCCTAATCGAAAATATCAAATCACGTCGAGGTCCTATCAGCCGCAATCAATTAGCTGTTGAATTACGTTCCGGCTTACTCAAACAACTTCAGGATGAGCGGCTTCAGTTGTACCGAGTTTTAAATCGGCTTCGAGCTTCTGAGGTCTTCCCCTTTCTTTTTGGAGATCATGTTTACGGTTTACTGTCAATTGGATTAGAAGATCCGAACACAGACCTAACCAAGAGTGAAAGAGATATTTTATGTGGAATCACTGGTCGAATTGCAGCCGCTTTAGCTCATATCACCCTTGAAAAATATAACCGTTCCAGCGAACACTTTGCCACGCTGGGCCGACTTGCCACTGGTTTAGCACACGAAATACGTAACCCACTCGCCACTATCAAAGCTGGAATTCAATACCTTGAACAAGACGAACTCCTCACAGAAGCAGAGGAATTTCATTCAATTATTCGAGATGAGGTCGATCGTCTTGAACGATTTGTCAACAGATTCTTGGATTATGCGCGACCGTCTATCCAGCAGAATGAGCAACCACAAAAACCTCTTGAGGAGATTCTTAAAAAAATTAAAACAACCTATTCCTCTTATCAGGAGTTCAAACATGGCAATTTGGATATTCAACTTGACCCAAGCGCCGCTGAAATCAGGCTTCCGGTTGACTCTTGGACACATATTTTAAGCAATCTTTTAACTAATGCTTTCAGCGCCATCGAGCCAAAAGGTATTGTGAGAATAAATGCTGGATTGACAGATACAAAAAACACGCTTGAAATTTCAATAGAAGATACGGGGCCGGGAATTGATGAAAACGATCGACTCGCAATATTCGAGCCGTTTTATTCGAAACGTCATGGAGGCATAGGATTGGGGTTGGCTATCGTTCGAAAAATCATTCAAGGAATGAATGGAACAATCACCTGTTCTCACTCCGCTCTAGGGGGAGCAGCATTCACTATCCGCGTACCTCTGGATTAGTATTTTGTTCCATCCTCTCGAACCATTGGCACAAATCGTACGGGAAGCACATCTTTACGTTCAATTTTGTTATCTGTTTTCTTCAACAGCACTAATTCTTGTCCCCAAAAGGAATCGACAGGAATTATCATTCTACCACCATCCGCTAATTGTTCTTTTAATGGCGTCGGAATATCCGATGGAGCACAGGTAACTATAATCACGTCAAATGGAGCTTCTTCCGGCCAGCCGAGATATCCATCACCACAACGGACTTTAACATTTTGATAACCCGCCTGTTTCAGGTTTTTACCTGCAAATTCAGCGAGTTTTTCGTTAATTTCTATCGTAAACACGGTATGACAAATCTCAGCTAGAACCGCTGCTTGATATCCGGAACCTGAACCTATTTCTAACACTTTATCCTGCTTGTCAAGCTTCAGAACTTCCGTCATGAAAGCGACTATATAGGGTTGTGAGATCGTTTGTCCTTCTCCTATCGGTAAAGGCGTATCAGCATAGGCCTGACTACGATATCTTTCAGGAACAAATAAATGGCGTTCGACTTTTCGCATGGCGGACAACACGCGTTCATCCTGTATGCCCCGACCTATAAGCTGGGTTTTAACCATTCGCATTCGCGCCTCCTTATAATCACTTTCTATGCTTCCTGCCCAAGTACAGCCGTAAAAAAGGAACAATAGATATGGTGCGAAAGTAGACAGTTTCAATAATATTTTAAAAATTCTCATAACCAAACCTTCTTAAATAATATAAAACGTGATTTGACTGGTTTTGTCAAAAATCATACCTGATCATCTCACATTTTAGCCATCTTTCCACATGATTTAAGCATTATATAAGAAACTATTCGTAATCAATCATAAAGATTTACATCAAAAACTGTTCACTGGAATGACGTAGATTACGTAGATTACATGAGAGAAAGGATAGCGCTTCTATATGCAGCACATTCTAAAGATTGTTGTAACGTTTTCATCATCATTTCGTCTATACTTAAATTTGGGAGAAATTCTCAAGAAAGGAAAGATTTATGAAAGGTTGGTACTTTTTATTATTTTTTGCCGGCTATATAGCCCTTCAGTTGTGGATTCTTCCTTGGTTTGGAATTGAGACGTGACTATCCGGAATTTGTGGAAGGTCTTCCACAAATATGCCTGATGATGCCTCAGAAATTTCTGACAATCACGCTTCGATAGATCAAGCAGTATTGGTGAGCCAAGAGAAAAATGATTCCACCAAGCCGCTCGAGATAACCGATAGCGAATTCAAATCCTTTATTTCTAGTAGCAATATGCCTATTTTGGTCGACTTTTGGGCTCCCTGGTGTGCCCCTTGTCGTCGATTAGGGCCGACTATAGAACAGTTATCAACTGAATTTGCAGGTAAAGCCATTATAGCCAAATTGGATACTCAGAAAAATCGGAATACCCCCCAACAGTTTGGCATACGTGGAATTCCAACCATCATCATTTTCAAAGACGGAAAAGAAGTTGAGCGTCTTGTTGGCTTGCAGGCAAAAAAAGCTTACGAAGATGCCTTGACAAAACACCTGGCCGTTACGATTTCTTTGTAAGTTCCTCTTTCATCAAAGCCTTTTAAACATCAAAAAATAACCAGCGCATTTTTACCTTGTCGATTTTCCATCTTTTTATCTCAAATCCTAATCGGGTTGATTACTTTCACTTTATTTTGATTTTATTGACATCTTTCTCTGCCAAACTTAGCATGACCTGGTCGATGGTGAGATCGGTCATGTTTTATCATTTTAATACACAGAATCATTTGCTGGAGTTGTCAAGAAATGAATTTGAATATTATGACGCATTGGGAAGACTATGAATTATTAGATTCCGGCAACGGGCGAAAGTTGGAGCGCCTAGGCGATATATTGCTATCCAGGCCGGCGCCACAAGCATTTTGGCCTCAAAAAGCCGAATCAAAACTTTGGAAAAAGGCCTCCGCTGAATATATCCGCTCAAATACCGGAGGCGGACAATGGAATTTGCATAAGGCCATTCCGGAATCCTGGATGATTCAATGGGAAAAATTGCGTATTAAGGTTAAACCCACGGGTTTTGGACATCTTGGCGTATTTCCGGAGCAAGTTTTTTTCTGGAATTTGTTGATGACGCAATTGGCGAAAAAATGCGATCAAGCTAATGTGTTGAATCTATTTGCATACACCGGTTATTCAACTTTAGCGGCAGCGAAAGTGAATGCCAAGGTAACACATCTTGATGGGGCAAAAAGTGCGGTAACCTGGGCTCGTGAAAACGCGGAAGCTAATGGTTTAAAAAATCACCCTATACGTTGGATTTCTGATGATGTCACCAAGTTTGTCAATCGCGAACAGAAACGGGGAGTCAAATATGATGCAATTATTATGGATCCACCAACTTTTGGTAGAAGCCCCCAAGGTAAAGTATGGAAAATAGAACAGGATCTTCTCCCCCTTTTACAGTCAATTCAAACCATTATCTCCAAAAATTTCCAATTTCTCTTGTTTACATGTCATTCCCAACATGTCACAGCAACAGGTATTGCCAACTTACTTAACTGGATGTTTGAAGACTGTCATAAAGAAGTAAAAATCGATACAGCAGAAATTGTTATACACAGTTCTCAAGCTGGAGCATCATTACCTTCAGGTGTTTTTGGGACGGTTATTTCCACTAAATAATAAGGCACTCGATGATATCTGATTGTGTCCGGCTTCTTCTCAACAAAATTTCCTATTAATGGATATTTCGGTTGCCCTTCGAGGATAGGCTGTATATAGAAGTCTTCATAGTAATCTATGCTTGGTTTGGAAACGGACATCACAAATACTCTTTCATCGTCGTTCAACCAATTACGAATGATTGGCATAACAACGTTCAAATCAGCGGATTTTTGGAACATATAAACATTTTTATCAAAGATGAGTTTTAAAGGAATATATAGATAGCACCCGGGATAATCCGGTAATATCAGGCGGCTATTGGAGGGCAAAGCAGCAGAAATTTCTTCCAACGTATCAATTGCGCCTTCCCAAAACACAAACCTGTAGATAAGATGCAAATCTCGGGCAAAAAATATAAATGATGAAAGATAGACTAAAGCAAAGACAAGCGCCATTTTGAGTTTTTCTTTTTTGAGACACCATAGAAAAGCTTCCTGATAAAGATATCCAATCCCGATAAGCAAAGAGGGTATTATCACAGGTATAAAACGTCTCATTCCCCAGTAATGATAGGGTGTACAGCGAAAGGCATATAAAAAATAAAATCCATAAAGCCCGAATACCAAGAAAACCGGCGCTTTATTCAATGACCATTTTTTATAGAAAAGCAGAGACAATCCAATTATTGCTAAAAGCAACAGAGGTTTAGACAAATACCACCCTAACCAGCGCACAGTCATTTGAGATAAAGATCTTGAACGAGTGGTACTATCAGCCTCATAAAAAGCTTTATAATTCGGTGGGTTAAGAATGGGCCTAAAGACTAATCCGTAGATGAAGGATAAACAGATCAATAAAATCAAAGTTATTTGAATTATTTTGCCATAGTCTTGAAAAAAGGCTGATAATTTTCCCGACTGTTTTTTTAGGTAATGAACCAAAAAAAGCGCGAGCAAAAAGCAGATTATCAGTATACTGATTTGAACCTTTGTCATCTGATAGACATTGACGTGCACTAATGTCTCCATAGTATAGCTGTGTGCGATGACAATCGCCGTCACTGAGGCTGCCAGCAAAATCAGTCCATAGACGGACAAAAACAGCCAAGCGCGAGTGGTTTTGTTGTGAAAAACAATCCAAATAAAAATTCCTAAGACAAGCGCTGGAGCAACGAGTATGCTGTCGATTCGACTGAAATGAGATATTCCAATCATCATAGCGGCAGTCAGCGCTGGGAAAACAGGCGCATTATTACGTTCTGTTGATCTGTCCTGATTGAAAATCAACAACCATGCCAAACCATTCATTAAGGCGGCCTGAGTGGACATTTCAGTTGTAATATACCTGCCAAACCAAATTTGAAGAACAAATACACTTAACAATCCGGCCGTAAGTATTGATGCAAGTCGCCCTGCCAAAGCCCAAGACAGGAGGAAAACTCCGATAAAGCCACATAGAGCTAAAAAAGGTGTTGCCAACCATACCCCAGGAGTCAAACCAAATATTTTGACGAACAAGCCGATCCAAAGCGGATGCAAATTAAAATAGCGAGGTTCTATCAAGCCGGTTTTCAACGAACGTATAAAAAAACTGGTTCCCATTACGCCTTCGAAATGAAACATAGCTGCAGAAGAATATCTTTCAGGTGGAGTTAGATAATAAAACGAGTCGATAAAATCTTGATCCGCTTCAACAATTTCCAAATCGTAAAATCGAAATGAGCCGGTTTTAAAAGCGTTTATACCTGAACTGACATATGTTCCACAATCCGTCGAGTCAAAAATAAAGTCAAATGGAACCGCTGTCAGGACAATATAAATCACTAAAAAGACTATTGGCAGTAGAATCCATTGATTACCTTTTATACGAAATAAATTTTTGAGCTGCTTTTTCCTGAGAGATTTTGACAATAACAGCAATGTGAAAACGCTAAAAGCCACTGAAAAAGTAAGAACTCTAGAAAAAGATAGTTTTCCAAGTAAAACAAGGCTTTCCATAATGATCGAGATAATCAGGAAGCCGGCTGGAAGAGGTAAGAAAAAGATGATCGGCTGCCAATTTGCAAGCCATTTTTCACTTTGTCGGTACAGTAAAAGAAGTGTGAGACTAATGCCTGGTAAACCAATCAATAAGATAGCTAGACAAAAAGATAGGAAATAGTGAAGAGTCATGAATATTTGGTTAAGTTATAAATACCCCAATCGTTTCAATCGTTCACGAACTTTACGAACTTCTTCTCCGCTCAACTGAATTTGATCGACATCACTAAGATGTCTGTTATCATCAGTTTCGACAGCCACTGCTGCAATATCCCTCAAAACATATACTACAAAATCAGTGACGGAATCGAAGCCGGACTCTGCAATGATTGTTTTTAACCGGTTATATAACGGTCTGGGTATTTTTATCGTCGCTTTTGGTTCCTTTAATCGTGACATAGCACGATCATAATAGATGAATGAAGAGAAAAGATCAATCCGAGCTAAGCCTTTAAAGGCATCGATTGAAGATACGCAGACTGTTTTAGGATTTGAAAAGATATAATTTCATTTAATCTTTTTGTATTTCTTGAAGCAGATTCAGCGATTATTAAAATTTAATCTCTAGGGATTCCTCTGTTGATAGGTATTATTTTTAACAAAACTTCTTTGGCGAGCACACCTGTGTCGTCATCGAAAGATGCAGCTACTTGTGCATCAAAGGTTTCTTCAGCCAGATTCTTGAATATTCGCAAGTCTCGTACTAATACCAAATAATTTATTGGTAACTCAGATACATAAAGCCCATTTTCCAAGATTTCTTTCAACTGGATCACCATAAACGGTTGATACCCAAGATCGATCATTGTTTGGGCGTTAGGAACAGGAAACCATCCTCCGGCCCATTTGAAAGCCATGACAATGTCTGGAGGATTATTTTTAAATATTTCATTTCTACTTTGGTTATCTCCAGCTAAAGCCATCTTTCTTGTCGTCAGTCCGATCAAATCCAAGAATTCACCATGCCAATAAACCGGCAAGGACCCCGCCTGTACAGAAGCCATCGATAACCCTCGCCCCTGATTCGGTGTCAACTTAGCCATCAATTTACCTGCTTCAGCATCGATCCATACTGAAGGGTTTGTCCAACGCGTCCAATTTGTTTTCAGTGTTTTGATCGGATCACTATAGAGTTTCATGAAAAAACACCTGTTACGAAAATCCCAAGTTCCAGACAAAGCATTGTAATAAGGTATATTTAATAAAAGTATAACAAGAAATACTCCGGCAATCCTACCGGGCGATTCAATACGGGATATAAGGGTCATTGCACCCCATATCAATAAAGGCAAAATCGGTAATAATAATCTAAACGTTCCTAAATGGAATTCATCACCACCTACTGCCAAAATAAAACAGAGTTGGGCAAAAATCACGGCTAAACCAGGAAGATAATAAATGATCTTTGGGGGCCGAAACATTTCAATTAAGCAGAGTGCAAAAACTATTGTAAATGATGGGTGAGATTTAAAATTGTTCAGAAGATAATCGACCCCATTTAAAAAGGTTTTTCCTTCTTTAAAAAAAGGGCTTTTTATCAAAACGGGGTTTGGAAAAATATGGCCAAAATAAAGAAAGCGGCAAAGACTGAATAGCAGGTAAAGACCAAGAAAAACCGCAAAGAATTTGGTAATTATTTGAGTATCAAGAGACTCTGAGCCCTTAATGTTCATAGGCTTTTTAAAACCAATTTTATTCTGACGATTCCGACGGGTTTGAGCCAAAATCTTGACAAAATACGCTCCCCAGGCGAAAAGCGCTAAAAATATACCTTCTGTTCGTGTCGTTGCCAGACCTACGGATGCCGGAATAGCCCAAGCAGGTTGATCTGAAATAAAAGCAAACACTGTTGCTGTAAGGAAAAATGTATAAAGAGGCGTCTCAAGCCCGGAGTGCAAATACGAGGACAATGGATATGAGACGGCGAGTAATAATGTGCTCAGCCAATTCACAATCGATTTGCTTCGTGTCACTAAATTAAAACATAGCATGAATAACAACGCGGCAGTCGCCAGGTAATTCAAAGTAACCCCGGCTGTTATAACGGCTTCGAGTGATTTTACACCAAAAAGGCCAGCTCCAAATGCTGAAAGCATAACTAATAGCGGATTGGAAAACCCTTCTTCCCTTGGGCCGCCTACCCAAGTCACCAAACCATCACCGTTGATCAGACGCCACGCATATCGATAGCTGATAACAGCATCATCATTTAAATAGGTTTGAGCAGATATAAAAAGCGACAGCGCCAGTAGGATTATGGAAAAAACAAAGACGCAAATGGAAATGCTTAATTTTTTATTTGCCAAAGGAGTCGGCTGATTCATAATCCCAGACTAAACCCTTTTCGGTGTGTTTAATCAACCCAGGCAGAAAAAAAGAAAGGTCAGACACGCGAACAAATCATCAGAGTGAAGAACAACCTCATTGCTGTTCAGGCGTTTTACTCCAGGGTAAAATTGAGCTTTATGGGCCGAATATTCATAACGATATCGAATTTTAAACTCATAAGGTGGACTTATTTTAAACGGTAAAAACCAGTCAAGTTTTTCCAATGCCATTTTAGACCGTGATTGAATGAGTTCCCTGGATATTTCTGGATGAAGATTGATCGCAGCCGCTCCTTTACCTTCTTTAACAACAACGGTTTCTACATCTCCCAGCGTAGCTCGCGAATAATCGCATGTTGCTTTATCGCCGGAGACAAGCACGACCGGAACGTCAAACATACCTGCAATCAGAGCATTCAGGCCGGCTTCGGCTAAAACGATATCATTGATCTTTAATTCGGCTATTCTCATGGACATCGTATGCGAAAGTGTGGCATTCGGCGTATCGGCTGGAGCATGGTATCCGACAAACATGACAGCATCATAGGCGCTGTCGATTCCTTCCATCATCGACAAAGGCGAATCCGCCCAACCTCTTATCAATCTAGCAGATTTATGCAGTTCTTCAGGAAGGATATTGCGCGCTTCATCATGGGCGTCTCGAACAAGTATCTCGTCAGCTCCTGCGTCTAGAGCTCCACGGATAGCAGCGTTGACTTCTGCAGTCATCAGCTTGCGAAACATCATGAAATCAGACTTGTTTCGCTCCACTTCATCAAAGTGAACAACGCCGGTTATTCCTTCCATATCAACTGAAATAAATACTTTTTTTGCCATTACTGATCCGTCCATCCGAATTCGAAGAAATCAACATTCCCATAAACCGTTTCAAATTTTGAATCGGTGCAACCGGCATACCAGAAGATTTTCTCGGCTGACCCGGCGCCTTCCGGCCACTCAAATACTGGAACAGCAGTGATAAGCGTGTTACCAGGCAGCAAATCCATCAAGTAAAAACTGAAATCATTGAACTCCGGCAAGAAAAACAGACTTCCATATACATCCAAAATGACAATCAGCACAATTTGCTTTGCCGTAAAGCTGTTTTTGTTGTCTATGGAAATCGCACATCCAAAAATATCTCCTGGATGATAGAGTATCGACGGCATTATAATTTGCACATTTAAATCAGGCGCTGGCGGTGGCGTCGGGGTGCCCTGAGTCGGAGTTGGGGATGGAGTAGCCGGCGGCGGTGTGGGCGTCGGTGCAGACCCGTCCCAGTAGGCTCCCAAGCAGAAGTCACCCGAACCAAGCCATTGGTTCAGACTACCAACAGCATACGATTTTCCAAAACGGCCATAAAAATCTCTTCCAGTCTGATTGTTACAAGCCGATGAGCCCGCCCACAATTGACCAACAACACAATGATTAGAATCAAGAAATATTGCGCTACCCGACGAACCAACCTCTGTTACGCCGGGATTACTTGTCCGATCCCAGTCCACTCCCCATTGACCCGGTCGGAAATCAGACCGAACGGTTCCATACGAAATCCGTTTGTACGCTCCATCCGGATGATGAATCCCCGTTACCGCCGTGCCAATTGTAAGAGTCCTTCGATCCCATCCGGCGAAATAGACTCCGGTGTACTCAGCTTCATTTAATCGCAACAAACTGAAATCACTCTTTTTACCATCACCACCAGCATCATCGCCTGCCAGGAACGTGGATCCCATAACAGTGCGATACCCTTTGGCGGGGCGGGGACCGTTACACTCGTCTGTATGAAAATAGAACCAAGCTTTCACTGTATTTGCTATAGCTTGAGTGTAAACACAGTGATTTGCCGTTAAGAAATAAGGAATAAAATCCTCTTGCGTATTATTTAGCATAGTCCCTGAACACATATAGGTGCCGTTATCATTGAATTCAATCATCGCTGTGGCATCCCGCTGAGGGCGGTAATCCGTGTCACAGGTGACATCGTTATGGCAATTACCCTCTCTGTTCATCACTGAAAAAACATCTTTATATATATGACTGATCATGACGAGATCAAAGGGAGTGGTTACATTTATATCGGGCGCATTTTCCCAATGCCATTCCAAAAAGATGGTATCCCCCGCCGAACCCCAGGACCACAGACTACCGTCTTCGTAAACGTCATATTTAGAGTACATATCCGATTCTATTTCATCTTCGGCATAAATATAGAGAACGCTGTTTGCCGGCAAATCTATATTTTGAAGATAAAGCTTCAGTTCCAAAGCGCCAGGGGATTGAATAGCGATACGTCTAATTAGACCATAATCGGTATCCATCAACGACTCAGCCGACTCCAGAATATTTTCTGAAAGCGGGCGCGCAACACCAATCCTATAAGGGACTCCGGGTAACCCCCTATTGAGTTCATCTTCCTGTAGCCATGCTTCAATATCAGGATCGGCAAGAATGATACGAGCATCCTCTGGAATCATCTCATGGCCAATGATAACCGATGGTGGAACGCCTCGGTCATTCGCTGCGACAAAACCTGTTACAATAATAAAAGTCAAATAAATAAGTGCAAAACGTTTCATTGTTCACCTCATTTGATAACGCCATAGAACTATTTACAAAAATATTCACCCTTTGTCTATCATATAACAAAGGGTGAATTTAAAATGCTGCCAATGAAAATCAAATTAACGAGATATTATTCAGCCCATCCGAACGTAAATGAATCGATATTACTGATAACTTTACTGAATCTGCTGTCTGTGATTCCTGCAAACCAATTGATATTGAATGCTTCACCACAATTATCAGGCCAGAAAAAGCGAGGTAAAATCTCCTTGATTGTTTGTCCCGGCGGCAAGTAAAGCGGATAATAATCGAATGCACTTGCACCCGGCATACAATAAAATTCTCCATAAACATCTAACACCATGAACAGAACAAGGTCGGTAAATTCTGCAGGTCCTCTATTATTGATCTCCAGTAAACATTCACACATATCGCCTGGATGAAAATAAATAGATGGCATGTGTATTCTTAGAACAATATCCGCTGCCGGTGGCTGAGTGGGATAAGGTGTAGGTGTCGCAACAGGGGTTTTCATGGGGTAGTCCGGTGTTGATGTCGGCGGAGCTGGAGTTGAGGTGGGAATTACTGGAGTTGCAGTTGGAGATTGCGGGGTGGAAGTGGGCTGAGGTGTCGAGGTGGGGATCGGGGTATTGGAAGGTTTCTGTGTCGGAGTTGATGTTGGTTGAGGAGTTGATGTTGGTCGAGGTGTCGAAGTCGGCGGTTTTGGTGTCGATGTCGGCTTAGGCGGTGTGTTTGTGGGCTGAGATGTCGAGGTGGGGATCGGGGTATTGGAAGGTTTCTGTGTCGGGGTATCAGGAAGCGGTGTCTGTGTGGAGGTATAAGTCGGGAATGGCGTATGTGTCGGGAAAGGTGTGTAAGTAGGGAAAGGTGTGTGGGTAGGGATGGGCGTGTGCGTCGGCAGAGGAGTATTCGTCGGGCGAGGTGTCGGCGTCACAGAAGGCATCGGAGCGTGCGTTGGTGTCGCTGTCGGCTCCGGCTCTCTGTAATAGAGTCCTAGATGCGGATTTCCCCATAAATTCCATTCAGCTATTTCATATTTATTATAATACCAGCCATTTTGTTGATAATTCTTAGCAAGAGCATATTGTAGTGCGGCGCCCTGTGAGTAATTTCCTGATGTAACAGCGTCGGAGAAATAATAATCAAACGACTGACTGGAACCATCCGCAGGGCCGGACCATCCTTGGGTGCCATAAGCAACTTTTGTTGCGCCTACATAGCCAACACCACCATTTTCCAGAAAATATTGCCCAAGGTTTTTGTAAGCCGTATCACTGGTGCTGCAGGCATCGGCTATTACGATGGCTGGATACTCGTTCGAAATAGAACTACATAATGAGCCGGACCAGAAATAATCTGAGCTAAATCCCATCTGATAAACCGCAGTCTCAGAACCATGACCCGCTAGATTAGCAAACGCAAAATGATTTGACGTCCAAACATTTTTTGCATTTGTCCGAGTCAAAGGATAATCGCAGGAATAGGAAGAACTCACCGTCGAGTTTTTCTCATACAGTTTTATTTTTGACCAAGACTGCATATGAGGCCGACTCATGATCTTTTCCATCAAAACCGCCGTATCGGTATCACTCCAGAAAAACGAACCCAGAAACAAGGCTTTATTTTTAAATCCAGGATCTTCATTTAATTCAAACGTGACACATTTCTGGCTTATCGAAGACACAATCGACGCTGTTGATGACGGTATCCGACCAACATTGATTTCAGCATAGTAGTCGGCATTGTCGTTGTCATCCCAATATCGACTGTTGTTATTGGAGTCCCAGTTCACATTGTCCGCAGCAGATAACTCAGCAAAATAAAAATCTGTTTGGGGTCTGCCATATCCTTGGTTCTGGTAAACTTCCCGCATCGGAACATCTGTGTAACTGCCGACGAGCAAAACATCTTCGATACCCCAAGCAGATGTAGGGTATTTATCTCGAAGAAAATTCCGCATTTTATGAGCAAGATTATTGCCCGGCCAAGCGCTGCTTATATCTTCAACGGTAGCAATATAAACGGACCTTCCCTTATAATTTTCTTCAAATTCAACCAGCGCTGTTAATGAATTGACCAGCGATGCTTTCGTGATGATAACCAAATTATAGGTTTCTCTACCGGATTCAACTTCCTCCATCGGATACCATTGTGTTGCCTGATCATAATTCAAAATCAATTGCCTGGCCCGCTGCTCCATTTTTGGGCTATAGTCCAAGATCACTTCATAAGAATCCATCGGAATATAGTCTATTATAACGGAAATATCTTTGTGGAGAAGCAACTCTCCGGTCACGGGATTATACTGAACAGGATTTATTTGAACGTCGATCAGCCTGTACTTTCTAAGCCCGGCTTCTCCCAACATGCCTCCTGTCGACTCAGGCCAAAATTCCGATTTTGAATAGACCTCTTGTTTGTTGGCGCGATACTCTTCCTCAGATCTTGCCAGTTCCTGCCCGCTAATTGCTCTCAAAGGCAAGTGCATTTCAACTGGATCGATTGTGTAGCGCCCCGGCAAACGTTCAACATTTCCAGATACCACTTTTACATTTTCGACATTAGCATCCGGTGGAATAGCAATAGCATAAATTCGTGATGGAAGACGCGGCTTGCCAGGAATATTCATCGTCCCAAAGTCATCCATTTCCAGAACTGTGACATCACCACGTGCATTCAGACGTAATGGCTGCTCCGGAAGCTTTATTTCCAATATTTCGCTCGCATGAACCCCAAAAATAACACTTCCACAAATCACCATCATTACAATGAGTTTTGAACAATTGATTTTCATAAATATCTCCCCTTCAGACGAGTAGAAGAAACCGTCCAAGTTCTATGCAAATATTTTGCCAGACCGGGAAGAAATTATAGTATTGGTCTTTATTATAATGGATCAGAACAAGTCGTTGCGCCCAATGCTACCAACATAATTTGCTGAGCATCAGCTACGCTAATTTCTCCGTTACCATCACAGTCTGCGGAGCATGATTCTTTGTATGTCGGTGCATAAGTTCCAATTGCGATCATAAAAGCCAACTGTGAATCCAGACTGCTGACCATCCCATCATCATTGATATCACCATTATTGATGCAATCAGGTGTAGGGGTCTGAGTTGGAGTCGGCGTCGGAGGCGGTTCTACTTGTCCAAGCCCCAGATTCGGGTTTCCCCAAAGATTCCATTCCGCGATTTCATATTTATTATAATCCCAACCATTTAACTGATAGTTCTTCGATAGGCCATATTGATGAGCAGCGCCTTGCGTATATTCCGTTGAAGTCACGGCATCGGAAAAATAGAAATCATACGACTGGCTGGAACCATCTGCCGGGCTGGTCCAACCAGGGCAACCAAACGCCACTTTAGTAGCGCCAATGTATCCAACAGCTCCATCTCTCAAAAATATCTGGCCCAAGTTCGTATAGGCAGTATCGCTTGTACTGCAGGCATCTGCAAAAACTATCGCTGGATAGTCATTTGACAAGGAGCCACATTGGCTATTCGACCAGAAATAATCCGAGTAAAAACCCATCTGATGAATGGTTTCTTCGGAGCCATGCCCAGCAAGATTGGCAAATGCAAATTGGCCTGATGGCCACACATTTTGCGCATTCGCTCGAGTCAATGGATAATCACATGAGTACGATGAGTTTACCGTCGAGTTTTTCTCATACATCCGTACTGATGTCCAATCCTGCATTTGAGATTGACTCATGATTTTCTCCATGAGGACAGCGGTATCGGTATCTTGCCAGAAAAAGGAACCAAGCAATAAAGCATTCTGTTTGAAAGCCGTATCTTGATTCAATTCAAAGTTGACACTTTTCTGACAAATCTGAGCCACGGTAGCAGGCGCCGACCATGGTATTCTTCCAACGTTTATTTCTGCATAATAATCGGCATTGTCGCTATCATCCCAGTATCTGCCATTATTATTGGAATCCCAGTTCACATTGTCCGGCGCTGATAATTCCGCATAATAAAAATCTGTGTATGGTTTTCCATACCAGAAGTCCTGATAGACAAGCCGCATGGGCACATCCGTATAACTTCCAATCAGCAGCACATCTTCAATACCCCAAGCCGAGGTAGGATAACGCTCCCACAAATAATTCCGCATTTTCTGAGGCAGATCATTTCCCGGTATCGTCGTGTTGATTTCCTCAACCGTAGCAATATAGACAGATCTACCTTTATAATTTTGTTCAAATTCAACCAATGCACTTATCGAATCAACCAATGATGCTGTGGTTATAACGACAAAATCATAAGCTTCTCTACCCATTTTCAGTTCAGCATGGGAATACCATTGTTGTGCTTGATCATAATTCAAAATCAATTCTCTGGCCCGATGTTCCATTCTGGGACTAGAGTCCAAAATCGTTTCAAACGAATCCGACCGTGTAAAATCAATTTCAATGGAAATATTTTTATGGTGAATCAGTTCCCCGGTTACCGGATTGTACTGAACAGGATTGATTTGCACATCGATCAATCTGTATTTTCGAAGCCTCGACTCACCAAGCATCTCCCCTATCGATGTCGGCCAAAATTCGGATTTGGAATAGACTTCCTGCCTATTTTTATCATATTCCGCTTGATACGGAGCCAACTCCGCTTCACTCAAAGTGGTCAAAGGAAGAGACATCTGGACAGGATCAATCGTATATCGTCCCGGCAGATGTTCAATACCTTCTGAAAGCGCCCTCACATTTTGCACGTTTGCATCCGGTGGAATTGCGATAGCATATATTCTTGACGGCAAACGAGGCTTGCCGGGTATATTCATTGTGCCGTAATCAACCATCTCCAAAACAGTGATGTCATTTTTAGAGCCCAGTTGCAATTCCTGAGCAGGAATTTTATTAACCTGTAATTCCATCGCTTGAGTTGTAAAAGCGCTGATTAGCATAATCGACACGATTGAAATAAAAGTCATACACATAGTGTTTTTCATTTCGTCATCTCCCTGTTAGAGCAAATCCAAATCATACTTAAAGCAGGTGCAATGTTTTTGCCAATAAGGGAAATGGCGTTGAATCAAGATTTTTTCAGGCTAGTAAACATTCTATGCTAATGCCCGATGTTCATTAACTATTTTCTATAGAATCAGCTTTCCCAACCAAAAATCGCAATGTCAACGTTACTGATCAATTTTAAAAATGCGTGATCAGTAATGCCGGCATACCAGATAATGTTGCTTGCTGATCCCACATCGCCCGGCCACGTGAATTTCGGTATAGCTTCCAATATCGTCTGACCGGGATGTAAATTCATTGAATAAAAGCTGAAGTCATCGGCATCCGGCATAAAAAATAATTCGCCATAAACATCAAGGATTAGAAATACTGGCAAATCAGCAAGTTCGACTCCTGTTTCATTGTCGATAATAATGGCACATTCATACCTGTCTCCAGGAAAGAACATATTCGACGGCATCACGATAGACAGAGAGAGTTCTGATGGCTTGTCCGGTGTCGGCGTAGGGACTTCCGGAGGCATCGTCGGAGTGGGCGTTTCAGGTGTAAAGGTCGGTGTTGGGGTCGCTGGAGGCTTGGGGGTTGGAGTGCTCGTACAGAGAAATGTAAACAAGCCATCTACCACATCGAAAGAAACAAGATCGTCAAGCAGTCGGTGAAGAACAATTTGGCTTGTATCTCCTTCTGAACAAGCATGACAACTAACTATAAAAGTCAACGTGGCAAGCACACCATAACTGCCGACAGGAATTTTATTTGGCGCCGAAGCGAACCCTACTATACGAAGATTACCAAGCTCATTTTCAGTACATCCAAACATTGTCCAGCCTGTATTCAAATCTCCCATTTCGCAATCTATATAAACTAGCGCCGCGTAATCGAAAGCAACATCCATACAAAAAGCGTCAACTTCAACTGTCTCGTTATGCAACATAACCTGAACGGTTATGTAATCGTTTGTACAGCCATAATTACGATCTGAGATGGCCACATAATCAGACAAGGATGAATCCGGTGTGGCAGTCGGTGGAGAGGTAGCCGTCGGGGTACGTGTGGCTGTAGGTGTTTGAGTAGCCGTCGGCGTACGTGTTACCGTCGGCGTGGGGGTAGGCACCGGTTCAATGTAATCCAGCCCAAGACTTGGATTTCCAAAAACATTCCATACGGCCATTTCATGTTTTGTATTCTGCCAACCATTTAAATGATAGTTTTTCAGCAGCGAAAATTGATGAGCTATACCTAGAGTCCAATATTGACTTGTTATGACGTCGGAAAAAAAATAATCAAACGATTGGGCTGATCCATGCGAGGGAGAAGACCAAGCAGACTTTCCGAAACTAATTTCTGTAGCTCCAACATACCCCACAGCGCCTTTTCTGAGAATAGTCTTGCATAGACTATCCCAATCGGGATGGCTGGTAAGGCAAGAGATGGCTATAACAATAGCAGGATACTCATTTGATAAAAAATCGCATAAAATATTACTCCAAAAGATAGCATCGTCGAATCCCATTTGGTGAATCGAAAACTGATTGCCATGGCCAGTTAGATTAGCAAAAGCATATTTACCGGCTGACCAGACGGTTTTTGCATTATCTTGAGTCAGCGGATAATCACATGGATAAACAGAGTAAACGGTCGAGTTTTTTTCATACATACTCGTTGTTGTCCAGTGTTCCATCTGAGTTAATCCCTTGATCAGTTCCATTAAAACAGCGGTATCGGTATCTTCCCAAAAAAATGACCCAAGAAAAAGAGCATTTTGTTTAAAAGATGAGTCGTTATTTGTCTCGAAATCTATGGATTTCCGGCATATATTGGCAACAGTCAAGGGATCGGCCCAGGGTATTCGACCAACGCTTACTTCAACATAGAAGTCAGCATTATCGTCATCGTCCCAATAAAGACCATTGTTATTGGAATCCCAATTTACATTGTCCGGCTCGGATAACTCAGCGTAATAAAAATCTGTTAAAAGCTTGTCAGTCGGTGAGTCCTGAGCAACTCTCCTCATTGGAATATTTGCATAATCTCCTACCAATAATACATCTCGAATACCCCAGACTGACGTTGGATATCGATCACGCAGAAAATTCCGTATTTTTTGTGGAAGATCAATTCCAGGTACTGAACTGTTTATACTTTCTACGGTCGCAACATAAACGGATCTGCCTTTTGCATTCTCCTCGAAATATACGAGTTCGCTTAATGAATCGACAAGCGCCGCTTCTGTTATGATAACAAAATCATAAGTTTCTCTACCAAGTTCAATCCCCTCGTTTGGATACCACTGAGTCGCCTGATCATAATTCAAAATAAATTGCTCGGCCCATTCTTCCATCCAAGGACTGTGGTCCACTATAACCTTATATGAATCTTTATAGGTGAAATCTATTTCAATAGAAATGTCTCTATGATGAATTAACTCTCCCGTAATCGGGTTATATTGAACAGGATTGACACGGACATCTATCAGCCTATATTTCCTTAATCCAGCTTCACTCAGCATACCCCCAATCGACTCAGGCCAAAATTCCGACTTTGAGTAGACCTCCTGCCTATTCCTATCATATTCAGCTTGATAAGGAGCCAATTCCGCTTGACTTAAAGTCGTCATTGGTAGAACCATTGATGATGGGGCTATTGAATAACGCCCTGGCAAAAGCTCCACTCTATCAGAAACCAATCTGACATTTTGTACATTTGCATCGGGCGGAATAACGATAGCATATTTTCGTGACGGAAGGCATGGTTTGCCGGGGATGTTCGTTGTACCGTAATCTGGCATTTCCAAAATATCGATCCCATCTCTATTAGTTGTTTGCAACTTCAGGTCAGGAATTTTTACAACAAGCCGTTCTGAAGACTGAGCTTCAGCCGCAAAACTTAGAATTAAGGAAAATATTAAAAATGGTACGGCAATACTATAATTACTATTTTTCACTGCATTTAACCTCGCCATAGAATAAAGCGTCCATAAACTAATTTTTCTCAACAACGAGGTTATACTAGCACCATGATTGTATCAGTGCAACGATATATTTTGCCTAGATAAAAGAATTTTAGATAGTTTTGGCCATGTTTTGACTATAGAATCAGCTTTCCCAACCAAAAATCGCAATGTCAACGTTGCTGATCAATTTTAAAAATGCGTGATCAGTAATGCCAGCATACCAGATAATATTGCTCGCTGATCCTGCGTCATCTGGCCATTTGAACATCGGTACCGCTTTCAGAATCGTCTGGCCGGGATGGAAAACCATTGAATAAAAGCTGAAGTCATTGGCATCCGGCATAAAATATAATTCGCCATAAACATCAAGGATTAGAAATAAAGGCAAATCGGCAAGTTCGACCCCTGTCTCATTGTCGATGATAATGGCACATTCGTACCTATCCCCAGGATAAAACATGCGTGATGGCATTAAAATAGACAAGGTTAAATCCAGTGTCGGTGATGTGGTCGGTGTCGGCGTCGGGACTTCTGGAGGCGTCGTTGGAGTAGGTATATCAGGTGTCGATGTCGGAGGTTCAGGCGTGCCGGTAGGTGGTTGGGCTGAGGGCGTCGGCGAAGGTATCGTCGGGGTTCGTGTCGGGGTCATCGTCGGTGTCCTCGTAGGAGCCGGTGTTTGTGTGCCTGGAGTCGGCGTCCACGTAGGAACAGGCGTTTGCGTTGCCGGTGTCGTTGTTTTTGTTGGAATAGGCGTGTTCGTGGGTATAGGCGTCTGCGTCGGCACAGGCGTATTGCTCGGTCTAGGAGTCGGTGTTGATGTGGGTGTAGCAGTCGGCGTCTGCCCCGCTCCATAATAAGCCCCTTGACACGTCATCGCATTCCCAAGCCAACGACCCAGATCGCCATGAGTAAACGATTTGCCGAAACGACCATAAAAGTCTTGACCATTTTGATTGTTGCAGGCAGATGAACCGGCCCATAGCTGACCGACTACCAAATGATTCGAATCTCTAAAGAGAGCGCTGCCGGACGATCCCTGCTCCGTTACACCGGGATTCGATGTTCGATTCCATTTTACTCCCCATTGGCCGGAATACCATAATGACGTCACACTCCCATAAGAGATACGTTTATACGCCCCACCTGGATGATGGATTCCTGTAATTGCTGTTCCATTCGTCAAATCATTTCGATCCCAACCGGCAAAATAAACTCCCGTGTAATCAGCTCCTGAATCCTCAAGTCTCAGTAATGCATAATCCGATCCACTGCCACTACTTGCTGCGCCGGTGGCTAATAGCGTCGAACTCTGAGCAGTTCTAAAACCTTTATTCGGTCTTGGCCCATTACAGGTTTGCGTATGAAAGAAAAACCATACTTTTATCGTGTTGGCCACTGCCTGCCTACCAATGCAATGATTTGCCGTTAGAAAATACGGGACAAAACTCTGCGATGTATTGTTCAGCATAACCCCAGAACAAAGATATGTTTCACCACTGTCAACGAATTCAATATACGCAGAGGCATCTCGCTGAGACCTATAGCCGGTATCACACGTCGCATCATTATGGCAGTTTCCTTCGCGACCCATTATTTCATGAACATCTTTATAAATATGACTTATTTCCTTGAGCTCAAAAGGCATGGGTAATTCTGTATTTGGCGCATCATCCCAATGCCATTCAATAATGATTGTCGAACCTGGCGACCCCGGCGACCAAAAGGTACTGTCAGGATAAATATCATGCTGAGTGAAGCGCTCCGCTTCAATTTCACCGTCGGCATAAATAAAAAGTTCACTGTCACCAGGGAGATTGACGGATTCCAAATGGAGTTTCAGCTCGATTGCTCCCGGTGAATGCACAGCAAGCCGAGTGACCAAGCCATAATCATCATCTATTACTGATTCCGCCTGATCGATGGCATTTTCGGGAAGATATCGCACAGATCCAATCCTGAATGGTATCCCCTTATCGCGATTCATTTCATCTTCTAACAACCAGGAATTCACATCGGGTTCCGCAAGAGCTATATGAGCTTCCGGCGAAACAGCGCCCAAGTTCATGATAACTGATGGTGGAATACCGTGATCACTGCCCAGAGCGCTGAAAGCAGTCAATACAACAAAGAGAATAAAACCAAAACGTCGCACCTAACACCTCCCGGAAAAAACTCAACCCAATTTTTTACAAAATAAAATCCTCGTTGTCCAATCAATAAAATGCTCTTAAAATGTATTGACTCCCAAATATTGAAATGTTAAGTTGATTCGTGTCAGCAGTTGGAGCTGAGAGGCGGAGACATTTCGCCAGGGGGAAGCCGGTGAGAATCCGGCACTGACCCGCAACTGTGACCGGGGACGAGCCCTGCACGGTTCACGAATTGAACCAGCCACTGAACGAATCGATAAAAGTTTGGGAAGGCGCACGGCATCGGTTGATCCGGAAGTCAGGATACCCAATCAGCATCCAATCGGTTTCTTCCTTCGCGGGGTAAGGACTGAGACTGAAGCGAAACCAAGCCGGCCCCGAAGCCGGTTTTTTTTAACCCCAAAAAGGATTTCACGGTGCTTCTCAACAAAAGAGAGAACAAAAGCACATGGTCTTTAAGCGTTATACGGCTTATAATCGTTTGCCTAGCCGCGATATTTTCTTGCAAACACATTCTCTTAGCCGACATGAGCCATTCCAATCACGATGACGCCAAACTTTCTGACTATGAATTCACGAAGAAAGACGATCATTTTGAATACTCCACAACGATATCGGTCTCAGCAGAACGACCTGACGAAATCCCCACAATCATTCAACTTCCGGCCTTTGTCACCGTTGTCCATATCGAACCGGATACGCCACGTTTTCTGACGCTTCCAGAAATTCTAGCCGGAACAGTCGGCGTAACGGTTAAAGACTTCGGAGGCCTGGGTAGCTTGTCCACGGTTTCCATTCGTGGAACCAGCGCTAATCAGGTCATTGTTCTTATTGACGGCATCCGTATAAATACCGCATCGGATTCCGGCGTCGATTTATCGACACTGCCGTTAACAAGCATTGAAAAAATCGAGGTTCTTCGCGGAGCGGATTCCGCCGTGTTCGG
Source organism: uncultured bacterium (assembly GCA_964404285.1). Lineage (GTDB taxonomy): Bacteria > CSSED10-310 > CSSED10-310 > CSSED10-310 > CSSED10-310 > JBASEY01. The sequence goes on along the minus strand of CAYOJK010000002.1, from coordinate 16,662 downwards.
AAGCGGCGCTATGGGTGGCGTCATCAACCTTGTCACTCGTAAGCATCAATCGGATGGTTGGAGCGGTGACGGCAGTTTAACCTATGCTTCCTGGAATACGGCTATTGTTAATTTCAACACGAGCTTAAACAATCAATACACTCTATCGGGATCCTGGCGCCATAGCGATGGTGATTTCACGTTTACCAATGATAACGGTACCGAGTTCAACCCCAATGATGATTACCAAGACAGAAGGAAAAACAATGATTCCGACGCATTCGACGCCTCCTTCCGTTTTCGTGCTTTTCCATCCGAAACAACGACACTATCCGGAAACATTGAAGGGTTTATCGCTGACAAAGGCATCCCGGGCCTAACAACTTTTCCGTCTCCTCATGCTTCACAGACCGATCGACGCCTTACAGGATATTTGCGTTGGGAAAAAAATCTCGATGCACCTGTTTTTAAACGATTGTATATCGAATCTCATGGCAAATACCTCGATATGAACTTCTCCGATCCAAAAGGTGAGCAGACAGGGGTGCCTGTCGAAACAGACCAACAAACTCAATTTGTTTCAGGCCAAGCCGGTTTTAATTTTTCATACGGTAAAGGGTCTGGCGACTTTGGAATTGTCACTGAAAAAGAAGTGTTACATGACGCTGACTTTGGAAAAGTGGAACGGGTTTTATATGCATTGAATTGCCGCCATGAGATGATGCTGTTCAACGGAAAATTCTGGTTGACCAGTATGCTTCGCTACGATTCTTTTTCCGACGCCGGCGACTATTGGAGTCCGAAGATCGGTTTACACTGGAGCATCAAAGAGGGTTTATCCGTCAAAACCAATGCCGGATACGGATTTAGAGCGCCGTCATTCAATGAACTCTATTTTGACGCCGGATTTATAGCAAGCAATCCTGATCTCAAACCAGAAGAAGCTTTTAGTTTCGATATCGGCTTGACTGTCCAAAAGTCGAAATGGCGCTTCGAAGCTGCGTGGTTCAGTATCGATTCAACTGATTTGATTCAATATCAATTGGTGTCGGGATTTCGTTATAAACCTTATAATGTCGGCCGAGCCCGTTCTCAAGGCATCGAATTAGATGGAGCCGTTCTGCTGGGAAAAGGCTTCTCAATCTCCGGCTCATATACATGGGACAAGGCTATTGACCGTTCAAATGAACCCAATCACCACGGTAAACAAATTCCCGGCAGACCTGAGCATGATCTCTTCGGCAAACTTACCTGGAATAAAAACCCGTTCTCTGTATGGACTGAATGGCACCACTTGAGCGGGAATTACATCACACGCTCAAACACCAAGAAACTCGATGCTCGATTGACAGGAAATCTTGGCGTTACCTACGACTTAAGTTCGACTTGGCGCTTTGGTGTCGAAGTTAAAAATATCAGCAATTACCGGATGCTCGATGTCCGCGGCTTTCCACTGCCGTCCAGATCCTGGTTTGCAACCATAAAGCTAAATTTATAAAAGAAAGGATGTCCTAGAAGTCATGAAAAATCGATCACAAAAAATTATTTGCTCAGCTTTAACGATTTGCCTATCCGCCTTTTTAGTCGTTACACACCTTTGCCAAGCTTCGTCATCGGTCGTCTTATTTGATCTCGACACCGGATCGCAGTTTGAAATAACCGAAGCGTTGACCTCGATCACTAATTTCGACCAAATTGATGGCGTTGTGGCACTAAAATATATAGAAGGTTCACCTGGCGATAACTGGCTAATTGTTAGTGGTGACGATACGTTGCAATTTTTAGATGCTTCTACTCTAACTCCTCTTTTTGACTTGCCTGAAGAGACGGTTCGCACATTATTCAATCTGCCGGCAGGCAAAGGCGCTTTTTCGGCTTTGACGCTGCCGAACGAACCATCTGATACGCTTCTGTATTACGATCCGGCAACGAAAGAATGGTTTGGCATCGATCTACATTCAGGAAATTTTGGATCTTTTGAAAAACTGGAATTAAACGAACCCTTTTATACCGGCTTCAGTTTTACCTCACAACATGATATCGGCCTGATCGTTAAAGATACTGAAAATAACTGGTGGTATGAAACACTCCCCGATCGAGATCGCATTTGGCTTGACCTTGACTCTATTTTTGAAGATACCCCGACTCAACTCACAGAATTTTCGTTCAGTAGCACGCCACATTCTTTCAACTTCCTGATAGCGGTTTTTGAAAAAGATACCGATCCAACGCCCACACCCTCACCCACTCCAACTCCTTCTCCGACTCCATCCGAGCCGACTGCTTATGACGTTGTCATTGCCATGAGTCTCGATGAAAATCTGTGGCGGATCGATTCTGAAAATTATGCCGCTCAATCCAATGTCGCCGCAACCGGTCAAGCTCCGAATTGCATTGTTCAGCATGCTGACGAGTTATATGTTTTAAACAGCCTCTCCAACTCGGTCACCGTTTATGATCCACACTCTCTTTCGCTAAAACGTGAGTTATCCGTTGGAGCAGGCGCCAGCCCGTTCAGTATGGCTTTTGTTGACGATCAGAGTTTCTATACTACACAATTCAACACCAATACTGTCAGCCGTGTGGACGCCTATTCGGGACAGGTAACAGCCGTAATCAATTTGCCGGACAACTTGCCTTCCGATGAAGGTAACACAACTTATCCTCGCCCTGGCGGCATTTATGTACATAATGCGATTGCCTATGTTGCATGCGCTAACTTAGATGAATCGTATTATGCAGGAGGTCCGGGGATTGTCGTCATGATCGATACGAATACCGACCAAGTTACCGGCTGGCTTGAAAGTGGCGGCCGAAACTGCGCCGATATCACTTACAGCCCGAACTTTCCGGATTGGTTATGGGTGGTAAATACAGGCGATTATTCCTGGCCTGAAGGGTTTAGTGAAAACGGTACAATTGCTGTGTTTAATATCTATTCGAATGAGCTGATTCATGTGATAGAAACAAATGATGCTCCAAATGAGCTATTATTTGGTCCTGATCGCGCTTATTTTGCCAGTTCTTCTGAAGGAAGAATCGGGCGTTTCGATCCGAATTCTTTTGACCTACTATCTCCCTTATCTCTTTCCTCCGGCAGCCAAGAATACAATATGGCATCCGGTCTGGCCATTGGACCGGACAATCGTCTTTGGGCTTTGGAGTTCAATCATAATCGGGTCTGGGTAATCGACGCGTCTCAAGATGATACGATGATTCAGAAGATTACTGTAGGACAGGGTCCTGATGCTTTGATAATCGTGCCGAGAGACGATGCAAAGAAGAAATAGCGTCATTTAAGTTCAACCACTTACGTTGGATGTTGGTTTTTCCTTGTAATTCTGGAACACCAGCATTACAGTCCCGCTGCATCCGGTAATTCCGATATTTTTATTCGGCAATCCGGTTAATATCATCAAGGAAGAGGCATTATGACACCAACAAATCTAGATAAACTAAGAAATATTGGTCTGGTTGCTCACATCGACGCAGGCAAAACGACCACGACAGAACGTATTCTGTTTTTTACCGGAACGACACATCGAATGGGCGAAGTTCACGATGGAAAAGCGGTGATGGATTTTTTAAAGCAGGAACAGGAACGTGGTATCACCATTACTTCTGCTGCAATTACAACACACTGGAAAAATCACACAATCAATGTGATCGATACGCCTGGACATATAGATTTTACGCTTGAAGTCGAACGTTCTTTAAGAGTTCTTGATGGCATTATCATGGTTTTTTGCGCTGTTGGAGGTGTTGAACCACAAAGTGAGACGGTGTGGCGTCAAGCAGATCGTTATAAAGTTCCGCGTATTGCCTATATCAACAAGATGGATCGTCAAGGCGCCGATTTGTCAACTGTTATGACCATGATGGACGACATGCTTGGAGCCAATCCGGTAGCCTTTCAGCTTCCTATCGGTCACGAAGAAAAGTTCAAAGGCATGGTCGATTTGGTTTCGCTTCAGGCCTGGGCATATGATGATGACTCTCTCAACATGTCACCCATACCGATTCCAGATGAGATGAAAGATCAGGTGAATAGCTACAGGGATAAACTTCTCGAAACACTGTCTGATTTTGACCCGATTATTCTGGATAAATATCTTAGCGATCAACAACCGACTGAGATAGAAATCCGCAATGCAGCTCGTCGAGCTGTCTTGAATTTGTGTATCACTCCCGTCTTTTGCGGTTCCTCATTTCGAAACAAAGGAATTCAGTTGCTTTTAGATGCTATTCTCGACTATCTGCCTTCTCCTATCGATCGAGGCGCTATTGTTGGACATGATATTGTTAAACCTGAAATATCGATGTCTCGAATTCCCTCACCATCACAGCCTTTCAGCGGAATGGTCTTCAAAATAATCAATGACCCTTATGTCGGCCACCAAGCATTTATTCGAGTATATTCGGGAAAACTCTCCTCTGGAAGCTTCGTATTGAATGCATCGACCCAAAAAAAGGAGCGTATTGGTAGAATGTTGAGGATTCATGCGAACAGTAGAGTTGAGTTGGACTCTTTGGAAGCGGGTGATATCGGTGCGCTGATTGGTTTGAAAGGCACACGCACAGGACACACCTTGTGTGATGAAACGCAGCCTCTTCTGTTGGAAAGCATTCATTACCCGGAAACAGTAGTCGATGTCAGCATCGAGCCGGTCGATCGAAACGATTGGGACAAACTTGGCGCGGCTTTGATAAAAATGGCTCTCGAAGACCCTTCGTTAAAAGTTAAAGTTGATGCTGAAACCCATGAGACTGTTGTTTCTGGGATGGGCGAACTTCATCTCGAAGTTGTCGTTGACCGTCTTTCCACTGAACACAAGGTTGCCGCCCATACAGGCAAACCATCTGTCGCTTATCGGGAAACTATTTCCTCACCCTTCAGACATACCGAACGATATAAAAAGCAAACCGGTGGAAAAGGCCAGTTTGCACAAATTGAATTTTGTCTAGAGCCCAATTCAGGCAAAGGCCTGGAATTCGTGGATATGGTTAAAGGAGGCAATATTCCTCGTGAATTTATTCCCGGCGTTGAAAAAGGGTTTCGGAATACCATGCAAAAAGGGTTAATTGCCGGTTTTCCAATGATCGATGCAAGATTTGTCCTGCTCGACGGCCTGTCACATCCAGTCGATTCCAGTGAGATGGCATTTCGTATCTGTACTGAACAGGCTTTAAAATCCATCATTAATCGAACATCGCCAAAGCTTCTGGAACCGATAATGAAAATTGAAATCAATACACCGGATGAATATATCGGCGATCTAATTGGAGATATCAATCGGCGTCGCGGCAAAATAGACAATATGCGCCGTCACCGAAAAGGGTCACAAAAACTCAATGGTTTTGTGCCGTTACGGGAGATGTTCGGTTATGCCAACACGCTCAGAAATCTGTCTAGTGGTCGAGCCGGGTATGCGATGGAGTTTTTCCGACATGAGGTTCTACCTGATACTATCGCTGTCGAAGTCATTGAAGAATATTCGAAGAAAACGAAACCATAGATTTTAAGTCCCGGTTGATTTATGCTTGAGCTGATGAATACTTATTCTAAGCTTCTGCTGATTTTGATTCTTTCCGGCCTGGCCGTCTCGCTGTTTTTTTTCCCGGCATTATTTCAAAATTCACGGTCGATTCAATGGGACGCGATGGATTTGCACTACCCTCATCTGGCATTTTTTTCCAGATCGATTCATAACGGGATTGTTCCATTATGGGAACCCCACATCTATTGTGGTTATCCGTTTATCGGTTATCTACAGTCCGGATCGTTCTATCCGATAAATTTCTTCGTATCTCTGTTTAAAATCATTACACCGCGAACCGTCATTTTTTTGACTGTGTTCAGCTATTTTTCCGTTTTGGCGGGAACGTTTATTCTATGCCGTTTTCTTCGGCTTTCCACTCCAGCGTCAGCATTTGCAGCCATCACGTGGTGTTTTTCCGGGCAACTTCTCGGGCACGCAACACATCTGGGTATCATTCAATTTTACGCTCTATTTCCCTGGACATTACTTTTAGCTGAAAAAGGAACTCATAGAAAAGTCTTTACCCTTTTTTCTGCCGTTCTGCTGGGTTTGGCCGTACTTGCCGGTCATTTTCAATCAGCCGTTTATGGCATCATATTCTGGTTGAGCTGGTTGATCGTAGTACCCCGATCCGACATATGTTCAAAGCCCTATTATTTTCATCGACGCGCCATTTTATTGTTAGTTGCACTGCTGATTTGCATAGCTACGACGGGTATTCAACTTTTTTCGACAGCGGATCAAGCTCTCCAATCATCTAGGCACGAGATATCCCCTTTTCTTGGAGAAAGTGAGAGTTTTCAGCTCAAAAGTCTGGTAACACTTTTCGTTCCCAATTACTACGGTGGGATTACAGGGCCGTATTCCGGGCCATGGGACAGAACCAACCAACAATGCCACGCCGGGTACATTACCCCTATTTTCTGGCTCATGGCTTTTATTTACGGTATTCAGACTGTTGTGATCAGACAACGCAAGAAATCTTTGCGTTCAGTCTATTCTTCTAGATTTAAGGGAAAATTCCTGCTGTTCTTGTGGTTTTGGGTGATTATCGGCTTTTGTTATTCTTTAGGTCCCATAACATTCGTCCATAAATTTCTTCGATCGATTTTACCGGGCTGGGACCTTGTCCGGACACCGGCAGCAATACTTCCCTTGGTTTATCTAACGCTGGCTTTATTGGCAGGAGCCGGCCTCGATTGGTTTTCCAACTGGTTTTCTACAAAAACAGCCATCACGTTAAAAGTCTGTGTCCCTCTTTTCACTTTTGTTCAGCTCCTGTCCCTATACCAAAACAGTGATCTGATGTTCGGGAAACAACCTCCTTATGAAAGCTTCTCGCCGACTCCCCATCGGGTTTTTCTGGATGCGCGTTATGCCGAAGACTCATCAAATTTTAGAATTCATGAGTGGGACATCCGAAAAGTTCTCCTCACCAATGAATCCTCTTGGAAAGGATGGTATCAGACAGGAGGCAGAGTGAGTGGTTTACATAGCAGAAGATTTGGGGAGCTGCTGAGATTTTCTGAGACTAACAAGAGCATTTTAGATATTCTTCGTGCTCGTTACATACTTGTTTCCGAAGAACCTTCCGATGCTTTCGTGCTCTCGACCGCCGCCCTTCCAGCGAACTCGATCCCTTGGAAGCCTGCTGATAGTTTAGAAAAAGTATCTTCAGATATTCTTTTAAACCCTGAGTCACAACCTTACCTTTTTCCGGTCCAATCCTGGATTGTAAACACTGAGGAAGCCGGAACACCTGAACTACTGGCCCGAACCGACTTCAATCGTATTGCCCTGTTGGAAGAAGAACCTGGCTTAATGATCAAGACCACACCGGCTAATTTTGATTTCTCGATATCAACCAATGAATACCATAGGCTCGAATTTGATTATTCTGTTGATAGAGCCGCCCTTTTAGTAATTGGGGACACTTGGACACCTGACTGGAAAGCCTATATAGACGGCATCCCTGTCAAACTTCTGCGTGCTGACCATGCATTACGAGCAGTAGTGGCGCCGGCGGGAAAACATCGACTGACCATGCTATTTCATCCTATCAGTTACATGTTGGGAGCTTTTGTCACGCTGTCAGCCCTAGCGACCACAATTGCTCTGGCGGTATTGAATTTCAAATCAGTTGATAGAAGATAAAATCAGTTTGGGGGTTGAATCATCTTCCCTTCTTCATATTCATCCCAGAAATGCCAAAGACCAGGATCATTTGACACAATCTGCTCATACCAAAGTATCAAGCGTTCCAACGTCTTCTCAGGTGTGTGTGATTTTTTCGGACAGATAGCTTCATGGATTTCAAACCCGTAGGTGTTATCGCGGAATCGTTGCACTGACAATGGCAATATCGGAGCGCCTGTTTTATGGGCTAATATCGCCGAACCCAGAGAAAAGGGAATGCTATGATTGAAAAAAGGTCTCCAAAACAGTCGACCAATCCACCTTCCTCCTCCTGCCGGGTCGATATTCATCATGACTATCCCATTTTCTTTTAAATGAGAAAAAAGTGGTCGAAGAAAGGTGTTGGCAGGCAGGATTTTTGCCGGAATCATGTTTTCATACCGCAATCGCTGCTTGAAAGCGACGTTTTTTCCTATCCAACTCAATCCTTCGTCTGTCGGCAAACCGACTTGTATTATCGAATAACCCAGAGCGCCCAATTGAAATAATGGAAGTTGTATAGGGCCATAATGCCCCAATAAAATTATAGCGCCTTTCTTCTCATCCAAAACGGATATTAGATTATCTATTCCTTCAATTGTACAAATCTTGTTCATTTCGGCTTTGACCTTCAATCGAGGATACGTAAAAATATGAAGTCTATCGACATAATGGTTTTCCAAGTAGGTTTTCAGTATTGCGTCTAGTCCCTTGGGATCGATGTGCGGGTAAGCCAGGCGGATATTGCGTCGAAGATTTTCGTTAGAACTGACACCTAGATATACGTGCAGTTTCCCCAGAAAACGAAAGAGACTGAATGAAAGCTTGATCGGAAGAAATTTGATGATCAGACGAACCGGGTACCACACGATTAAGCGGGCGAAGTCTCTACGAATACTTTCATGGACGATCATGATGTACGCCTCATACGAATAAAAGTCTGATCAGAGTATTCATTTTCTTTTAATTTATAAGCTATTTGACAAATTTTGACTAATTTTAACACGGTAAAAGGCAGCTCCAATGACATTCATTGCACTCTTCCCTATACTCATTGCTCTACGTGGCCTAAAAGGCAGTAATACCAACGAAAATGCAAAACAATAAGATGCAAGGACTATCATAGATATTCGCATTGAAAATTCCCAACCTTTACCACGATGCTGTCGAGAAAATTTTAGCAAACTTTGGTAAAACTGGGTTCCCATATCAGAGCGTTTTTTGACACTTTGTCCACCGTGATGCACTATCTGTGCATCGGGAAGATAGTAAATTTTCCAGCCATTTTTTCGGATACGGTAACAGATATCAACATCTTCAAAGAACATGTGAAAGGATCCATTTAATGATCCTAGAGTCTCAATACAGCTTCTTTTGATCATCAACGCAGCTCCAGCCGGTTGCTCAACTTCTCGAATCGTATCGTGAGGCCATCCCATGAGACGTGATTTTTGTGAGTACCAAAAAATTACCGGTATCGTGGCCAGGTTGGTATTTTCTGTAAACGGCGTCATAAAATTCGGGAACTGTCTCAATGAAAACTGGAGTGATCCATCGGTATTGATCAGGCGTGCAGCCACAGCGCCGGCACAAGGATTATCGTCTAAAAACCGGATCATCCTTGATAACGCTTTTTCAAGAATGACTGTATCTGGATTAAGTAAAAAGATATATCGACCTGTCGCGAGTTTAATGCCTTGATTGTTTGCCTGAGCAAAGCCTTTATTCTCATGGTTTTCAATCAGTGTAACCGTCGGAAATTCAGATTTCACCATTTCCGCCGAATCATCTTTGGAAGCATTGTCAATGACGAACACTTCGATGTTCAAATCATTTTTATGTTTCCATATCGAATTAAGGCTTTCTCGCAACATATCGCATGTGTTCCAATTGACAAGACAGATAGAGAGATCCGGTGTTTTTTTTCTATCGGCCTCAATCACTTTTTTAGGAAGAGAAGAACGTTGAAATGTTGTTCGCGTTTCAGCCATCATCGTTTTTTCAAAAAAGGAAATCGAAAAGTAGATTTCTTTTGTATCTGGAGATCCGTGTCAGAACCTTCAAATTTAGTGACAAATATTCTATAATTTATCGAACCAACTTGTTTCGATTTGTTTATTGTATAACTGGATTTTTCGTCAGCATTGTCAGCCCATACCGTTATGGCATTTCCAGGTATTGAGTCTGGACAGGATAATTTGACAGTCCAAACACTGCCGGGTTTTGACGAAATCGGGCCGAAACGGAATGATTTCCATTTATTGTCTTTAACCGAAGCTAAAGCGAATGAGAGTGTAACATGCTTTGCGCCTGACGAATCCAACAACTCAAATAAGCCATATCCTGTGTTGATGCGATTGAATGTTGCCAATTTTAAATCTATTCGACATAACCCGCTTTCTTCGCAGACAATTTGCTGAGACAGACCGGTTTTAAAAATTTCGCCCGCAGGTATTACCGAGGTTTCGCAGCCTCCTGCAAAATTTTCTTCATCATTCGATGACATTTTTTGCAGATATTTATAATCAGGCGCTCGCTTGGGATTCTCACAGAAATCGATAACAGGCTTTAACACTTTGTCCCAATGCATTCGATCAGCGAGGATGTGTAGGTTTTGTCTGTATTTTTGATACATATCTCTGTCAACCAAAAGAGTCTCAAACGCAGTTGCCACTGCCTGCACATTTTCTGGTGGGACAGTTAACCCTGTTTCGTATTCCTTCGCCCATTCACTGAACACATCCCCTTCTGTACAAATAAAAGGGAGTCCTGCCCATATATAATCCAAAATACGTGTTCTATAGGAAAAGCGTGTTTCAAGATGCGGATAATGAGTACTGACTGCCAGGTGGGCGCTTCCCAGAACCATTCCTCTTTCAGAATAGGGAATCCAATCACTAAAAAAGATTTTTTTATTGATCAAACCCAAATTTTCAGCGAGGTCATAAGCTTTTTTTACCATGTCCATCTGAGTCATTTGGGGATTTGGATGAGAGGTTCCCATAAACAGAAGCGATACATTTATGCCTTTCTGATTTAAATCATGAATGGCTCGAATAGGCGTCAAGGGGTCAAACCAATCCCAAATTCCTCCGCCCCAAACGATCCAGAAATCGTTAGGGTCACCTGGAAACGCCCATTTTTTGGTGTTCGGAGGTTCACAAGGTATGCCGAAAGGAGCTATTTGAATCAATCCTTCTAAATTCTGATCGGTATGATAATGATGAATATTTACACGACCGGTTGCAGCCAGCATGCCAAGCCAGAAATCTTTTTGTCTTTCAGCCGCACAAACAAAAAAATCCCCTCGGATTAAATTTTTCCTCAAAAAATTAAGTTCCTCATATTGAATAGCTTCCGGCTTGTCCGTTCTTGACAAACTGGAGAGAATAAACGGATCGTACAAATCAACCAAGGTTGGGCTGTTAAAATGAGTATCTACATTCAGAGATCCCGGTAAAATGATCACATCGAAGGAGTCTAAATCCGGCCAACGTGGTTTAAGGCCATATTCAATGACTTGCATATCAGCAGGGATTTTGGGATAGGCTCCATTTATTTGTGGACAAGCCAATGTAACCGAATGTCGTCCAGCTAAAACAAGACACATTTCAAAGGCGCGAATCGCCGGGCCCGCCATACGGTTTCCTATCATATCCCCTGTCAGAACAAGTATCTTGCCCATTATTGCAACCTGTTATTATCTCCTTTACCAGCTCGCAATGATTTTACCGATAAAACAATGCATCCTTCAACATGAAAAATATTAAAATCTTCGACATCACCTGTTTGCCAAAAAATCTGATCTTTATATTTTCTATTATTTTGTATTTGTCGCCGGGCTCTGAAAACACCTGGAATCTTTTTTAGAATGCTTCCCAGTACTCTTATATTCATAAGAAATTCTGCTCGATTTCGTGTTGTGAAAGCGTGTCGCATACTATTCCAAATATAGCGTTTGAATATCCGATTACCATATTTGACAAGATTTTTACCTTCGTAATTTTTCAAAAAAACCAACATATAATTTCTTAAAAACCAGAATCTCGACTGTAGAGGGTTGGTTTGATCGGTGGATGATGCTCGATACTTGTGCTTAATAATCGCTTTTGGAGCTGTGATAAAGCGATAACCCAGGATATTACTGCGATAACACACATCAAAATCTTCACAATAAGACACGAATATCGGATCAAATCCGCCGATTTTCTGGAATTTTTCTTTGTCGAATAAAACCGCTGGAAAAATGGACCCAAAAACAGTCTCACTTTTTTCAAAAGCGCCTAAATCAGGTAAACCCACTCTGGAATCCCGCCAATGACAGTCAACAAACCATTCAGCGCCAAACGCATTGATGAATCCTGGTGTTGAATAAAACAACACTTTAGGAAAAACACCTATCACCGGACGCTCTTCTTTGGATGAGAAAATATTATCCGGTGGGAGATTATCCCAGCTTTTCATCAGGGCTGAAAAACACGACTTATCCAAACTTAAATCCTGATTCAACAGCAAAACAAATTTTCCTTTTGCCTCCTCTGCGCCTCGGTTCATGCCGATACAAAAACCCATATTCTGATTCAGTTGAATAAGGGTGACTGCTGGTTGATAGTTTTTAATATATTCGACTGAGCCGTCAGTTGAACCATTGTCAACAACTATTACTTCAAAATCTTTAAAGTCTTGAGCGAATATTGTTTGTAAACACTCTGGAAGATGCTCTATTCCATTATAACTAAGGACGACAACTGATAAAATCGGCACAACTCCCGCTTGCCTTGTTCGGTTTGGGAATTGTGCCGTATTCATCTAATTTGTCGGAAACACTGATAATTTGAAATCAGCAACTAAAATAGAGCTGAAATTCCAGTGGGGTCGGAGTCTGCATCATTGGGATAACGTGTTGTCGGTTATGAATATCGATCCAACCATTTATCAACTCTTTGCTGAATACGTTCCCTTCCATCAGATAGGCGTGGTCCGCCTTCAATGATTTGAGCGCTTCATCGAGACTTTCAGGAAGAGCAATAATTTTTCTTCGTACTGCAGCCGGTTCGGATGTGATATCGGTAAATGGGCCCCATCCCATCTTGCGGGCATGGATACCGTTTTTGACCCCATCCAGACCAGCCATAATGACCGCAGAAGCAGCAAAATAAATATTACTGGTTGCATCCGGGCATCGAATTTCAAACCGTTTTTTATCCGGTGATGTTGCGTACTTGGGGATTCGGATAGCAGAGTTGCGGCTACCCATCGAGAAAAACATATTGGTCGGAGCTTCGAATCCAGGCATCAATCGTCTGTATGAATTGGCGCTGGGGTTTGTAAATGCAGTTAAGGAGCGTCCGTGCTTGATCATTCCACCAATAAAGCAATAGGCCATTTCAGACAGTCCTAATGGGTCTTTTTCATTGTAGAATACGGGCGCATTTTTCTTGCCTGCAAGCCTGATATGAATATGCATGCCGTTACCTGCTTCTCCGGCGATTGGTTTGGGCATAAATGTCGCGATCAAACCTCTTTCGATAGCAGCGTTGTGAACGACGTATTTTGTCAGCATTGTGTGGTCACAGGCTGCAATCATCGGACTGAGCGACATTTCAATTTCCTGTTGTCCTGTCGCTCCGACTTCATGGTGATGATATTTGACATCGACACCCATTTGAGCAAGGGTGTTCATCATTTCATTGCGGACATCTCGATATAAATCTTGTGGCGCCCCACGATGATATCCTTGCTGATGAGGAATCCACTGACCGGCGAGAGGATTTTCATCAGCGTCGGTCGTTCCTTTGATTTCATCACAACGAATATCGATAAAACTAGTATGCGACGTCACTTCCCAATTCACTTGATCCATAATGTTAAATTCAAGTTCAGGCAACAAAAAAATCGATTCAGCAATTCCTGCTTTTTGGGCATAGTCCAAGGTGCGTTTCGCTATTGAGCGCGGGTCGCCCATAAAAGGTTCACGTGTATCTGCTTCAACGATGTCGCACAACATACTGATAGTCGGCAGCTCCCAATAAGGATCGATAAACGCGGTTTCCAAATCAGGAATCACACACATATCACCACTTTTGACATCTTTAAAACCAACGCTGGAACCGTCAAATCCGACGCCCTCTTTTAAAAGGTCTTCGGTCAGGGCGCCGGCAGGAAGAGTGATATGCCGAAATTTTCCTGTGAGATCGACATATTTCAAATCCAGCATACATATACAATTGTCCTTTATCATTTTCTGAACTCGCTCTAACAATTCCTTATTTTTCATTATTTTTTCTCCTTGTCATGAGGTGTTAATTTCTTGAGCAATTCGCGACGACACCATAAGCAAATCTTGTTTTTTATTCAAGCACAGAAATAAACGGTCTATTTCAGTTGCAGCCTTTTTTTATTAACCGCGAATGAACGCGAATAACATCTAAATCTGCAATAGGATTTAAAATTGGAAGTCTGTCCCCCGGAATAAACATCGATCCGAAGATACAAAATTGGAAGTCTGTCCCTCTAATTAATAGTTTCTGACGTCTAACACTTGATGACTGGTTATTGACTTCGCATCCCGAATGACTGTTTGAACACGATTCCAAAGATTACAAAGATGGGCAGGATTAGATTCCAAGAAAGAAAAGATTAATGAAATCCTGTTAATCCTTTAATCCCGTAATCGTGTTCAGACAACGAAGGATAGCGGCGCTCTGCGAGCACGGTTCCTGATCTCATATTTTATTTCTGGAAGTCTGTCCCCCAGAAAATAGATGTCAGTACAGATGTCTGTCCCCGAAAAACAACCCTCCAACCAACATACCTCGGTTTCAAGTGCATTCAGGTAATTTAATTCATTTACCGGAGTTAAGTTTCTAAAAAGTAATCCGTGTACGGGCTTTTGAGAAATCCCCCAACAGCAACCCGGTTTCAGGATCGATCAGACCGGCATAAGAGTGCCATATAACGCCGGGGATGATTCCATATAAAAGACTCACATCCAGTTCAAAGATGGGCACATTCTGGCAGGACCAGCCCGGCGGAAGCGTTAGCCGCATCGTCTGATAATCCGTTGTCAGGACCGGTTGGTTTCCATCAAAACTAAAAAAGTAATATGTGCCATTCTGAACTCCCTCAAACTCCATCACAATAGCCAAATCGGCTTCCAATGGCTCCGGAAGCGGATTGTAAATATCCAATGCCACCCGCATTCGGTCACCCCAATCGAGAACTGAAAGATATACATCAATCGTTGTTATCAAAACATGCGGTTGCTCAAATTGCTGAAGTTCATAATTTTCGATTGATAACTGTGAATGATAAACATATTGAGCATCTCTGCGAACGTATGCAGTCAATGCTGATAACTTGTATCCAGACCGTTTCCTGATTTGTGGTTCGATATCATATCCAGGAAATGATCCAAAGAATCCACCGACATCAAACGGATTCCCATATCCGTATCCTCGGTCCAGGTGATAGTATCCACGGCAAAGTAGTCTTCCCCCTGTGAAGTACATCGTCCGCGTCGTCACAAACGGTGTATTATCCGGAAGGATTACCGGCTGCGACACGAACTTTAGCCGCTCCGATGTGTTGACCAGAAGATCGGGTTTTGAAAATGTAACACCGCAGTCCGTCGATTTGGTGTGCCAGAGCGGATGCTGTGGGTAATCATATTCTGAGAAGTAAATATGCAAATCGCCGGTTTGATCCGTAATCATTTTGGACGGGTAACCCTTTTCATTCAGCTTACCTGTAACCGGAACCGGCTTGGTAAACTCTTCCTCCTGATAAGTCAGTAAAATAGGCGGTCCCCAGTATTGCGTCAGAAAATAGACGATTCCCGAGTCCGAAACATGGATAATCGGATTGACGTAATCAAACTGATTATCATGGAAACGCCGGATAATCGGCTCCTGAACCTGGCCATCGATAATACGCAGGAACACTATCCGATGATTCGCGCTTTTCTGATACCGTCCTACTGTCGGTGTCTGTTCTCGCAGGCCTGTTACGGCGAAGACATTGCCGGATCGATCCAGATCGAAGCTAAGATGGTATGCGCCGTCTGGATGCTGGAACAGCACAAGATTCGATGTGACAGCGCCATCTTGAACTTTCAGATACCGAATCCAGCCTTTAGGCCATAAGTTGTCCGGATAGGTTTCATCCAGCCAGACCAGATGCAGGGCATCGTCCGGCCCGATCCGGGATTCCATCATCTGGCAGCCTGTCTCCATCAATAACAGCGGCACAGGATCGCTGAATTCTCCGGTTTCGTTGCTGGTGTAATACAAACGGAGACCGTCCGTTTCTTCGTGTGTGTACAGGACATGCGCCACACCCTTCGAATCGAATTCCAGTGCGGTCTGCCGGATATATCCCTCGACATCGCAGACAGTCTGATTGCCAGGTTCGTCCCAGTAATACCGCACATACTGCGGTTCCTCGGCTGAAACACCAAAAATAATCAATACTAAATGAATCGTTACTAGCCATTTTGACATAATCACACCTTATAATCACTGATTGTGTAAATAATCTTTTACCTTAATCAACTTATAAACTTATGATACAGAAACCTGCTTATCGTGTCAATTTTGATGTGTGTACAAGTGCTTTTCCGAAAATTTGATGCGGTGTTTTCAAGGGTTTACGAAGGGGCTGAGGGATGGGATGAAATCTCTCCGGGTCAGGAAATTCTTTTATTTTCCACAGATGACGCAGATGGCGCAGATATGTGCCGGCCGTATGTATTTCAGCCTTACGGGTTTGATATTCAGAAATAAAAGATGGTTCGTTTTGTTATTTTTGGATGTCTGTCCCCGAAATTTAAAATGGAAGTCTGTCCCTCTAATTAATAGTTTCCGACGTCTAACACTTGATGAATGGTTATTGACTTCGCATCCCGAATGACTTTTTGAACACGATTCCAAAGATTACAAAGATGGGCAGGATTAGATTCCGAGAAAGA
>CAYOJK010000001.1:175399-524613 GCA_964404285.1 uncultured bacterium | reverse complement strand
CCAATTGCAGATGGCAATCTCAACCAATTGTTACCGCTTTGCATTTTTAATCAAATAAACCCTTTCCTCTTCGCCTCAATCGTTTAACCACCGTCTTTCCAATCAAGGATATTCCGGATACTTATGTGAAATGCCCTGCACGTTGGAATCCCGTAACAGTTCCGCACGTTTAAATCAGGGGACAGACATCTGTACTTTCGGGTGACAGACTTCCAGAAATAAGCGATGCAGAAAATGCGGGCTTCTTTTAGAGGGACATTTAGAGGGATAGGGACAGACTTCCAATTTATGTATATCTTGTATATCTAGATGTTATTAGCGTTCATTCGCGTCCATTCGCGGTTAATAAAAGAAAGGGTTCTATTCCCACCCAAATTCCCAGGCATCCCATTCGCCGACGATTTGGGTTACAGCCGGGTCGGTCAATGAGGAGGAAGCAAATTCAGTAGATTGTGGGCATCGCCCGGAGAGACCTCTTCCCCCGGCCCCTTCTCCATGAATAGAGAAGGGGGGGGTGGTATGAACGGTGAAGCGATGGTGACTGTTTGAACACGATTCCAAAGATTACAAAGATGGGCAGGGTTAGATTCCGAGGTGAGCAGGGGTGCGGAAGTTGAGTTATTGAATATAGCCCAGGCTTTCCAAAAGTTGGAAAAAATCCGATTCAGACTCATCCCAGTAATTAACGGGTTTTTGACCGGTGTTATCTTCTAAATAGCGCGTTGCCAGCATTTTTAGATTTGTCACATCATCTGCGGCACCTTGCGTTATTTCCATTGAATGATTCTCGGCATAATCGGTATTGCGATCCCAATACTCCCAGGTTCCTTGTTGCGTATCCATAACAACTTTGTAACGCATATTCATTGCGCCGACAAATTTTGGTGGTGAGCCGATACTAAAGGGCATCGAGCGGTTAGTCTGAGAGTCGGCGTTCATTACATTCATACCCCTGAACTCAGGTAAACCTGGAATTCCGAGAGCTGCAAGGATCGTCGGCGCTACATCGACACTTTGAACCAGCGTCGAAGCATCGATACCTTTATGGTGTTCATTCGAATAAACCAGGAACGGTGTATGTAGCTCTTCACGACAAACGGTAAAACCATGAAAAAACCCAGGCTGTCTATCATGTAAAACTTCGCCGTGGTCTGCTGTAATGAGAATAAATGGTTTGGGCTGACTCATTGTTTCAAGTGCGCGAAACAGAGCTTCCAGTTTTGTGTCCACCCAAAATATTTCATTTTGGTACAGTGTTTTTGCAATATGAATGGCCTGTTTGGAAAACGTCGAGTGCATCTGAGAATTGTGTTTGGAAAAATTATTAATAGCCTTCTCGACTGTTATTTTATTGTTATCTTGGTCTATAGATCGAAAGGGTTCTGGTGGATTATATGGAATATGAGGTTCAAAAAAGTGCATCCAAAGATAATATCGTTCTTTTAACTGATCACGTTCAGACAGCCAAGTGGTCGCACGTGGAACAGCATTATGAACATCGAGATCTGTGTGGGGATGATGCCAAGACAATTTTTGTTTTTGCTCTTGAATAACTCGTTTTTCTTTGGCGTCATAAAAATCAAATCCCCGATCCAACCCTCGGCGAAATTGTAAAATAGCCTGCGGATAGGCTGCTGATAAAATACCGTGACGATTCAATATCTCAGTAATCGTCTTGTCTTTTGGAAGCAAGAGATGAGCATTCAATTCCAACCCTAAATCCTTGGGGAATCGGGATGTCATCATAGCGCTATGGGCGGGTAGGGTTATTGGCGTATTGGTATAACTTTCAGTGAAAATTGTGGATTTTTGTGCCAGGCGGTCCAAAGCAGGGGACCGGATGGACGGATTTCCCATGAAGCCTAGATGATCACCACGCAATGTATCGATCGTAATTAAAATAGCAGATTCGAACGTTTCCATTAATTGATTGGGTGCGTGATATTGATCTTGATTTAGAAGGAAATAAGCGCCTATCAAAGTGATAAATAATATCAGAACTACGATGAGGTAATTTTGTATTTTTAACATATCAGCTCCTGAAAACAGATCGCCCGAAAAGCTCATTTATGATCATAACATATTGTCAATATTAAACAATTCATAATGATAAATGTTTTGATCACTTTGTAGTAATTTTTTGCAATTTTTTTTGTAGAACTTGAAAATGGTTTTTTTCATCTTGTATCAAACCAACAAGAATAGCCCTGATTTTTTTAGAATGGACTTTAGTGATGAATTCTTTGATGTAAGCAGCATTTTGATATTCGATTTGCATAGCATACTTCAGAATTGCCTGAACAGAGACAGCTTTCAAAAGCTCGACAAAATCTTGGTTTTTAAACAGATCGACACGAGGAAGATCCATTTTATCAAAATCCATGTCACTCAAGTCCAGTATGTTTATCAGTTTTCCATCCATTGGTATAGGTGATTCATGTTTTTTTAACTCAGCATCCAATTGTGATTTCATCTTTTCAAGAATTTCCAAGTGTTCCTGCTCTTGAGCAGAAAGCCACTCAAATAATTCGATGATCTCTGAATCGGTAGATACTTTTGCAGCCTCTCTAAAAAAAAGACGGCCTCTCTGTTCCTCCCGAATCAAATTGATTAAAAGTTCTTTTAAAAGCAACTGATCCTGCTTTAATTCCGACATCGAAAGAATCTCCTTAGAAGTTAAGATAACCAGTTTCTTACATCCCTGACTTCCCTTAATAATTGTATTGATTGGCTCAAAAAATCGCAAATAACACAAATCAGTCGCGCTTAATTTTATTCTGCTTTGTCTCAATTTCTGCAGAGGATATCTCAGATTTATAGTGTGTCTCTGACCTTCTCAAAAAAGGAAAGATGGATATAGGTTATAGTTATCCTCTTTTTATTCGAGTTCCGACAAGCGAAATAACATAACCTGATCCGGATAAAAGGACGATTGTCGGACCGGTTGGCCACTCCGGCTGATAGCTGATCGCAAGGCCTCCGATAGTTGCCAGGAGACAGATAAAAATAGCGGCAAAAATCATTCGGGAAAGCTGATTAAAGAAATTGCCGGCGGTAGCTGCAGGTAG
This sequence comes from uncultured bacterium, assembly GCA_964404285.1. Taxonomy (GTDB): domain Bacteria; phylum CSSED10-310; class CSSED10-310; order CSSED10-310; family CSSED10-310; genus JBASEY01. The sequence continues at coordinate 521,545 of CAYOJK010000001.1, read as the reverse complement.
GGTGAGGAGAGCTATCGCCATCACAATGCCGACGATATTGACCAGAGCTACGACGGTCAAAGCTGTTAAGATAAGATACATCATTTCATATAATTTGACTCGCAAACCCCGCAATTCGGCTAGTTCACGATGAAAGCTTATGGTCAGCAGTTTTGAATAGAAAACCGATACGACGACAATGATAATAACGTCAAGAGCAGCCATTAAAATCAGGTCGTTGTGAGTGACCATCAGGATATTACCGAATAGATAGCTCATCAAGTCTTCGTTGTAACCGGGTGTGAGCATGATAAAAACGATGCCTAAAGCCATTCCGACACTCCACACAGCGCTAAAAAGCGTGTCGGTTCGCTGGTGTTTTGACCCGCTGACTATGCTCAAAAGAACTGCGGTTGTCACAGCGGCTGCAACCGCACCCATTAACGGTGTCAGCAGTGTAAAACCATGAACGACATTCAGATACAATGCCAGACCCATGCCGGCAAGCAGGTTATGGGAGATAGCTCCAGCGATATATGTCGATCGCCTTGCAACGATGAAGCTGCCGATGATGCCGCAGGGAATAGAGGCAAGCACAGCCGCTAAAAGTGCATTTTGCAGAAATGTATAATGGTAAATATCAGAAAAAAAAGTTGGCATGACTACTCCGGATCAGCACGGTGCTCAGTATTCATATAAGGCGAAGAATCTGTTACCGGACAATTGTCCGCATGAAATAATACAGTCAAATCGGTTCCATTGACTGATTGCACAGAGGCTTTTGATACCGATTCGATTGGGTGCAGGTCTGCAGTATGATTGACGCATAATATGTGATCAGCGTGTTTTGTCACGACACTTAGATTGTGGGAAACCAAGAAAATTGTGATGGTTTCGTTGATCTTTTTTAATAAATCGTACAACCGTTTTTCAACGATAGCATCGACGTTGGCGGTGGGCTCATCCAGGATAAGCAACTCAGGATGCCCGACAAGAGCCTGTGCCAGGATAACACGCTGACGTTCGCCGCCGGACAATTCAGAAAATGCCTTATCAACCAGATCGGCAGCTTCAACCTTTTCAAGAGCATCTAAAACGGTGGTATCATCCGTTTTTCGATATTTACCCCACCGAACCTTTTCAACGCGCCCCATCCGAACGACATCTTTGACACGCACCGGAAAATGAGGATCGAACATCATTATCTGCGGAACATAACCCACTCTAGCGCGGGTTTCTGTCGGGTCACGGCCGAACAGCAGTATTTTACCCCGTTGCGGTTTGATCAGACCCAAAGCAAGTTTGATCAGCGTTGTTTTGCCGCCCCCATTCGGGCCAACAACAGCGACAAAGGCGCCATCCTGAACAGCAAAAGACGCGTTGTGAATGGTTTCAACTGATGAGTATCCAAAGCACACATCGCTAAACTCTAAAACCGGTTGCCTGATCTTACTCATGGCATGACCGCCTTTCTTATGGATTCAGCAACAGTTTTTAAATTGGTAAATATGTCTTCAGCCAGCGGATCGATCGGAACGACTTTTCCTCCGATGGAATCAGCGATGGTTTTCGCAGCTTTTATTGAAAACTGGGGTTGAGTAAAAACCACTTTGATATCTTCAGCTTTTGCCTGATCGATAATCCGAGTTAGTTGTTTGGCAGATGGGGTTTTCCCCTCTATTTCAACCTCAATTTGTTCCAGTTGATAGGCATCTGCAAAATAGCCCCATGCCGGATGATACACCATGAATTTCCGCGAAGGCAGATCGGATAAAAGCAGCTTCAATTCACTGTCGAGCTGTTCAAGTTTTTCTATGAAATGATCAGCATTGGTTTCATAGATTTGCTTTCCTTCCGGGTCAAGAGCGATCAGCGCGTCGCAAATAGTGCGGACCTGCAAAATCACAAGTGGTGGACTCAACCAGATATGCGGGTCAGCGCCATGTTCATTATGGTTTGCCGAGCTTTTCGGCGGCGTCGATCCGGAATCTCGATGGTCGCTTCTAATGGCTCTCAAAGGAACCTTCCGACTGGTATCGATCACCGGTAGCTTTGGTAATAAGTTCTGTAATTTGGGGATAAATCCTTTTTCAAAAGCCACTCCAATGCTGAAGTACACATCAGTGTGGGATAAACGTGTCAACTGTCGCGGAGTCGGCTCATAGGTGTGCGGGTTGTGGCTGGGCTGAACGATCGCTTCGACGTGAACACGATTTCCTCCCACTTGTTCCACGAAATACACTTGGGGAACAATGCTGACCATGGCCGATATCTGCGATGTGGCTTGATCCTGCGCGCCTGCTGAAACAGCAAACCACATGCAAAAAAGGGCTGTTGAAACACTTGAAATTTTCATGATTCTAACCCTCTCAGGTTCCTTTACGTCTTCAGTATAGCCCTTCTGTCAATTCCGGCAAGATATCTATAGCCTGTTTAAACTCGCCATCTTGATTTTTTTTTACTAACTCAGTAATTTGACACGAGTTTTGACTCAGGGCTTTTTATGCATTGGTTAAGAAGAGTATTTCAAATTAGTGTTCTTGTCGCTGTGGCGATTACCGGTTATCGATACGCCATGGGGTTGACGCGTATAACAGTAGAAACATTCTGCCCGTTTGGGGGACTCGAGGCTTTACTTTCACTGGTGAGCGACCGGCGGTTTCCCTGTGCGACCGGTGAACGTAACTTGATGCTGTTTTTGGCTCTGGTTCTGTTAACCCTGTTAAGCAGGCGCGTATTTTGTAGCTGGGTCTGCCCGGTGGGAACCGTGTCGGAAGGGTTATTAACCCTATCCAAGAAGCTTGGTATAGGAAAAAGCCGGTCTTCAACACCCTCAGGCATTCCTTTTTCGCGCTCATGGGATTCACGGCTGCGTTGGCTAAGAGTTCCGATATTGTTGAGCATACTGTTGCTGACGTTTTATACGGGCGAGCTTATTTTTCGTGGTGTTGACCCATATTATATTCTATTTAGTTTTAATGGCCACGACGTTTATTGGTGGAGCTACCTATTTATTGGAGTGATTCTGATCACGGTTTTTATCATCCCGATGGCGTGGTGCAGATATCTGTGCCCTCTTGGAGGCGCTTTGTGGCCATTATCCCGTTTTGGCCTGCAGCGTTTGCGCCGCCGCGAAACATGTATTTCTTGTAAAAAATGTGATGCAGCGTGTCCTCAAGGCATCTCTGTCAGCGAAATGGAAGACGTCGTTACAGGTGAATGCACACTGTGTCTTGAGTGTCAAAAAGCGTGCCCAGTTGAAGGAGCGTTGGAATTGCGGTTAAGGGGAGGCGCGAAGGCGCCGACTGTTTTGATCCCAATTCTTATCATAGCGTTGACAGCAGGTGGACTTGGAGCGACACGTTTCGTCAAAATTCCTACTGTTTCACTATCTTTTAGCGAAATCGATACTGTGGAGGCAACACGGAAAGCGACCTTTATTGTGGAAGGCGTCTCGTGTAAAGATCGTGCGACGGCAGCATTGAGGACCCTGATGGACTCCGAAGGGATTTACAAGGCAACGGCCTATGCTTCCTTTAACCGGATAGAAGTAATATTTAACCCTAAACAAATAGAACTATCTGAAATCCAAAAACGGTTTGAAGGCCCGGTTTATTTCGAAGAAACGGGAGAATATGTTTTCAATATGTTTAAAGTCATTTCAATCGATGGTTTGAAAATAAGTCATCTGTAACTAGGAGGAATCTTATGAACTCAAGAATTTGTACTTTTTTTATCTGTCTAGTTTGCACACTGATGTTGGTTCAGGCAGGAATCTCGGCAACTGAAAGCACAAGAGCGAAAGGTGTATCGAAGAGCGAGGTGGAGAAGGGCGAGGCGGCAACGGATGAATCGTCTTTAACTCAAAAAGACACCAAAGAAGGAATTGAACGAAAACAAAAAATGGAAAAAGAGGGAAAGCCATCTGGCTCTGAGCATAAAGAAGCCATCGTGATTGTGCCTGATCTTACAAAAGAGAACGTTCAGAAATCTTTGGATATTTTGAGAAAATTTAAAGAAATCGAGACCATGAAACCTAATTTTGATGAGAACCTGATCCAAATCAGATATAAAGAGAAGCTGGATTTTGACGTAGTCATCAAAGAGCTGAGCGCTGCCTATAGGGATGTGAAAATCAAAGAAATCAATCAAGCCGATCCACGGTCTTCGAGTAAATGCGGAGGCTGTCCGGACAAGGCTAAGTGCGAAGAAGAAGAAGCGAAAAAGGCTGCCGAATCTCAAAAATCACTTAAAACCGGCTCATGAGAACGTTGAGAATATATTGATTTAGCCGATTTAATGGCCCTGAAATTCTAATTTAACATTTGAGCCTTATATTAGTGGGAAGGAGTTATTTATGTCACGATTAATTGAACGAGTAAATGCAGATTTTCAGAAAATTTTGGAAAATCATCCCAACCCTTACAAAGTGTACCAGACATTATCTGAAGGGATGACGGCGAATGGGTGCACATTCGGAAGCGGGCCGATGCCGTTATATGTCAAACCGTATTTTATCGATGGCGCCCGTATGCCGGAAATCCGTTGGACTACGGAAGTATTGATGCGGGTGATGAATAAAATTTCTGAGTTGTACTACCAGGACGATTCCAACAAGGCGATGTTTTATCTATCGCCGGAAGAGACCGAGCTGGCGGACATACCGGTCGGATATCATAATCGGGTTCAGATCACGCGCAACGATGCGTTTATGACTGAAGACAGACTGTATTACATTGAATTCAATGCAGACAGCCCTGGCGGGCCGATGTACAGCGATGTGCAGGGACATCTGATTCAGCAGTCTAAACCCTTTATTGAATTGAGTAAAAAATACATGATAGGACGAGATCTGATCATGTGGCAGATTTTGCGGATGTTGTTGACCTGTTACCGGGAATGGGGCGGCAAAAAGGATTTTCCGAATATTTGCATCAGTGCTGGCGCCGACGGTGGGACTACGCCGGAATTTCACGCGATCATTGCCTGGTTGAAGCACATGAATTTTAATGCCGAATTTGTCGGAACAACTGAATGGACCTATCAAAACGGCCGTTTGACAACTCCGAATGGAATGGAACCGGATATTATTTACCGCCGAGGATGGATTGGTGACTGGATTCATCACATGGACGGAATCAAACCGATAATACGTGCGTTGCGTGATCGAAAAGCCTGCTTGGTAAACCCGCTGAGTTCGACATTGGCCGCCAATAAATCCCTTTTTGCCGTGCTGCAACGACCTGAAATTTTAAAATTGTTCACCGAGGAAGAACAAACCGTCATCAAAAAATATCTGCCCTGGACACGGGTTTTTGAAAAAACGAAAACTGATCGTGATGGGAAAATGATAGATCTGCCTGATTTCGTCGCCAAAAATAAAGACCTGCTGGTTTTGAAACCAATCGATCAGTACGGTGGAAAAGATGTCATTGTCGGCTTTGCCACATCGGAAAGCGAGTGGTTGGAATGGTGCGATAAAGCATGTGCTCCGAAAGGCAAGTTTATTGTTCAAGATGCGGTTCCGATTCCTGAAGAAGCGCTTCCGGTATTCGAAGGTGAGAAATTGGTTTTCGCGAAGAAGAAAATCAATGTCAACTTCTATTGCTATGGGGGCATTTACACGGGTGGAGTCGTACGCTCATCCGACAGTCCGGTGATCAATGTGCATAAAGGCGGCGGAATGACTCCGATCATGTTCGTGGATGGAGAACGATAAACGTACGATTCTTCGTTATTGTAACTGTTAATCTATGGCGGAATTTTCAGATTTTGAGAGTTCCGCCATTAATTCTTCCACCGCTCTTTCAAGCTGGCTGTCACGACCTTCCAGATGCTCAAAGGGGGATCGCTCCACAAGAATATCCGGCTGCGCTCCAGTGTTCTCCATATTTCGACCATCCGACGTGTACCACCCGACACAAGGCAGCCGGAACCAGGCGCCATTCAACAAGTGCATGCCACCGGTGCCGATAACACCGCCAAATGTCGGCATTCCAATAACTTTACCAATGTCAAGTGTCTGATACCCACTCGGAAAGACTTCAGCATCGGAGAAGCTCTTTTCATCAATAACGACCACGCTGGGCTTACGCCACACGTAATTAGGATGCTCTTCCGGCTCACCCAATCGGGGAATCGAGACTCCAAAACGTTCCCCTGTCAAATGTTTCAGCAGTTCATTATGAATATATCCACCCGGATTTCCTCTGACATCGATGATCAAAGCATCTTTTTTCCAATGCAATCCAAAAACATCGTTTCTAAATTTTTCCAAACTCCTTCGACCCATTTCGCGAATATGCACATAACCAATATGTCCGGCAGACAATGAGTCAACCAATTGTTGATTTTTTACAATCCAGTGTTTGTAGCCGGCAGATTCATACTCCCAATAATTCAAAGGTTTTAACGAAAGTCTGCGGCGCTTCGGTTTGGCATCTGAAGACACAATTTCCAACTCGATCAACTTCCCGATCGTGTCGTTCAAATATTTTGCCATGGGTTCAGATGGGCTCAGAACCGCCCTGTTGATTGCATAAAGATATTCCCCGGGGAGAATTTTCGATTCTTCTCTATTTGCCGGCGTATCAGGAAGCGTTTCCTTGACGATGTAGCCCAATCCATCCGTATAAGCGCCCAATCTCAAACCTAGCCGGCCCGTCTCAATAGAGGGTAATCCAGGATCATAGCCGCCCCAAATACCTAAGTGCGATGCATTCAATTCTCCAATTAGACGCAGTGCCACATCATTGAATTCCCAGGCTGTTCGAGCCTGTTCAATCGATGGAAGATATTTCTGATAAGCAGCGTCCCAGTCCACACCATGGAATTCGGGATCATAAAAACCATATTTAATCGCTGACCAGGCTTCGTTATACATCTGCAAGAATTCTCCAACCCGGTCTAGGCGCATCCGGCCTTTAATTGGTATTGGGGTAATGATTCCTGTCGCGATATCAATTTTACCTAGCGTAGAATCAGCCATATAAAAAAGCGAAGCGCCATCTTTCGATTGCGTATATTTTTTGGGATTTATTTCAGCTAAAACTTTTGGGTTTTCAGCATAGTTTCCTTTAATAGTCAGGGTAAACAAGCGGTTTTTACCCAACGCATTCGACACGAAAAACAGGGTTTTACCATCTGTCGATAGCAACGGAGATTCCGTGTCGGACATCCAATTGACCAAACGCCTGAAACGCTCATGTATTGCCTCTAAATCAACGATCGTCGTTGCGACTGTTGATAGCGTGTCAGTTTTTTTAGAGGTTTTGCTGGTGTTTGTTTTGGATTTGTTTCGAGTCTTCTTGATCGATTCATCCTCTTCGTCATCGTCATCGTCCCACATATCGACAGGATTCTCATCGTCATCATCGTCGACATATTTTTCATGATCCTGCTTACTCAACCAAACAGCATAAATATGGCTGCTGTTAAAATCACTTGAAACAACCAACAACTGTTTACCGTCTTTGCTAAAACGAGTATCACTATCGTGCCCGTATAAAAGAGAAACTTGGTGTTCTTGTTGAGTCTCGAGGTTCAACAAATATGTTTCGTAATGAAGCCCTCCGAATTCTCGAACATAGGTAATCCAACGGCTGTCAGCCGAAAAATCCAAGCTGTAAACATCCTTATCCGTCAATAAAACATTCGATTGGGTTCCATTGATTTCACGGTATACAAGCTTGCCGTCGGCACAGGAATAAACAAGAGATTTGCCGTCAGGCGAAATATCAAGGAATCGTATCGGCACATCTTCTTCAAATACCAAAGTCTCTTTGAAAAACCGTGCTTTATGAAATAATTCTATGTTTCCATCATCAGGAACAAGACGATAAACTTGGCTTTTTCGGTTCCGATCGCTCAGATAATATAAAGCGTTGTCTTTGGGATGCCAGCAAGGGTTGCTTTCACGCCAAGGTGTTTGTGTCAAAATCTGAGTTTTACCACCTTCGGGAGCAATAGCGAATAGATCTCCCCGGTATTCCACAACGATCTGTTTATTATCCGGTGAAACGACAAAATTATTACAGGTTGAAAAATCAAGATACTCCTCGACAGATGTCGTCCGATCAGCAGGCGCCTGAATGGGAACCGAGCGTACGGTTCCATCTTCATCCACATAGTGTACTTCGGAGTCCAAACAGAAATAAATCCGCTTTGCATCCGGAGAAATCACCATATCGGATAAAATACCTTCCGAGAAAGCGGCGATTGATTTCATTTCTTTCGTTTCAAGAAAATACTTGATGATAGTCTGTTTGTCATTTTCTTCAGATATACAGGCAATGGCGTCGCCGTCCGGAAACCATTCGGGACAAAAAATATTCCAAGGAGCAGATAGAATTCGGCTGGTTTCACGAGTATTGATATTCATCAGCCAAATACTTGCTGCGCCAGGCCCTCGATAGCCCTTTCTATATCGTTCTGAACCCCCTCTTTGAAATACAAACCGAGTCTCATCAGGCGATAATTTTCCATGAACCGACTCGGTAGGGCAGAGTATTTCCGGCTCATTTCCGTCAACAGAAATTTTCCAGATCACATATTCTTGAAAATCTCTGTAGGAATTGAAAAGAATGAAATCACCTGAAGGAGCAAACTGAGTCACCATATCATTCGCGGAATGGTATGTCAGACGTCGAGGTTCTCCCCCAAACGTTTCCATAATGAAAACATCCATATTTCCATATCTGTTCGAACTGAATGCCAAATAATTTCCATCAGGGCTAAAGACAGGTGTGCGATCATCCGCTGGGTGGATGGTCAATCGCTGCGCCAGGCCTCCATCTGCCGGCGCTGTCCAGATATCGCCCTGACAACTGAACGAAAGTGTTTGACCGTCAGGTGAGACGGCCAGCCCCGAAACACCTCTTAAAGAGTGACTCTGAGCAAGAATAGGCGTGGTCGGAATGTAGAAAATAATGGCGATGATTATCCAGCTTAGTCGTTTCATAGTGTTATCTCCTGTAGAAAAGAAAGAGGTTTAAACGAATGTTTCAAAGCTAATACGCCGGTTTCTGTTTAAGCGCTTCATCTTTGGGATCCTTATCGGGTCCGTATCAAACTCATATTACGCATGGATATCACTAATCAAGAGAAAAAGGCAGTTGATCGAAGCTGACACCCTATCTTCCGTTTACGGCAGGCTGGAGTCAGCAGTGGAGTAACTCCATGCTTTTGCGCATAAACATCCGGCTTGTCCCTTTTGGGGGCTACATAAGAACGGCGTCAAATCCGGTTCCCGGGTTTTTATTCCCTGTCTCATCTGACAGCTTGGAATAAAAAAGCCACGGAAAAACCAGTTCTACGGGCGTTTTTTGATCGGCTCCACACTGACGGAAAATTTCATCGATCTTCTTTTTCAATTCATTATGCAGGCGGCGTGTGAATTCGAAGTCGGGACCGCAAACCTGAAAATCCTGTTCGCAAGAAGTGAACCAGCGTGCGGCTGCAACAAGCCCTGCCAATGAGCCTGTGATAGGTAACAGGGGTGAATCGCTCTGACTGCCTTCGAGCCTATCAAAGGTGTAATCGATGTCTTGGTTAAAATGATGAGCTATCCAGGGAAAACGTATTCCAAACAGGCCGGTGGTTAAAAAAAGATTAGCGGGCGCCATCTGAGAAAAATCCGAATCGAGCAATCCATATAGGCAATGTTGAATACATTTAAGCCGTAAAAGCCTAGCATCGGTCAACGTTCGGTGATCCAAAAAAAGCCCGTGTTCATGTGAGTCCTGGATCAGTCTCAAACGGATGGTCTGAAGAATATCGGCAAGCGCTTTTCTATGATTGTTTTCCAAGGATTTTTTGAAAATTGTGATAAATAGATTCAAGGCCTGAACCAGACGATAGCCAAGGTGAGGACTTGGATCGATGGCATGAAACAACAAGGCCTGCTCAATTTCTTTCCTATTTCGACGTGAATCGTCCGGATCATTTTGGTCCGGCAAAGACATCGGTGTTTTCAGGACATGATCCAGTCGCGTCGAAATTTTGTTTTTCAAATTTGTCGCGTCGGAATCCGACATTTTTGTGTCTGAACCAGACGTGAAAATGAATTCAAGAAATTCAATAAAGAGTTTTGAAGAGTCACGATGGACAAATTGAAAATCGCCCCAAAAATTCATCCATAGATTTCCTGCTTGAGTGACACAATCAAGCAGGCTTTTAGGGTCTAATAAGCGGATAGTGTTCTGTAATGGCGGTGTTTGTTCGGAAAAAACGCCTGCATAGATATTTCTAGATAAATCCATGTTCAGGCATGCGATCAGATGGTTTTTTATCCATTCGGCAGTTTTTTCAGGTTTTTGACTTATGTGGGAGAAAGCGATCCGGTGAAAATCCGGGATATTCCAACGAAGATCATCTGTTGGGCTAATCCTTCCCGTTAATTCGCAATACAATAAGTGAAAGATACCAAATAAAAGAAATTGAGCTTTTGTCAAGCAATCCGCTTCGTGTTGAACCAATGGCCTTAACAAATCGATGGCGGAGTTTATCAAGGTTGTTGTGTCCGTTGATGACATGCCGGCAGATGCAGGCATATCGACGATTGTCGAAGCTGTGGTTTTTGGAGCGAACCCAATCTGAAAATCTTGGAAATCGTTCAGAGATGGTGAACTTTTAGTGTAATCGAGTTTCAACAGACGATACAGGTCAAAATACCGGCTGGCGCTATTGGGTTTGTTTAATTCGCGAACTGCCCATATTCTACCGTCTGTAACAATGAGTTTTTGGCAATCAGTCAAATCGAATGAATGCTCATTATAGAATTGTGATGAGACGATGTCCGGGACATCCTCACCATTCCAGATGAAATACTCATCATCCAACACAGGATCAGTGCAAATACAATATGCGGTTGGTTTTAGCTGGGGTGTTTCAGAGCTTGTGTCGACTAACAGAAAAGCAGGTGAAGCGCCGACAGATTGGTTCAGCGGGTCAAAAGGAAGCGAGGAATAGCCTAAATATTTGAGTGTGGGAAGAATCAGATGTTTGCATTTTTCATTCCAGGATCCTGAATAAGCGCGATCTTTATATGTCTGAAGTATACGGCGCAGATGATAGAAATTATCAGCCGAAGAGTCATCTTGTATTTTTGAAGCATCATGCTGGTCATCCAGGATTTCGGCGTTACTCACGAACTTAATTCGGTTGAAAGCGTAAAGGATTTTCACGAATTGAGCCTGATCCGAGTCAAGTGTTCGGGTGAGTTCTTCGAGAAAAACATGGTCACAATCGGTGAGGTTTTGCATGTCCAGGCGTCGAATCAGTATCGAGGGATATATTGTGGTGTTATCCGATTTGAAATTATCAGACAGTGGTTGAGTTCGTTTCAAAGCGGCGAGAAATACATACCGATAATCAGATGTAATCCAGATCAGATTCAGCGGGTTTTGAGCGCTGCACGCTGAAAAAATCGGATAGAGAGATTTTTCTGTAACAATCGGCATTTCAAGAAATAAGCACCGAAGCCATGATTTTCCTGTGGTGCTCCATACACGAACATGGTTTGAAGATAACAATTCGTCGTGTTCAGGCTGAAGCTCATATCCCAATGATTTTAATAACCGAAGCGCATCATGAGCATCGTTAAATTGCGCACAGTCATGTTTCGTTAAAATGGTATTAAATATTTTCATCGTTCAGCATCCTGATAATGGCTTGCAATTCCGTTTGTTTTCAAACGCTAAAAAGCACAAATAACCGTGGATGTCAAGAGACACCGGAAAAACATCTTTTATTTGGAAAAGCTTGTAGGCTATAAATCACGCGAATAGGCTATACTTACAGAGCGATGACCATCTTGTTCCTCGATTGCCACAGTTATATTCAAGTTTTGATCTTCATTGGCGCCAACAATGCTGGCCCCTTCATTTTCGGCGTCAGAAGCCGAATATACTGTGGTCTGATATCCGCTCGTTTCAAAAGCTTGCTTGTAAAATTCGACGATCTCTTTCAAGCCACGTTCACTGTTGAAAGAAAAAGAACCACTCTCATTATTGTCGCTTTTCACACTATAATGGCCTTCCACTGCAGGGTTATCCGGTATAGGAATCCAGTCAGGTGTTTTGCCTGTTGAGTCACCCGCCGCTATTTCATAGGATTTTTCCTCTGTCGTTATCTTCATGGAATGCCCGTCATCGCTTTCTCTGGATTCAAAAACGATGGATTCGCCGTCTTCGCCGTGAAGCGAGAATTTTCCGTCTTTGATATCCGCAAACGAGGCGGTGATCGTTTCGTTTGAACCTTTGTTTCGGATGGTAATGGTTCCCTTCTTTTCGTCGTATGCGACTTCTTCTAGATCCGGATTCAACCTTACAATCAAACGTGCTGCTGCCAGTTCAGGGTTTTTTTCGAAATCAGCGGCTGTGTCTTTAATTTTACCGGCAATAAACAAGCCTCCTGAAACAATTACGATGATAATTATTAGAACAACAATTCCACACCCAATACCTACCCATGCCAAAGGCCCCAGTCCCTTCTTTACTTTGTTGTTTTCCATAAAAAACCTCCTGTTACTTTTTTGGGGATCGACCTTTATTGACCGAATATCCCCCTGTTATGTCTCTATTATATATTGGAAGGTATATTTTTAACCAGTCAATAGTAATGGCATTTCATGAATGGTCCTACTGATCCCATCATTATCTTGATTGTTGGTGTAGAAGTCTTTTCACATACGCATTTTGTGAGAGATGAATCTATTCTAGTAACTTGGAGCCAATAATGGCTTTGAGTTTTCCTAAAAATTTTATATTGAACAGCTTGGTCTTTCGGCTGAAAAACTGATAATGTTGACCGGATAGAAAGCCTGGACTGGCAGAGGTGGAGAAATGGAAAAAATAGACAGGGGATTTGGAAAATCAGGTTGGAGCAGCGACATTCGCCTGTTTATTGTAAGTTTTACGCTTTTATTTATTGAATTGATGTGTATTCGCTGGTTATCGACGGAAATACGGATATTTTCTTATTTTCAAAATTTTGTGCTCATTGCCTGTTTTTTTGGTTTCGGCATTGGTGTTTCATATCCCAAACTGAATACTCCCATTTCATTAACGATTCTTCTGCTAGGCGCGTTTGCCATTTTTACCGGTTATCTTCATTTATTTGAAAGCGGCAGCGAAATTTTGGGTCTGTTTCACGACTATCATATTGTTCAGACAACTGAAAAAACTATTCCAGCGCTAGAAGCTATCCGTCATTTTTTGATAGTGGGTTTGTTGTTTGTGCTACTGGTTTTTATGTTTGTCGCCATAGGAGTGGTATTGGGAAAAGCCCTGGAAAATCATCGAAAGCCTCTCTGGGCTTATTCAGTCAACATTGTCGGCAGCCTTTTGGGTATCTGGACATACACGATTATATGTTATCTGGGGGCAAATCCTTTTGTTTGGTTTGTTATCAGTTTGGCGCTTCTATTGTTTTTTGCTTACCAGGAAAAACGAGGCATGTTTCTTCCCGTTTTGATCTCGGCAATTGCCTTGATATTTGTCTGGCCGTCTCCCCCTGAAGAGGGGAAAATCTGGTGGTCACCTTACCAAAAGCTCACCTTGACCACTATTTATCTGGATATCGACGAAAACAATACGGTTCTCCCGACTGTCGGCCAGACAAACCGCCAAGCTCATTATGGGTATAACTTGACCGCTAACCAGGCACACATACAGTTTTTAGAAAACTTGTCTATCTATCCAAAGTTTCACGGCAAATATAATCGGTATTCCATCCCGTTTCATTTTGCCGAAACGATTGACGACGTGCTGATTCTTGGCGCCGGCTGTGGTAATGATGTCGTTGCTGCTTTGCAAATAGGCGCCAAACATATTGATGCGGTAGAAATAGACCCTCAAATTGTCGAAATCGGCCGCCGCTATCATCCGAATAAACCCTATGATGACAATCCTCGAGTCAATGTGATTGTGAACGATGCTCGAACTTTTTTGAAAAACACGGATCGCACATACGATTTGATCTGTTTTTCGCTGCTGGACGCTCATACTGTAGGATCAGGTTATACCAATATTCGTTTGGATGACTATGTCTATACGATAGAATCGTTTGAAGACGCCAAAGCGTTGTTGAAGCCGGAGGGAATCGTTTCGATGCGGTTTTGGACGGAACAGCCCTTTACGGCTGAGCGGCTGTTCAAAAATATGAGTATCGCTTTTGGGCATCCTCCATACACATTTTGGAGGGAAGGGATGTTCTATCTGAGCGGTAGTCCTACAGCCATGCAAAAACGGTTTAGTGAAATCACCGACCCGGCGCTCAAAACAGTTTTAGCGGATCGTCGGAAAGCGGAGGAATTTATTGGTCAATCAGATGATACTCCGCCATCGACCGATGACTGGCCTTACTTATATTTACGGAATCATCGCATACCGGTTTCCTATTTGATCATCACGAGTATTCTTCTGTTTTTAAGCTTTTTGATTCTCAAAATCATTCTTCCGGTAAAACCATCTTTTAACGCACATTTTTTCTTTTTAGGCGCGGGTTTTTTATTGATAGAAGTTCAAAATATATCGAAGATATCGCTGCTTTTTGGCAACACCTGGGTGGTCAACAGCATTATCATATCGATTATTTTAGTCATGGCGCTGATCGCCAACGCTTGCATTGCAATTTTCAATATCCGTAAGACCAATCCCATTTTCCCCATTTTGTTTTTATTGATACTAGTTTCTTATGTGACACCGCTACATTTATTCATGCGTTTTTCCCCTTTCATGCGAGGGATGTTGGGTGGAGTCATTTTGTGCCTGCCGCTTCTTACTGCCGGCCTGATCTTTTCTATTAGTTTCAGCAAAAGTCGTGAGCTCAATACCGCGTTTGGATCGAATATGATGGGCACAGTCCTGGGAGGCTTGTTTAGCAGCTTGTCATTTGTTGTAGGCATAAACGCTTTATCTCTAGTCGGCCTGATGTTTTATTTGATCACTTTTCTGACGCGTGATCGGTTATGTTGACAGCACTCATTACTCAAAAGCTCACTGTTTACATGGTTATTCCTTAATAATAGGAATTCAGAACAGGTTTTCAGACTTCCTTTACAAAAGGTAGTTAGAACGCGTGTCCCAGGGCAAACTGAATCGCATAAGACGCTTCGCCGGGATTTCTGTCAAGATTCCAGCCAACGTCTCCACGTATAGGGCCGATAGGCGTTTCGTAGCGCAGTCCAAAACCGGCTGAAGGTCGCAGATAAGGGGATTCCATCGATCCGGAAAAAACGTTTCCTGCATCGACGAAAACTGCTCCCTTCCAATTGCCGGCCAGATGAAATCTGGCTTCCAAGTTCGCCAGTAGGAATGAAATACCTCCCAACGGTTTTCTTTCATCGGTAAGAGGTCCGCACATTTGATGGTCAAACCCTCGATTCGTCATAGCGCCGCCTAAATAAAACCGTTCACTTGTCGGCAGCGTACTGTTTCTTATCACCCAGGCTTTACCTAGACGCAGCGCTAGTCCTATAATAATTCTGTCGTTATCGATCGGAGCAAACCAGCGTATATCTTGATCCCAGCGAAAGAATTCCGATTCCGTTCCAAATGTGTCTAAAGAACCTTTAAGTCGGGCTTGAAACAGCCACCCGCGTGTCGATCGAAAAGGATCATCTCGCCTGTCAATCGTCAACACCGGTGTCAATGAGCCGTATCGCGTGTCTTTAAGCTCGATTATTTCAGCAACATCCGGATGGATATCTCGTATCCATTCCCGCTCAAAGGCATAGGTGACATTCAAAGAAATATCATCGTGCCATCGACGCACCACGCCGACCTCCAGCCGGAGTTTTTGTAATTTATACCCTGTATTGGCGCTGTCATCCGTCCAATTGGCTCGAAATCTGTTTTCCAGTCGATGACCCCAGAAAAGCGGACGCTGTAATGCCAAGGAAGCGCCTTGACGTTTTTCGCCAAGCAATCCACTTATCTTCCCGTAAAGAGCTCGCCCGAATAGATTTCGTTCTCCGATTTCAATGACACCTTCCAATCCTCTATCCGTGTTAAAATCGATCCCGGTTTCAAACTCGCCTGTAGAACGTTCGGACACGTCTATTAATACTATTTGATTGGGCGGTGATCCATCTGGAAATTTTGTTGTATGGATACTTACCGAATCAAATACACCGGTTTGATACATCGCCTCCTGAAGCTCTCCGATTTTTTCCAATCTGAATGGTTTTCCCTTTGCCAATTTTTCCAATCGATAGATAAGGCTTGAACGGGTTTTGACATTACCGGCAATGATTATCGGGCCTTGTTGATATGCCGGCCCTTCATGAATATCGAAGGTGATATCGGTAGTGGCTTCCCCACGTCTGGTATGAGCTTGAATTGACATGTCCGAATAGCCTTGAGTCCAGTAAAGGCGTGTAATTGCCGTCATGACATCTCGTATTCGGCGATTTACGACCGGCTTGTCAGGTGATACGGCAAAATTATCTGCAATTTTTACAAGTTTTTGCTGATCAATTCCTTCTGCGCCCTCGATGGCAATGGATCCGATTAGTTGACGCGCCCCGGGAAACGTTTCGATTTCAGCAGTTACGCCTCGACGATCACTGTCAGAAAGGGTTATTCGACTTTTTGAACGCTGGTAACCCTGCATTTCCAAATATGTCTGTAACGCCTTTTCTGCTCGGGTCAACGCATCGGGTCCGGGACGGGTTTTCCATAAGCCGAAAAGCCGTGGCGGATATAAACCGGTGATTTTAGGTAACCTATTTGAAGAAACGGGACTCTCAGTTATCAAATCAAGCTGTCTGATATGATGACGCAGGCCGGGATTTGCTTGGATAAACGCTCGAGTGACAGTATCGTGTTCTTCAATATGAGTGCTCACTTCCGCATCCAGCCACCCGTCATTGCGAAGCCTGTCACGCGTTGTTTGAGCAAGTCGATCCAGCTCCAATAAAGTCAAAGCGGCATGCCTACGCCTCCAAACAGCAAGGATGTCCCGCCGAGTTAAAAACCTGACATTTTCAAACTTAATACGAACAGGGTTGCCGATATCAGCGGTTACCACTACCGATTCTATGATACCGTCTTCTGTTTTTGTTACTTCTACCAAGATTTCAGCATTTTGGTAGCCGTTCTCCCGCAGTAAACGCTGTTCATCCTTTAAACGGTTTTTCATCTTTACAAGATTCAACCCTTGTCGACTTGTTTTTCGCCTCAAAAATCCAAAAATCGTTTTCAGTCGAAAGTCCCAAACCGCACTCGGGTTACCGGTGGTGATAAACTTTATCGTGTTTGGTTTGAGAAGCTGATACTCTTTGATAGCTATCTCTAGAGCTACAGCTCCATTTCGATCTGGATCAGAAATAGTGGGTGTCAATATAGGAACCGGAAACCCGTTACTTTTATAATAGTCTTCAATTTGGGTCAGGCTTTTTGTCACTATTTCATTATTAAAAGGCCCAAACTTACGCAGATCCGATGCATAACGAAGAGCTGCGTCACTGATCTGCTTATTACCTAAAAAGCGAAGCTGCTTAACAAACGGTTTGCGTTCCATTTCAATTACCAAGCATTCGCCTGAAGCTGTGTCTTCTATCCGCCAGTTGACGCGTTTGACTTTTTCAGTTTTCAACAGATTATCGGCAGTCTGTTCGATCGCAGCTAGAGATACATGGCCGGGCAATGTGAACATGGATAAACGCCCAAATTCAGTATGGTTGAATAGTTTTTTTGGTATTAACTGATAACTGTCCAGATAAAGTGTTTCCTGACTGTTATACTTGGTGTTCGATCCCTGACCATCAGAACGAGAATCTGAAACCAATCCGTCATTTTCTTTTAAAGAGCCGGTAAAGAGTGATTCGTCAGCATTGCAGTGATGGGCGACACCTATAAATCCTGTTTCCAAAATCACAAGAATTCTAAAAATCAGGAAAGTGATGATCAGACCTTTACGAGTGGGTTTTTTGTATGGATCAATTAAAGATTTCACGATATCGAACCCCCCCGGATATTGATCCGTCCTGGTTTTGACGCACATTTAAATTGGTTTTGGGGTTCATGAGATATTCCACTTCGATGACATCACCCTCTTCACTTTTCTCTGCAAAATAGTACATGACTCTCCATTTTTCCCCTAAATGTCTCCCTACCCCAACCAACAGGTTTTCGTTTTCAAGTTTGTTGGGAAAGGGAACTATGATCAAATCGGTTCGGGTGCCTATTGCTTGAGCGGCAGCTCTTGCGGCTGCTTGTTTGGCATAATCCAATGCCATGGTTGTCAAGTCTCCATCACCGGACGACAAATCTTGGCCAAGTAGAAGCGCCATTATTTCGGTATGGGATTTTCCTGATTCAGACGACAACAACAAATTCGGGCGGTCGGCAAAACCAGTGATTTTGAACCTGACAATATCGTTTTGTACACGTGTTTCGGCTGTAATGTCGATGCTGGGATTGATCTCAAACGGCTGGGTAAAGTTCAGAGTCCCGCTTGTTATTTCAAATTCATGCAGTAATAGATCGATAAGCCCGCTTTCCAGGGATACCGATCCCCAAACACCAGGAACCGCCGTTGTTCCTGTTATTTGAAAACGTGCTGTCATAACCAGGTTCAAATGAGAATTCACGATACGGATGTTGTCTTGAGCGAGGACAGTCAGGTCTAGAGGAAAACCTCCCAAAGTATCGGCTTCCTCAGTATCTTCAGAGATGATGACCTGTGGTTTAGCCAAGTTGGCCAATAGATCCATCAGGTCAAGCTCCGGAGTGTACAGCATTTCGGTGATTCGTATTTGGCCGCCGATGATCACATCCGGCCACGTGCCTTTTAGCGACGTGTCCGCCATCGCTCGCATATGGAGTTCAGGCATGATATCCAAGTCCAGCTCACGGGCGCGAAGCGTGATATCAGTCTTGCCCAACTCGAACCCATCACGATTGATAAAACCTGCTAGATCGATCTTTCCACCTCCAAAAAAACAACTGACATTTTGAAAACTAATGTGTTCGTCAGTTAAAAGTATTGCTCCATTGACATGCTGGATAGGCCCAGGCAGATCGGGGTTATCCCAGGCGATATCATCTAGGTTCATTTTACCGGTTATGTGTGGAGCCGAAAGAGGGCCTGCCAGGTTGAAATCTGCATCCAATCGACCGGCAAAAACTCCCATATCCGGTCCCAAGTTGGTAAGTGATTGTAAAGATGTTTGAAATACCAGGTTAATATTTCCAGGATCCGCAGCCTCCTCATTCAATGAAATCGACCCGTTGACCTCGAAAATCGTTTCAGGCCCTTTAAGTCTGAACGTATTGACCTGGATCGTATCGTCACTGAATTCTACAGAAATCTTTTCATCATTCGTGTACTCAAGATTTTTTAAAGCGACCACAAGCTCATCTAAATCGGCCTTAACGTTCAAGTGTTCGATATCTTCATATCCTGGCGCGACAAACAGTGTTCCGGACGATGAAATCTGTGGTACCAAGTCATCGGTTCCAGCTCGAAAACCGTTTAGATCAAGATCTACTGTCAAGCCTCCAACACTATCGGAAGGGTTAATTCGCGCTGTGAGTTCTATGAGTTCCATCGAATCCAAATGCAGTTCAGTAAGGGAAATTGATCCTTCAGGAATAATGGTCCCTAAAGAATTACGTATGTTCACAATGGCAGACAATGACCCTGATATCGTGTCGAAATCGCCGGGTATCGGCCAGTAACCCAGATCGGGAATCGATAATTCACATCGTATGGCGCTGTCTTCGGTGTTATTTGTGCTCCAGGCTCCATTTACAGCGACTCGAGAGCCGTCTTCAGCTTCCAGAATCAGGTCGTCGATGGAAAGATTCTGATCCTGCCAGACAATTTTTGCCGGCCTTACTGTTTGAATGTGCTTTTTTTGTATTTCTGCCGATATTCGTTCAAGGTATAAAGCTATACGTGGATCGCCATTTAACGTCGGATTATCGATATCCAGACGGCAGGATAGGGCGCCTGTCAGAGTGTTCAACGGCTCCGGTAAAATAGGCGCTATCCAGCCCAAAGAAAAGGCTTCCAATTCACAGGCGCCGTTCCAAGCGCCATCATCCGGAAATATGAATTCAGCTTTGAGCGTGGAATCTTCATTTACCAAATAAATATTTTGTTCATCAGGTTTTTGTTTAAAGGATATCGCTAATGATTGCTCCAGATCATCACGCCACTTTAATGAATCCACGTTAAAAAGGATTTCATGGATTTTTCCGTTCAGAATATCCAATTCACCGGCCAGAGTTCCGGATAAGGCCAGGTCATCAAACTGAATGCCTTTAATATCAGCGGAAAGTCTTGACTCGTCGATGTCGATCAACAGGTCAACTATCGGAATCGCATGATCCTGATACTGGGCATTTTTTATTTGAAGTGACGCTGTTCCGGTGATATCACGATCTGGTTTAGGATGAGCAAATTGACCGGCCAAATCGATTTCTCCGGCAGCCGATATACCGGCCATGGTTGCCCAGGGTTCGATGTTGTCGGATAAAAGAGAAAAGTTTACAGACCAGGTTTCATCAGGAATATTCCAATACCCATTCGCTTTTGTCTGTAGTGATGTGTCCATCAAGGTGAGATTGGAGAGTGTCAGTTTACGATTATCAAGTTTTAGTTCGAGCCGTCCTTCCGGGCGCAAGTGATAGGCGCTGTGTTCAGTTAAAGGGGGTTCTGATGATTTGAGAATGGCCAGTGACCCGGAAGCGATTGTATCCATCCACTCCGAGGATGCGTTTTCAGCATGAATCGAGCCGTCGATAAACCCTTGCAAATCGATGATATCGGGAATCCATGGCGCCAACATGTTCAAGGGAAAGCGCTGGAAAGTCACCGTCGATTTCCAGGAATCAAAAGCTGGAAATGTATCGGATGTCACTGAGAGAGCTGCATGGCCGGGTTTAGTGTCCGCAACGAGGTCTGCATGAACGGTTTCGCCGGACAGTATGCCGGTCAATTTGAAAGCATCAAACAGTGTCGGTCCGATCGTCAGGCTGGGAGATTGAACGGCAAATGCCAAATCGGGAACCGTTGTTTCGTTGGAATTTGCATCGATCGAGACTTCCAACTCAGGGACCGCAATCTCTTCGATGGCAAAAGCCGTTAAAATCGCATCGATCGGGCCGGCGCCGTGCAGGCTCAGCGTATAGGTGAGCGTGTCGGCAAACGGCAGAAAATGCCCGTTGAGGGTGATAGGATAAGTTTCAATTTCGGTTTGTAATGAAAGCTCTATCGGCTCCATATCACTGTGTAGATCGAGTATCAGTGGTTTGGTAAGGGAGATGGTTTCGCCGGATGATGGGTTCAGCCAATGAGCAGTCTCAATTTGAATGAGTGCATTGAGGTTTGATAAGCGCGGTTGAGTAGAAAGCGAAACGGATAGTCCGTCTATTTCAATAGGGGGCGAATCCTGGTCTCGCTGAAACACTTCAAAATGACCATTTTCTAACTGCACCGTTTTAATTCGGAGGTTATCCAAAAAATCGAATAGTTTGGTGTTGTCCGTGTCTTCAGGTTCGGTCTGTTCTGCCGAGGGAAAATTCCATGGCAAAGATATCATTCCGTCTGGGTGTTGCTCCAATAAAACTTTGGGTTTAGTAACGATCAACGATTGAATCGTTGTTTTACCTTGAAAGTAATCTCTGATACCCAGGTCAAGCCAAAGTTTATCGACGGAGATGTCGGCGGGAGTATTCAGGGGAACGGGGGTCATTCGGAGATTTTCAACCGATACTGTACCTTTGAACCAGTTGATAGCAAGGGTGTCGATATGGATTTGAAAACCTAGTTTGCCGCCAAAATGCCTAAACACGTTATTGACTATACTACGCTGGACAGTAGGAAACTGGATAGCTGTAAGCAGTGTGAGCACGATAACAGTCGCTGCAATGAATGATATGAAGGCGATTCGTTTTAGGTGTTTCATGGTTGATTGGGGATACAAGTAGTCACTAACCTTTAGTCACACTGGGCATAATGCTAACAAATACGTCCTGGAAACGCTATAAAGTTAAAAGCAGTGAGTGAAGAACAATAGCTTTACATTTAAGTGGAGAAGTGAACCGAAAATTTGCGAATTGCCGATCTAAAATATTATCATAATCGCGGATATTGATTTATCCATCTGGGCAGAGGTGCGAAAGAAAGGGTGCGACATGCTTCGAAAGCAGGCTTTGATTCATGGTTTATGGTTGATATTAATCCCTATGGTCTTTCCATATTTTCTTTCAGTTGTGGATGCAGCGACGTTCTTTCCGGACCTGGGAGAAGATCGAGGTTCCGGAATGGAAGAGATCGATTTTTCGGAATATGTTTTTTCTGATGATGATGACGACATATTTTTCATCGATGACATGGCTTTCAGAAAATCCGATGTTCAGCGGAGTGGGTTTACGGGCAATCGATGGACAAATGGCAAGGTTTACTATGTATTTGATTCCGAATTGACGGAACAGCAGAAAAATTCATGGTTGAATGCAGCAGCCGAATGGTCGGCGGTTGCCGCCTTGAATTTCATTCCACGAACAAACCAATCGAATTATATCTATGTAAAAAAAGATACCGGGAACTGGTCATATGTCGGTATGATCGGCGGCAAGCAAGAAATGGGTATAGCCAGTTGGTTCAGTAAATTTACGATTGTGCATGAGATCGGCCACGCGTTGGGGATGATCCATGAACATCAAAGAACCGGTAGAGATTCCTTTGTCACGATACATACGGCAAATATACAAAACAACTATGAACACAATTTTACACCCTATAATAATTCGACTAATTACGGTGATTACGATTTTGACTCCATCATGCATTATGATAAATGTTCTTTTTCATTGGATTGCCCGGCGGGGAGCACGTGTAATTGCACCAGGTTGACGATAAGTTGCAAGTCTCCGAACCAACATTGGACGGATTTAATAGGCCAAAGCACTCATTTAAGCGATTTGGACAAATCCGGTATGGCTGCCCGATACGGCAGCTCAGGCAACACACCGACACCAACCCCAACGATTCGTCCTACACAAACACCTGTCCCCACATCCACTCCAATTCCTACAAATTCTCCTATCCCCACATCGACACCTGCGCCTCCTGCAACCAATACCCCAATTCCCACACGGACACCGGATGGAACCTTCACACCACGACCGACCAATACTCCAACATTACCGCCTACACAAACTCCATCAGCTACTTCGACAAACATTCCAACAAATACGCCAAAGCCCGGTGATACGTTTACACCTGTTCCGACAGCTACTCCGGAACCACAAAACACACATACTCCAAACACACATACTCCAAACACACATACTCCAAACACACATACTCCAACGGCGCCTCCATGCACGGATATGGGCGTCAGAATCGATATGCCGACACATGTCTTCCAGATCAATGATCCATGTTATTTGCATATCTGGATATGCAATCCAACCGGTGTTCCTATAGTTGATGTTCCCCTGTTTATCATTCTGGATGTTTATGGCGAATTGTATTTTTCACCTTCATGGAATCAAAGTCTGGATTTTTATTATCTGACAGTTGATTCTGGGGA
Organism: uncultured bacterium; assembly: GCA_964404285.1. Classification (GTDB taxonomy): domain Bacteria; phylum CSSED10-310; class CSSED10-310; order CSSED10-310; family CSSED10-310; genus JBASEY01. The sequence continues at coordinate 498,015 of CAYOJK010000001.1, read as the reverse complement.
AACCTTGCTGGTTGCGATTCCCGATTTTGTCTGGCCTAAAATAAATGGAAGCGCCTATGGATTGATGTTTTACTCAGCCCTAACAGATCCAGCCATAACGAAGATTTGGGGCGATTATGACTGGTGGGAATTTGGTTGGGAATAATTGTATCCATCCATAAAAATAATTCTTCTCTTGATTGTATAAAAGCATGAGTGAGGCAGATTTAAAATGAATCGTTTTGTCGTCTTTATCAGTATCGTCCTGGCTATTTATATGCTCATGAATATCGTAGCCTTCAAATGGTTCCGATTCATGTTTCATTTTTCCGAAAAAACGACTTTAATTTTTACGTTTGTTTTCTGTCTGATTGCATTTTCTCAGCCGATCGGTCAGTTCTTGATGTCGGTCCGGCCTGGTAAAGTGGCTGCAACGATTATGCAGATTGGGCATATATGGCTTGGAATGTTGTTTTATTTCACTCTGTTGGGAATCATTACGGGAGCGCTGTATTTTTTTGCTCGGATAGTTATCACAAACCATCACGCATCCGCAGAAAGGCTGCATTCAGGTTTTCCAATCACCGGATCGATTATTCTACTGATCATGATGGCATTTATTGGAGTCGGTTTCCTCAAAGCTTGGCGACCGGTGATACGACACGTGAATATATCTGTTCCAACACAGAACAAGAACACATTGACTATCGTGCAATTATCCGATCTTCATCTGGATGAGCTTCGATCAGTTAAATGGTGGGAATCGATAGTGGATCGAACCCTGGCGCTGACCCCGGATATAATTGTTCTTACAGGGGACAATATCGATGAAAACCCCATTCGGCTCGAACGGTTCAAGCCTGGCCTGAAGCGGCTGTCCGCCCGCTACGGTGTGTTTGCCATAACGGGTAATCACGAATTTTTTACTGATACCGCTCAGATGGCGGTCATGCTGGAAGAGTGTGGAATAAAATTGCTTAGAAATCAGGTGCATACGATTCCTGAAATAGCCTGTATTGTTGGGATCGATGACCCGACAGGAATCAGTATAGCTAATCAGTCTAAACCGAATTTTTCCGACCTTGAGGAAACGATTCCTCCCGATATTCCTGTGATCGTATTGAGCCATCAGCCGGTTTATCTTCAGGAAGTTGCTAAGATGGGCGCCCATATCCAGCTCAGTGGTCACACGCATAATGGGCAATTGTGGCCGTTCGGTTATTTTACTCGTCTGATGTTTCCCTATAATAACGGTTATTATGATATCAACGGCCTACACCTGTATGTGAGTTCGGGAACCGGTGTCTGGGGTCCGCCGTTTCGAATTGGCACGGATTCAGAAATTGTCAAATTGCACATCGATGCCTCTTCGGGCTAACACGTCATGAATTACTGATGCCACAGGAGGTAGATTGTTTTTATTCGAGATTTGAAGAAATTCTCGATGTAGTTCTTCTGGAGCGTCGGGCACCACATAGGCAGAATCTGCCCAGGTCAGCATATCCCAGTCATTATAATCATTTCCAATCGCAAGTGATGGGTGTTTGTTCACGCCAAGATTTTGCTTCAGCCATTCACATACTTGGCCTTTGGAAACAATACTCGGATAGATTTCGTGCCAGACGGATCGGCCATCGAGTGGAGAAGTCGTTCGGATGACCGTAAAATCCCGAAGTTTTTCTGTCAACCGTTCGTGCCGCTCATAAAATTCTTCTAATGGAGAAATAACGATCACTTGAGCCGAAGGCTTATACCACGTGTCAGGCTTGGTCGATAATGGTGTGCAGACAGAATGATAGAGCTCGATTCGACGATGAAAGTCCGGATTATGACGTCCTGTGCTCCACCAATGAAAAGGTGTATTTTGAGGCGCCGGGTCATGCAGCATGTAATCTAATTGCTCTTGGTTTATAACTGCTAGAATTTTTTCCAGTGCATAGGGAGTCAAGTTCACTGTTCGGATCAATTTGTCAGATGCGGTTTCAATGATGCCGGCGCCGGAGGAAAAAACAACATAGTCTATTGGCAGTTTTTTGAGATCCGGGAAAACGCGATGAAATGAATCAAGAGATCTTCCCGTCACAATGATACGCATCCACCCTGCTTTTCCAATAGCCTTCAGAAAAAACTCATCTGGTTTTTGCAGACCGGAACCTTTTTGTATCAGTGTTCCATCCAGATCGGTAAACAATAGGCCTGAAATCGGTTGATCAGAGAGTTTTGGAAGAGTGAATACTTTCTCAGTCCAATAGGTATTGTTGTTCCAAGCCATCCTGTCGAACCTGTTCACCTAATGAAGCGCTATTCGACAAAAAGCCTTATCAGTGTTTGGCAAACCTGATGATAAATCGTATGTTTTCAGATTATCTCCGCGAATGACGGCCTTTTTATGGCTGGCCGACATATCCGCCTAAAATACCCGTAAACAATTTGATGGATGTATTTCCAAGGCTGATAGCCCAGCCGATGTTGTAATCAAAGATACCGTTGATGCTATATCCGTTGTCTCGGTTAATGCCGCCGTTTCCATTGAAATCAAAAATCTGTATGACTGAAACATTTGCACCGGTTTCCATGGGAATTTCGAGATATAGACGTAGTAAGTCAAACGATCCGGTTTGGGGATTCCACGAGCATGGCCATTCAATACCGTAATCATGCATGATTAACGTGCCCATGGTGTTGATTGGCCAGGGCAACTGACGCGTAGTGATTCTGCCGGGTAAAATATCAAGGAGTAAAGAGATATTGGTATTCCATTGCTCATTTATCCACTGAAGCCCTTCGGTATTCAACAATTGATTCAAAACCATACAGAAAATCGGGTTATATTCGGGATTGCCCGGTGTACAAATATCATTCAGTTTTTCAGTTAAATAGATCTCCGGCATATTGTATATCAACGGCAGAACGAAACTGAATTCCTTTTGTCCGCTGGGCAGATCAAAAACGAGCCTGAAGGATCCAACGGGCTCCGGATAGTCTAGATGATATGTTAAATTGTTGAATTCAGAAGCTTTTACTGGACTAACCAATATGGTAGCAGCTACCAATATAAGAAGGAAAGACATCTTGATTTTTTTCATAATTAACCCTCCGATTAGGAAAACCCCTGTCACCTTTCTAACAAGAACTGAGCACTCTGTCAAACCTGTTGTAGCCCTGTTTACTTTTCCGTTAATTCAAAACAGCAGCATTATCAGCACAGCATTTAATTTTAACTATCATCAATTACTTCTAGTTTTATATATAATTCCTGCAAACTAGAAGTGTTCTTTCAATTGATTCAATATTTTTTCCAATGGTAGTTTTTCGCCGAATCCAGTCTGCTTAATAATTTCCACCAAGGCATCAACCGGTAGTAATCCGGAGTGTTTTGCAAAAGCAAAAACCGCATACATGCTGGCATTTCGAGGCCCGAGGGCTCGAAAATCATGGCGGATGACGTTGGCTCCGGTTTCCGGTGTTTCAAGGGATTCGTCCAAAAGAACCAGGCCTTTTTTCATGCCGCCGACTCTTTTTCTGCTGTGATTTAGGCCGTCCTGTGATGTTATCAGCGCAAAATCGGGTATATTGATCCCATGAAACTGAATCGGTTTGGGCGACAGATTGATTTCAGCCGTGCTGAATCCGACGCCTACCGTCACAGGATAGCTCCCCTTTTGGGTTGCCTGGACGCCGCACAGCATCGCTGCTTTAACAAGGGTGGTGGCGGCCAGTTGCACGCCTTCGCTGGCTGATCCGCTCATGACAATACTTAGCGGTTCGGTCACGTTCGCTTTCATGCTTGGCTCGACAATCTCGAGTTGATCCAACAGGTTTGATGTTTTTTGACCTGATTGAAATTGAAACGGCGTGCGATCGTTCAGCCAGGTGCCCTCCGGTCGGCCGGCAGTTTCAGCGATTTCCTTCAATTTGCGTCCAGGATTGAACTTGACGCCGTAACTGGGACAGATTTCCATTATTTCAACCAATGAAAATCCTTTGAAAGTAAATGCTTCAGTCAATTGTTCAGAAATATCACCCATTCCCAGTATACGTCTGACGAAGCCTGCACCGGCAGCATGCGCCAGCGCACAAATATCGTAGGCCACAAATGGGTTTCCATCCGCCGATGTGGTCGTGCGAAAACCAGTGGGTGTCAAACCACTCGTTTGGCCGCCGGTCATGCCGTACAACATGTTATTGTGAGCTAGCAACGTCATGTTCAAATTCAATCTAGAGGCTTCCATTATATGTTGAAGCCCGATGGTACAGCCGCCATCTCCAATAAAAATAATGATTTTTTTCGATGGGTCCTCGATCCCAAATGAGATGCCTGCACCCAGGGCGGGAGACCGACCATGCAGTCCATGAATAGTATGTGTATTTAAACATTTATCGATAATGCCATGGCATCCGATGTCGGTAACAGCGATGACATCGAGAGGTTTGTAACCGGATGATTCAAGCGCTTTTGACGTCATTCGCGCAACAATTTCATGACCGCAGCCTCTGCAATATGGCAACTGCATATTTTTCAAAATGCCGGTGTTCATGACAAATCCCTTTCTTTCAAAATAGATGCCGGGGTGATCATTCTTCCAACGCTTCCAACCGATCGAATATGTGTCGGCGGCTGAGACCCATAGAGAATTCTAACAAATTGTTTGTTGAAGTTTTCTTCAGCGACGATAACCCGTGCGTATTTATCGATAATTTCCCTGTATATTCCCGGCACAGGCAATAAGGTTTTCGGTATCAAATATGACGCTTTGATATTGTTTTTCCGAAGTTCTGCAACGGCGTCTTTCGCCGCTGCTGCCGTAATTCCGTAAGATACGATCAGTGTATCTGAACCTTCCTGATGGTCGTAGTCGTAATGGGTAAATTTGTCGAGATTTTTCCAAATTTTTTGTTCGAGTCGTTTGGTGTTAGCCACTGCTTCATCCGTGCTATGTTGCAGGATACCATTGGCATCGTGTGTCGAGGCATTCAATCGCACTTGATGATTGGCATCACCCAAGGGCAGGAACGGAGCGACCAAATCGTCACCGGGTAAATAGGGTTTATAAGGTTTTGTTCCTGTATAATACGGCCGCTCAACTCGAGTCACTGTGCCCAATAATGACAGGTCAAAACTTTTGGATGTCATCATTTCTTCTTTGGATGTCAGCAGTACGACCGGCGTGCGAAGTGTAACCGCCATTTTTACCGCTTCGGCAGCCAGACTCCAGCAATCGTTGAAATCCGATGTCGATAGAACGGGAAGCGGGTGACCTCCCGACAGTGTTCCGTTCAGCAGCATCAGGTCACCTTGTGCTCCACAGGTAGCTGTCCCGGTCGCCGGACCAAGGCGCTGAACCAGGATGATCACCATCGGCAACTCCATCATGTAGGCCATGTTGATCGACTCCAGCATGAGAGCGTAGCCGGGAAATGACGTGGCGGTCAGCGGTAATTTTCCGGCAGCCGAAAGCCCGCTCATCCACTGGAGAGTCGTGATTTCATCCGGCGCCGGCAACATCAGTGGCATCCGCCTGCTGCCATAAAGATATAGCAGGTTGGCGGGAGTGATAGGGTAACCTATATATGCGTCAACGCCGGCTCGTGCCATGCTTTCAATGACCAGCCGTGACGCATCCGTCAATACTGTTTGTTTAGTCTCTTGCATAAATCACACCTTTACTCATGAGTGTTTCTATTTTGTTATCATCGATACCCAACCATGTTTTCAAGATATGGCGGGTATGGGCTGCATAATGAGGTGGCGGCAGCAGTCGGGTATGAGGTTTTTGTACATCTGAGTTAAATGCCACCGATCGGACACCGACAATCGGGTCGGCATCGTCATAAACTCCGTGCAAAAGCATTTCTTGAGCTTCCGGCGTTTCGAACGCTTCACGCATATCGAAGACGCCGCCGGCAGGAATACGACGCTGTTCCAGAATGTCCAGTATCTGATCACGATCAAACTTTAAAAACAGATCTTGAAGCATTTCCAGCAAGGCGGTTTTATTTATGACACGCTCATAATTCCGGGAAAAACGAGGATCTTCAGGTAACTCAGGCTTCCCCAGCGCTTTGCAGAGTTCTGAAAATTGCTTTTCAGTGCCTACTGCTAGAACGATCTGCTTATTGTCTTTTGTTCGAAAGATTGTTCCATAGGGAACAATATTCGGATGATCAGATCCCAATCGCTGTGGGATAGTTTTAGCGACCAGCCAATTGGAAGCCTGATTGATCAGTGAGGCAAGACCTCCTCGTATCAGGGATGCTTCGATATACTGACCCAGGCCGGTACGTTCTCTCTGCATCAACGCCAATAAAATACCCTCTTTCAAATTATGTGCGGTTAAAACATCCATCAAAGCCACCGGCATCTTGGTCGGAGGTCCGTCAGGTTCACCGTTCATGAAGGTAAAGCCGCTTTCAGCTTGTATAATCGCATCGAATCCTGCACGGGGATTATCGGCGCCGTATCCGGTGATATGTCCGTATATCAAGCGTGGATTCAGGGCACGAAGGGTTTTATGATCGACATTGAGTTTTTCCGCGTCCCCTGGTTTGTAACTGGCCAGAACGATATCGCAGAGTTTTGCCAGATTGTGAACGATGTCAAGGCCTTCATCATGTGTCAGGTCCACTGCCAGGCTCTGTTTACCCCAGTTCACACTGGAATAATAAGCTGATATATCGGTATCCGGTGATTCGGAGGGCAATTTCCAGATGCGTGTCACGTCACCGTTTGTGCGAACGTTCTCCACTTTCCAGACTTCGGCGCCCAGTTCTGCCAGAAACATCCCGACGCTGGGGCCTGCCAGAACATTTGCCAATTCCAGTACTTTTATTCCCCGCAACATGATAGATTTTTTTCCTTTCTTACAAATTTTGTCCAAAGATTTCCTAAAATAATAAATACGACCGCCGAACCAACGCCAATAAATGTTTCATCCAAAATAAACCATTTCATTGCTTTGGCGAAGACGGCAATTAGAATGACCACTGTTCCCCCGACAAAGGCGGCTTTGACGGCATCGGAAGAAATCCATTTTCGGGCGTAGAGACCCATAATAATGACAATAGCGCCGATAGCACGGATGGCATAAGAGATGTATGCGGTATCTAGAACACCTCCCTTGCTGATGATAGCCAGCGGGATAGTGACTAAATTGACGAGTAAAACCATGCGTCGAGCCGTAGCGATCAGTTCGGAGTCAGCAGCGCTTTTCTTAATAATTCCTTGATAGATATCTTTTGTCACGATGGTGACGACGGCAAAGTTGACCGGACCGACCGTTGACAGAATAGCCGCAAGAACGCCGGATAATGCCAGTCCGCCTAATAGTGGGTGTATAAACTCAGGCGTTGACAGGAGTGTCGGCAGAATCATTTTTGCATTTTTAATTGTGGCTGTATCAAAGAAGAAGCCGGATTTACCCAACAATCCCAAAAAGGCGATCATAACGCCGAAGGGCGCTACAAAAAATGCCGAAAAGATCGCTGCTCGCTTGGCGATTTTAGCGTTTCGAGCCGCAAAAATCGGCTGAATACTGGCTTGCCCCGCCATACCTCCCAAGACACCGCCGAGAAGAAGTTTGAATCCCTCTGTGAAACCGGCGCTGAACGGGTTGTAAAGGTTAGTTGGTGAACCCTGTTCAAGCAGTCTGGTTGTCAAGGTGCCCAGACCGTTGATTTTATGCATACCGATAAAAAGCGCGATACCTATTCCTGAGAACATCGTGATCACGTGGATGATACCGGTGATGGCAAGAGCGTGCATGCCTCCGATATAGGTGTAAATTGTGATCAGAACCGATGCGATGATAACCGCCCAAATCCAATCAATTCCGAAAAGCGGCGCCATGACGCTGGCGCAGGTCTGTAGCTGAACGAAGGCCAAGGTAATATAAGCGATCAGGAACGCAACAGCGGAATAGGCTGCAGCTTTTTCCCCGAACAGGTTGTGCAACATTTCGCTGACGGTATGTACGTTTTTCTCACGGTAATGACGGGCAACCGTGAATCCAATGATAATCATTCCTGTTGATGTGGAAAGATTATAAAGAATAGGTTGTAGAGTGCCGGTCGTAAATGCACGCTCACTGACCCCGATTGTACTCATACCGCCCAGCCATTCCGCCGCTACGACGATGGCACAGGCAAGCGTTCCGAGGTTGCGGCCGGCAATCAGAAAGTCGGCTGATGAGCGGCTTGCCACTTTTTTGGTTAGAACAGAAATGATAGTTACAAATGCAAAATAGCTTAAAATAACGATAAGATATGTATTCATTAGATTTGTCTCACTTGGTTCCGGGCTTATGAAAATTGTTTGAAGAAACCTGAAACGGACTCGGCTGGAACATAGACCAGTTTTGAAGCAGAATCAAGTGGCATGATTCCACTCAAACCAAGAAATTTGCTTGCTTATGCTCTGTTGTGCAAATTCTGCTGAACCTCAGAGAAAGTGTCTAGCAAGACCGTTCGGATAATGTCATGATCTTTGGCGTGAGCCAATACGGTTAAACGGTCCCAGCCCTTAAGCTGAGTCGATCCCTTTGGAATGACGATATCCTTGTCGCGTGTGATCAGGACAATCACTGTTCCCGAAGGAAGCTTCAAATCGGCAATGACAGGTCCCGGGCTGCCCTGTGGGTCTGGGAGCTCAACCACCATCAGATCAAAATCACTTTCCGCCATAGTGACCAGTTCCAGGTCGAACAGAGGCATCGGTCTTGGGGTGGTTGTCAGGTGAAGTAATCGTGCCAGCCATCCCATAGTTGAACCTTGTATAGCGATTGATAATACGACGGCAAAAAATACCAAATTGAATATTTCTTGACCGATTTCAAGTCCGGCAGCCGAAGGATACGTCGCAAGAACAATAGGGACTGAACCTCGAAGCCCGGCCCAGGAAAAAAATATCAAGTTACGAAAACCAAGTTTCATACCGGCTGTGCCTAAAAAGACGGCGAAGGGTCGAGCAATAAACGATAATACAAGAAATAAAATAATTCCTTCTTGCCAGATATCGCCCCATTGGTTAGGAAAAACTTGGAGTCCCATCAAGGCAAACATACCGACGTTGGCGACGGTAGAAATTGCTGAAGAAAAATTAGTCACACCTTGTTTGTGAACAAACGGGCTGTTACCCATCACGTAGCCGGCGATAAAGACAGCCAGCATACCGCTGCCTTTGATCAGTTCAGTTAGTCCATAAATTAACAAAATGATACCCAATGAAAGCACATAATAATGCCCGCGATCCTGTGGGGTAAGCCGATTGAAAAGCCATACAGCCGCTTTGGCGAGCAGAAAACCGCATAGAGGCCCGACCGCAAATCTCCAGATAAAAAGAGCGACTGACATCTGCCAGGCGGATTGAGCTGCAGTGATCCATTCGATTGCCGCCATGGTGAGCAGAATCGCCATCGGGTCGTTAGCGGCGCTTTCGATTTCAACTGTGGATGATAATGTTGAAGGCAAGGGCTGTCGCCGAAGAATAGAAAAAATAGCCGCAGCATCGGTTGATGAGATGATAGCGGCCAGCAGCAGCGCTTTGTGGAGCGGCCAACTCAATATGCCGTGAAGAACTCCGAATGTTGTTAGAGCTGTCAAAATGACACCCCAGGTAGCCAGGCTGCCCGCTGGAAGAGCGACGGCTTCGAAGTCACATCGTCTTGTAGCAAAACCACCGTGAAACAGTATGAATACCAAAGCGAAATTGGCAACTTTGTTGGTCAGTAAGATGTCGTCAAAGTGCCAGAGATTCAGAACATCACTGCCGAAAAGGATGCCGGCTCCCAGCGCAATTAAAATGACCGGGACACTCCACCGATCAAGCCAAACAGCAGCCAAGACTATAGCAATCAGCAGCGACGGAGTAATTAAATAAACAGCAAAATCCATAACACTTCGTTTTACTTAGATATCAGTCACGAGTAACGCTTTGATATCTTGTCTATAGACGGCTCTAATAGTGCAGTACGGAGCAGCTTCACCAACGCCGACTAAATGCGCTGAGTATAGTCAGAAAAACAAGGGATGGCAAGAATTCAATATGCAATAAACAAAAGAATTCCCACAATAAAAGCCGAAGCTTTCAGGTTCTTGAAAAGGAAATACTTATGCTGGGCAGTATAGTGGGGAGAATGATCAAAACTTGTATTTCACTATCAGTCGAAGGCGTTTAATTACCTAACTTTCTATAATACGTAAAATCAAATCCGCTCTCCACCACAGCATGACCTTCACCCTCAAGGAAAACTTTTTGCAAAATATAGAGCTGAGAAAAAATTGGATTACGACTCAACTCCAGATCAGAAAGAAACCAAGGCATAGGTGTTTCCATTCCTTGGGGAACATAAATCTCTCTTCCATCTGCCGGACCCAAAACGACAAAATCCGGGTATCTGGATAAAACATAATCACCGTCTCCTTTCAAATGACCAGGAAGATACTGCCATTTAAGTTCCAAGGATTCTATTTTACGTTTTGCTATTACCGGGTCATTCAGGCCCAACATATCTATGAATACATGGTTTTCAGCAAAATAGGGTATAGAACCTGCCGTATTTAGAGCTACAACTGATCCTTTAGGCCATGTCGTTTCAATATATTTGCCTATGATCGCGCCGACTATTGCAGCATCATCCACTTTTCTAGGATTTGTTTGAGAATCAAGGACTTGGAGCCCAGTTAAAAGGAGTAAAGAAATAATAAGGACTTGAATAGCAGTCCTGGTGAACGCGACTTGTGATATAACGGCAGTTATAAAAACCGCCATCAAAGGTATGATCGGCAGTAATAAACGAGATGAGGGCATGTGATCTCCCCCTGCTAGAACAAGAAATAAAACATAGCTGAAAATGGAGAAAGAAAGGAACGTAAATTTAATATTCCAACATCGCTTTACAAGAGCCCCGATAACGAAAAACAGTATAATAATTGGAAGAAACGGAGGGTGTAGAGCATACTTCATTATGTATTGAAACCCTGTCTTTAAACTTAAATCCAGCGGGGTGCCTGTTTTCGCATAAAATGTGTTGGGAACAATGTCTCCATAATATAAAAATTGCCAAATGGTATATGGAACGATTATGACGGATGCACCTGCAGTAAATAAGGTCAGATTCGAATTTTTTTTGTCTTTGGTCATTATCTGTATCCAAGCCAGCAAACCAAATGCAATAGCTATAAATAAAGCGCCATCCGGGCGCGTTAAATAGCCCAGTCCAAAAACAATCCCGCTTGTCGCATAGAGTCGATGAGCACCGCTTGGTGTATCTATTGCTAAAAGGAAAAGAAGGTGACCGGTTGCCACTAGGAAACTGAACAATGTTCCTTCAAGCCCCGCAATTGACCATATCAAGATCGGAGAAGAGGTTATGACCAGAATGAGAGGTAGATTTGAGAGAGTACCTGGATATTTAAAAACTTTTTTAAACTTATAGGTAACGATTATCAGTGCGATTAAAGCTGACAGCCCGATGATGCGTGATGCCCAGACCAGATCGATACCCATCTTACCAAGCAATGAGATCGTCATCAGATGCAGGAAATTCGTGTATCCTTGCACATATTCCCCTGGGTTCCAGACGATGCCTTGGCCTGATAAAAAATTGTTGACATAGCGCAGAGTGATATAGGCGTCGTCGTGATAGAAATGACGGTTTAAATAGAGTAAAAGCAGAGCAATTATTACTGACCAGACGATGCTCCCGACTTGAAGGATAAAACTTGATTTATCAATGTTTTTTTGTGTCATGTTTGATCCAATCAGCTTTTTTGAGATTTATTAACTCACTAAAAACAGTGCGACCAATACCGGCTGGCTACAGAGAATATAACAGACTCGAACACTTCACAATTAGACACACTATTTTCAAAAAAGTATTTTTCATTTCCTCACAACAAGAATCAGTTGATCGATACCTGTGTCATTCCGCCATCTTAGCCTGTGATCTGAACACGTCATTTCGCGTAACAATCCCCACGAGTTCACCGGTTTTCCTGTTCAGAATCGGTAAAAGATTTCTGGAATATCCAATAAACAACAGGTATATTTCTTCTATCGCTTGGTCAGAATACGCTGTTTCAGCTTTGTGAAGCGTAGGTGTTTCACCGGTTTTCAAAAAATACTCAAGCTGTTTTTGGTCAACAATCCCAGTAACGGTGTTGTCAGTCATAAAAGGAAACTCGTCAAAAGAGCAACTCTTCAGCAATTTCTCAAGATCCCGTTTTTTCCATTCTGACACCGTGATCGGAAACGGATTGGCGATTTCTGAGACAGGTATATTTTTCCAGTCTTTTAACTCCACCGTCGGCCTGATAAAACGTTTTTGGTACCCGTCCTGAGCAAGAAGGTCTTCAAAAAAATTATAGGGACCGGCAAGTTTTGCTATGGACTGGCTCAATAATGTTCCGAGTAGCAGAGCAGGTATAACAGCGACTTGGTGCGTCATTTCGAAGATGATCAAAAACGACGTCACCGGAGCTCGAATGAGGGCGCCCAGACAGCACGTCATGCCTACAAGGGTGAGAACTGTGAAATCCGATTCAGATAGCGGCATGAAGTGGTTGATGAATCCTGCAACGAAATATCCGGACATTCCACCTATGAAAAGTGACGGCGCAAAAACACCACCTATTCCACCTGATGCATAGCAGGAAATGCTTGCCAACAGTTTAGCCAAGGCAAGAAGTCCAGCTATACGCCAGTCGATATAATGGCTGAGAACTTGGTTGAGATCGTGTGACCCCAATGAAAATACTCCCAGCCTACCCGTATAAACAAAGATACTGCATCCTAGTATCCATGTAACGAGACTGCCGAAAACCGGGTAGAGCCAGCGAGGCAGTTTTTTCTGTTCAATCAGCTTTGCACGGCATCTAATCACGGAGCGATGAAAGAAAACACCCGCTAAAGAAGCGACTAAAGCGACGACAGGAATGGCGCCATAAGGACCCAAGCTGATAGTATCGATGGACACATGCCGAAATATCGGATCGGCGCCGATAACGATGCGAACAAGAAAGGTGGCAACCAGTGATGAAAAAGTCACCATAATAAGGGTTTTTTTATTTATCGTACAAGCGATTTCTTCAATGATGAATGCAACACCGGCTAATGGGCAGTTAAAAGCAGCCGCCAATCCGGCTGCTGATCCGGACAGAAGCGCTTGACGTCGTTCACGTGGCGGGACACCGAATCGCCCCGCTAAAAATGAAGCTATTCCACCTCCTAAATAGATCGAAGGGGCCTTGCGTCCAAGACTCTGACCACCGCCAATGCTCAATACACCGGCGACCAATTTGACAAGCGTACTCTGGATAGGGATATACCCCCGTTTTTTCCAATAGGCGATTTTTATTTGTGGGATACCACTGCCGGAAGCGTTTGGGCTGACGTAGTGCAGTAAAAGCCCCACTGCCAGAGAGGTTCCAATAATCAGCAGAAATGATGCGCTGAGAAAGAAAGGCAATGATTTTTGTGCGAATACAACGTAAGTGTTTTCATACATAAAGCGGATTAAAAATAAAAACAATAAAGAAATAGCTCCTGCAACCAACCCTTGCATGGCGATCAAACTCCAATACACTACTTTAAAACGATGCTTGGGAGGGGGTTTGATGTCCATATTCATAAGTTAACGTTTTTGATGTACAGCCTACGAATCGCCGCCGAAAGCTGCCGAGTATCTGGGGAAAGGTGTTTTGAAGATGAATGTAATTTTATTGGCGCGGTGCCGGAACTGAAATCGAACCAAATGTCATGGAAAGCTTGCTCTAAAGATGAAACACCAGATAAGGAACTTGAGGACAGATCAATTTGAAGTGAAATAGGGACCCAGCCGTTTTCCGGTTCAAGCGTTACTGAATGAATAGTCTGATGATTTATGATGAAATCGACATTGATAGGATTATCGCCATTTTGATGCGCTGACAAAAGCTCGAAAGAAATCAGAAAAGATGACGAGGCTCCTAAAACTCGCAGTCGTGCAGCCGGAAAAAGCCCCCAATATATGTTCTCGTTACCCGATTCCCAGTTTTCCGGGCCGGACCAACGGTCCAGCATAAAGCATTCCGGCTCAGTCAGTTTCTCGGTGAATTGAAAAAGATCGATTACCAGATTGGGATGGGTACCATTTAAAGAAGATTCTAAAATAGTCGGCTGAAGATGCGCTAAACTGCTTGATGCACTCTCGGGAATAGGATCACAAAATCGGCTAAAGAAAATCACTGTATCGACAGCCAACAAGTCGCGGACTCTAACCCAATCGAGTGGTTCCATCGCTTTCATCGTCTCATACGCCGTCAACGGGTCAGAAAGACCGGTTAAATAAGGAATACCGTCGATACGCTGAAAAACAGTTTCAGGCATGCGTGACGTAAAACCAGTTGTCATGGGTTTTTGATGAGAGGTTTGAGCCAGCATGTAGTACTGGTTTGACCAATCGTTTGGAACAACAAGAATTCCCGTTGATTGCTCAACAGAATCTATTTTGAATTCTGACAACTCCCCCGGGTATATCATGTTGTGAGCTCCCGGAAAAAACTCAAAGAGAAAACACGTGCCAAACAAACATAAAAGCCATTGTTTTTTCTGCGTTAAAGTTGTCATAATGAGCGCACATGAAAGGCTCCACAGCAGGCCAACGGCAATCATGAAACGCCCCGGTGTTCGGGAATAATTCAGAATGGGCAGGCTACTTATGATTTTGCCTGGCAGCGGTATTCGTAACGCCCCCACACTGACATAGGGACCCAATGCCAGTATTAGAAAAAGCGCTCCTACGATCACAAACAGTCGTCCATGATAGCCACCCCTTAGAAAGCCGATAATCAATAGGAGCAAGACTGAATAGCTGATAAACCCAGTATTTTCAATGACATTACCCGGTACGGCGCTGTAATAGGGGGCAACAAGGCTTTTAAAAAAAGGGGACCCAGCCGATGGAATTAGCAGAGCGATGGGCTCAATACTGTATTGTGCGCTTTCATCGATTGAAATAGCTGGTATATCGGGATCGTTTTCAATGAGCGGGGTGATCATCGGCGCCAGCAAAAAGGATCCAAATAAAAAGATTATGAATGCTCGAGTGATACACTGCTTTTTTGGAATACCAGGCTTGTATCTCAAAAACGGTATCAGCAGAAACAGCATGCATAACTGTTGGTGAAGGTGCCAGGAAGCGGCGCCCGTCAATACGAAAAATAAAACGGCCGGCACCATAGATTTCCAGTTTTTGGCTTGACAAGCTCGAATAAGAAACAGCAGTGCAAGAACCATCCAGCCGGTGGAAGCCAGATTCAGGTGAATACCGGCATGAATCAATCTTGCAGGCCACCACGTAAACAATGCTGAGGCCATCAGCGATGACAGACGATCAGCTCCCAGTTCACGTGCCAGATAAAAAAAACTGAAAGCTGTCAGAAAAGCATGAAATAGAACCAAAACATTATAGGTGGGGATTGGTCCTATAAACGAAAAAACCGGGGCTGCAAGAATACCATTGGTTAAGCTGAAGGTGTGACGCCGGAACGACATTCCGAACGGATGCTGTATCAAGCTGGAATCAAGGAGATCATGTTTGCCTGTCATCCACCCGTTTATCCACCATAAATTCCAACAAAACATCGCAGGATCGTTATCTTGGATGCGGGTAGAAAACCCGGGAGGGCTAGGCAGTCCGTCTTGGAGATGGCACGGCAAAGGCCTAACAGCAATCAAACTGATCGCTACTAGAGTCAAGATCGTAACGATGGTATAACTGTGTTTTATCAAATTCAGTTCGCTGTCAAACGGTTCAACTCATCTTCAAAATAAGAGTAAGTTTCATCATCATACAGACAGAAAATGACTTTGTCGATCGAGTTTGCCGTTTGCAGGTATGCAATAGTAGTTGAAAGCATCACGCGCGCACATCGATCTTTAGGGAATCCAAAAATGCCGGTGCTGATAGCCGGAAAGGCCAGTGATCGAATACCATTTTGGCTGGCTATTTCCAGGGCGCTGATCGTGGCATCAGCCAGTTTTTTATCTTCGTCACCGGAGCCCATAATCGGCCCAACGGCGTGAATGACTTTTTTGGCTTTTAAATTACCAGCGCTGGTAATCGCTGAGCTTCCAACATCACAATGGCCTATAGCGTCGCATTCTTCTTGAATGGATGGTCCGCCTTTCCGTCGTATTGCGCCTGCAACCCCGCTACCGAGTTTCAGCTTACTGTTGGCAGGATTGACGATAGCGTCGATAGCGATATCTGTGATGTCCCCTTTAATCAGAACCAACAGGCTGTCATTTATCGAGATTTGCAAGATACCTCCGAACGTTTATTCCGATTGTGTGTGTTCAACTTGTGTGGGCGTCATTTCAACATCTGAAACCACTGAGCCGGTGCGAGCCGCAAAAATAATAAAGCCGATAGCGACCAAAACTGCTGCGCCAAACAAAATGTATTCCCATGTTTTCATGGTGTTTTTTGATTTTTTATCCGGCGCTGACGGCTTGACGCTTTTAACTTTGACTCTTCGCACCTTTTTCAATTTACGCTGTTTGAGTGGTCGCCCCATATGGTCTCCTTTTATTAACCCGCGATCCTTGTTCCGGCTTTATCCTGAAAAGCCGGCAGCAGGTTGTTAGTATCTGTAATGATAACTTTTTGGCCGCCTTCGTCAAGAAATTTTATGGCTGCTCGAATTTTTGGAGCCATGCTTCCTTCCGCGAATTCACCCTGCTCCAGGTATGCAGACGCTTCAGCTTTGGTGAGCGCACCCAGAAGCAATTGGTCCGGCTGACCGTAACGCAATGCAACCTTGGGTTCGCCCATAAGAATCACCATCAGTTCGGCTCCAATAGCATTTCCCAGCACAGCAGAAGTCACATCTTTATCGATGACGGCATCGATGCCTTCCAACGTGTTGTCATCTTCAACATATACAGGGATACCACCGCCTCCACCGGCTATGACGATTACACCGTTATCGATCAACAGACGAATGGTATCTTGTTCCACTATTTCCAATGGGTACGGTGACGGAACAACGCGTCTCCAACCACGGCCGGCGTCTTCAATCATATTCCAGCCACGGGTTTTAATATATTTTTGTGCTTCGGCTTCGGAATAGAAAGGGCCAACCGGCTTAGTCGGGTTCAATAAACTTGGATCTTTTTTGTCGACGATGACTTGAGTTAGAACCGTAGTGACAGGCTTGTTCAAACCTTGTCGTCGGAGAATATTGATAAGGGATTGGCCGATCATGTATCCCATGCTACCTTCAGTGTCAGCGACCAGAACGCCCAAAGGAACCTCCGGCGCTTTGTCCAAAGCCATGTCGACACGTATCATCGCCGTCCCGACTTGAGGACCGTTGCCGTGAACGATAACCGGCATGAAACCCGCCTTGATGATATCGACGATACCTTTGAGCAGTTTTCTTGAGCTTGCGAACTGTTCGGTGATGGTTCCGCGCTGACCTTTACCGATCAGCGCGTTGCCTCCAATACCGATAACCGCAATACGCGGTGAGTGTCGTGAGTTTTTCATATTCAATCATCTTTCAGAAAGAATGAAACCGACGAGCCGGTCAAACTCCCCTTTTTTTCAAAAAGTCTGCAACAGCAACTTCCAGCTCGGCTATCGCTTCCTGTCCAAGATCATAACGCACCCGAGTGCTTGGTTGCTTGATTTTCAGTATACGCCGTAAATCGATGGGTGTACCGATGATGACAGCCTCACATTTTGTACGAGAAATTGTTTCCTCGAGATCCTTGATCTGCTGATCGCCATATCCCATCGCAGGCAGCAAAGCGCCAATTTCCGGATATTGTTTAAACGTTTCTTTGATGCTGCCGACAGTATAGGGTCTGGGATCGACACATTCAGCTGCTCCGTGATTCCTGGCAGCAACTGTTCCAGCCCCAATCTTCATTTCACCGTGCGTGAGGGTCGGGCCGTCTTCTACCACAAGAACTTTTGCTCCCTTCAAAATTTCGGGGTTTTCGACGGTGACTGGTGATGTCGCTTCGATAATTTGAGCGTTGGGATTCACTTTTTTGACGTTGGATTTGACCACATCAATATTTTTACGCTCCGCAGTATCTACCTTGTTGATAATCACGATATCTGCAAGCCTGACATTGGTCTCACCCGGATAATATCGAATTTCGTGGCCGGCTCTATGAGGATCGGCGACGGTGATATATAAACCTGATTCGAAGAATGCCATGTCATTGTTGCCGCCGTCCCAAAGAATGATATCAGCTTCTTTTTCGGCTTCCCGTAAAATCGCTTCGTAATCAACTCCGGCATAGACAACAACCCCATTGGCAATATGAGGCTCATACTCTTCCATCTCCTCGATGGTACATTCATGTTTTTTCAAATCCTCAATAGTTGCAAATCTCTGAACACGCTGTTTTTCTAGATTGCCATAGGGCATAGGGTGCCGCACTGCCACAACTTTCAGATTTCGTTTGCGTAAAATATCGGTGATAGCTCGAGTCGTCTGGCTTTTACCTGTTCCGGTGCGGGTAGCGCAAACTGCGATGATGGGTTTGGACGAAGCGATCTGAGTGTGTCGAGTGCCCATAACCATGAAATCAGCCCCGGCTGCGTTTACCAAAGCAGCGCGATGCATCAGATAATCGTAATTGACATCACTATATGCGAATACAACCAGATCTACCGCATGGTCTCGAATTAAATCAGCTATTTCAGACTCATCTCGAATAGGAATACCGTTCGGATACAGTTTTCCAGCTAACGCAGGCGGATACATACGACCATCGATGTTTGGAATCTGTGTGGCAGTAAATGCCACTACGTCATAATTAGAGTTGTCTCTGAAGTGGCAATTAAAATTGTGGAAATCTCTTCCTGCCGCTCCCATAATAATAACCTTTCGTTTCATATAACCTCCTATGTAAAATCAGAATCCGAAAGTGGCTTCTGAAAGGAATTGTATCATACTGCTTAGAGCTGCCGGATTGTCAAGGATTAGTTTCCAAAGTAACGAAACAGCCTAGAAATCGGTGATCAGCGCTTTCCGGATCGACAAATCGAGGAATAAATCCATTATTTACTGATATTTCAACAGGATAACAATACGACACTCCACCCTCGAAATTGTAAGTTTTAACCGGTCTGCCAGGCCGAACAATACGTTTAATTGTTTCGTTACTTTCCAGACGCTCCGAAAACCTATAGCTGCCTACACGAGCAGAAATTTTTGCCGGCTTTGCACCATTGCGGATAAGTAACGTAATGGTTTCAGCTGGAGTCCAGCACCGCATAGCAAAATCAGTGCGGCTTTTGCCTTTGACCCAGAAGCTATCGATTTCTTTTTCAAAAAAATTATCGTCGGAATAATAAAGAAAAAATGACCCAAAATCGATTCGACGATGGCCCAGATCATCTACAGGCCATGATTCCAACAGGGTCATTTCCATAGGGAACAATTTCATTAATGGACGTTTGGGTAGATCGCGATATCCGGCAAAAGCCGTTGCTGGACTTATTGCTATTAAGCCGGATAACAACGCAGTTACGCATGCGGCACCAAAAATAACTTTTAAATTCGGCGGTTTTTTTAACAACAGGAAAAAACCGGGAAGCCAAGAAATCAGGTAACGATTACCAACGGCACAACTACCACCATGCCAATTGGCTGGTATATAGACAACGTGAAAGAAAAAAAGACCAATCAGCACAAGCCAGAGCGGAAGACGTGGTGTGTGGGTATCAGCTTGGGCCGATGAATCTTCAACCAATGAGTATAGCGCCAGCCCTAGAGTTACTGCAGTGGGGAAAAAATGAGGTATAAGGCCTGCAAATCGGCCGATAAAAAAATAATAGAGATTGTAGATAACCGTATCCAGGTTAAAAATAAAACGGGTAGTC
The DNA here is from genome assembly GCA_964404285.1 of uncultured bacterium. Classification (GTDB taxonomy): domain Bacteria; phylum CSSED10-310; class CSSED10-310; order CSSED10-310; family CSSED10-310; genus JBASEY01. The sequence goes on along the minus strand of CAYOJK010000001.1, from coordinate 478,153 downwards.
TCCGTCGATATGACATCGCCGGTGTTAAGAAAAGTGATATCGGGCGCTTCAAACGGAAAATGGCCGACAATTCGTTTCCGAAAACCGCTGTAGGCAAATCCCTGCCCGGCAATAATCTGTGACAAAAAGAATAACGCCATCAAACTTGTTCCCATGATGCATAAACCGAAAAAAAGAAGTGAGATGCGGCGCCGAAGCGGTGTTTTTTTATTATTGGTTGAGTGGGATTTTGGGGGATCGAGATGTCCAAATGCCAGACTCCAAAAGGGTAGCAGAAGAAAAAGAGCGTTGGGAGGCCTGGCTATTGCGGCCACACTTAGAATAAAAATAGAAAAAAACAATAAAAATACGGGTTTTTGACTGTTTGAGTGGCGTACCCAAGGGATCAGTCCAGCCATGAGTAAAGCGCCGTTGAAGAGGTCTGGGGTTAGGGAGAAAACATAGGCTGGAACCACGCTCAAACCCCAGAAAACAAGACTCCAAAGTATGATTTCGAACTGATTGGATCGCTTTTGATTAGGAAAAGCTGCCAGGCTGAAAAGAACAAGAGAGATAAAACACAGGGCATTTAACAGAAGAAGGCCATTCGATTTGAGAAAGCGCACAAAAGGAGCCCCAATCAAGGAATATAAATAAGGTTTGGCATAGTATATATTCGATGGGTCATCTCTGTTCGCAACCAGTAAAACACCTTGTGGACCTTGAGGCCATTCGGCTGTTATGCGTTGAAGATCAGTTTTGGTATAGCGGAGGTCATAATCATTAGCCAAACTGTCTGCCATTGCATAATAGACGGCTGAATCACCTATAAAACCACCCCATAAAGATGGAAGGTGCACATGCAGGACACCGGCGAGCAGCGGAACGAAAAGCAGTACAATCCACCATTTCTGTCTAGGAAGATTTTTGAAATCATGATTCAAAATTACGCGTCTCCCTAATCAAATAAATAGGTTTTGACTGGCTTTCGTAATAGGTCCGGATATTGATTTCCCCCAATAACCCCATCAGGATGAATTGTATGCCGACAATGACGGCGCCGACAGCAATTAAAAGCAGTGGATTACGATTCAGATTCTGTATTCCGATCAGGCGCATAACAATTGCTGTTATGCCGGAGATGAAGCCGAACAAAATTGACCAAAAACCAACACCACCAAAAATACGCAATGGTGTGGTTGCATAATTCATCAAAAAAGTGACGGTGATCAAATCTAAGATGACTCGAATGGTTCGGGCTAACCCGTATTTGCTTTTCCCGTATTGACGAGGATGATGCCGAACAGGAACCTCGCCGATGCGAGCGCCTGCCCACTTTGCCAAGACCGGTATAAAACGATGTAATTCGCCATATAATTGAATATCTTTGATGATTTCACGACGATAGATTTTTAGGCTGCAACCCAGGTCGGACACAGATACTCGCGTGACTTTTTGAATCAAGCGGTTTGCCAAAAGCGAAGGAAATCGGCGAGTCAGGTAAGCATCTTTTCGATCTTTCCGCCAACCGCTGACCATATCATACCCCTCCTCCAGTTTTTCCATCAGCAGCGGGATATCTTCCGGATCATTTTGATAATCGCCGTCCATAGTTATAATTCGTTCTCCCAGAGCCCGATCCAGTCCTGCTGCCAGCGCTGGCGTTTGACCAAAGTTTTTTCGTAACAGTATTGGTCGGAAAAATGGATGGTTTTCCGCCAATTGTGCCATCACACCCCACGTTCCATCCGTGCTGCCGTCATCGACCGCGATAATCTCATATTTCCAAGAATGCCGAGCCATAACGGTCACTATGGCTTCCACCAGGTTTCGAACGTTTTCTTCTTCATTATAAAAAGGTATGACAATTGACACATCTAGCGTATCATTTTTGTTGTTATAAGAAGGTTTCGCGATCAATGGATCTGTCCCGTTCATTGCAGACTCCCGTTAAAAACAAACTATCCGGAATCTCAAATACCGACGTGATCTTACATCAAGATACTTATATCCGGCAAACCTCTTGCAAATAGTATATTCCATAATAAAATTACTCAACATGGATCTTACCATAATCCTGGCATTGCTTTTTCTTTCCGGTTTTTTTTCAGGAACCGAATCGGCTTTGTTCAGCATACGTTGGTGGCGAATCGATCATCTTCGACACAAGGGTGGCTCGGCAGGGAAAGCGCTTGCAGAGGTAATGGACCATCCCGGCGCCTTGTTGATGACGATTTTAATCGGGAATACCATCGTCAATGTTGCTTCAAGCGCGATTTTCGAACACTGGATAGAAAAAAAACTGTCTCACCATGCCCTTGCCGCGGCAATCGGAATCATGACTTTCGTCATTTTGATTTTTGGCGAAATAACACCTAAGACAATAGCGCTTTTGATACCGGAAAAAATCGGGCTTCTCGTTGCGCGTCCGATCAAAATCTTGACCTGGATAGCTTGGCCGATCAGATTGTTGATTGACAAAATCTCCGTTAAATACGCTCAAAAATTTCGTCTCTTAAATACCCGTCCAAGTAAAACCGATTTTTTTACCCTGGTTGAAGATGGCTTTCAAGCAGGAGTCCTTACACAAGCTGAAAACCAGTTCATGACTCGCATCATGAAGATGAATACCATGACGGTTTCTGATGTTATGGTTCCTCGAACCGAAATGGTTGCTCTTCCTGATACCATCACATTTGATCAAGCTGTAGAAGCTGTTTTGAAACATGGTTACAAGCGAATTCCTCTCTATAGCGTCTCCATCGATAATATCACCGGTATCATTTATGCCCTGGACTTGTTGGGCGGAAAACTGAATCCTGTACTGAAACGTTCACCCAAACAATTGTCACAATCGCCGATTTTTGTGCCAAGCCATATAAATTTAAAACAATTATCAAGAGAATTTACCGAAAAAAAACGCCATCTTGCTATCGTACTCGATGAATACGGCGGCACAGCCGGTATGGTGACACACGATGATCTGTTGTTCGCTATATTTGGGTCAACAGAACAAAAAGCCGGTGATAGATGGATTTTGAAGAAAACCGACCAGGGAGGTCTGTTGGTTGATACCCGAATTGCCTGGTCAAGTTTATGCGGTCTGATCGGTATATGCAGTGAGAACGTCCAATTCAGAACTCTAAATGGGTTTTTAATAGATTATTTTGGTCACGTTCCAGATTCGGGGCAAACCATGATTTTGCCTGAAAACGACCCAAACAAACAGTGGAAAGTCACGATCGGCCAAACGGTGCCCCAAAGAATCCTAAATGTGTTTCTAGATCCCATACAATCGGAAAATAATAGAACAGAAAATATTTCCCTCAAGGAAGATGACAGCCCATGACCGGCAAGCGCTTTCTTATTATAATTACGCTTGGGCTGATAGGATCTTTCTTTTTCTCCGGGATAGAAAGCGGGATTCTTGCCGTCGATGTGTTGGATTTGCGACGCCTGGCCAAAGCCGGGTCGAAAAAAGCGGCAGGACTTATAAAACTGTTGGAACGCAAAGATTTGATCTTGGCTTCTCTGCTAATCGCCAACAATATTACGAATGTCACATTGAGCGCCATGGCGACGGCATACTTTAGTAAAACATTGGGCTCACAAGCGCCGTTAATAGCTGTGGTGATCATCACGCCGATGATACTCATTTGGGGGGAGTTTTTACCCAAAATGTTGTTTCTCGCTCACAGCAACCGCCTTCTCCTTTATACGCACCGGCTGATACAAGTAACCACATGGATTCTGTACCCCTTTGCTGTAATGGCCATATCATTGCCACACCTGATTACTCGACACCGAAAAAAACAGCCCCATCATCTGACACGAAAAGATATTCAAGTCCTGGTGAAAACCGGAGCTGGAGTTCATCAAGTCTCCCAAGAAGAACGGATGATGTTGGGGCGACTCTTGGAAATGAAAGATCGACGCGTGATCAAAGCAATGGTTCCTATCGGTGAAGTCATCATGATGCCGGATACAGCCACTGTTCAAGATGCGCTGTATGATGTTCGAAAACATGGTGTGTCCAGACTGCCCGTTTACCATGACAACTATGATAATATTATAGGCATCGTGACCGCTATTGACCTGTTAAAAGCGTCTTCTTTGAGGGATCCTGTCACGCTTTACATCCAAAAACCATTTTTTGTTCCTGAGCAAACCATTATGATTCATTTGTTGGAAGCAGCGTATAAAAAGCATGAGATTGCCATTGTGATCGATGAATACGGTATGGCCTCAGGAATAATCACGATGGAGGACATGATAGAGGAAATAACAGGAGACATCGTCGATGAGTATGATAAGGAGACATCTCTGGCTTATAGGCTTCGAAAAGGGGTCTATATCGTCGATAGCCGAATCTCAATAAAAGATTTCAACGAAATAGTCACGCCGGTTCTACCTTCAGGGGACTATCAAACATTAGCCGGTTTTATCAATCAAAGAACGCAAAAAATTCCTCAGGCAGGCCAAACTGTTGAGTTTGACGACATGCGGTTTGTGGTGTTGGATGCCACTCCAAAAAGATTGGGGAAGCTGATCGTGTATATAAATTCCCTTGATTGAAATGCGAAACTGATTGATGATTTGGGATAAAGAAATGGTTGTCGAATTCAAAATCAATAATATTTAACAGTAAATATTAGAAATTGTTAGATATTAGTAATAATTTTTCAAAATTTCTGAAATTAATTGGGATTTTTCAGAAATATTAGTAATATTCAGGGTTGCATAGGTGGTATAGACTATTTAGTATTAGCACTCGCACCAGTTGAGTGCTAACAATTTGGATGGGTGCATCCTTTGAACAAAAACCTATTTCGTAAGGAGGATTACGATGAGTATCAAGATTAGACCATTAAATGATCGAGTAATCGTTAAGCGTTTGGATTCGGAAGAGCAGAAGTCAGCGGGCGGAATTATTATTCCGGATACAGCCAAGGAAAAACCTCAGGAAGGCAAAATTATTGCTGTGGGCCCGGGCAAACGTGATGATGATGGCAAACGCATGAAACCAGATCTCAAAGAAGGTGATCGCGTTCTTTTTGGAAAATACGCGGGTTCAGAAGTAAAAATTGACGGTGTAGAATATCTGATTATGCGAGAAGACGATATTCTTGGAGTTCTGGAATAATTTAACGTCTTCAGAGTAAACAAAACATTTTATAAATAAGGAGATATACGATGGCAAAGCAAATTAAATATGCAGAAGATGCGCGTGCTGCTGTTCTGTCCGGAGTCACCCAACTGGCTCGGGCAGTTAAAGTGACACTTGGCCCTAAAGGCCGAAATGTCGTTCTTGACAAAAAATTCGGCGCTCCAACATCGACCAAAGACGGTGTGACGGTTGCCAAAGACATTGAGTTGAAAGATCCTTTTGAAAACATGGGAGCTCAGATGGTCAATGAAGTCGCATCCAAGACATCTGAAGTTGCTGGTGATGGCACGACGACAGCGATAGTATTGGCGGAAGCCATATTTCGCGAAGGCGTAAAAAATGTTACAGCGGGTTCCAACCCGATGGAGCTGAAGCGAGGTATCGATCGGTCAGTGGAAAAAGTTGTTGAGCATTTGGAAAGCATTGCAATTCCAGTTGAAAGTCAAGAGCAGATTGCGGCTGTTGCGGCAATTTCAGCCAACAATGATCCTGAAATCGGTGGTAAAATAGCCGAAGCGATGGAAAAAGTCGGTAAAGATGGTGTTATCACGGTTGAAGAATCGAAAACGTTGACTACCTATATCGAAGTTGTCGAAGGGATGCAGTTTGATAAAGGTTATTTGTCACCTTATTTCGTGACGAATCCTGAGCGTATGGAATGTTCGCTGGATGATGTCTTCATTCTGATCTATGAAAAGAAAATCAGCAGCATGAAAGACCTGTTGCCGATTCTTGAACAGGTCGCCAAAATGGGTAAACCTCTCCTGATCATTGCAGAAGATGTCGAAGGTGAAGCTCTTGCAACGCTGGTCGTCAATAAACTTCGCGGCACTCTGAGTGTTGCTGCGATAAAAGCTCCCGGCTTCGGTGATAGACGAAAAGCCATGCTCGAAGACATCGCTGTTTTAACCGGTGGCCGTGCAATTTCCGAAGACTTGGGTATCAAGCTTGAAAACATTACTCTCAACGATCTTGGCAGAGCAAAACGTATTACTATCGATAAAGACAACACCACTATTGTTGAGGGTTACGGCAGTGAGCAAGACATTCAGGGCCGAGTGCGTCAGATCAAAGCTCAGATTGAAGAGAGCACTTCTGATTATGATCGCGAAAAGCTTCAGGAACGCCTTGCGAAGCTGGTTGGTGGTGTCGCCGTTCTATACGTTGGCGCTGCAACAGAAGTTGAAATGAAAGAAAAGAAAGCTCGTGTCGAAGACGCATTGAACGCCACTCGCGCAGCAGTGGAAGAAGGCGTTGTTTCCGGCGGTGGCACCGCACTGCTCCGATCAATTAAGAAATTGGCCGAATTGGAGTTGAAGGGTGATCAGGTTATCGGCAAACGAATCATCGAACGCGCTATGGAAGAACCTTGTCGACAGATTGTCATAAATGCCGGACTCGAGGGCTCCATCGTTGTGCAAAAACTGTTGGAAATGGGTGACCGAGATGGTTTCAATGCTGCAACGGAAGAATACGTCGATATGTTTAAAGCCGGTATTCTTGACCCGAAAAAAGTGGTTCGTTCAGCTCTACAGAACGCCGCATCTGTCGCCGGGTTGATGATTACGACTGAAGCGATTGTCACTGATATTCCGGAAAAAGAGAAAGAAATGCCTCAAATGCCAGGTGGCGGAATGGGCGGTATGTACTAAGTCGTCATTCTGATTGAAAACTGTATTGAGCTCCTGCTGCCAAAAGCAGGAGCTTTTTTTTATTTTAGGCCGTCTGGAAATAAAACTTAAAAAATGGTATTTTTCATGAGGTGTCAGGCACTAAATCCGGAAGTCAGTACTGGATTTGATCGTGGGGTTTATCGTATGAAAAAACAAAGATTACATCGGATAACGCTTTTTATCATCGGCTTGATAGTGTTTATGTTCGTTGTTCAAAACATTAGAGCAGAACAAGAACTGGATTCAACTATTCAGCGTGAAACGCCGGTTGTACGCGCAGTGCGAAAAGTAGAAGCCGCCGTCGTGAATATCTCGACAGAAAAAGTGGTTTCGATACGGGGGTTCAATCCTTTTGGAGATGGTTGGATATTTGATTACTTCGATCACTCGTACAGGCCACGTCGAAATGTCACGCGCCAAAGTCTGGGGTCGGGTGTACTGATTAGTTCCGATGGTGTAATTTTAACCAATGAACATGTGATATTGCCCGCTTCCAAGATTACAGTCACACTTAAGGACGGCCGCGAATTCGAAGCGGAGTTATTGGGAGCGTCTAGAAGGTTTGATCTTGCTTTGCTTAAAATTGGAGCAACTGAACCACTGCCCTGTATTGAGCCCGGAACATCAGGCGACCTGATGATTGGTGAGACAGTTATAGCGATAGGTAACCCGTATGGTTTAGCCAGCACGGTAACAACGGGTGTGTTATCGGCAAAAGATCGCACTATAACTTTCCAAGATCAAGAAACACGGCAGGTTCACACATTTACCAATTTCCTGCAGACCGATGCATCGATCAACCCGGGAAATTCAGGTGGCCCTTTGCTGAATATTTTGGGTGAGCTTATTGGAATCAATACAGCGATTTTTGCCGAAGCAGAAGGCATTGGCTTTGCCATACCGATTGATAAAGCCAAACGCATTATCGATGAGTTACTGGAGTGGGGCGATGTTCCCCGTATATGGCTGGGAATGCTGGTTCAAGATATCACGGAAACGCTGGCGAATTATCTTGGTTTGAATCGAATAGACGGTGTTTTGGTTTCAGATATCTATTCGGATAGCCCTGTTAACAAAACAGCATTGAAACCAGGTGATCTTGTGATTGCGATCAATGGAATGCCAGTTCGTACAACGGTTGACTTTAGAAAATCCTTAAGGAGTATTGCGCCCGGCGAAACTGTTCAGGTTACATATATTCAAGCAGGAATTGAACGTGAAGATACGATGATAGCACGTGCTGTTCCTATTGAGCGTGTTCAAGAGCTGACATGGGATCTGTTCGGAATTCAAATGCGGGATATAACATCGCAAGATGTTCGAAAGTTGCGCTTAGCAGTTGCAGAAGGAGTTCTTGTAACCTCCGTGCGACCAAGTTCTCCCGCCACCCAAGTCGGGATAAAGCAAGGAGATGTAATAGCTCGAATCAACAATGTTTTAATTCAAAACACCAAAGATTTTTATTCACAGATTCCATTTATTGTTCAGCAGGATTCAGCTATTTTGGTCGTTATTCGGGGAACCAACGCATATCGGGTCAATGTCGTAATTCAGTAAAGATCAGTCTTTTTGGATATCCATCCAAGAAAATAATAGTGATGGGGCGCCGTAGCTGACCGGCACGCCTGTTGTCGGGTGTTCACCTGCAGAAAAACGAATATCGCTCCCCGAAGATATAATCCGGCTAAGTATATCAGGGAAAAATCCTGAAATAGTGTGTTCCTGAATGGGATAAGACTTTTGTCGATTATTAACTCTATAACCTGAAAGGATTTTCATTGTAACGATATTTTGTGAGACAGTTATGGGAGCAAGATCAGTGATAAGCAAGCCGTCATTTAAATCTTCCTCAGGATTCCCCTTTGGATGACCAACGATGTTTAAAATGGTATTTGTCGGGCAGACCACTGGGGGGTGGGTATAATTGAATCGTCTGGCATTACCGGTCAGTCTAAGGGGACTGGTATCTGCGTGGAAAAGCTGGTTCAGTGTGGCAGACAATTTTCCCTTGTCAATCAGGTTTGTCTCGGTTGTTAGGGACCCTTCATCATCAAAATGTGAGCTTCCTCGGCCATTAATCAGGCGTCCATTATCCGTTAAACTGATAAAAGAGGGTAAGTAAGGAAGCGCCCGGTTCGCATCATCGAGGTTAACAACCATTTGTGTTAATAGTTCCGTCAATCGGGTAGCGGCTTCTGCAGAAAGAGCGACGGGAAGGCGGGATTCAGTCAAGGTTTGTGATGCTAATAGTTCAACTGCTGTCGATGCGGTTTCATAAAACAATGCTTCAACAGATGGGTTGAGTAGAAAATCAAAACCGCTGCGAAGCGACAGGCGTTTTGAGTAGGTTTGTTTTTTAGGCCCTTTTTGTGCTGTGCAGGTAACTTTAACATCGATTAGTGGTTGTGTATCGGTCACATAAACCCCTGATGTGTTTGCGACCATAATCCGTCTAATTTCATCATGATAATCAATAAAAATATCGGTCAATAAGTTACTGACATTTCTTCCTTTGGCATCAAGAGTCTTTAGTAGGCCGGTAATTGTGTCGAGGGATGTTTTTTCCAGTCTTTTTTTGGCAATAATGATTCCTGAATCAATTGTGGGTTGTTTGGGAAACTGATCAAACTGAAAATCTCTTTTCAGGCTGCGATGTGAACGTTGCAATTGTCTGGCTGCTTTTTTAGCTTTTGTCCAAGAAAACCCTTCACAGGATTTAAAGGCAGTGAATTGGTCATGCATAACTCTTATGCCGATTCCTTCTGTGAGATTGCGTTTTGTGCCGACAATGACGCCGTTTTGGCATTGCAGGTTTCTGGACGCTGTCTGTTCCAGAAATATATCTGCAAAATCGCCACCGGTACGGGTTGCTATTTGAAGGAGATGGACCAATTCAGAGGGATCAGAATGAAACGAACCGATTACTTCACGACCGGTTGCTTCAACAGATGAAATTAATGGAAAAAGCTTAGTTACCGCGAGCAGTCCTGTAGCTTTTAATCCCATATTGATAAATTGTCGACGATGAATTGTATGTTTGTTCATTTACTCAGCTTTATTCTTTTTTGCTATTTGCTAAAGAAACCATTTGCGTTTTTATTGCCTGGAGACTAGCATGTCCTAACAGGTTTCTCATGTTGCAAAGGGGGATTATATGACAAATAAAAACCGAGCGCGATACTTAATTGTTTTTATTTCCGCTATGATTTTCTTTTCATTTTTTTCTGCCTGTAAGAAACAGGAGATCATTGAGATATTTCCTCCCCTTGTTTTTAAGCCAAGGCCTGGAGGTGTAACAGGTGGTGCGATTAATGAAAATCTGGTTGTTACCGCTGTTGAAAAAATCAATGGAGCTCCGGTTCAGGGAGCAGCGGTATTCGTTCATAATGGTGAGACTCATGAATTGTTGGCTGAAGGTGTCACTGGGCCTGATGGAACAGTGTCGTTTGATGGGAAACCTATAGCCGGACCAGTTTCGATTACACTCACCTGTAATGAAACAATAGCCTATGACACTGTATCGTTTATTGGAGTAAATTCGGCGAAGGTCACCATTCCTATGACCCGTAGAAAAGCGCCTGAAAAAGTGAAGACGGCATTGACCTTTTTGGGATTGGATTATGAAGATACAAAGTTGTCGATAAACCGGAACGAATACACAGTTCCGGACATCGAGTTGGAGTCGGGTACGGGAAAAATACCGGAAGATCCCTGGACGACGAGTGTCGATGACCTGCCATTGGCGTTTAGCGCTTTTTCCATGGATACGGGAGGTAACACCAAAAAATTTGGTTTTACGGTTGAGCCGGATGGGCCTTTATCAGTTGATACACCTGCGATGATTGATATGACGCCGGTATCCACCCAGAATGTAAAAACTTGTAGAGGAATGATCGAGAATCCTCCTGCGAATTTAGACATGCCGTCTACCGAGTGGGACCCTTATAAGCATTATATATTTCAAGTTGTTACTGATGGTGGTCTGGCAGGTGAGGTAATGGCTGGGTTTGCCAATATTGACAAGGGATATTCTTATCATGCTTTTATTGTTGAGACGCCGGGGTTGTTGAATGGCAGAATGGAAATTTCTGCATTCAATCGCAGAGACGCCTGGGGTGAAATGACGACTCGTTATTATCCGTTCCAATTTGAAAATGCTCCCGAAAAATTGGATGTTGATTTTCTGAATGTTCCCAAGCAGCTTCAAATAGAAAAAGAAAAAGACTTGGTTTTTCCGGATCTTGTATGGTTTCCACCAGAAAATAACTTTTCTCAAGTAGAAATCCATCATGCGGATTTCAAATATCGATGGACGTTATATGTTATGGGGGAAAACGTCGGTAAAATCACCTTGCCACCACTTGAACCCGGTTCGGCGGGTTCTTTGATTGTTGGTGAAATATACGGCTATCGGGTTATTGGATGGAAAATCCCGGGTTTGGATTATTCAAACTGGTCTTTCCAGGAGCTTGAACAAAAGGCTACGTATCGGGCAAGAAGCTCGCTGGTTCAATTTATGGTGGCTCCGCAAAAATAGGCAGGTCTTGATAAACAGATCAGCCTAGAAGGTCTTTTTGATAAATTGCGAGAAACATAAAACCTGATTGACACTGTGATAAGGCTAAGATAAAACTTTCCGTTCGACGGTGATGCCGGAACTGTTCAGGGAGGCACCCATGAGTACGACTATAACAAATTTCTTGCTTACAGGAGATCCCGGTGTAGGTAAAACTGCTATTCTTCTGGACGTGTTGGAAGAGCTTGATAAAAATGTGAAGGCCGGCGGTTTTGTGACAAGAGCAATTCGTTCTGGTAAGGCAGGGAAAGGGGTCCAGCTGACAACATTGGATGGAAAGCAGGCGGTCCTTGCCAGCTTAAATAAAAAGAGCACATATAAAATTGGTAATTATGGGATCGACATGGATGTTATGAACAATCTTGCTGTTCCTTCTTTGGCGGCGGCGCTGGGAACTGCAGACCTAATCGTGATTGACCAAATCGGTAAAATGGAATGTCTAAGTAAAGAGTTTCGGGATATCACTTTACGTTGTATAGAGTCTACTCAACCGGTAGTAGGAACAATCCAAGCGTTTGCGAGTCCGTTCATAAACACATTGACCAATCGTGATGATATCGCCGTTATTCCGGTTGATATGTCCAACAAGAACGACATGGCATTAAATATTCTCACCATAATTGATGAGCTACTTCAAAGCAGACAAAAATCCAAGTTTTCAAAAAGAACTGGACCTCGTTCACGTCGATAATGACACCATCATCTCAGATGTATCGAATTATTTTTATCCAGGCTCCTCTCGGAAGACCCGAACCCTTGGTTTATCCACTGGGAATCGTCACCTTGGCAGGAGTGATTCCTTCTCGACACCAAGTCAAAATCATAGACCCAAACTATATTGGATTGGAAAATGTCGCCCATGAAATTGGTGACTTTGGACCTGATCTCATTTGCCTATCAATCCGAAACTTGGATTCACAGATTCGGCGAGATTTATTTTATTATTATCTTCATTTAAAAGATTTCATTAAAAATCTGCGAATGTGGGCGCCTCAGTCGAAAATCATTGCAGGAGGCGCGGGTTTTTCATTGTTTCCAGAAAAAATTATGGATGAAAACCCAGACTTGGACATGGGCGTTTTTCTTGAAGCAGATATTTCACTAGTTGAGCTGATTAAAAATTTGGACAATGTAGCTTCCGTTAAAGGTGTATATTATCGTGAAAATCAGACAATAAAATTTTCTGGAGCGCCTGATTTGCCTGAACCAGCGTATTTCGGCCGACCTCGCTATGATTTGCTTGACCCAAGGCCATATAAGGCTTTGGGTGGTGTTGGTGTCCAAACTAAGCGTGGTTGTCCTTTGAGTTGTATCTATTGCACTTACCCACATTTAAACGGGTGTCATTTACGTGTTTTGCCGGTTGAGCAGGTCGTCGAAGAATTAAGAGCTTTAAAAGAAGAGTATGGTATTGATTCTATATCATTCGTTGATGGTGTTTTTAACCTTCCCAAAAAACGAGCGGAAGATCTTTTACATGCCATGATCGATGCAGATCTCGGGATCACATGGGGGGGATGGTTTACCGAGAAAGGGTTTGACAAACAGTTTGCAGAATTATGTCGAGATGCTGGATGTCCGGAGTTTTCTTTTTCTCCGGATGGTTTTAGCCCGATAACACTTGAACGATTGGGTAAGACGATCAAGATGAGTGATATCCAAAAGATTTACCAAATAGCGCGAGAAGTTTCTGGAATACGGGTTGCCTTCAACTTTTTCTGGAATCCCCCTGGTCAAACTCTATTGTCATGGTTCCGGATGTTGATTTTTACGGTGAAATGCAAACTGGTTTTGCGCGGTAAAGCGGGAGGTATTATTTTTGGCAACCCTCGGATTGAACCCCATACCCCCTTAATGAATCTGGCATTAAAAGAAAAAGTTATTCAGGATGAAACCAATCTGCTTCCTGAAACGGTGGAAGACTTAGAAAAAGTTTTTTATTCAAATCCAAAAACGCGTTACCTTGACTGGTTTTACACGTTTTATGAATATCTGTGGAAGCTTAAACGAAAATTTCTGAGTTGAAGCGCTTATTCAGAACAACGCTAACGATTTCCTGAAAACCATCACCAGAGTGTTTTTCCGCAACATAGGTAGGATGGTGGGTCATTTGCAGAAGAAACTCGTGTATGTTAGCGACGGCAATAGAATGGTCAAGAGCCGAAAACAGTGGTTCATCGTTTGGCGAATCACCGACAAACAGGATTTTTGACTGTAATCGTTCTAATGATTCTCCTGTATAATCAAGTAGAAAGTTTTTTAGACAGCTAAGTTTATCATGATGTCCATACCAGCAATTCACATGAATCGATGATACTTTGTAATTCAAACCAAGTACTTGGGCAATTGCGCATATTTGATCGACAGATTCTTGGGAAAGCGCTGGGACATCTTCACAATAATCTATTGCAAGATCTGCAATTCTATAGGGTTGGTCGGCAGATATGGCGCATCCAGGTATCTCGTTCAAAACACGGTTCCGCAGTGTCTTCAGTAAAGTTTGTCCTCTTGATCGATCGGATACGGACTGGAAGCGCTTTCGGATCATCGTTTTCTTTTGATAGGAAAAATAAAAGGCTCCGTTTTCGCCTATAACGGCTTCAACCGGCCAAAAGCGTGCGATCATGTCACACCATCCAGCTGGTCTGCCTGTAACCGGGATGATTTTTATTCCGGACGCATGGAGATCCCATAGCGCTTGGTAGGCTTCTGCAGTAATTTTGCCGTTGGTTGTGAATGTGTCGTCGATATCCATGAAAAAAAAGACTAATTCTTGACAGACCTGAACGGGAATTTTACTTATTGGGAGCATTCGCAAGGATTTCAAGAAAGCACCGATTTATAAGCTTTCAATAGATATTCGACACAGGAAATTGCGGTCGTGACGATTACGATCCAGGACACGATAGGGTATAGAATCGTGCCTGTATAGGGTATAAACAGCGGGCTTAGGCAAAGTATAAATGCTCCTGTTGCCTGCACAATCGCTTTGATTTTTCCGCTCAACAATGCTTTTACCGATATATTGCGTCTTGCTAGAACGATTCTGCTATAAGCGACAGTAACATCGCGTATTGCCATGACAAGAGGGACGAACATCAGAGCCATCCCGTGGGCAGCAAAAGTAAAATAAACAATCAGTCGTGACAGGCTGTCAGAGTATGGGTCAAACATGGCGCCGGCTTCAGATACGACCTTGTATTTTCTTGCAAGAAAACCGTCTAGGCCATCACTGAGTTCGATTAGAGTCAGTATAAACAGTCCCACCCACATTCTTGGTAGATCATTGTCTAAAACCCAGTATATCCATGCAAATAGAAGGGCCAGAGGAAGTCGAATCAACGTGATTCCCATAACCAAAAAAAATTTTTTTCGATCCAGATTATGCAACGATTTCGGCAGTTTGAACATGGCTTTCCTTAACGACAATCTTTCCCAGGCTCAATTAAGACACTTTCTTTTATATCACCTGTTGAAATAAAATTCACAATATTTTACTTAAAAAAAGAAATAGTTTTTCCAATTCTTGTTTTTGCAGTGGTAAATGGCTTGATTTACTTTTTTAGGGATAGATGTTAAATAATACGCTGCTTGGTGGAGCGTTGAGATGCTGGAACGTTCTGAAAAGTGTGATTTTTGCCAAGATGAAGTCTTTGAATGCCAGTGAAAAAGAAAAGTAACAAAACAGTTTGTCTTATCGGCCTAGGTTGCCCTAAAAACCAGGTTGATGCTGAGATGATTTTGGGTGAATTGGACAGCGCCGGTTTTGATATAAGTATTGATCCGGAACAGGCTGATACGATTATTGTCAACACATGTAGTTTTTTAAAAGCAGCGCGTCTGGAATCGTTGGAAATCATCGAGCAGATGCTTGAACTGAAAAAGGCTGGTTTCGTAAAACAGGTTATTGTTTCAGGTTGTATGGCAGATTATGACCGTAGGTATTTGGGATCGATAGAGGATAAAATCGATCAATTTTTATCGCCATTTCAGATTGATCAAACCTTACAGATTTTAACTGGAAACCGGCTTGTTCAAATGCCGATGAAGCCGGGCAAACAGTATCGACCTGAAGGTAGTCGATTGGTGACAACGCCAAGGTCATATGGTTATTTAAAAATCGCGGATGGTTGTGACAATCATTGTGCATTTTGCCGTATCCCATACCTGCGAGGTTCTTTTCGAAGCAGGGAACCTGAAGATATTATTCATGAGGTCCAAGGGCTAGTTGAGTCAGGGCGGCATGAAATCGTCGTGATTTCGCAAGACAGCACATCGTATGGCCAAGACAATCCACAATCCGGAGATTTGTGTGATTTATTGGTAGAGTTAACACGGTTACAGGATCTGAAATGGCTTAGATTGATGTATTTGTATCCGGCGGGAATAACAGAAAAACTTTTAGGCTTGATCGCTGATTCTCCGGTGATATGCCGATATCTTGACATTCCTTTGCAGCACGTTGATTTTGGAGTCTTAAAAGATATGAATCGTCGAATTCCTGTGTTGCCGGGTCAATTGTCATTGGACATGGAAGGGTTCTTGAAGGTAATAAGAAGAAGAGTTCCCGGAGTCACTATCCGGTCGACGCTGATGACAGGATATCCTGGAGAGAATGAAAAATCGTTTGAAAAGATGTTGAATCTCGTCGCCGAAGGGGCATTTGATCATCTTGGTGTTTTTACGTGGTCATGTGAGCCGAACACAAAAGCGGCAAAATTTCAGACAGAGGCTGTGGAGAGGCAAGAGGCGGAGGAAAGGGCAGCTCAGTTGATGGAGGTCCAGGCAGATATTGTAGTTAAGCGAAATCGAGAGAGGTTAAATAAAGTTTATGATGTGGTTATTGATGGTCCCGACGATGAAGAGGGGTGTGTATTGGGCAGATTGGAATTTCAAGCGCCGGAAGTGGATGGTTATGTAAGATTACATGGTGATTATGCGCCTGGAACTTGGTTGAAAGTGCGCTTGAGTGAATTTGATCTATACGATTTTGAAGGAATGGTTGTTGATAAATAATAAAATAACAATTAAACTAAACCAGTCAGACAACGTGGAAAGCCTATAAAAATGCTGTTGACAAAGGTAGGCTTGACAAGGGAACTCTTGGATGGTTAAATTTGGTATCAGTTAGAATTTTGGGAGTGAGTATTATGAAGAGTGGAAAATATGTGTTGACAATATTGAGCGTTTTGCTCATGGTGGGAGTTGTTTCTCCGGCCAATGCTACGCGGACACAGGGTAGATTTTTTGTTGAGATAAAGGACAGTAATGGCAAACCTGTTAGAGACGTTATGGTTACTTTAACGAGTCAGGTAACGGAAACACGGACATACAAGCTGGATCCAACTGATAAAAAGGGGAAAACAAGAATTGTTGGAATAGAGCCGGAAATGTATGATATCCGTTGTGAAAAAGATGGCTATCAACCATTGGAAGGAGCAATCAAGCTTCGACCTGGAGTCAATGTCGAAGAATCATGGGTGATGCGTACTTTGGAAGAAGCCAAAGCGGAAGCCAGGGAAAAAGCTTTGGAGAGCATGTCGGAAGAAGAGCGTAATCGGATTCTGGCTGAAGAGAAACATAACGAAGGAATATCGGCCTACGAACAAGGCGACATGGAAAAAGCTCGAACACTTTTTGAACAAGCGATAAAAATAGATCCCAATGTTCATTATTTGACTCATTTAATTCTGGGGCAAATGCAGTTCAATGAACATAACGCAGAAAAAGCTTTAACATATTTTCAGAAAGCATATGAGCTCGATAAAGATAAAGAGGCTGTTGCCGATATAGCATCCATGTTGGGAGCTACTTATATGATCCTGGAAAAACCGGATAAAGCCAAAGAAATGTGGATGGAAGAAATTGAGCATGAACCGCGGCCCCTTATTCTGTATAATCTTGCCGGTGTAGAAGTGCGTGCGGGAAATTTGGATGATGCTGTAAAATGGTTGTCCTTGTCGGTGGAAAAATTTCCTGATTTTACGGATTCAATTCGCTTGCTCGGTGACGTGTATATAAACAAAAGCGATTATCCTAAAGCTTTGGAAATGTATGAAAAGCTTGAAAATATCATGGAAAGTCAAGAAGATGTATCTCAAGAAGAACTGGCTTTCATCAAGGACACAGTTTTATTATTAAAAGAGACGGTGAATAAATAATGGATGATCTCATTAAAGAACTGCTTTATTGGGGTTTTAATCTGGTTATAAAAGAAACGAAGGTAATAACCATTAAACATCTAATCTGAGGGAGGAGAAACCATGCACCTTAGAAAAATTCTTTTGTTGGGCTTTATGGCCCTGTTGATCAGCGGGGGTATGACGTACGCGCAACAGACAGGTGTCATTGCGGGTCGCATTACCGACGTTGACGGCAATCCCATCCCGGGTGTCACTGTGACAGCTACGGGACCGAACCTTCCTGGAACGCGAGTGGACGTTACGAGTTCATCCGGTATGTATCGTATGCCCCAGTTGCCTCCGGGAATGTATACCTTGACGGTTGAACTGATGGGAATGAAAACGATTGAGAGACCGGATATCAGGGTATCGGTCAATACGACAACCAACATGAACTTCACGATGGAGATGGCGCCGTTCGAAGAGACGGTGGTCGTCACCGGAGCGGCTGAAGTGCTTGACGTGACATCGTCATCGGCTCGAACCACGATTACGCGTGACTTGTCTGAACGTCTTCCCGGATCGGATGATATGTTCAGTGCGTTTACGATGAGCGGTAACGTCACGGGTAGTGGTAACGTTCGAGTCTCCGGTGGTTCTCAGACGGATAACGCCTATCTGTTCGACGGGGTTGACACGACTGACCCTGTGACCTCGACATTCGGCGCCAATTTGGCGGCGGATGCGATCGAGCAGGTTGAGGTTCAGACGGGTGGTTTCAAGGCTGAGTTTGGTCGATCGATGGGTGGTATTGTCAATGCCGTAACGAAGTCGGGTGGTAACGATTTTCACGGTACGGTTCGTTGGAAAAACGAGGATTCCGAGACTCGTTCGAAAGACAAGCACGAAGACAAGCGTACCCTTGGAGAATATACTCGAAATGAGTATGCAGCGACTTTTGATGGTCCGATTGTCCAGGATAAGCTCTGGTTCATGGTGACCTATAGTTTGTCAATCACAGATGGTGAGGGAGCGACGATCAAGGGTTATGGTGTCGATTACCGAGATCCGAAGAATAAAGTCATGGTGAACAAGGACCGGGAGTTTCATCTTCCTTATGCTAAGTTGACGTTCCAGCCGATGCAGGAACACAAATTGGTGTTGAACTATTCCGGTGAGAACGCCGAAATTAAAAACAGTTCAGGATCTGAAAACTCCACGACACCGGAAGCCTATGGAACGCAGGAGCAGGGTGGACCTTTTTACAGTCTGGAATGGACATGGTTGAAGAGTTCCAACCTGTTTTTTGTCAGCCGTGTAGGTATTTCTGAAGGCTATATCAACGTCAAACCGACCAGTGGCAACAAAAATGATCCTGCTTTTTCTGATAGGTATCATAGTCAATCTTATAATAACTATGACAGATGGCTTGAAGACAACCGGGATCGATTACAGTTTGCATTCAATGCCAGCTATTTCATGGATGATCTGATGGGTTCCCATGAATGGAAATCAGGCCTTGAATATCACAAGATGGAGCGAGAAGTTACCGATCAGTTTCCTGGTCGATACAGCTATACTATCAGACAAGTTCCTTTTGGTGATCCAGAGAATCCTGACTATTATACCGGAACAGAAGCATCCCGAACCGAGTATTTGAACCATGGCATCAAAGAGAAAACCACAGGTAACTATTATGCCATCTTTATTCAGGACGACTGGCATATCACAGAAGACATCACATTGAACCTTGGACTTCGCTTTGAGACGGTGACATATAAGAATCACGCTGGTGACTCCAAAGTCCCGGCTTGGAAATGGGGGAATTGGACACGGGATTCCTATATGAAAGCCGATGGATCTTTCAAAAGTCAGGCAGACATGAAGCTGGACGACATGCTGGCGCCACGTGTGGGGTTTGCATGGGATGTGTTCGGTGATGGAAAAACCTCGGTTCACGCTTTTTACGGCCGCTTTTACAACCCCTTCGATCTTCAGTTGCCTGGCATGTTTCAGCCATTTAAATCAGATTTGTCTGCTCGCCGGAAACAGGAATACACCGGACCTGAATGGACGGATGGAAATAGAGACGGTATTCCCGATGATAGCTTTTTCTTTGACGATGCCAACTGGACAACGACCAGTGAGGATGAGCCTGATGACACCAACTTGTTAGACCCTGATATTTCAGCAGAATATACCGATGAATTCTTGGTTGGTATTCAGCAGGAAGTCATGCCTAACTTCATGGTCGGTTTCTCGGTCACCAATCGTAGAACCCGTAACATGATTGAAGATACGGGTTTGTTTTTGGATGAAGACGGAAACGTTGTCTGGACGTTTAGAGGCGGCATCAAAGACGATTTTTCGGGTCTTGATCCCGCCAAAAAGTATGATCCTAGAGAACCTCTTCCTAGCCAGAAAAATCCTGATTATGCCAAACATATCTATTGGGTCACAAATGTGGAAGAAAACAAACGTGATTACACGGGATATGAGTTAACTGCCCGCGCAAGAAAGGACAACTGGAATCTTCAGGCCAGTTACACGTATTCAAAGGCAGAAGGTACAACCATCGATGCTCAAGAAGGCTATAGTGGAATCGCTCAGTTTTCCGGTCAGTTCGATACCTATCAGACTTCTCAAAATCTGTTTGGCGAATTGCCCTGGTCTTGCCGTCATTATCTGAAGGTTGCAGCGACCTATTTCTTCAATATCACTGATTGGTATGAAATGTCGTTTGGTTTGAATGCATTTTATCGTTCCGGCTACTATTACAGCAAGCGACAGACGCCGATGCAAACCTATGATCCGGAAGATCCAAGCAACGATATCAATGATCGCAGCACCTGGACCGCTCGTCCTCCCTATGATTCATATGCCTGGACATTCCCGGATGGCCGTGGCGGATATCATCTCCCCGGATACCAGACTTTCGACATTTCATGGCAGAACAGCTTCAAATTTGGTCGATACGGCGCTCTTACCTTTATTGTTGACGTGAACAATGTCGCCAATTACCAGGGACTTCTGGCGAGAGCCGACACATTCAATCCCAAAAAGCCGCATTTGTTCAATACAGATACAGGTTGGGGTTCGCCGCGAGATTTCGTCTTCATGCTGAAATACTCGTTCTAATACCGACTATTTAAATATTGATTGCAACGACGCCGGAAACGGCGTCGTTTTTTTTTTTAATCCGTAATTTTAATTCATTATATTCGTATCCAAAAAAGAATATACGGAATATAAGTTCATATTTTATAGATAGATTTGATCGCTTCACTGATGATCCGCTTAATATATTTTGAAATTTTAGGCAGATGCTGTAATAATAGCGAATCGTGATTGGTAACAATATGGGTTATCAGTTACAGAAGAATTAGTTGAAGATGGTAGTAAGTATGAATAACCATTAAATATCATATCTGAGGGAGGAGATACTATGCACCTTAGAAAAATTCTTTTATTGGGCTTTATGGCTCTGTTGATCAGCGGAGGCTTGGTGAACGCGCAACAGACAGGTGTCATTGCGGGTCGCATTACCGACGTTGATGGCAATCCCATCCCGGGTGTCACTGTGACAGCTACGGGACCGAACCTTCCTGGAACGCGAGTGGACGTTACGAGTTCATCCGGTATGTATCGTATGCCCCAGTTGCCTCCGGGAATGTATACCTTGACGGTTGAACTGATGGGAATGAAAACGATTGAGAGACCGGATATCAGGGTATCGGTCAATACGACAACCAACATGAACTTCACGATGGAGATGGCGCCGTTCGAAGAGACGGTGGTCGTCACCGGAGCGGCTGAAGTGCTTGACGTGACATCGTCATCGGCTCGAACCACGATTACGCGTGACTTGTCTGAACGTCTTCCCGGATCGGATGATATGTTCAGTGCGTTTACGATGAGCGGTAACGTCACGGGTAGTGGTAACGTTCGAGTCTCCGGTGGTTCTCAGACGGATAACGCCTATCTGTTCGACGGGGTTGACACGACTGACCCTGTGACCTCGACATTCGGCGCCAATTTGGCGGCGGATGCGATCGAGCAGGTTGAGGTTCAGACGGGTGGTTTCAAGGCTGAGTTTGGTCGATCGATGGGTGGTATTGTCAATGCCGTAACGAAGTCGGGTGGTAACGATTTTCACGGTACGGTTCGTTGGAAAAACGAGGATTCCGAGACTCGTTCGAAAGACAAGCACGAAGACAAGCGTACCCTTGGAGAATATACTCGAAATGAGTATGCAGCGACTTTTGATGGTCCGATTGTCCAGGATAAGCTCTGGTTCATGGTGACCTATAGTTTGTCAATCACAGATGGTGAGGGAGCGACGATCAAGGGTTATGGTGTCGATTACCGAGATCCGAAGAATAAAGTCATGGTGAACAAGGACCGGGAGTTTCATCTTCCTTATGCTAAGTTGACGTTCCAGCCGATGCAGGAACACAAATTGGTGTTGAACTATTCCGGTGAGAACGCCGAAATTAAAAACAGTTCAGGATCTGAAAACTCCACGACACCGGAAGCCTATGGAACGCAGGAGCAGGGTGGACCTTTTTACAGTCTGGAATGGACATGGTTGAAGAGTTCCAACCTGTTTTTTGTCAGCCGTGTAGGTATTTCTGAAGGCTATATCAACGTCAAACCGACCAGTGGCAACAAAAATGATCCTGCTTTTTCTGATAAATATCATGGCCAATCTTATAACAACTATAGTGGATGGCTGGAAGACAACCGGGATCGATTCCAGTTTGGGTTCAATGCCAGTTACTTTGTTGATGAAATGATGGGTTCTCATGAGTGGAAATCAGGTTTGGAATACCACAAAGTTAAAAATGTCGTAATCGATCAATTTCCAGGGCGATACAGCTATACTATCAGACAAGTTCCTGTTGGTGATCCAGAGAATCCTGATTATTATACTGGAACAGAGGCAACTCGTTCGGAATATTTGAATCATGGAGTAAAAGAAAAAAGCTCTGGCAATTATTACGCTTTTTATATTCAGGACGACTGGCATATCTCTGAAGACATCACATTGAACCTTGGCCTTCGCTATGAAACAGTCACATTTAAAAACCAAAAAGGCGACACGAAAGCTCCAGCATGGAATTGGGGTAATTGGACACGGGATTCCTATATGAATGATGATGGGTCATTCAAAGGTATGGCAGATCTGAAGCTGGATAACATGTTGGCGCCGCGTTTGGGATTTGCATGGGATGTGTTCGGTGATGGAAAAACGTCGGTTCATGCTTTTTACGGTCGCTTTTACAATCCCTTCGATCTTCAGTTGCCCGGCATGTTTCAGCCGTTTGAAGCGGATTTGTACGCTCGCCGTGGGCAGGAATACACCGGACCCGAATGGACGGATGGAAATAAAGACGGTATTCCCGATGAGGACTTTTTCTTTGACGATGCCAACTGGACAACGACCAGTGAGGATGAGCCCGATGACACCAACTTGTTAGACCCTGATATTTCAGCGGAATATACCGATGAATTCTTGGTTGGTATTCAGCAGGAAGTCATGCCTAACTTCATGGTCGGTTTCTCGGTCACCAATCGTAGAACCCGTAACATGATTGAAGATACGGGTTTGTTTTTGGATGAAGACGGAAACGTTGTCTGGACGTTTAGAGGCGGCATCAAAGACGATTTTTCGGGTCTTGATCCCGCCAAAAAGTATGATCCTAGAGAACCTCTTCCTAGCCAGAAAAATCCTGATTATGCCAAACATATCTATTGGGTCACAAATGTGGAAGAAAACAAACGTGATTACACGGGATATGAGTTAACTGCCCGCGCAAGAAAGGACAACTGGAATCTTCAGGCCAGTTACACGTATTCAAAGGCAGAAGGTACAACCATCGATGCTCAAGAAGGCTATAGTGGAATCGCTCAGTTTTCCGGTCAGTTCGATACCTATCAGACTTCTCAAAATCTGTTTGGCGAATTGCCCTGGTCTTGCCGTCATTATCTGAAGGTTGCAGCGACCTATTTCTTCAATATCACTGATTGGTATGAAATGTCGTTTGGTTTGAATGCATTTTATCGTTCCGGCTACTATTACAGCAAGCGACAGACGCCGATGCAAACCTATGATCCGGAAGATCCAAGCAACGATATCAATGATCGCAGCACCTGGACCGCTCGTCCTCCCTATGATTCATATGCCTGGACATTCCCGGATGGCCGTGGCGGATATCATCTCCCCGGATACCAGACTTTCGACATTTCATGGCAGAACAGCTTCAAATTTGGTCGATACGGCGCTCTTACCTTTATTGTTGACGTGAACAATGTCGCCAATTACCAGGGACTTCTGGCGAGAGCCGACACATTCAATCCCAAAAAGCCACATTTGTTCAATACAGATACAGGTTGGGGTTCGCCACGAGATTTCGTCTTCATGCTGAAATACTCGTTCTAATCCTGAAAACTTGATATAGACAGTAACGACGCCGGAAACGGCGTCGTTTTTTGTTTCCACAAAAATATCTAAATGGCATGATCTATTTAGAAGAAATACATCGGCACCATTAAACCTGTTTAATCCTCAGTGCTTTATAGGCTCACCAAAGGGCTTCTTGATATATTTTGACTTTCCGGCAACGTGTAGTTATAATGAAACAAAATGATGACTGACATATTTGGCTTTCGATCACAGGCAAATAGTTTAAGATGATAAAACTTGTATTTATTTAGCAACCATCACATCTGAGAAAGGAGCAATCATGAACTTTAGAAAATGCATTTTTGGGGTGATTTTCATAGCTCTGTTACTCAGTGGAGGCATCATACACGCGCAACTGACAGGTGTCATTGCGGGTCGCGTTACCGACGTTGACGGCAACCCCATCCCGGGGGTTACAGTGACAGCTTCGGGACCTAATCTTCCTGGAAAACGAGTGGATGTAACCAGATCATCAGGTTTATATCGCATGCCCCAGATGCCGCCGGGAATATATACCTTGACGGTTGAATTAAAGGGGATGAAAACGATTGAGAGACCGGATATCAGGGTATCAGTCAACACGACAAACAACATGAACTTCACGATGGAGCCGGCACCGATTGAAGAGACGATGGTCGTCACCGGCGCGGCTGAACTGCTCGATGTGACCTCATCCTCGGTGCGAACCGTAATTACACGAGACTTTTCTGAATGCCTTCCAGGCTCGGCTGATATGTTCAGCGCGTTTACGATGAGTGGTAAAGTTACGGGTAGTGGTAATGTTCGAGTTGCCGGCGGATCTCAGACGGACAATACTTATCTGTTTGATGGTGTTGACACGACAGACCCGATTTTCTCGACATCAGGCGCCAAATTGGCTGCGGATGCGATCGAACAGATCGAGGTGCAAACGGGTGGTTTCAAAGCGGAATTCGGTCGATCGATGGGCGGCATTATCAATGTGGTGACGAAATCGGGCGGTAACGATTTTCACGGTACCGTCCGCTGGAAAAATGAGGATTCCAAATTCCGTTCGCATGACAAGCATGGAGACGAGCGCACTCTTGATGAATATACCCGCAACGAGTATGCAGCGACATTTGATGGTTCGATTGTCCAAGATAAACTCTGGTTCATGGTGACCTATAGTTTGTCAATCACAGATGGTAAGGGTTCGACGATCAAAGAATATGGTGTTGATTACCAAGATCCGAAGAAAACAATCGTGATTGATAAGGATAGGAAACTTCATCTTCCGTATGTCAAGTTGACATTTCAGCCATTTCAGGAACACAAATTGGTTTTAAACTACTCCGGTGAGATAACTGAGTTTAAAAACAGTGAAGGACAAGATGATGTTACGGTACCAGAAGCGTACGGAACGCAAGAGCAGGGTGGACCTTTCTACAGTCTTGAATGGACGTGGTTGAAGAACTGCAATCTATTCTTTGTCAGCCGTGTCGGTATCTTTAAGGGCTTTATCGATGACAAACCGACCGGCGGCAATAAAAACTCTCCTGCCTTTTATGATTACCATCATAGGCAGTATTATAATAACTATAACAGATGGTTGGAAGATAACCGGGATCGATTACAGTTTGCATTCAATGCCGGCTACTTTATGGATGATCTGATGGGGTCTCATGAGTGGAAATCAGGCTTGGAATATCACAAGTTGGGGCGAGAAGTTACCGATCAGTTTCCCGGCAGATACTATTACAGCATTACGCAGTTTCCCGTTGGCGACTATTTTAATCCTGATTACTACGCCGGAAAGTTCGCAACTCGATCTGAGTATTTGAATCACGGAATCAAAGCAAAAACCTCGGGTAATTATTACGCCTTTTTCATTCAGGATGACTGGCACATCACTGATGATATTACATTGAACCTAGGTGTTCGATATGAAACGGTTACGTATAAGAATCACAATGGCGATTCCAAAGCTCCGGCTTGGAAATGGGGTAATTGGACACGTGAATCATACATGAACGCAGATGGATCCTTTAAAAGCAAAACAGACATGAAATTGGATAACATGTTGGCGTCGCGAGTGGGATTTGCTTGGGATGTGTTCGGCAATGGAAAAACATTGGTTCATGCTTTTTACGGCCGATTCTACAATCCTTTCGATCTCCAGTTGCCTGGCATGTTCCAGCCATTCAAATCCAATCTGTCAGCTCGTCGCGAACAGAAATACACCGGACCTGAGTGGTCGGATAAAAACAAAGATGGTATTCCTGATGAAAACTTCTTCTATGACAATGCCAATTGGACGACGACAAGTGAAGATGGACCTGGCGATTCAAACCTGTTAGACCCAGATCTTTCAGCGGAATACGCCGATGAATTCTTGGTTGGTATTCAGCAGGAAATTATGCCGAACTTCATAGTCGGTTTTTCTGTTACGAATCGTAGAACTCGTAATATGATCGAGGATATCGGCTTGTTTATGGACGAAGATGGCAACGTTACTTGGACATTTAGAGGAGGTATCAAGGATGACTTTTCCGGTCTCGATCCCAACAAAAAGTATGATCCGAGAGCACCCTATTCTTGGCAGAACTCCGATTATGCCAAACATACATATTGGGTTACGAACGTTAAGGGAAACAAGCGTGATTATACGGGTTATGAATTGACTGCTCGTGCACGAAAAGAAAACTGGAATCTTCAGGCCGGCTATACCTATTCCAAGGCGGAAGGTTCAACTATCAACGCTCACGAAGGTTCCAGTGGAACCACACACTTTTCCGGCCAGTATGATACATATCAGACCTCTCAAAACCTGTTTGGTGAATTGCCCTGGTCCTGCCGCCATTACCTGAAAGTTGCAGCAACCTATTTCTTCAACATCACCGACTGGTATGAAATGTCGTTTGGTTTGAACGCTTTTTATCGTTCCGGCTATTTTTACAGCATGCGTATGTTTCCAGAGGCAACCTATGATCCGGATAATCCTGACAACGATATTAATGATCCCTTTACCTGGTCTGCTGATCCACCTTATTGGAGCAGTGCCTATACCTTCCCGAAAGGTCGTGGTGGGTATGAGTACCCGAGATACCAGACCTTCGATATTTCCTGGCAGAACAGCTTTAAATTTGGTCAATATGGCGCTCTAACCTTAATTCTTGATGTGAACAATGTGGCTAATTACCAAGGCGTTCTGCAGAGAAATGATAAGAACCTACCGTATAGGTCGAATGTGTTCAATAAAGATACAGGTTGGGGTGGACCGAGAGATTTCGTCTTCATGCTGAAATACTCGTTCTAAACCAAAAAACTTAAAATTGACAAAAACGACGCCGTTTCCGGCGTCGTTTTTTTAGCTTGAAAACATGAGGGGAATTTGGTAGGGTCATTTTGTTGATTTTTAAACTTTTTTGTATATATGGAGGATAAAAATGAATGCAAAAAAATACATAGAGATGGAAGATACGTTTGGTGCTCACAATTACCATCCTCTCGATGTCGTCATCAACAAAGCAAAAGGTGTTTGGGTTGAAGATGTCGATGGGAAAAAATACATGGATTTCCTGGCTGCTTACTCAGCAGTTAACCAAGGACATTGCCATCCCAAGATCATTGCAGCTCTTAAAGATCAAGCTGAAAAGCTTACCTTGACATCCAGGGCCTTTCGAAATGATCAGTGGCCGCTTTTAGCCAAAGAAGCAACGGCATTATTTGGTTATGAGATGATGCTGCCGATGAACACGGGCGCGGAAGCGGTTGAAACCGCGCTGAAAGCAGTGCGACGATGGGGATATGATATTAAGGGTATTCCCGATGACAAAGCTGAAATCATCGTATGTGACAACAACTTTCATGGCAGAACCATCACGATAGTGTCGTTTTCGTCAGCTCCGGAATACAAGCGAGGCTTTGGTCCGTTGACCCCCGGCTTTGTTTCAGTGCCCTACGGTGATGTCGAAGCGTTGAAAAAAGCGATATCGCCGAATACAGCTGCGTTTATGGTTGAGCCTATTCAGGGTGAAGGTGGTGTCGATGTACCGCCGAAAGGTTATTTAAAGGCTTGTTATGATATTTGTAAGGCGAACAATGTTTTGTTTGTGGCCGACGAAATTCAATCCGGGCTTGGCAGAACCGGCAAAATGCTTGCCTGTGAACACGAGTCTGTCAGACCTGATGTCGTCATCATAGGAAAAGCGCTTTCAGCGGGTACCGTACCGGTATCAGCTGTGCTTTCCGACAAAGAAGTTTTGGGTCTCTTCAAGCCTGGCGACCATGGATCTACCTATGGTGGAGCTCCTTTAGGTTGTCGTGCTGCCCGGGAAGCTCTAAAAGTTCTAGTAGAAGAAAAAATGGTTGAAAACAGCGCGAAATTGGGTGAATACCTGATGGAAAAACTTCAGAAGATCAAGAGTCCTCACGTTGATTTCTTTCGTGGAAAAGGCTTGTGGATTGGTATTGTATTGAAAAAATCCGCAGGGGGAGCGCGCCGATTCTGCGAAGCTTTGATGGAAGAAGGATTGCTGTGCAAGGAAACCCATGTTCACATTATCCGTCTTGCACCCCCGTTGTGTATTACCAAAGAAGAACTGGACTGGGCGCTCGAACGAATCGAGAAGGTTTTAACCACGTTATAATCCGTAGACCACGTTAGTGAAAGAACGCCTGCTGTTTGGCAACATACAGCAGGCTTTTTTTGATTATTGATGGATTTTTAGTTGGAATTGATTTCCAGGCGTTTGCGGTTTCTAACTTTGGCTATCGGCGAATCCAGCGCGAAACGTTGAAAAGTATGAAATGCTCGATTGGAATCTCGATCGATGACTCTCACCGGCCATTCGTCATTCAATTCAGCAACGGTGTTGTCCCACGTGTACTGACCAATATCCATGCGGAGCTCTTCAAAGCGACTTTCTGGTATCATGTATAAATTAAAATCGCGGAAACCTCGCCAGACAAGGTTTGAAACGACATCTTCCGGCGGTAGTTGAGTTATCACGACCGTTGGACCGTTGTTGACCAGTACAATATAAGCGAACATATTCCCACCTCCCGTCAAATCGTTCAAATTTTCTACATCTTATCATATACGAAAAATTTGAAGAGCGCGATATTTTCAAAAAGAAAATCAAATTGACTTTAAACCTGTTGAATCATAAGATGCTTTCACAATATTTCGATTTTCGAAATGAGTTTCAGGGGGATTGAATGTGAAAGGATTGATACTAAGTGGGGGTAAGGGAACGCGATTGCGACCCTTGACTTATACGAGGGCAAAACAGTTAGTGCCGGTAGCCAACAAACCGGTTTTGTTTTATGGCCTGGAAGCGATTGTTGCGTCTGGAATCAACGATATAGGGATTATTGTCGGCGACACGTATCGGGAGATAAAGGAAGTGGTCGGAGATGGTTCCAGATGGAATGCCCGTATCACCTATATTCAGCAGGAAGCTCCGCTGGGCTTGGCCCATGCAGTGTTGACGGCTGAAGATTTTATCAAAGATGATACTTTCGTCATGTATCTTGGTGACAACTTGATATTGGATGGAATAACCGGGCTTGTAAATGAGTTTCGTCATAGTAAGGCTAACGCGCAAATCCTATTGGCAAAAGTTCCCAATCCACAACAATTTGGTGTTGCCGAGCTACATGAAAACAAGATTGTCCGACTGGTGGAAAAACCACAAAATCCTAAGAGTGATTTGGCTCTAGTTGGCGTATATATGTTCGATAAATCAATTTTTACTGCGGCACGACATATTAAACCATCAGCTAGAGGTGAACTCGAAATCACGGACGCCATTCAAGAATTGATCAATATGGGATTGGCTGTCGATCCGCATATTGTCCAGGGATGGTGGAAAGATACCGGTAAGCTGGACGATATGCTCGAAGCGAATAGAATGGTGCTGGATAGACTGGAACCTTATAATTTAGGCGAAGTTGATGATAAAACTGTAATCAACCACAAAGTAATCATTGAAGAGGGCGCCGTCATAAAAGGGTCTTTTCTTCGAGGGCCGGCAATAATTGGTAGGAATACGCAGATTATCGATTCGTATATTGGCCCGTTCACATCGATTCAGTGTGATTCAATCATACAAAACGCGGAGATCGAGCATTCGATAATTTGTGAACATGCACATATCGAGAACATAGGTGTGCGGATAGAAGACAGTTTGATCGGCAGGAGTGTCGAGTTAAAGAAATCGGTGATGTTGCCCAAGGCCTATCGATTTGTTTTGGGTGACCGGAGTGTTGTTGGAATCCTATAAAAGGGGTGAATGTCATGATTGATGGAGTTAAAACCAAGCTTTTGAAACGTATTCCTGATGAGAGAGGTTATTTGATGGAAATGTTTCGATCGGACTGGGCGGAATACGAAGTTTTTGGTCAAGCCTATATTACGGCGGTGTATCCTGGTGTTGTCAAAGGATGGCATTATCACAAGTTACAGGACGACAATTTTATCTGTGTTTGCGGAATGGCAAAGGTCGTTCTTTATGATGGCAGAAAAGATTCCCCGACGTATGGTGAAGTCAACGAGTTTTTTACTGGGATATTGAATCCGATGTTGATCCATATCCCCAAGGGAGTTTACCATGGTTTTAAGGGTATTTCAGAAGAAATGGCTCTAATCGTGAATATCCCGACAAAAACATATAATTATTCAGAACCCGATGAGTATCGTTTACCTGCTCATACGGCGGAAATACCTTATGATTGGAGCCGAAAAGATGGGTGATCGTTTTTTAATAACCGGTGGAGCAGGATTTATCGGATCAAATTTTGTTCATTACATTTTAAAGACCTATTCATCCTGTAAAGTTATCAATCTTGATAAACTGACATACGCAGGAAACCTTGACAACCTTGTCGCCATTCAAAATGATCCACGATATACATTTGTCGAGGGAGACATTTGTGATCCGAAAATTGTGGATGAAATTGTTAAGTCGGGCATCGATTTTATCTTCAATTTCGCTGCAGAAACACATGTAGACAGATCTATTATCGAACCGGAAGCTTTTATTCGAACAGATGTGCTGGGAACACATGTGCTGTTGGAAGCTGTTCGAAAATATGGTGTCGGTAGATTTATCCAGATTTCGACAGATGAAGTTTATGGCTCGATTGAAAAAGGTTTGTTTTCGGAAAATGATGCTCTAGACCCAAGTAGCCCCTACTCAGCATCGAAAGCTGGAGCAGAATTACTGGTTAAGTCTTATATAAGGACATATGATATTCCGGCAGTTATAACGCGGGCATCAAATAATTATGGTCCGTATCAATACCCAGAAAAACTGATACCACTTTTCGTAACAAATGCGCTGGACAATAAGCCGTTGCCATTATATGGGGATGGACTCAATGTTCGAGATTGGCTGTATGTTGAAGATCATTGTTCGGCACTAGATATTATTGCCAGAAAAGGAGTTGTTTCTGAGGCGTATAATATTGGTGGTAGCAACGAGAAGACAAATCTGGAAATAACTCGCTTGATCCTGGAAGAATTGGAAAAACCGGAATCTTTGATTACCTGGGTAAAAGACCGTCCAGGGCATGACAGACGCTATGCCATTGATTCGACAAAAGTCAGATCTCTTGGCTGGAAGCCCGGTCGAAATTTTCAAAAGGGTATTGTTTCAACGATTCGTTGGTATGCCGATAACAGATTCTGGTGGGAAAAACTCAAGAAAAAACAGGTGGATTTCCGCGATTATTATAAGAATTGGTATGAAAAAAATCTGGGACTGAAAAAATGAAAATACTTGTAACCGGCGCTGGTGGTATGCTGGGCAATGATCTGATGACCGTTCTAAAAGATACCGGATGGGTGGAAGGTGTCGATATAAACGATTTTGATATTACTGTTCAACAGGATTGCATGAAGATGGTCATGACGATCAAGCCTGATTGGATTGTTAATTCAGCAGCGTTTACTGCTGTAGATGATTGTGAAAATCTTTATGAGAAAGCGTATGCCGTAAATGCAGTCGGTGCAGCCAATATAGCGGAAGCTGCTAAAGTATCGGGTGCGCGAATGGTACATATCTCAACAGATTACGTCTTCGATGGTAACTCGTCTGAGCCCTATTCGGAAGAAGCCATCACAAACCCTCAAACTAAATACGGTATCAGCAAGTTAGAGGGAGAAAACAGGGTGATTCACATCCTTAAAGACAGAGCTTTGGTTGTTCGTACAGCTTGGTTATTTGGAGCTCATGGCAAAAATTTTGTTGAAACTATTTTGAAGATTGCTGATCGAGGCAACCCTCTAAAAGTCGTTGCTGATCAAGTCGGCTCACCGACTTATACTCTTGATTTAGCGTCTGGAATTAAGAGCTTGATTCAGTGTGAAGCATCAGGAATCGTTCATGTCACCAATAGCGGGTATACGTCCTGGCATGGTTTCGCATCCTTTTTCTTAAAAAAAACTCATCCTCATATACATGTTGTGCCGATACCAGCCAGTGAGTATCCATTGCCAACACCTCGCCCAGGTTATTCTGTGTTGGCATTGAATAGATTTACAAGAATTACAGATAGTTACATGCCGGATTGGCATGATGCGGTCGATCGATATTTGAAAACTCACCATTTCAATAGGTTAGAGGAGAATATTTGATGAAAGTGTTAGTAACTGGAATAACCGGCTTTGTAGGCAGCCATCTTGCCGATTATATTTTGGAGCATCATCCTGAAGTCCAATTATACGGAATTTATCGATGGCGAAGCAGAACTGAAAACATCGATCATGTTCGCAATCGTTTTGTTAACCTGGAATGCGATTTACGGGATGCAAACAATGTCAGATCGGTTTTAAGAACCATTAAACCAGATAGAATTTTTCATCTGGCAGCTCAAAGTTTTGTTCCGTCATCATGGCGCGCGCCTTCAGAGAGCCTTGATACAAATATTATCGGGCAGGTCAATATTTTTGAAGCTGTAAAGGATTTGGGCCTTGATCCATGGATACAGATTGCCTGTTCAAGTGAAGAATATGGAATGGTGTATGATAATGAGGTGCCTATCAAAGAGACAAATCCATTGAGACCTTTATCACCGTATGCTGTATCTAAAGTAGGACAAGATTTTCTTGGTTATCAATATTTCATGAGCTATGGAATGAAGATTGTCCGAACCAGAGGCTTTAATCACACGGGTCCCCGACGTGGTGACGTTTTTGTCTGCTCAGATTTTGCCAAACAAATTGCTTATATTGAAAAATCCAAGAAAGAACCGGTGATCCATGTCGGCAATCTGGAAGCCAAACGTGATTTTACCGATGTCAGAGATATGGTAAGAGCGTATTGGATGTCTCTAGAAGGTAATTGTAAACCTGGTGAAGCCTACAATATCTGTTCGGGACAATGTTGGACAATCCAGGAAGTTCTTGACATGTTGATTCAACTGTCTGCGGTTGATATCCGCATTCAACAGGATCCATCGCGATTGCGTCCTTCGGATGTGCCGATACTTCTAGGTGACAACTCAAGATTTCGTGAGGCGACAGGGTGGAAGCCCACTATACCTTTTAAGCTAACTCTTGAGGACATTTTGAATTATTGGAGGCTGAGAGTACATTGAGTTCCCGGATTCATCAAGGACCGGTATTGATTACCGGGGGAGCAGGTTTTGCCGGTAGCTACCTTGTTGAGAGCCTGATCAAATCTGGTCGGACGGTACATATTCTGGACCGTGAACGAGTTGCTGCGTATGGTGAGAGCTGGGATCGGGCTGTTGTGGAACGACACGTCGTTGATCTGGTTAATGCAAAAAAGTTGCGGAGCATTATAAAAAAAGTTAAACCGACGGATATTTTTCATCTTGCAGGCAGAGCCAATGTCAAACATTCTTGGCATGGCGAAGCGGAAACGTACATGGCAAACGTGATCGGCGCTGTTAATCTAATGTGTGCTGTCAGGGATACGGGGTTGACGAGTAATGTTTTGATTATCAGCTCAGGCGAGGTTTATGGTCTTGTTCCGGAAGTGGATCAGCCAATACATGAAGACCGTGTTCCTGAGCCTCGGAGTCCCTATGCGGCCAGTAAATATTGCCAAGAGATTGCGTGTCTACAACTGGCTCGCACCATTAAGGGTAAAATGGTTATAGTGAGACCCTTCAATCATATTGGGCCTGGGCAGCGTTTAGGCTTTGTCACGGCAGATTTTGCCTATCAAATAGCTCAAATAGAAAATGATCTTCAGAAACCTATAATTCTAGTTGGAAACCTTGACGCTCGAAGAGATTTCTCCGATGTCAGGGATACAGTAGATGGTTATATTAGCGCGCTTCAATTTGGGAAGAATTCTGATATCATCAATGTGTCTTCAGGTAACGCATGGTCGATTAAGGAAATTTTGGATACCTTGCTCAGCAGATGCAAGGTGAATATTACTGTTCGAGTTGACCCAGATTTGTTCAGACCTGCCGATATTCCGTTATTAGAGGGAAATTCCGATTACTTAAGACAGATCAGCGATTGGACTCCACGATATTCACTATCGGATACATTGGGGGACATTCTAGATTATTGGCGTAATCGGGTCTTTCAATCTGAGGTCAGTTGATCGTAAATCTTTTCGACAGCTTGTATTGCTTTAGGCCATCCATGATGTGTCAAAAGGCGTTTTTCTGCCGCAGCTGCAAGGGAAGCGCCAAGTTTAGGGTCACGAACAAGACGGATAACGTATTCCCCCATAACCGAAACATCGCCATCCGGAGCCGCAAGCAGCTCTTTTCCGTGGGTGAATTCTTTTTTCAAGCTGTCGAAACACACGACTGGTAAGCCTGCTGCTGTATAATTTAAAAGCTTGATGGGAAAACCTATACAATGAGTTCTAGGGATAATTCCAATATCAGACGCTGCCAGGCAATCTCGTTCAAAAGCAAGTCCTTGACCTTGTAAAATATGAACCTGATCATTTACTCCGGCACGTAAAGCAGCTTTTTTTATAATATGTTCTTCAGAGCGAGCTAGGATTAGCAGTTGCAGATCAGGAATATGGGGTAGGCAATATTTAAGAAGCTCAATTAAAAGTAAACAGTTCTGATAGGGTTGAAGGCCACCGGTATAGATGATTAGAGGGGAATTATCCACGCCGAGCTGTTGACGTATAGAAGCGCCGTCACCGCCTCTAAAAAGTGAGGGTGAAACGCTTGGAGGGATAAGGGTCATTTTATCTTTGGAAACCCCGATCGAGGAGAGGTAATCAGTTTGTTCTTGCGATACCGTGATGACATGATTCGCACGATGAGGTATCAGGTGATCCAAAATCGAGCCACTCCAGCGGGCAAATGGCTGTAGAATCCGATTTTGGAAATAACTCGGAAGCTCATGAAGCAGAGTATTATGGGCATGATAAACAACGGGAATTTTCCACTTGAGTCGTGCTAAATACCCCGTCGGGGGCGCTTCATAATTATGGGTATGTATAATATCGAAACGATGTTTCTTTACGACATTTAGCAATTTATAAGCCAATAGTATATCAAGAAATGGCTTAGCAGGCGCAATTCCTGAGCAACGTTTTTTATACCCGGGGACATTGGGAATGCGATGAACCGGAATTCCTTCAAGGGGTATATTCGAATTTCCGAGATGATAGGTAATTACGTGGACATTATGTCCATTATCTTTCAGAGCCAAGACCATTTCCCTAATCAGCCCAGAAGAAGCGAAGGCTGCTGGAAAAGGACAGGCTGCAACCATTGCTATCCGAAATCGTCGCATAGCTTCCCCCTTACAAACGCTCATTATCACATCATAACTGGAATTGACACAATGGCTACTTTATGCGAAGATTATTTTTATGAGAGGTTGAGGAATGAAAATACAGACAATTATTTTAATAGCTTTTGTTTCTCTACTGATAGGTCTGACCGCTGAGGTATTAGGCGCTACACCTTTTCCGACGCCTGAACAACAACAGATTCAAAGAACCCACTATGAGTACAGCCACGTTGTATCGGCAGATGCGTATGAGCATGAAGATATTTGTTTATCAGTATTCATTGACCAGATAATGGAAGGGGACGAAGCCAGAGTTCAGTTCAAGACACCTTCTGAAGGTGGGTTTCGTATGATGACGCTGGGGTATAACCCCTCAGAACAACGTTTTATGGTTTGTATCAGTGAACGATACCACATGAATTCGGCCATAGAATACTACATTGAACTCTTTCCGGTAGGCATGGCCCCCATTCGAATTCCAGAAAAACCTGGCGAGTTTAATCGAGTCAAAGTACGAAAAAAGTATTCCAAATTATGGGAGCCTATACTGATTGGACTTTTGATTGCTTCGCCCGCTTTAGGAGCTTTTTTATATTCTAAAATCAGAAAAGCGCATGCTAAACGAAAAGCAGAATACGAGAATAAACTAAGGGCCCGTCGCAAAAAACTGCATAAAGAACGAGAAAAACATTATCAAGAATATTTAAAAACGCTTTCGGGCAGAAAAGTTGTAAAGTCTCAGCCAACAGCTCCAAAAACCACACCAACACCCTCTGAATCTCCAAGAAAAACAGCGTCACCTAAACCTGAAAAACATGAGATGGATGATACGGATAAGGAGTTGCGCCAGGAATTAGATAACATTTTAAATGTTATACCAACAGGTGATCGATCTGAAACAGCTGCAGATCGAAGATTCAGCCATGATAAAAGGCAACATCAAAATTCTCCGCCAAAACCTTCCACTGGTTCGGACACTAAAGGTTCTGATGGTTTGAACGATGATGAGCGAAAAAAGTTAAAAGACCTATTTAAAGAATAGCATTTTTAAAATTGTTTGATATTTCAAGAATTCGCCGTCTTTTATACAAAAACACCTGAAGATATAAATTAGATACTTGACTTTAACCTATAAATCTGATGTAAACGCTCATAGGAGACTATAGTCTTCGAAAGACAGTTTTTATTAATTTAACCTCAAAGGATTTTATAAGGAGAATAGTATGGCAGCCAATAAATCTTTCAATGCGTATGAGATGGCCCAAGCACAGTTTGATAAAGTTGCAGATGATCTTAAACTAGATAAAGCAACACGAGCTTTGTTAAGGGAACCGTTACGGGAGTATCATTTTAGTATTCCTGTAAAGATGGACGATGGTTCTATTCAGGTATTTCGTGGATTCCGAGTTCATCATAACGATGCTCTGGGACCTTGTAAGGGCGGAATTCGCTTTCATCCACATGAAACCATCGATACGGTTCGAGCCTTGTCATTATGGATGACCTGGAAAACAGCCGTCGTAAACATCCCTCTTGGTGGTGGTAAGGGTGGAGTTATTTGTGATCCTCCCAATCTCAGTGACACCGAGCAGGAACGTATGTGCCGAGGTTATGTGCGGCAAATTGCTAAAAACGTTGGACCACTGATCGATGTGCCGGCCCCTGATGTTATGTCATCTGCCAAGCATATGCTATGGATGTTGGACGAATTTGAAACGATTCATGGCGCCAAATACCCAGGTTTCATCACCGGTAAACCCGTTGGAATGGGTGGTTCGTTGGGAAGAACTGAAGCTACAGGTTATGGATTGATCTATACTGTTCGCGAAGCCTTGAAAAAACTGAATATCCGTTTTGAAGATACAACGGCTTCTGTTCAGGGATTCGGTAAAGTTGCTCAGCACGCCATTCGTCTTTATACACAATTAGGTGGCAAGATAACCTGCGTGTCGAGCTGGGATCAAGCAGATAAGAAATCCTATGCATTTAGAAAGCTTGACGGCATAGATATCGATAAACTGTTGGAAATTACCAATCAGTTTGGAAGTATCGATAAAAACAAAGCGGCAAAATTGGGCTATGAAGTTCTGCCGGGTGATGTTTGGATTGAACAGGATGTCGAGATCTTGATGCCTTGCGCTATGGAAAACCAAATTAATGGTCAAAACGCCGGAAAAATTTCGAAGCAAGTAAAAATGATCGCTGAAGGCGCAAATGGACCTACAACACCTGAAGCCGATGCTATCATCAAGAAAAAAGGCATCTATGTTATTCCTGATTTTCTTGCCAATGCCGGTGGCGTGACATGTAGTTATTTCGAGCAGGTTCAGTGCAACATGAATTATTTCTGGGAAAAAGAGGAAGTGCTCAGCAAACTCGATATCATCATGACAAGCGCCTTCCTTGCTGTGCATGAACTGGCTCAGAAAGAGAAAGTCTATATGCGTGACGCAGCCTATATGATTGCCATTAAACGTGTTGCCAAAGCTTGCAAAGATCGCGGCTGGGTTTAATATCAGATTCTGATAAAACAAATAGCTTCGATCCTTTGTTTGGTATCTGGAAAAAGAACCGGATACTATCTGATCAGATTGTAAAATAAGAAGAACAGGCCAGCATTGCTGGCCTGTTTTTTGCTCTTGTAGTCTGTGCTGTCAGGTATTAAAGTGCCTGCTAGTGATACGAAAGGGGTTAAATGATGAAAATTTATACATGGATAATGCTGGTTTGTTTCCTTACAGGAGTAATTGTTTGTCATGCTCAATCTGAATCCAACTGGATACAAAATTTGACGGATAAAGAATTTAGAGATCTTCAGACGTATCGAATGCTCGATGAACAAGAATTGATTGAGCCACTAATCACAGCAGGCAGGACCTTTCCAGATGTTTTCGACTGGCGTGAGATGCTGGGAGTCACTCCCATCAAAAATCAGGCGCAATGTGGAAGCTGCTGGGCTTTTGCCGCTCATGCCGTCCTGGAATCGCAGCTTTTGATTCAAACGGGAATTGAATACGATTTATCAGAGCAACAACTCGTGGATTGTACACCTTTTTGTTATGGATGTTCAGGTGGAAACACAGAATATGCATGGAGCTATTTGCAGTGGGATCCTGTCCGTATCGAAGCTGATTATCCCTACGAGGCCATTGACAACGAGTGTCGGGCAAAGCTCTATCCTGCCTATGTACGCACCGTAGGTTATGACGCATTTTACGGCTCAGAAGAGGCGATAAAAGAAGCCTTGATGGATTACGGCCCTGTGGCGACATCGATGAATGCAACGGATGCAATGAAAAGTTATACCGGCGGCTGTTATGAGGATGACTCTAACAAGCAGGTAAACCATGCCGTTGTGATTGTCGGTTGGGATGATACGGTTTGTGACGGTGGATCGTGGATCGTCAAAAACTCCTGGGGAACAAGCTGGGGCGATGAGGGTTATTTCTATATTCGCCGTGGCGATCTTAGGTTGGGGGATTATTTCAGCATGGTGCATTTTGAGATACTTCCAGCTGTCGATTTTGAAATCACGCAATTTGAATTTGAAAATAGTCAAACACAATATCCCGCAGCCGGCCAAACGGTTTCAACCAAGTTTTATATTGAAAATACCGGACGGGAAATAGCGACGGGTATTACAGCCAAGATAACTTGCGATTCTTCTTTAGTAACTTTCGATAATGATACAATCAGTCTCCCGAATCTTCAGCCAGGTGGTCGGATCGATGTCTCCAATGCCTTTCAATTGACCGTCTCCAGTTTAGCTCAGCCCGGTGATCATCTGCTGTTAGACATTATTTTACAAGCGGATAACGGTGAGAAACTCCAAACGCTCAACCTTCTGATTGGGCCGATATTTCCTTTTTATTTCAATGATTTCGAGGGTGACTCCAATGAAGGATGGACAACGGTTTATCCCCGGAAAGACCATTGGAAACGGGGTATGCACGATGAAAATTCCTCGCCCAGGTTTGATCCGCTGACTCCGTATTCAGGAACCCATATGTGGGGACAGCGGCTGGAAAAATCAGGAACTTATCCAGCAAACCATTCGACACAGCTTCTCTCACCTGTTTTTGATGTTAGTGATCACCAGCAGCTTTTCCTGCGTTTTAAACGGTGGCTGACGGTTGAGAAGGGTATTTATGATAAGGTAAAAATCCTGGTCAACCAGCAGGTTGCCTGGGAAAATCCTTCGCAGGATGATTTGATCGACACCTGTTGGCAGGACATTCTGCTTGATATAACGCCATACATCATCGATAACAAGATACAAATAGCATTTTCTTTGGACAGTGATCCTGGTCTTGAATTTGGTGGATGGAATATCGATGACGTAGAAATATTGTCAGCAAGGAATGCGAAATTTGAACAAAAATTTTCTGGCGCCTTGAAAACCAAACTTGGTATGCCGATTCAGATGGTTCATGCCGGTGATACCTTCCTGTTGTACTACGAATTGCGAAATTATGGTCCTATTCAACATGTCGATGAGTATATGGCGCTGGAAGTTCTAGGTGAGTTTTGGCTCTGGCCGAATTGGGAACAGACAATATCTTCCAGAAATCGCATTATTCCGGAAAATTCCTTTCATATCGAAACAATCCTCACATTTGAATGGCCTAACGTGCCGGATCCTTTTGACGGAGTACGTTTCTGGAGCGCCATCCTTGAATACCATACAGGTGATGTGTTCGATTTTACGAATATCGAATGGGGATGGTCTTAATATTTAGGTTTCATAAATGGTGATAATCTGTGAATAACAAAGCGAAACGGCCACGTCTGCCAGCTTGGTTCAAGGTTTCTCTAGGTAGCGGTGAATCCTACCGCTCCGTTCGGAAAATCTTGGCAACTCATAAACTCCATACCGTTTGTAGCAGCGCCAGATGCCCGAACGCAGGAGAATGTTGGAGTTCGGGTACAGCGACATTCATGATTATGGGAGATGTATGCACACGAGATTGCCGTTTTTGTGC
This sequence comes from uncultured bacterium, assembly GCA_964404285.1. Classification (GTDB taxonomy): domain Bacteria; phylum CSSED10-310; class CSSED10-310; order CSSED10-310; family CSSED10-310; genus JBASEY01. The sequence goes on along the minus strand of CAYOJK010000001.1, from coordinate 437,475 downwards.
TGTGAAACACAGCGCTCCGGCTGAAATTGATATTTCTGAACCTGGGCGCGTTCGGCAGGCGGCACAAGATATGGATTTGTCTTATGTTGTTGTGACTAGCGTCACTCGTGATGATCTGGACGATGGCGGCGCATCGGTTTTTGCCGATACCATCTGTGAATTGAAAACTCATATTGCCAATGTTGCGGTTGAAGTTCTCATACCGGATTTTCAAGGTAAAAAAAGTTCTCTAGAACATGTTTTAAATGCAAATCCGGATATTTTGAATCACAATATTGAGACTGTGCCATCACTGTATCCTGTGGCGAGACCACAGGCAGACTATGCACGTTCTCTCGATTTGCTTCAAAAAGCAGCAGCACGTCTAGGAATGGAGCGAACGAAAAGCGGTTTGATGGTTGGCTTGGGAGAGACTCGTGGAGAGTTGAAAGAGTTGTTTCGTGATTTATCTTCAGTTGGCGTTGGCCGATTGACAATAGGCCAGTATCTTCAGCCTACCCGATCTCATTTGGCCGTCAAACGCTACATTTCACTGCAAGAGTTCGATGATATTCGAAATGAAGCGCTCGAATATGGGTTTGTTTATGTTGCGTCCGGGCCATTGGTACGTTCGTCTTATCATGCAGCAGAACAGGTTGGGCAGACGCAAAACGAGAAATAGCAAACTGCTCTGTGGGTTGCCCATGCAAATTGTTTTTCTTAAGGCTATGTTGTTTTCAGGATTATAGATTCAGCGTATAGACAAATCCCTGGTAGCTCAAACCAGCATATAACGATGGACTGTTCTGCTCTATCGCCATCATTCGGTGAGCGATAATCAAGGTGGTTTTCAAGGGTAAGCCATTGTTGATTGGATACCACGATTCACCCAGGTTATCGGATCGATACACACCGTCCATGACTGTTCCAGTAAATATGGTTTCGGGTTTTGATGGGTGAAATGCTATGCATCGAGGTTGAATATCTGAATAAAACCCTTCCTGGATAGGTTTCCACGTTTTGGCTCCATCGGTTGTGATAGTGACGAAGGCTTCTCCTTGGAGGCGATAAATACAGACAAAACAATCGTCTTTCAGCGGGTGTGAATTTACGTCAACAACCAAATAGTCACCAGCAGAAATCCGTGATGATATCGAAGCCCAGTTTTCTCCACCGTCAAAAGTCTCCCAAAGCCCGTTTGCAAGGGTTCCTGCCAGAATATGATCAGGCCGGCTTTTGTTTCCGGCAAAACACTGGATGCTGGTGTCGGATATCGGTGTTTGAGGTTGTCGCCAGGATTCGCCTCTGTCATCACTAATATAAATGCCGTTGTTGACTGTCCCTAAAAGGATTCGGTTGCTCTCATCTCCTCCGATCAAAAAACAACGAGGGTCTGCGTCTTCCGGCAAAGGTATATATTCAGAAAAAGTCATTGCGTTATCATGACTGACAAGTAAAGCTCCGGATTTATCGGATGTCTTAAAAAAGGATGCCCATATACTATCACTTTCTTTGCTTATCCAGGAAACCTGCCGATCCAATGTTTCTTCATCGGATGAAGTACTCCAATCCGCTAGTGATAAATCATATTTGGCTATCCCCGCCATATTTTCTTTTGGAATACCGCCCGCTAAAATGGATTGGGTTTCCGGAATATACAACAGATGTCTGACTTCGGCTAAGCCGCTGCTGTCAAGAGAACGCCATTGTTCCAACATTTTGGGGTGTTCAGGACGGGTTTCACAACCTGAGATACATATCATCAAGATAAATACAACAATCAATGCATGGCTTTTCATCGTTAACTCCCTTTAGTCAAGCTGCAAAATAAAATACCTGCTGCGGTATATAAAACGCTAAAATCATAAGGTTATCACTAAAAAACGTCAAGAAAAGAAAGAAGTATCTTTCAATTCAGATATATCGGTATTATATTTGCAGAAGCCTGAACTGAAAAACGTTGTGTATTGTTCGGTTTATAGAATCTGAATTCAACGACAAACAATTGTTAGAGGTATATGGAGGAAACATGAAATGAAACGATCATTGATTCTTATTTTCCTTGCCGTGTCGTGTTTACTATCCATTGGCGTGTCAGGATCCGATTTGGATGACCATTATTGGATCCGATTGAAATTCAAAGATAAAAATGAATTTCAAGAAGCGCTCAAGGATATGCAATCAGATCGGCTTGATATCACCGGTGTCGATCACCAGAAGTTTTATGTTGATTTAGTGGTAACTGAGCAAGAATTCGGTCAACTTGACGCTGGGTATGACATCGAGATTTTACGAGAGTCGGGAAAAGGGTTGCTGGTTGATCCTCAATATCTGGAACCACATGAAACAGCGGAAATCATGCTGACGTATTCAAATAGTTACCCCGATTTAACAAAGTTGATAGCGATCGGGGATACTGAAGAGGGTCGTGCGATTTATGCAATGAAAATCACTGAAAATGCAAGCCTGGACCAGGACAAACTGACGATTATGTTCAATGGTCAGCATCATGCACGGGAGGTGATGACAGCGGAAATCATGGTGGACATGATCGATTATCTGCTGACAAAATACGGCACGGATCCTCAGGTGACGCATTGGGTTGACTCATACAATATTTGGATTATTCCACAAGTGAATCTAGATGGGATCAACTGGGTTTTCAATAATAATGATATGTGGCGTAAAGATCGACATTCGCCTCCGCCGGGATCTTCTTATTACGGCATCGACCCCAATAGGAATTATCCTGCTTTTTGGGGCGCTTGCAATGGCAGCTCGGGGTCTCCCAGCAACGATTTATATCGTGGACAGTTTCCGGGGGAATCATACTGTGTCAGCCACATAATGACGTTTGCTTCCGCTATTAAACCCGTATTCAATATCTCCTATCATTCCTATTCCGAACTGGTCATTTATCCTTATGGGTGTGATAATGTTTATACGCCGGACAAGGCAGCTATGGCTTCGGTCGGCCAAGGCTTGGCATCAGTATTGATGCGGGATAATGGCACGATGGGATTCACTCCCGGCACCTGTTGGGAAATCCTGTATGCCACTGATGGCGGTGATATTGACTGGCTTTATGCTGAATTGGGAACATTTCCCTATGTTATCGAGGTCAACTCTTCCAGTCAGGGATTTTTACCTGGATACAACCAATGGCGCGATATTACCGTTCAACGCCAGCGTGCAGGGTGGCAATATTTGTTGAACCGGCTAGAAGGCCCCATGATTACAGGTCACATCGTCGATGCGTGTACTGGTGAGTCTTTGGAAGGCGTTGAATTTAATTTACTGGAAAACCTGATGACCTCTGATGAAACTCCCAGAATAACAGATGGTTTTGGGCGGTTTTGGCGTCCGGTGGTACCCGGCGAATACCATTTGACTGCGTCAGCTCCCGGTTATGGAACCTCTGTGACACCCATAACCGTCGGTTCCAGTCGGGTTGAGCGCACGATTCTGCTGGTTCCAAACGGCAGCTTCGGCGTGTTTCCAAGGGGTATGACGGTGTACGATTCTCTGGGCGAGCCGAAAGATGTTTTGGGTATCGGTGAGACGGCAAATCTGGAAATAATCGCCGGGGCAACGGGAGCAACCACCAATGTCACTGCGACACTTACCACCTCGGATCCTCATGTCGTTGTGCTGAATGGGCAGGCTATAATCGGCAATATTCCGGATGGTGGAGCCGGATCGACACAAGAGCCGCATTTCAAAATTCAAGCCTCACCTCTGGCGCCGGAAGGTCATGTGGCCGAATTCACAGTCACTTTCAGCGCGGATCAGCAGTTATGCTCCCCTGATTCGACCATCTATTTGAAAGTTAGCAATTTCGTATATCGATGCCCTGTTTACGAGGAGAATCTCAATGCAAATCCGGGTTATACGATCAATAATTCCGGCAGCAATGGCTGGGCCTTCGGCGCTCCTACCACAGGAATGTCCGGCCCGTATTCCGGTCAGTATTGCTATGGCACTAATTTGAACGGTAATTATTCCAACAATGCCGATTATCGGCTCACATCCACCCCGTTTGACTGTTCTGATTTGGTCAATACCGAGCTACATTTTTATCGCTTTCTGAAAAATGAGCAGGGCTATGATACAGCTTATGTGAAAGTATCGAATGACAATGTCAATTGGACGGTTGTCTGGTCAGGGTATGGGCAGGATACCTCTTGGAATGAGCAGGTAATTGACATATCGCAGATTGCCGATGGTCAGCCGGAAGTCACTATTCGATGGAGACTGACTTCAGATATTTATGTAAACGATTTGGGTTTCTATATCGATGATATAGCTATTTGCGGGTTGACCGTGCCCGAGATTCCGCCGACACCTGCGCCTACATGGACTCCGAATGACTGTATCAACAACGGTGATGTCAATCAGGATTTACAGATTACGGCAAGCGATGCGCAATTGGCGTTTCAAATTTCTTTGGGAGCTTACACGCCGACCTACCAGGAGGAGTGCAGTGCGGACTGTGATGGGAATGGGATGATTTCAGCAGCGGATGCTCAAAAAATCTTTTTGGTAGCTCTAGGCGGCGACTCATGTGTTGATCCGCTTTAAAAGCAAGAAAATATAAACCGTCTGAAATCAAGTGTTTTGGGCGGTTTTGTTTTTATCTTGAAAAAAAATTACATGTCGCGGAACAATTTGGGAACTCACCGGTTTATATTGTCGAATGAGGGAGAAGCCCTCGGAACTTTTTAGGTTTTTCATTAAAAGGAGTTTCAAAATGAAAAAAGGACTTTTAGCACTTTCAATGATCGTAGTACTTGGCCTTGTTGCCAATGTCGCTCTGACGGAAACCGTTTATTTCCCATTCTGGCAGCACGGATGGGCATGCGTGACATTCTTCTCAGTCAGTAACGCCCATGCTACTGATCCAGCGGTAGTCTCAATCACCCTGATGAACGAACAAGGACAAGAACTTATTTCTACGTCTAACACCATTGCTGCTGGAACTTGCTGGTTGCCTGAAACAACCGAAGCGTGGTATCAGGACCATTTCGCTGCTGTCAGCCCAACTGGTGATGGTACCGGATTTGGTAAATTCGAAATCGATCCAATGGGTGAAGATTGTGTTTATCTCTGGGGCTGCATCTATGCCCAAGTCACTCAGCCTACTTGGTCAGCACAGCCTGGTTTTACCCTTGTTCTGCCCCAGAACCCCTACGGCGCGCTGTAATAGTATAATAAACTGTATCTTAAAACCCCGGTACATACCGGGGTTTTTTTGTACATTCAATAGTGTTCAATCTTTAACTGACTACTAACTACCCTCATGTTCCAGCTATTTTAAATAGTTAAGGGAATAACCGAAAGCCTAGCTTTCTTCTATGATCTTCATAAGAGTGCTTTCCACATGCGGGCAGCAGGCACCCCGGCAGTTTTTCTCGAGCCAGGCGGATCATTGCCGATATGCATTCACGAATATCCCACTGAGCATGTTCATCTTCTCGCAAACGGGATAGATGTATCAGTTCGCGGGCATTTGTTTTCAATAAAACATGCCGTCGATGGCAAGACAGAACGGCGTATGGTATGGACTCTGACGATATGAGTGAAATTTTCCGAATAAGCTCTCGGCTTTCTTCACTCGCATTTTTCAAAATGCTGTCTCCTGGTGTTCCTCTCAAAACAGGAGGAATAGTGATCGGAAGATCGAAATCATAATCACCGGTGGTAATGGTTGCCATGCGGTGTCGCTTCAATTGCGCGAAAGCGGCGGCGCTCAATTCCAGTTCAAATAGAAAATCAGCATATTCGAATTCCCGTGGCGCTGAATCCCAGGGTTTCATATATCGAAAAATTTCTAGAAAAATTTGGTGAAGAAGATCAGGAGGATAGTTGTCCTGGGATGAATCCATCTTTTGGGGCAAGGCAATTCCCAGTCGCGACAATAGCGCTCCTGCTACTAGTCGATCGCCATCAGGTGTCGAGAAAAGCAGACGAACAGATTCGGCCGGTTTTGGCCGAGTGAGTTTTGTAGGAATAAAATGTTTTAAAACAAGTGATTTTATAGCTTTTTCCATATCGATTTTTCGCGTCGAAGCCTCTGTGTATTTGATAATAGATGGCGCCACTCCATCAATGATGGAAAAAAGCCGGTGTCCAAACTCGTTAAACTCTGTATTGGTCGATGACGCGGCTTGTTGCAGTAGCATCTCCAAATTTCTTGCGTTCAAGGTCATTCCCATCTGAGTCGTTGTGCAAAGGGGCAGTACATAACGAGCGTCTTCGGCGGCTGATACCGGATCGTGATTTAGGTCTTTTTCAATCAATTCAGTCAGTATTCGATAATCGTTGAATCTATCTTTGACGAACTGATCGAATTCATCAAAAATATCTGATCTGCGTATAGCATCCGGCACGTAGTAATCCTGATCCAGGCGTATGTAGCGCTGTGATTTTTCTGTGAATGAGCACAGACGATGAGATTGAAGAATCTCGGACAACAAGCGCGATACACCTAGTATATCTAGATTGAATACAGCGTGTTCGGCAACTGAGGCATGCCCAAGATCGAAAATTATATTTTTGTTCGATCGCCTGGCCTTACCAACTTGAATTCGAGCATCTTCACGTAGTTGGTTGACTGGACGAGGGTCTCGGCTGATTCTAGCATAGGCAGCCGACAAGGTTTCCGGCGTAAGGTTATTTCTGTCCAACAACTCTTGTATCGTCGAAGAAATATCGGATAGTTTTTCAGAATCCTCTAGGTTTTCCAAAGTTTTACGCAGCGCTACTCGATATTCGTCTAATAGTGTTTTGTCGATATTCATTCCTGCTAAAATTATTTCCATTAGAATCTCCTGAAATAAATCCTGCCGAATTGATTGTGGTCGGAACAACGGCTAACTTTTGACGCCGGTTTTACAGATGGTTTCGGTCTGCTTTACAAGTGCCCGATTATCAGTAACAGTTATCATATTAGCCTTAAAGAAGAGAAAAAATCAAAATCATTGAAGCTTGGACTTCGCTTCCCCTATAATAGCGTCGTATTTGGACAGGTTTGAGGATTCAATATGCCCCAAGATCAGAAAAAACATCAAAAAAAATCATTTCGAAAAACGGAATGGATTGGTGTGCTACTTATTTTCATAATTGCCATTGCTACGGGTTATTTTTTCATGATTAATCGCTTGGAGAAAGCGGAAACTAGACTTCCTGCACAAGAGCAATCACTATTAGATCCAATTGATAAGGGGTTGGATAGCGACGAATGAACCCTTACTTTGACAATGCAGCGACATCATGGCCGAAAGCTCCCGGTGTTTCCGAGGCGATGGCGGAAAATATTCAAACGCTGATGGGTAGCCCTGGAAGATCATTTAATCCTTTTCAACATAGGCTTATTTTTGATCTCAGGGAATCATTAGCTGATTTGATCAAAGCGGAAGACAGCTCACGGATTGTGTTCGGTTTGAATGCTACACAGATGATCAATACTGGACTACAGGGTGTTTTAGAGCCTGGTGATCATGTTCTGACAACGTCAATGGAGCATAATGCTGTCGCTAGACCGCTTCGATACTTGGAAAAAAAACGAGGAGTAATTGTTGATATTGTTACGAGTTCACCTGATGGGTTCGTAGATATCGATGAAATAAGGAAGTCTTTTGAAGCTAAAACAAAATTGGTCGTGATTAATCATTCATCAAATGTCACCGGTGCAGTTAACGATCTCACGCCGATAGGTCAACTGGCAAGAGAACACGACGCTTTATTTATGGTTGACTGTGCACAGACGGTTGGATCGATAGAAATTGATATCGATCGAGATCGGATCGATCTGTTGGCCGGGTCTGGCCATAAAGGCCTTCTAGGCCCTGCAGGTATAGGCTTTTTATATATTTCTTCACGATATACACCAAAACCACTGATTTTTGGAGGAACTGGAACGCATTCAGACGACGATGACCAACCGGAAACGATGCCGGATAAATATGAAGCCGGAACGCAAAATTTACCCGGTATGGCTGGATTGCAGGCTGCTTTAAAATATATTGACCAAAAAGGTCTCCTCAGCATTCAAGCTCAAAATAATCATCTCAATGAAAGGGTACTGGATGGATTGAATGCCATTCCTGGTATTCGATTGTATGGTCCTAAAACGGCAGAATCGAGAACAATGGTTTTTAGTGTGACCTGCAAGGGTAAAGATGTTGCGGCATTGGCCAATGATTTGGCCCATGAATATCGAATAATCACTCGCGCCGGCCTGCATTGTGCGCCATGGGCACATAAAACAATTGGGTCTTATCCTGAAGGCGCTTTAAGAATATCTCCTGGGATTTTTCATCAAGACTCAGATATCGATGCTATGTTGACGGCTTTGGACCAGGTAGTGAGAAAAAAATGATGACATCCGGAAAAACGGCATCAAACGAAGTGATCGTTCTAATGAGTAGTGTTCATGAGCATTTGGTAATGGAAAACAGCCTTGAAAAAGAGGGGATTTTATATCGAACTCTGGTCAAACCCAGGCAGTTAGGAAGTGATTGTGGGTTGGTATTGGGGATCAAACCGGAAGATCTCACTAAAATTAAACAGATTGCAACTTCACGTAAGATTCAGATTTACGGAGTTTTTGTCAAAGAAGATGATGTCTGGAAAAACATGGAACCATAACTCAAACCTATTTTTGAATTGGAGGATAGAATGAAATTATCAAATAGCGTTCAACAGTTGTCACCATCATTGACCCTGAAGATTTCGGCTAAGGCCAAGGCAATGAAAAAAGAAGGAATCCCTGTTATCGACTTCAGCGTGGGTGAGCCGGATTTCTTCACGCCTGACAATATCAAAGTGGCCGGCATACAGGCGATTGCGGAAAACTATACGCGGTACACTCAGAGCGATGGAATTCCGGAATTAAAACAGGCAATTATCAATCGGCTGAAAATTGATGACAACTTGGATTACACGCCAAAAGAAATCATCGTCAGCACAGGAGCCAAAACGTCGATTTATCTGGCATTAGCGGCAAGCGTCGATCCGGGGGACGAAGTCATTGTACCATCACCTTATTGGGTTTCTTATCCCGAGCAGGTCAAGCTTCTGGGAGCTGTACCGGTATGTGTGACCATGAAAGAATCGGATAATTTTCTTTTAACGGCAGACTCCCTTGAAAGAGCTATAACGCCACGAACCAAAGCGATACTTCTTAACAATCCGTCGAACCCAACAGGTTCGGCATACACAGAAGCCCAGTTGAAGCCTGTTTTAGAGGTGGCCCATCGGCATGGAGTGTTTGTGATAGCAGACGAGATTTATTCTAAAATTACCTATCCAGGATATCAATTCAAGCGAGTCGTTACCGTTATGCCTGAAATACGTAATAATGCAGTGATCATCGACGGCGCTTCAAAAGCTTATTCGATGACAGGATGGCGTATAGGATATACGGCCGGCCCAGAAAATGTTATCGAAGCCATGAAGCGTATCCAAGGTCATTTGACATCGAATCCGGTTTCAATTTCGCAAAGAGCGGCTGTTGTCGCTTTTGAGGGCGATCAATCTTTTCTTGAAAAACGGAATCTCGAATTCCAAACACGTAGGGATTATCTTGTCCGTGAGTTTAACTCGATTCCCGGCTTCAAAACCAATATTCCTCAAGGCGCATTCTATTTGTTCCCCAATGTGTCCGCTCTTTTTAAGAAAAGTTTTAAAGGAAAACCCATCACCAGTTCTTTGGAATTGTGTGACTACCTGTTAGAACAGGCCCATGTTGCCTTGGTCCCAGGTGAAGGGTTTGGGTCGCCGGATAATCTTAGGATATCTTTTGCAACCTCGATGGATAATATCCGAGAAGGCGTCAGGAGAATTGCGGAAGCGGTAGCAGCTTTGAGCTAAACGTTATTCGGTTTGATTGTATGAGTCCCGCCATCATCGAGATATATCGTGATGGTGGGATTTTTCATAATGCAATCCAGATGGGCGACAGCAGGAGCTTTGCCGTAACAATCATCACCAATAGCTATGTGGCATGTGTTCAACACTTTTTCGTCTTCGGTCATGTTTCCGATCAGTTTTGCTGATGCATTCAAGCCGATGCCGAATTCGGCCAAATTGGTGCAGTTACGACGGTAACCGTCGGCCTGCAGAGAAGAAATGACACCACTTTTTATCTGCTCTTCAGTCGCTTTTTTCATTTCATCGATAGTATCCTGAAACAAGCGAGCCTCGACCCCTCCTTCGATAACTACTGCCTGCCCTTGTTCGATACGGATTTGAAAAGGGTTTAACGGAACCAGAACTCCATTTAACAAGCTTGTAGATCCATCTATAACCGCTATTCCATGACTGTTGATTTCCGGGACACAGAAGACTTCGCCGGCCGGTAAATTTCCGCCGCTTCCTGGAAGCCGATAATCGCCGTCATCCAGCATTCCTTGAACATTCGTCATATCAATGGTCAAATCCGTCCCGGCCGGTGTTGTAACGTGTATTTTTTTTGCTTTATCAAAAAGGAAATTCAGCAACTTCGCTTGTTCCCACAAGGCTGGGTAATCTATAGGGACAGCCCGACAAAATGTATCGAGATTCGCTGCCGGACACCAAGCTCCTCGCGCTCTTTGACTGGCGATGAGATAGTAAAAAATGTGATTGAAAGTCAATTTTCCTTTTCGATAGGGGTCGGTCAAACCTTGAGGATCGTTTCCCAGACTTTCTTTGGTAATAGTGAACAAGACCTCTGGTTCTGTCGAAATAGCGGCTAAAGTTGTTTCTTCGGCAAAGTCAACGCGCGATCGAGCAGGTTGAAATAGCAGGGTTGGACTAGCTCCCAGCTCAATAGCGGCGTTATAGACAGTTTGGGCGATAACCGGAAGATCTCCATCCGGGTTTGCAAGAATCAAGATTCGTTCGTCCGGTTTCAGGTCCAAGGCAACTCGAAGAGCTATTAACGCGGCATTGTGAACATCATCACGTCGAGAATGATGAATAGAAAACGGGATAGTCGTGATGGCCATTTTAAACCTCCTTATTGAACTCAACCGGAGATTATATTAAAGATTAATCGCCGTGAAGGCAAAAACAAATTGGTAAAACTTTACGAAAGCCTGAAACCTGATTTGGACGAAAGAAGAGGATTTTATGAATAGCCTGTCGTATGAAGCTGATTTACATAATCATACAACTTTTTCTGATGGTTCGTTGACACCTGCTCAGTTGGTTTGTGAAGCACACAAGCTGGGGTTAAAAGCTCTGGGTATAACGGACCACGATACAATCGACGGGTTGAATGAAGCTCTGTCGGCAGGCAAAAATTATCCCGTAGATATTGTTACCGGTGTCGAAATCACCGTTCGATTCATAGAACCGTTTTTTACGGGCTCGTTACATCTGTTGGCCTATTTCAAAGAAACGCTTTTGGACGAAAAATCTTTTGTGAAGGAAACCTCTGAGATACTTGCATTGGGTCGTGGTAGCGCTCTGACACGAAGTAGGATTGAGAGCATCAATGCATGTTTTTCTCCTGACGGCACAGAACCGTTATTACCGAGACCTTTGACAGAAGATGATGTCTATGCTCACGGAAATCGGATATCACGGCGCCATTTCGCTCTAGCCTTAAAATCTATGGGTATCCACGACCAGAATAGTATCAATCGGATTATCGGAAATGCTTCTCCTGCTTATGTGCCATCGGGGTCTAGTTTGGATACATTGAAAGCCTATCTTCAAAAATGGCCATTGACGCTGGTGTTGGCACATCCGGCAGCCGGATCTTTTCCTGGCGAAAATGTTTATAGAGAAGTATTGCCTCCTTTTGAAATTGTTGAACGCCTGCTTCCAAATTTTCTGGATGTAGGGCTCGCGGGGCTGGAAATTGAATACCCAGGTCATACATCCGAATGGAAAAAGAAATTGCGACAATGTATGGAAGAAAAGAATCTGCATATTGTCACAGGAGGCTCTGATTGTCATGATAGAACTGATAGACCTTTGGGTGTGTCTGGAGTAGGGATGGCAGAAGTCGAAGCCCTGAGAAATACTTGGTAAAAAAACTCTGATAAAGAAATTCAAAAATGAAAATGGCAATTAACAGCTCTGTTTCAGCTAGTAAAACCCACCCTCGATCTCAATCGGTTAAGATTGAGAAATAATATATTTTAATAAATATATCTTGCAATATTTTAAGGGTTAATTGGCGACAAGCTGCTGAGTTGAAAAAATGCGATATAACGATTAGATTTGATCAGTAAATCATGCCAGGTTGTTTTTATAAATAGCTGGCTCGGAGTAAGAACGTTTCAATGAAAATAAAAATAATACTTCTGTTAATACTCGCTGTTGTGACAATATATTTGTCTACTACGCGCTATCTATGGGATGATGCAGTGATATCTTACCGGTTTTGTCAAAATTTTCTACTTGGAAAAGGATTTGTTTCTTATGATGGTGGTCCTCGTGTTGAAGGATACTCAAATCCTTCATTGATTTTCTTGACAATAGGGATAGCAAAAATAATTGGTATTTCTGATATCGCTAACATATTGAGAATTGGATTATATCTAAACACATTGGCTCTGCTTACCACGTGTTGGCTTCTTCTCAAATGGGGGCAGGACGATTGGACTTGGATCAGTGCCTTCGCTCTGATGCTTTTTGCACCCGTTCATCTATATAGAGCAACAGGCTTGGAAACTTGTCTTTACACGTTTTTTATCACGTTATCTGTTTATGGTTTTTCTCAGAAAAAATATAAACTTGGCCTAGTTGCGGCATTTTTAGTTGCGCTCAGCCGTCCGGAAGGAATTGGATTAGCGGTTTGGTTAGGTGGCATCTACCTTTTAAATCCTGAAAAACAAAGTTGGAAGTCCAGATTCCGAGATGTTTTACTGTGGTTGGTGGCTCCTCTTGGTTTGTTTCTTATCTGGAGATATCTGTATTTTGGTGACTTCGTATCGGTCACCACAATATCAAAAACACATTTTAAAGAGAGAGGGGTATGGGAAGGTATGGGGTTTAGCTATCTTTTCAAATCCCAAGTAGCAGCCCCGATATTGATTGTCATATCTTTGCTAACCCTTATTAGGTTTATTCGTCAAAAACAAAACGCTATATATGAAATAACAACAGTCGTTTTTCAAATGTGTTTTATTCTTTTAGCTGGAGGCGATGATTGGTTTTTTGAGCGGTATCGTTTTATAGTTCCGGTTTTACCAATATTGATGCGTTCACTCGGTATCATTCCTCAATTAATGAATAGCTATAAACCCTTGGTAGCCGCTGTAATCCTCTTGCTGGTTTGTTTTTGTCCTGTGGCGACAGACTATCTTGATTTCCGTGAAACACCTTGGGTTCATGAAGCTTACCATGACATCATCGGCGTATCCCCAGAAAATCGGCTAAAAAACTTTTTAAATCCTGAACCTTATATTGATGTGTTTTTCAGCCTTTTCTTAAGAGACAATGTTCCGGAATCCGGTAAAAATTTATTGTTAACAGGCGGACAGGGTGGAGCTTTACCTCTATATTGGAGAGGCGCTTTCCAAGATGTCAGTGGTCTGGTATCTAGAGAGTTTGCTTCTTTAAAAACCGAAGCACGAAAAAAGTTGGTTAGAGAAAGTCAGCCGGATCTTTTTGCGGAATATATTTCTATACCCGATCACCACTATATTGAAAACGATAGTATCTATCTCGACGCTCGTTTTTTTTCTGAGAAAGAATTTGATGAAATGGGATACAAGCCAGTTTTAATTTTTATAGCCAAATGGCCACCTATAGCCAGAAACGGAAAACTTTATCATCTTAGCGGGTGTGATTTATTCGTTGCATATAGTCAAAATGATTCATTTTTCAACATTGAAAATCCATCGTGGATAACAACTTCCTTGTTCAATGGGCGGAAAATGGAAATCCCAGTGGTGGATGTCCAGGTTCCAGCTTAAAATAATTCTTTTTGAGTTTGATTATAATTTACCGTGGTTGAAAGGCAATTATCGATCAGGATATGGACTCTAAGGTAGGAATCCAATAAAGTAATAGACGACTTGGAGGAATTTGTGCAGTGAAATATCGAGTCGTTCATCTCTTTTATATTACTTGTGCTCTGGCACTGAGTTTGTTGGGTTGTGATTTATTTAAAGATGACGGCGACTGGGACAATCTGGTGACGATCGAAGTCGTGAATGAATCCACTTGCTTGGTGACGTTATTTTTGGATGGGCTCAGTCAGACCAGTATGGAACCTGGCGCTGATTTTATCAAAACCGATGTGGGCAAGGGGAAACACTTGCTTGAGGCCTATCCTTGGAATGATGCGCAATTTGCTTGTGAGCAGATTATCACTGATAATTTAAAGGCCGGTCAATCATTTCAATGGCGGATTACAAATGATGGAGATTGCGGAGATTGCTTGCCGACACCCATGCCGACGGAAACTCCTCTGCCGACGGAAACACCAGAGCCTTAATTCCGAACATTCAAATTACCGGCCTAAACAGGTTTTAAATACAGCGTTTTGGATATCCTTCAATAACTGTTAATTGACCACTGTTTTTATAATGGCGATACAGCTCGAAGTTTTTTAACGGTTTGAACAATGACATCTGCTGCCGTCATGACATCGTCTTCAGTATTTCCATAGCCCAGTGAGATTCGAATTGAGGAACGCGCTTGTTCCGGAGTGAGGCCCATAGCAGTCAATACATAAGAAGGCGCCTCAGAGTCACTCGAACAGGCAGAACCTGAAGAAACTGCGATTCCCTGCATAGCCAGCATTTCAACTATTGCTGCACCGTCGATTTTATCAAATCTCAGATTCAATGTTCCCGGGAGGCGTTTGTCGGGATGGCCATTAAGGTGAACACCGTCAAGAGAATTCTCTATTCGCTGATGCAGTCGGTCACGAAGGTTTTGTATCTCATTGGATTCTTGAGCGCCGTTTTTTATAGCGCTATCCAATGATGAGCCAAGGGCGAAAATTCCAAGGGTGTTTTCAGTTCCCGCACGCATGTTGAGTTCTTGGTGTCCCCCATGAATTAATGGACACAAGCCGATTGCTTGTCTGGCATAAAGAGCGCCAATTCCCTTTGGCGCGTTGAGCTTGTGACCACTTAGCGTCAGAAGATCGATATTCATCTCTTCAATATTTACCGGTATCTTTCCTAAAGCCTGCACAGCATCGACATGAAACAAAATACCACGTTCTCGGGCAATTGCTCCCAATTTTTCAATCGGCATTATCGTGCCGGTTTCGTTGTTGGCCATCATGATCGAAATCAAAACGGTATTGGGCTGGATAGCTTGTCTCAAACTTGCCGGATCAACCATTCCATAAGCGTCAACAGGGAGATAGGTCACTGTGGCTCCCAAATTTTTCAAACAATCAGCAGTAAAATAAACACTTGGATGCTCAACAGCCGATGTGATTAAGTGGAAGGTGGTATCTTTTCCTATTGCATGACGACAGGGATTTCCTGTGCAAATAATGCCTTTCAACGCTAAGTTATTAGCTTCAGATCCGCTGCTTGTAAAAATGACATGTCCATCCGTTGCACCGATGATTTGAATGATGCGATTTCTGACGTCTTCAACACGTTTTCTAGCTTCATAGCCAAAAGCGTGATGGCTTGAAGCATTACCGAACACATCCAAGTTATCTATAATTGTCTTTTTTACTTCGGGTTTTAAAGGAGTTGTGGCATTGTGATCAAGATAAATCAATCTCATGGTAATCTCCATTTTCAGAATCATAGGTTGAATCCATATCTTCATCATTCTGGCATGGATCCTGTTTATGTATGTTAAACAAAGGGGTTTCATCTTCTGAGGCGGGCTGAACGAAAAACATAAATGCCATCGATGGGCGTCGGGAGGATTCTCGCACCACGAAGTGAATCTGGTCGAAAATCCAACCCTCAGGGGTCCATTTGTTCAGCACATCCTGAATCGTATCATCCGTAACCGTCGATAATTCAACAACTTTATAATGCGCGTTTTTGTAAATAGAAGGCCTTGTTGTCATTAAAATAACTCCTCATAGCACTATCTTCATTATACGCTTTAATAAGCTCCAATGGTCTATATTTTTTCCGACACATGAGTTTCATCATCCTTCAGTGTCTCCGTTATAAATGTCTGAAAAAAAACTTTTTCAGGTAAAGCTATGACGTCGTCGTATGAATTTGAAAATGGTGACACCTGGATTCTTAAATGGTATATCCATCGAGACCTTCCATAAATATCTGTTTTTTTATGACCTTTTCCTAGCTCGATGTGAAATCGACGTGTTTTCTCGGGTTCAGCATAAATGTTTGTGATTGCTTTCTGAGAGCGAATAGTTCCGTGTGCCCAAAAACTATCGCTCGAAGTATATAAATCCATAAAACTCTGTTCTTTATCGAGTTCTAAGATGATGTGAGCTGGTTCGCCGGGCTGGACATAAAAACCGTTATCTTTTTTACCGCTTGATCGATGGTCAAGAAAATACCAATAGCCTTGTGATCCCGGAAAAGTGACTCGATAAAGGTCGGGATGGAAAATTGGATAGGCGCCGACCAGAGTCCATTCGATTGGCAGTCGAGAGTAAAAGCCGGATCGAGTGAATTCTCCCGGTTGATATGAGCTTAACCAGGGGTAAACAAGGAAAGGTCCACTGAAAAAAGCAGCGATTGCGATAAGAGCGGCGACAATTTTTTTATTGGGCAATTTCGGAACAGATAGTAAAAGCAAAGGATATAAGCTCACAAAATATCGATTTCCTAACGCGCCTCCACCTCCATGATAATTTGAAGGAATTTGGATAATCAGGATAAGAGCGACTACTGCGATTGTCGATATCAGCCATTTACCTTTTCGATTTGAAGGGGCTAAGAAGGCAAATAAAACCAGAAAGACTCCTGGGAAAAAATACCAAATAATTCCTGAAAATCGGCCAATAAAGAAATACAGGCAATTCCAAACAAACGTATGAAAGTCAAAATAAAACCTCGCGCTATCCATCGACCAGCTATCAGCTTTTTCAAAAAGATTATTGGGGGCGTCGAGTGGAAACTGGTCGGTGAAAATTCGTCGATTGCCTTCATAAGGGTTTACATGCCCTAAACAAAAAAGAGTTAACATTGCAATGATGACAATCGTCAGAATTATGATGATAAACGGTTTAAATGTCCGTTTTTTGATCAACTCCACTGCCGGTGGAATTGCCAAGAAAAGCAATGGGGGCTTGATTGTCAAGGCAAGACCTAAACACACGACACAGAAAAAAGAAAAACCTGATAACGGTTTATAATCTTTTCTCAGCCAATTCCAAAAAAACAATGTTAATAAAAAGGAGAGTAAAATTTCTGGATGGCACCAGAGTACATAGGGTGAAAAAGCTGAAAAGACCATGAATGCCAATGCTGCTATTGCCGCCCCCGGTGTTGAATTCCAGCGTTGTGCAATGAGATAAACAATGAGCCACATTAAAACCAGATTGAAGAGAACAATGCCTTTTAGGCCGAAAAGAATATAAAAAGTTGTTACAGCTAAAGGATAGGTTAGTGGTTTGGCAAATACGATTTTATCAGATGGTAATTTTTTTAGGATAATACCCACTGGTCCGGCAGGGTATGTTTCACATATTCTATGAAGATCCTGATGCGCCCATGTTAAGTCCAGATCGTGTACAAGGCTTTGAATCATAGAAAAATACACAGCTTCATCCGAAAAAAATCCCGGAACCATCATTTCTTTTGGTGCTGAAAGGAGAATTACAAAGGGAACGAAAAACGATAAAAGAAGTATGAAACGAAAGGTGGTCATCAGTTATCGTCTAAAACATCAGAATAGATTCTGGGAACACGCCGGGCAAGCCAAGTAGTAATTTCATAGGAGATTGTTCCTGCTCGGTCAGCGATTTCCTCAACGGAGATATACGCATCTCCCTGGCGACCGTATAAAACAACCTCATCTCCTGTCTTAATACTATCATCACCATTTAAATCGACCATTATTTGATCCATGCATATGTTGCCGATAACTGGAAATCGCTTGCCATGTATCAGCGCTTCAACATTATTTGATAAACGGCGTGTGTATCCGTCACCATAACCGACCGGAACAGTTGCGATACGTGTTGTTCTATCCGTTACAAATGTTCCAGCATAGCTTACCGGTTCACCGGCGGGAATAGTTTTAAGAAAAACCACTCTGGATTTGAAACTTAATACAGGCTTCAAATTCATTGTTTTGGGACTGTTAAGGCTGGGATACAGTCCGTACATGGCTAGGCCTGCACGAACCATATTACAATATGTTTGGTTGTGATAAAAAATTGCCCCTGAACACGCGATATGGCGATATCGAGGTTTGATATTCCATTTTTCAGCAGTTTCCAAAACATGGCAAAAGCGATGGTATTGAATATCCGTATAACCAGTATCAGGTTCGTCAGAATTCGCGAAATGAGAATAAATTCCGACGATTTGAAGGTTTCTCAAAGGGATAAGCCGTTTAAAAATTTCGTTTGCTTTATCATAGTGCATGCCGATTCGGTTGAAACCAGTATCAAACTTCAGGTGCACACGAGCGGTTTTGTTTAAAATTTGAGCTTCTCTATTCACTGCGTAGGCCAAGCCAAGTGATGAAATGGTGATATCAAGATTATTATGAATAAACTCTTGCACCTGATGAAAAAAAACGCCTCCTAAAACCAGGATAGGAATTTTAAATCCTCTGCGCCGTAATAGAAGACCCTCTTCAAGAAAACCTACGCCAAGATAGGCTACATTTGCATCAACAGCCGCTTTAGCGGTGCGGATAATTCCATGTCCATAGGCATTGGCTTTAACAATGGCTATTATTTCAGCCTCGCCGATTTTCATCCGTATTTCGTTTAAATTGTGATGAATTGCAGCCAGATTGATTTCGGCCCACGTTAGACGCATACAACCTCCCTGATCACCAATTCAGAATAACAGGCTAACGATAAGATGAAAAGGGAGTCTTTTTAAAAAAAGAACGAAATAATCGTATGAAAAAAGCAAACTTAAATATAAGTTCAAATTCTTTTTGCAGTCTCCCAAAACAACACAAAACATAAAAAATATTACAAAAGACTCTTCACAAATGGAAAATATAGTATATAATGTCAGTATTAGAGGTTAAGATCCTCTTTGTTTGTGGTTATTCCGACGGAAACCAGCGGGTTTGTCCCTCCTTCACCACCCCTGCCTGCTGGTTTTCGTCATGTTTTTATTGGCCAATCATAAGTGGAATATCAGCAGCTGGTTTACTTTTGTAACCTTCTGGAACTTTTTGGCCCATATGGGTGATTCCGTTTTCATCAACCCAGATCATACTTTGCTGTTCTTCAAATTGATCTTCTTCTTCCATCTGATCACTTGAAGAGTCATCTAAAGATTTATCCGGTAAAGATTCATCAGGTAGAGGCTCTGTTTTTGTAAGAATTTCTACACCATTTGGTGGGTTATACCCCATATGAATATTACCTTCTGCATCTCGCCATGTAAGTAACGGAGGCGCTGTAGGTGTTGGGGTGGGTAGAGGGGCTTCCAACTCTTCAACATCATCATCTGACTCGAGAATGGGTTTAGGCATATCCTGAATCATTCGTGAAAACCATCGATAGTCCATGTTTTCCATGTTTATCATGGCGTTTAAATCGTCCGTCGATTGGGGATATTCAATCAAGATATTTTTGACTATCGACTGAAGTTGATCAGAAAGCTTTTTTCTTTCTGAAACAAATTGATCTGCTGATTGGGGTGAGGTTGACAAGAGATTGATGTAAGAGTCTATAAGGTGGTTCGCAACTTTTAAATTATCGAAAATACGGGAGTCTTTATCTGAAATATTTGCCAGTCTGTTTTCTTCGGCTTTCATATCGTTCAGAAATTCTTTCAAGCGATCTATCAATCCTTCGGGAGTATTGAAATGATTGAATGCTGATTCAACAGCTAAAGATGAGACTTCGGGTTTAACGTCATTGTAAATTTCCAAGATAGCATCAGACACCTGTGAGCAGATGTTTTCAACAAACCTGGTATTCAAAAACCATTTTTCCATGTCTATATGGGTTTGAAGTTGCATCTGTGTGTCAACGGTTGATTCTTCAGGCGCTTCTTCTGACGAACAGCCGAAAAGCAGTAAGAATCCGATTAACAAAATCCATGTGTTTCTATTCATAAAATGTCCTCCTGTTTTCCCTAACAGTAAAAACGACTTTTAACTCCCGGTCAATTCTATTATACCATATGATTATGAAAGATTAAGTATAATGGTCTTTCAAACCAGGATATATTTAACAATAGCATAAATTGGAAAATGGTAAATAGGTGAAAAAATGTTAATTGGGATCATGAATAACCCACAGATGCCTCTAGTAAAAGAAATTCAATACGTGATCGATCATGAATTTGATTTTCTCGATTTTACAATGGAACCTCCCCAAGGTCTGATCAGCATGGCTGAAGCTGCACAATTACGTCAGCGTCTCTACGACTTTGGCAAATTTTCGATCGGGCATACTGCTTATTATCTTCCCATAGACTCACCTTTTCAGCCAATTCGTCACACTGTGACGAACCTGTTGTGTGATCAGTTTGATGTTTTTGCAGAAATTGGCTCAACCAAAGTGGCTATTCATGCAGCCTTTTCTTATCCCCATCGTTTTTTTTCATATGCTGAAAAATATAGTCTATGGGCTGAAGTACTAGAATCACTTATCCCTGAAGCGGAAAAAAGAGGGTTGACGCTAATGCTTGAAAATGTCTTGAATAGCAAAGAAAGTTTGAAACTTCTCAAAGATTTGATGAAAAATTTCGACAAGCTGGGCTTTCTTCTTGATGTCGGGCATACCAATCTTCATATGCCGGTTAACACGGTTCACAATCATATAAAAACATTAGGACGCAGATTGAAACATATCCATCTTTCAGATAACTTCGCAAAAAGTGATGATCTGCATCTACCGCTTGGAGCAGGTGGGATACCTTGGGGGCACGTGCTGAAACTAATAAAGCAATCCGGTTATGATGACACTTTCACGCTGGAGATTTTTTCAAAAGAACGAAGTTATCTATTAAAAAGTCGGGAATTTTTGCGAGCTCAATGGGATATGGTTTAATTGTCAGGAGATTGTAATGAGGAACAAAGAGCAACAAAACGATGAGATTTCTAAAACATCACGTAGTCAAAAGACTATTTCCGGTTCATTGATTGGGTTGTTGATAGGTTTTCTAACAGCAGCTATCGTATTCTCAAATCTTCCCGGTTGGGTTCCCGCTTTTTTATCGCAGAACCCCATCATTTTTTTCTGTGTTTTTATGGCTATCTGTGCAACCCTCGGATATCTCTGGGCAATTACTCCTGATCCACCAGAAGCAAAAAAACGTGCACCATTGTTCAATGTTATGATGTCTGGAGCTTTTATTGGATTTCTGGTAACTGCAGTTCTTTACTCCAAATATCTACCGACTTGGCTTCCCTTTACCTTCACAGTCTATCCGGCATTTGTTTTTATAGGAAATACTCTGATTGGGGCTCTGATCGGTTTTCTCTGGCACCGAACAACGCCATCGAATTAGTTATTTTGCAGGAATTTTCTTGGCGTCAGCTAGAAATATTTCCATACCTTTATCGGTCAGTGGGTGCTTGATCATCTTTTCAAAGACCGCTGCGGGGACGGTTGCTATATGGGCGCCAATTCGAGCTGCTTCCAGAATATGTAATGGATGCCGCACGGAGGCAACGATCACTTCCGTATCCATACTATAATTGTCATAAATGGTTATAATATCTTCAACCAGGTCCATTCCATTGTGAGAAACATCGTCAAGACGTCCGACGAAGGGGCTGACATAATCTACTCCAAGCTTCCCGCAAACCAGGGCCTGCAATGGTGAAAACACCAGAGTCATATTGACTGAAATTCCCAATTTCACCAAATGATTTGCAGCGACAACACCGTCAGCCGTCATGGGTATTTTTATGACAATATTCGGGTGAATTTTTGCCAACTTTTGAGCTTCAATGATCATTTTGTCAGCTTCTGAAGAGATGACTTCTGCAGAAATCGGGCCATCGATGATGCCGCAGATTTCTTCGAGGACATCCTGGTATTTACGCCCTGTTTTTGCTACCAGACTTGGGTTTGTCGTTATTCCATCAACCAAACCGGTTTTTGCAGCTTTTCGAATTTCTTCCGTATGTGCTGTATCCAAGAAAAATTTCATCTAACTGTCTCCTTTCAAGAAAATCAATCAGTTCTATTACTTCAGATTTTCCTATGAAGTATAGGGAAGCGGATAGAATAAGTCTAAACTTTTTCTTTGTTTCATATTCAAGATCAGTATGCCAAACTATAAAAGGCTTTTTGAACAATGAGTATTTTGGAGAGAAGCAATGCTAGGAAATAAAATTGTTAGGGATGCTGTTCATGGTGATATTCCCTTGACCAACTTGGAAATTAAACTTTTGGATACGGCGGCCATGCAAAGATTGCGCGGTATTCGACAAACAGGCACATCTTACTTAGTCTATCCAGCAGCTCAACATACTCGTTTTGAACATGCCATTGGAACGTGTTTTATGGCAAAGACAATATTAGAGCACTTGAAGATCAATAACTGCATGGCTATTTCTCCAGAAGATCAGGTTACAATTCCAATAGCGGCGCTGTTACACGATATAACTCATGTTCCGTTTGGGCATACTTTGGAAGACGAACGAAGAATTTTTCCGCGACATGATTCTGACCCCAAACGTTTGCACTATTTCCTTGAATCAGGTGAGGTGGGCGGTATTTTAGTGAAAGAAAAAATTCTGGATAGAATACTGGAGCTTTTAAAAGAAAAATCTACTGGAAAACAGGGATTGATTTGGCAGGCTCAGGTTATTTCTCACGCTATTTGCGCTGATCTTTTGGACTATTTACGTAGAGATAGCATGTTTTGTGGTCTGAATATCGATTACGATAACCGAATTTTTCGATATTTTATTTTAGAAAATGAAAAGCTTGTATTAAATCTGCAGAAAAAGGGGCTGTTCCGACATGATGCTTTTTCTGAGGTTATTCACTTGTTACGTATTCGTTATTTTTTAACGGAACGCGTTTATTATCACCATGCCAAAATTGCTGCAGGCGCCATGCTGTCGCGAGCTGTGGAAAGGGCGGTGGAATTAGGTTTTGACCCAATGGATTTGTTCTCTTTGACTGATGATGCATTGCTTTTTGTTCTAAATGACCGATTTGGAAAAGACAAAATCGTGCAGACATTGATTTCAAGTTACAATCGGCGGTCGTTATACAAGCGCTGCTATGTCTTAACAGAGCATCACATCACGGCAGCAAAACGGCAAAGTCTGTCAAAAGCATATCATCTCAATATGCGCAACCAGAGAAGTAAAATGGAAAAAATCATTGCTCGTGAAGCAGGCATACCAGTCGAAGCTGTCATTTTGTATGCTCCACCCCCCAAAATGAACCTGAAAGAAGCAGATGTACTGGTCAAGATCGACGCAAAACGAGCGCGTCCTTTGGGAGATTGGCATAATCAAGAAGTCTTGTCACTGCAAGAAAAATATGGAAAACTTTGGAAATTTTATGTCTTTGTAAATCCGGAATATTCGCAGCGTTTTGCTGTTGTTTCTGACGTTTGCGCCAAAGTGTTTGATCAGGAAAATGAATTACCCATGATCCAAAAGGGTCAGCTGTCCTTGTTTGCCTAATACTGTTTACTCTGTATTCCGAATACGGTTGAATATTGATGCCATTTCTTGAACTTTGGCTATCGTGTTCTTTAAAGCTTCAAAATCTTTTAATTTCCATTTCCAGTTGCCTTTAGATGTTCCAGGAGTATTCATTCGAGCAGTAGCTTTCAGTCCTAAAAGATCTTGAACCGGTATAATTGCCATATGACACACAGAACTCATTGCCATGCGTACCATTTCTGTGACGATGTTTTCAATTGTATGTCCCAGTATCGCTTCCATCTGTTTCGTAATGGTAAACCGTTGTTCGGGTTCTAGTGAATCCCACCATCCCTGTGTTGTGTTATTATCGTGAGAGCCTGTAAATACGATGTCTTGTGGTCGATGATTGAAGGGCAAATAAGGGTTGGCAGTATTACCATCAAAAGCAAATTGAAGAATTCTCATACCCGGAAATCCAAAATAATCGCGTAAATCTTCGACTTCAGGAGTAATAATTCCTAAATCTTCAGCAATAAAAGGCAACTTGCCGAGAGACCGTTTTATTTCTGTGAAAAATGCTGCTCCCGGACCAGGCTTCCATTCTCCCATTTCAGCAGTATCAGCGCCTGCTGGTATGCACCAATATTTTTCAAAGCCTCTGAAATGGTCAATTCTGATCAAATCCACTTGTTTGAGCAAAACATGAAATCTTTCTTTCCACCACGCATAACCGGTTTGTTTGTTTTCTAGCCAGTTATACAAGGGGTTACCCCATTTTTGGCCGGTCGAACTGAAATAATCCGGTGGAACGCCTGCTTGTGAACGAGGGCTCCCATCTTCTTGTAAGTCAAACAAAAAATTATTTGCCCAAACATCAGCAGAGTCTAAAGCTGGGAAGATAGGCATATCGCCAATAATAGTGATGTTTTGGCTAGCTGCAAAGCGTTTAAGCTCTTGCCATTGGGAAAAAAATGTAAATTGAAGAAAAGCTTGGTATAGAACCTCTTGATTATTTGATTTTTTGAAAGCAGAGATATGCTCGGGATCGCGATTTTTTAACGGAATTGGCCATTCCAGCCAAGAACGACCATTAAAATGATTTTTGATAGCTTTATAGATCGTATAACTTTCCAGCCAATAACGGTTGTCATACTGGAACGCCTCAAAACAGGTAGAAAGATAACCCTTCTTATCGGTAAAGCGATAAAATGATTTTCGAAATAGACGATTTTTCAGTTTTTCATTGTTTTCAAAATCCACTTGGTCGGATGGAGGAACATCACTGAGAAGATCGTGTTTTGACAACCAACCATTCTGATGTAGCAGCTCTGGACTGACAAGAAGGGGATTACCAGCGAACACCGAATCGGCTGAGTAAGGGGATTGACCATAGCCTGGGCTGTTGAGAGGTAGAACTTGCCACAATGAAGCGTTCATTGCATTTAAAATAGATATAAAGGCTATGGCTGACGGACCTATATCTCCTATACCGAATTTACCTGGAAGAGATGTCGGGTGCAACAGAAGACCAAACTGCTTGTTTAAAACCATCAGCTGTTCTCTGTTTTTTCTAAATAACCTAGAAGTCCAAGGCCTACAATCGTGTTTTTAAATGCCTTCATATCAAGCTCGGTTTCCGTAAAAATCGCTTTCAAAGCTGTGTTTTTTCGGAAACGATTCAATATGTTTATATCGACACCTTCTAAATGTGCGTCCTGGGCTTTTATTATCGCTTCTGGCGCTAGTGAAAACGATGTGCTCAGTGAGGGCACTATCTTTTTAAAAACATCCAGCTCTTCCAGATTTCGAACTCCCTTCATAAAAGCACGCTCTGTAAAAATATCGAAAGCCACGTATTCAGAATCAGATAATACATCGGAGTTAAATTGATAATCTCCTGCAGGCATATTGCAGACGTCTTGTAAAATAAGATGTATTTGCTCCTTTACAGCTATCGTTAAATCCGTAATATTGACAATTTTTTGTTGGAACAACCCGGTTCCTGAGCGCATACCAGAAGAAGTCACCCACAATTCTGCCGCTTTTATTCGCTGTTCTTCATTAATAAAACCTAGATTAAACAATATCTGATCAATACGTAAATCCGGTTTGTCTGTTTTAGCATACAAAAGATTTCCTTTTCGCCAGAAAAACTTAGTTTGGGAAGCAGCATCCGAAAAAATCAGAGTCCCGGTTTTTTTGTATTTCATAGCCATGGCAATAACCAATACGGGATGGATTTCCCAAGTGTGTCCAGATTTTAAATCCTGTTCATTTAGAGCAAATTCATCAAATACGGATATGTTTTTTCTCGAAGAGTGTTTTACTATGGTTGAATCCTTAATTGCAGGTTTTTTTTCTCGAGAAGGAATAGCTTGTTTGTTAAGTTTTTCAAATTCTCGATCCAATAACGAAGGGCTGCTTGGAGATGAAGTTGGTTTAGACTCAGTTGAAGGTAGTGTTGGTTTTTTATGAACAGTGGCATGCTCTTGAGTGGAACGTATATTGATGTCTATTTTGTCTTTGATCGAAGTTTCATTATGACTTTTTTCTGTCTCAGTTACAACGATCTTTTTTGGTGGCTGAATTAGGGGATCTTCGTCGACAATATCTATAGCTGCTTTGTCGTCTTGGCTCGATAATTCTGTGGTAGGTTCTGGTAGTCTGACAGCTAGTATTTCATCGGAATTAAGATCTTCTTGCTCAGCCCTATTAAACGCTTTGAAGGTTAAAAGAACATAAATGAATGAAGCAGCATGCGGAAAAAACGAGCCGGCTTGTCGTAACCAGTTGTTCAGCGTTACTCCGTTTGCCGTTAAGGAGAGGATTCCTGCTTCTAGAGGAGTAAGGTTATAGACTTGAGATAATACTCCATCATAAGCATTGGGGATTAAAATCAGTTCTTTTCCTGTCAAGAGATGACTGAAATCAGGGGGAATCGTCATATGTCTCAACGAATTTAGAAGAAGATGAGCTGGATGAATTCCGCGAAACGAAACAAGGAAAATTTCATCAGATTTTTCTTCAGGCGCCCAATCAAATTCACCCTTCGAATTTTGCAATACTGCCGAAATAATGGATTGAATATATTGAATAGTCAGACTATTTAACATTTCTTGTTGTAATCCTGATAAGGCTCTGATTGTTTCGATGGCTTTTATATCAGAAATAGTCTCAGGTATAGCTTTTAGCTCGCGTTTGGTATCTCCTGGAAACGTCATCGTCTTCAATAAAAATCGAGAAAAAGTCTCTTCTTTTTTTGTCGAATGCGCTCCCCTGATAAAGCCATTTTCGATATAAAATGAGCGGATATGCTTTCCTTCGATCAAACGCAAAACGCCGCTTGCTTGTTGCAAATAAATCCAAGCAAAACAATAAGGTATAGGATAGGATTCAATCAGGCCATGAAGCGGTAGACGTTCACCTTCATCAGCCTTGGATATAAAGGATTTATTATCACTACTCGCTATATGAGGAGGCTCTAAATCACGATGGAGATTGGTTTTTTTTAAGCGAATGTGAAGTTGCATCAACAACTCAGGTAAAACAAAAGGCATTGACACAACATCATCTGCCCCTGATTTCCAAGCATCTAGTTTTTCTTTTGAACTCATTTTTCCATAGATGACAATGATCGGAAAACCGGTAAATTTCTTTATTTTTCTAATCTCTGAAACATATTCTGCAGCAGTTGAATCCTCAAATTTATCGCGAAATAAAACCATATCAAAATGTGTTTCATTCAATTGGGGAAGAACATCAGAAGGCTCGTTTATCGTATCGACTTCAAACTTAACTTTTTTCATTGCCGTAACAAGCTGGTTTTGAATTTTCGCGCTTGATTCGACCAATAGTACTTTTATCATTGCTCAATCACCTCCAATCGTGATTTAAGACCTAAGATCTTATTCATGCAAGATAAACAAGTTAAGTCAAATCTGCAACTTGTTTCCAGGTAAAATCCATCAACTCAGAAGTTGCTGAGTATATTGATTATGCTATACTTACCAAGCTTGTCCTTGTTGGAGATTTAGGTGTGGACAGTGAAAAATCAAATCTTTTAAAATTGTTTGAAACCTACTTTGGTTTAGAGGGTGGAGAGCCTGGGTTAGCTCATTTGGGGAAATACGTATCTTGTTTTGCACAGATTCCTTATGAAAATTTGACTAAAATTATTCGGGCATTTGAGCAAGAAGGGTTTCAAAATAAAATGCGCAAACCGGAAGATGTTCTGAAAGATTTTTTCCTATGGGGTACTGGCGGAACGTGTTTTTCTTTGACATTTTGCTTGAAAAATATTCTATCGGAATGTGGCTATGATTGCAGATACCGAATGGCAAATCTTGGTAAAAGGCAATTCAATCATTGCGCTCTTACGGTATACTATCATCAAAGACAATGGCTTATAGACCCTGGGTATCTTATCGTTAAACCATTGCCGATTCCTGAGACAGGCAGTATTGTCCATCAGACAGCGCTCCACCCGGTACTGCTTGAAAAAGATGCTCTCTCCGGTGGCTTACATCTTTCAACATTGGACCCTAGTGGAGCTAAATATCGGTATTTTTTACATGCTGAAGATTGTAGCACGGAGGAGTTTTTGAGGTATTGGAAAGATTCGTTTTCTTGGAATATGATGAATTCTTTGTTGATCACACGGATT
The DNA here is from genome assembly GCA_964404285.1 of uncultured bacterium. GTDB lineage: Bacteria > CSSED10-310 > CSSED10-310 > CSSED10-310 > CSSED10-310 > JBASEY01. The sequence continues at coordinate 409,166 of CAYOJK010000001.1, read as the reverse complement.
ATTCCGGAAGGAAGGTTTTATCTGCATGATCGCCATCTCCGCTGGTTTGATCAGACCAGTCACCGGAGTGAAAAATTAAACGATAGCTTTGATGATTCTGTTTCAGCCTATACGGGTATAAATAAGCAGATCGTTGTTCGTGCGCGGGAAATACTTGCTGAAAGTAAACGCTCTTTAAGGGAGAAACAAACGTAATATGGGAAAGGCAACACATCCTGAGCCTGTTAATCTTGTGATAGGGGTTTTGTCGGCAGACCCGCAGATACTTTCAGGGGTTTGTGAGGCGATGGAAAAATACTTAGGGCCTGTCGACTATAAGAGCGAGGCGTTTATTTTTGGCCTGACAGATTATTATGATGAAGAAATGGGAAAAAATTTACAAAGATGGTTTTGGAGTTTTGAAAATTTGATCGATCCGGGTCAATTACCTGAAATCAAGATTTTCACCAATCATATTGAAAGCCTATTCAGCTGTAAGCAAGGTAAAAGGAAAGTAAACTTGGATCCTGGTTATCTGGATTTTTATAAATTTGTTTTAGCATCGGTAAAAGCACGTGCTCAAAAGATTTATTTATCACAGGGTATTTACGCAGATCCCACTTTATATTATCTAAAAAGTAAGTGGTATTCATTTGATTGGTCGCTACCGGATTTTAAACAAGAAACATATTATCAGACTTTTCAAGAAATTCGTTCCCTGTATCGAGAAAAAATGCGCATAATAAAACCTGGAGATATTATTTTTAAAGGGTTCTAGACAATCATAAGATTAATTCAAATTGTCATTGGAGAGAGGAGCAAAGCATGTCGGAATTTGTAAAAGAAATAAACGCAAAAGAATTTGATGATAAGGTTATCAAAGGAACGGGATTGATTTTGGTGGACTTTTGGGCGCCATGGTGTGGGCCGTGCCGTCTTGCGTCACCTATTTTGGAAGAAATCGCACAAGAAATGTCGGCGTCTGTCTCTGTGTACAAAGTCAATGTCGATAACAATGGTGAGTTAGCTATGAAATATGGTATTTCGGGCATACCGACATTTATCTTGTTTAAAGGCGGCAAGATTGTAAAACAAATAGTTGGTTTGATGTCGAAAGCTGATATTTTGCATCTTGTTCGATCGAATAGTTGATCCGCTTAATTTTTTTTGATTGATGACAAAAACCATCCTGTAGCGTATGATGCATATGCGTGGGTGTATCAGGAGGTTAAAATGGCAGTATGTAAAAACTGTTCAAAAGAAATAGACGACAATCAATTCAAATTGGATTTTAGAGTTTGTCCACATTGTGATCATCATCACCGGATGCCGGCTACAGAGTGGGCTGCTTTGCTTTACGATAAAGGTAAATGGAAAGAGGTTGACAGTTCGCTCTATGCTACTGATCCGTTGAAATTTGTTGATTCCAAAGCCTATGGAGATCGCCTGAAGGAAGCCTGGGAGAAAACCGGCATGGATGATGCCTGCGGGAATTTTGTTGGGAAAATTAACGGCCGCAAAGTGTCTTCGTCAATTCTGGACTTTTTCTTCATGGGTGGAAGCATGGGAGCGGTGGTTGGAGAAAAAATCACACGGGGCGCCGAGCGGTCTTTACAGGAACGAATACCGTTTATCACTGTTTCCTGTTCAGGAGGAGCCAGAATGCAAGAAGGGTTCTTTTCACTGATGCAGCTGGTTAAAACCTCTTATGCTTGTGGAAAATTAAGACAAAATGGAATCCCATTTATTTCAATTTTAACAGACCCATCAACAGCAGGAGCTATGGCAAGTTTTGCTTCCTTAGGCGATCTGATCGTGGCTGAAAAGGGCGCCCTAATAGGTTTTGCAGGTCCCCGGGTTATTGCTCAGACGATAGGAGGCGAACTTCCTGCTGGTTTTCAACGACCTGAATTTTGTCAGGAACATGGGCTGGTTGACATGGTAGTTCACCGAAATCAGATGAAAGAAACAATCGGTCGAATTATAGGCATTTTATCAGATGCCCCAACAATGTCCTAAAAATATCTGTCCCGAAAGTATTATCGGGAGTGCTTGAATTGAATTCATCTCATTGGTTGCCGACTATTCTGCTAGCGATATTGATGGCATCTTTGAGCGTCAATGCGCAAACACTACTGCAGTCGACAGGAGATGATTCAGATTTGTTCAGTCGGTTTCAAGATGCTCAGTTCAAAGAGAAAACTGATCGAGAACTCATGCAAGAAGCGTTTAAAAGAAAACGAGCAGCTTATGAATCATTAATGGCGAGGGAATCACCGATCTTATTCACAGCGGATTTTCAAGAAATTGATGATGAAACAAGAACGTTTATTTTATCCGGTAACGTGGAAATTTGGAAAGATATGTTCAAATTAAAAGCTGACTGGGTACGTATTTATCAATGGTCCGGTGAAATTGAAGCGCGAGGCCATGTCGTGATGGAATTTGACCAAGATATCATGACTGGGGATGAGATTATTTTTAACTTCAATACCGGTACAGGCTGGATCAGTAATGCCAGGGCTGCCATAGAACCGCATTTATACCTTGAATCGGATGTCTTGGAAAAAATACCGGATTTCGAGAAAAATGGACAAGGTCAATACATTATTCACAAAGGCACGATTACTGCTTGCTCAGGACTCAAACCGGCCTGGAAGTTTAAAACAAAATACGCCGTTTTACGGCTTGAAAACTATGTCCATATGAACAATGTTTCCGCCTGGATTCGGAATATACCAGTGTTTTGGAGCCCATATTTTTTCTATCCTACCAAAACCGAACGAACGACAGGACTGCTGACCCCAAATGTCAACTGGAGCACAACTCGTGGAATGATGTATTCACACGATTTTTTCTTGTGCATAAATGACTATTTGGACGCAACCGCCGGAATAACCTATTACACTAATATTGGGCTTCAAAAACAGTTCCAGTTTCGTAATGCTTTCAATCCATTGACTAAAGGGGTAGTTAATTTTGAGCACATCCGAGAGAGAAATTCGCCCAGCATCAATCGAGAACCTCTTGATCGTTGGAGAGGCACGTATGAACAAAATGCGATGTTTCCTTTTGATATTCGTGGAACAGCCAACCTTATCTATCAAAGCGACGAGGCGTTTACTGGTGACTACGGCGATTGGAATCAGGGTATAACTCAATATCTGGATAGCCGAGTGAGTTTGACGCGTTATTGGGGAACATCGGGAATGGTGATAGATGGGACATATCAAAAAAACATCCGCCAATATTATGATGATCATCTTCAATATATGCCCAGAATAGAGTATTTCACTGGATGGAAATATCTATTTGACGATTTGCGTTGGCAGCTAAAACTCAAAGGTGAGAATATAAAAAAGGGGACCAGTGAGATGGCTTCGATAGATACTGGAGAAGGCCATGTAACGGAGCGACGGGTACTGGAGCGTGATTCATTTCGTTATTCAATCTTTGCATCCACGGGTTATGAATTTAACCAGATACCTTGGATGAATATTTACCCTTGGGTTTCAGTTGATGAGCGTTTTTGGAGTGCTTCCAAAACCTATGATCCTCGTTTTGTTGGCGATACATGGGCAACGTATAAATTTGTTCCAGAAGAACCAGAGATGTCCTGGCAGAGAGGGTTGAGCCAGGTTGGCAGTGGTTTTTTTCGCCACTCGTTTCAAACTGGTATTGATTTTACTGGTCCTAAAATTTATCGGATATTTGATTTTTTAGGATATAAAACCCTTTCAAGAATGAAGCATATTATAGAACCTAAAATATCCTTGGACTATACCCCCGAATTGATCGGCCAGGAAAGGTTGTTGTATTTCGACCCCAATGATTATTTGGAACCGGGTACCAAATTGACTTATTCAGTATCGACACGGCTGTTGATGAAATTGAAATCCAAGCAAGAACAAAGTCAGAAAAAGGCAGGTTTGGGTAAAGATGCCAAACCTGGTGTTGATAAAGCGGCTTCTGATGAAGAAGATTCAACTGATAAGGATAGCAAAGAAGCTTTTCAGCCACAGAGCGGTTCTATTAGGGAATTCGGGTTTTTGACAATCAGCCAGACTTACGATTTTCTCAAAAAGCAGCGATGGGAGAATCGTGAAGTTTTACCGGGACAGGATGAACGGATTTATTACCCATTAAGTAATATTGCATTGAACCTGACGATCAATCCACTTGCCAATATATATTTGTCGGGAAAAATTGAATACGATCCATGGCATGATTCCTTTTCAAATGGGTATATTTATGGGCATTTAAAGCAAAAAAACTGGGAATTTGGGCTGCGTTGGGATTATGCGAAGCAGTTTTTGAATGATTTCTATGACATTCATTCTTTAGCGTTGGAGGGTGGTATGTCGTTGAATGATTCTTGGAGTTTTGCTTCGTGGATTAAATATGATTTTTCCAAAGATTATTCCCCGTATTTATTTTTAGACATAACTTATCAAGCTCAATGTTGGGGAATTACCTTACATTCCTATTATAAAAACAATCGAGAATATGATTTCTTGACAGGAACATATGAAAATGATCCAGAAATTAAATTTGGGTTGTCCTTTCATTTTAAAAATATAGACACAATAGACACAGATACGTTTGGCAAGTTCTGGTGGGGGAGTTCGGATTGAAATGAAGTGCCGTATTCTAACGCATGAATTACTGAATTCAGGTTATTATTTATTGCGCCTTTTAGCTCCAGAGATTGCGCGAACCGCTGGGCCTGGTCAATTCGTGATGATCAAAATAACGTCTTCTCATTGCGATCCATTGCTTCGTAGACCAATCTCTATCATGGATGCCGATCCAGCAACCGGTGTTTTGGAATTGCTGTACAATGTTGTCGGCAAAGGAACTCAGCTCTTGTCAACTAGGAATGTGGGTGATGATCTGGATATAGTGGGGCCTCTTGGGAATGGTTTCAATCTTGACCTGAAGCATCAAACGACTTTGTTGGTTTGCGGTGGCATAGGAACACCTCCAATGGTCTTTCTCGCTCGTATTCTAGCCCAGAAACAAGATGGTCCAATTGTTGCTTTTCTTGGAGCTCGAACGGCAAAAGACATTGTGTGCGAAAAGAAATTTGAGCAATATGGTGTAATCGTGAAAATTGCCACAGAAAGTGGAGAGAAAGGCGCTAAAGGCCTTGTCACAGAACCTTTAATTGATTTTCTAAATGACAAGCCCCCGGACCCGATACTGTATGCGTGTGGGCCCAAACCTATGTTAAAGGTGGTTTCAGAAATAGGTTTAGAGCGAAAAATACCGACGTTCATATCTTTGGAAGAGCATATGGGGTGTGGCATTGGCGCTTGTCTGGGCTGTATTGTTCAAACACCAAAAGGACCTCTCAGAGTTTGTACGGAAGGCCCTGTTTTTGATGTGAATATTCTGGGTGATGAGTGGTGACCCCTAATCGTTTTATTATCTCTCCATCACGTTGGATAAGTTTTCTTCTATTGATGATTGGAATGCTTCTAGCAACCGGTTGCATCACCTCTCACCGCCGCGCATATCAAAAAGAAACATATATCGGCATGGCGTCCTGGTATGGGAAAGAGTATCACAGGAGATTTACGGCCAGTGGTGAAAGATACAATATGCGGAACTTGACGGCAGCTCATCCATTTTTACCTTTTGGAACAAGAGTCAAAGTTACTCATCTGAGTAATGGAAAATCGGTTAAGGTCACAATAAATGATAGGGGTCCGTTCAAAGGTGATCGAATCATTGATTTATCTTTTAAAGCAGCCCAGAAAATAGGCATGGTAAAAGAGGGATTAGCTTGCGTAAAACTGGAAATTTTAAATTGAATTCTCTTGATCAATATCTGCATCTTGTGTTATAAATGATGATAACTACAAGTCGTTGAGTAAATGACATCAGGTTTGTAATAAATTTTTTTTGTTTGAAAGGAATTCATAATGGATCAGTCTCGAAAACCCGGGGCATCTGGAAATATTACGGTTTCTTCATCTTTGCGCAACAGAGTGCCGGATGATTTTACCATTGATTTATCTGAAAATGCTCGGGTTGTTCTTGAACGGCGATATTTACGAAAAGATGAAGATGGGCAGGTTATTGAAACGCCGGTTCAAATGTTTAGGCGTGTAGCGGCGAACATTGCGCTTGCGGAAAGACGGTTTGTCGGTGAAGAGACTGTGAAGGAGATGGAAGAAAAGTTTTTTCAGGTAATGGCATCGATGGAATTTTTGCCGAATTCACCAACATTAATGAATGCCGGCAGGGATCTTCAGCAATTATCTGCGTGCTTTGTTTTACCTGTCCAGGATTCTATCGAGAGTATTTTCAACACGGTGCGAGACACGGCATTGATCCATAAATCCGGTGGCGGAACGGGATTTGGTTTTTCACGTGTTCGCCCCAAAGATGATCGGGTTCAAAGTACAAGTGGGGTAGCAAGTGGTCCGGTAACATTTATGCATGTGTTTGACTCTGCAACGGAAGCGATCAAACAAGGTGGAACGCGGCGCGGTGCAAATATGGCTATTCTTCGAGTAGATCATCCGGATATCGTCGAATTTATCGGATGTAAAAATGAGCAGGCTAAGCTGAACAATTTTAATATTTCCGTGGCGTTGACTGATACTTTTATGGAAGCCGTTAAAAATGGAGGTGAATACCCTCTGATCAACCCACGAACGGGCCAGGTTCAAAAGCATGAAGATGCACAAAAAATTTTCGATTTAATTGTTCAACAAGCATGGAAAAATGGGGAACCTGGAATTGTTTTTATTGATAGAGTGAATGCTGATAATCCCACTCCACATGTTGGTGAAATTGAATCGACCAACCCGTGTGGGGAGCAACCGCTCCTTCCATTCGAATCATGTAATCTTGGCTCCATCAATTTAGCCAAAATGGTCATTCAAACCGGTGAAAGTGTTTCAATTGACTATCAAAGGCTTGACGAAACGATAAAGGTTGCGGTTCGATTTTTGGATGATGTCATTGAGATGAACCGTTATCCCTTGGTTGCTATACAGGAAAAAACCTTGGCCAATCGAAAAATTGGTTTAGGCATCATGGGATTTGCAGATTTGTTGATAAGAATGGGGATTCCTTATAATTCAGACGCTGCCGTTCAAATGGGCGAAAAGCTTATGGCGCATATCAATCAACGTGCAGTCGAATTTTCTCGTGATTTAGCTGAAGAACGAGGAGCTTTTCCCAATTATACGGGATCAGTTTGGGATAAGCCCGATGAACGACCGATCCGAAATGCGACTGTGACGACCATAGCGCCAACAGGCACGATTTCCATTATCGCTGGATGCTCCAGCGGAATAGAACCTCTTTTTGCAGTAGCATTTAAACGACGAATTCTAGATGGGGACGAACTCACAGAAGTTCATCCTCTTTTACTTCAAATGGCAAAAAATGGAGGCTTCTACTCCAAGGAACTTATGAAAAAAATCGCAACTCAAGGCTCAGTACAGAACATTGTAGAAATTCCTGCAGAGCTCCGTAAGATTTTTGTGACCGCACATGATGTCACTCCGGATTGGCATGTCAAAATGCAGGCGGCATTTCAAAAATATACACATAATGCCGTTTCTAAAACGATCAATTTTCCTTTTCATGCCTTGCTAGAAGATGTGCAACAAGCTTTTGAACTCGCCTATAAGCTAGGCTGCAAAGGAATTACAGTTTATCGTGATGGAAGTCGAGAAGCACAGGTTTTGTCCACTGGAAAAACTGAAGTCTCGGCAGATCATTTGACAGCTGGAGCCGGAGTTGGCGTTAAACCGCGGCCAAGACCTTTATGTGTCACAGGGCAAACGATTGAAATGGAAACTGGTTGTGGAAGCTTATATGTCACAATTAATGAGGATGAGCAGGGTAGACCTTTTGAAGTTTTTGCTCAAATAGGCAAAGCAGGCGGATGTGTTGCCTCACAAACCCAATCTACTGCTCGTCTTTGTTCGTTGGCTCTTCGTTCTGGTATCGAACCTAAAAGTATCATTAAACAACTGATAGGAATCAGTTGTCATAAACCCAGCGGTTACGGCTCAAAAAAAATCTTGTCCTGCTCTGATGCTATTGCAAAAGCTTTGAATTGGTATCTTGCACTGGAGAAGAATCAAAAGAACGAGTTTCACATTGATAGAGAGCGGGGCGCTTGCCCTGATTGTGGAGGTGTCGTCGAGCATATCAATGGATGTGAAACGTGTCGAAGCTGTGGCTATTCAGAGTGCGGGTAATTGCGGCATTGAAAAAATCCATAGGGATACGCTGAACATCGAATAGCGTAGCGACAAGATGATTTTCCGCTCCCCAGCGGTGAACATTGATGTATTCCCAAACAATATCATGGTTTGGAGTGGTCTCAAAAACTCTGCCACGATTGCTTTCAACTATCAGAGTATTACTATTAGATAAACGGTAACTGGCTCCAGAGGTGGAAGAAAATAATGGTGTCTGAGCGCTATCGCTGTAAGTCCAAATTGTTTTCTGAGTTGTTGGGTCGAACTCTATAACTTTCGATCGGCCATTCTCGCCAACATTGTCAAAAAGAAGAATATTACCATTGGGCATAATGGAAGGTTCGTGTTGGAATGACCACAGACCGGTCAATGCCCATTTAACTCGTTTCATGTTGGGATCTACGATCGCAATAGCATCCATATTGCGAATAGATATCAATAAATTGCCGTGTCGGTATATCGATGAAAGATCGGCTGTTTTTTTGTCAATATAACTGATTGTGTTTGCATGAAAAATATCGCCGGAAGTCGGTATCTTTTTCAGATATGGGGAATAGCGGGAAAACGTGAATGCCTCAATTAAAGACAAGCTTGAAATTATTTTACCGGTCGAAGCATCTAGTTGAACAATATGTTCATCAAATATGAATTCATTGGGGTTAAAGGACTCATATATTTTTCTTTTCTGAACGAATGTATAAATATGGCCTTTGGGAGTAATGGTCAGATCGTGATGACATTTAGCGGGTTGTGCCCAGATAATTTCAGAATTCCAGTTTAATCTTACCATACCGGTTCCGTTGTATATTCCGATCAAATCACCATTGGGTAAAACCTGGGCTCGACGGAAGCTTCGAGCTTTATCTGGTAAAAACGATTCTTCATCATTTGACGGGAAGGCTTTATTTCTTGGATATCGCCATGTGTGAAGAATAGTCCCGTCCATCTTGATCAGATCAACCTCGGGACCATGTCCGGATATGACAAGATTATATCCATTTTGGACATCGCTCAGTAAAAGCTTTTGTACACCATCTGCTGCTGAAGCTGGCTCATGGCCACCTAAGTAACCCAGAGCTTCCAATTGTTGAATCAAATCGTCATCTAATGAAAAAGGTTCATCGATTTGTTGTAACATTTCATTTTGATAAACAGGTTGTTGTGCTTCATTCGATCTAGCAAGGAATTCAGCTGAATACATTACTATAATCGACAACAGGATAAAAAATATGAATCTCTTCATGATCTGTCCTTAATAAAAACCCGGGTTGAATTGGTGGATATATTGGATCAATTTGGTCACGATAGACATGTATTCCCCTTGTATTTTACAGCCCGAAGCTTTCCGGTGGCCTCCTCCCCCAAATTTTTCTGCAACGCGCGCAACATCCCAGTTACCAATTGCTCGAAGACTAATCTTGAAATTCGCCGGCTCCAGCTCTCGCATGAAAATTGAAACTTGAACCCCCTCGATAGAAAGCGCTTGATTGCTGAACCCTTCTAGTTCTCGATCTATTCCATGCTGATTGGCAAAAAAGGCATGAGGAAGGTGTGATACAGCAATTTTTCCGCCATCGAGTAGTTCGGTACTTTGCAGCACTTGGGCCAATGTTTTTAGACGGAGAATATTTGTTTTGTGAAAAAGAAGATGACTTGTGTTTTCCGGGTTAGCGCCTTTATCTATCAAATCAGCTGCAATTCTCAACGTATTACCGGTCGTATTTGAAAAACGAAAATTTCCGGTATCAAAAAGAATGCCGGCATAGAGTGTATTCGCCAACTCTGGTGTCACGTCAATTGGAAGAAAAGCGGCAAGTAGTGCGAGAATTTCACATGTTGAAGAAGCTTGGGTGTTGACGAGGGTTAACACGGAAAAATTTTCATTTCGAGGGTGATGATCGATGCAAATGATAACAGGGCAAGTTTTGACCCATTTTTCGGCATCGCCTAAGCGATCCAACGAGGGCGAATCCAATACAATAGCTACTTGTGGTGAAGCTGGAAGTCTGCTTGTTTGAGTTGATAGGATTTGCCCAAATCCAGGGAGAAAATCATACCGTGGATCGGGAAGCGGGTCTGCAATCACCGACCAAACACGTTTGCCTAGCTTTCGAAGAACTTCCGATACATAACAGATAGCTGCTATAGCATCGCCATCCGCTCGGATATGAGCTGTGACTATAAATGTTTCATACTGATAGAAAATATCGATAATCTGTTGGAAGATTTTTTTTTCATGTTCAACAAAAGTCACTATTTTCCCTTTATCTTTTTGATTATAGGTCTGGCGTTTTACCCCGTGAAAACCATACGACATAAAACTAAATTTGTAAAACAGGGTATCATTTTCGGCATTGTACACCAGCCTTTCAGTTTCAGGGCATAAATGATAGAGTATGTTGGCTGGGGAGCATAAAAAGACTAATGGAGATAATGTAGTTGAAACTTTCGTTTAGAGATGCCTTGACAGGGTTGGCAAATCGTTTTTTACTGGATGAAATCAAGAGTGATTTTACCAGGCGAGAAGCTGCTGAAACTTGGATTTGTATCATGATAGATGTTGATCATTTTAAGTTGATAAATGATCTGTATGGGCATTTAAAGGGTGATCGAATTTTGGTTGAAATAGCAGGAGCGCTTCAGAAAAACTTCAAGAATAAAGGGGTTTTGCTTCGGTTTGGTGGTGATGAATTCCTGGTGGTTTTAAAAAACGAATCTGTACAAGAAATATTGAAGATTCTTGAATGTGTAATGGCAGACGTTCGAAAATTGGATTTGTTTGCCAATTTGAGTCTTTCTTTATCTGTTGGAATAGCGGAATCACAATTTACAGATAACGATATTTTAGCTGTTATCGACCGAGCGGATAAAGCTCTTTATGACGCCAAAGCAATGGGTCGGGGTCGAACAATTTTATATTCAGAAAAGCAGGATCTTGTGAAAACGGAGGCTATTCGTCTTGGTCACTATGTCGGGCGTCGCGCAGAACTTCACATGCTTCATCAGCTTCTTGAAGAAACAGTTTCGAGTGGGCCGCGTCTAGCATTGATTGAAGGTGATCCGGGTATCGGAAAAAGTCGGCTTGCCGCAGAAGTTATTCAGTATGCACATTTTCGCAATTGTGGAATTATGCATTCCGGCTGTTTCCAATTTGGTGATATTGAACCATACACTTTCTTTTTAAAGCCGATAAGGAAGTTTTTAAAAAGTTTGGCGCCGGAAGATATCCAGAAGATTAAAAATAGTGTTGGGATCGTTCATCCTGCAACTGCTGAACTTTTCTCCGAATTGAAATTAAAAGTGACTTCTGATTTGCAATATTTTCGCGAAGATCGACTAAAATTCATTATGTTCGAGGATTTTGCAAAGATATTTTCTGCTATTTCAAAATGGAATCCAGTTTTATTCATAGTAGATGATATCCATTGGATGACAGCGCCAGATATGGAATTGTTCAAATTTCTGGTACGTTCATCCGGGAAAAATCATATTATGTTTATTGTTACTATGAGAGATATGGAGGAGTCATCTGGGGAGATTCGGAATCATCTTCAATCATTGAATCGAGCCATTCCATTATTGAATTTGAAGTTAAGTAATTTAGAACAGCAAGAAACATATAACCTAATCATGTTTGCCCTTAAAGATCCCAATGTGCCTCAAAAAGTATTGGAAACTCTTTATCGACAAAGTGGCGGCAATCCATTTTTTCTTGAGGAACTAATCAACTCAATGATACAAACAGGAGCAATATCAAAAAATTCATCAGGGGATTGGACCTATTATTTATCCAGAAATATTAATCTCCCTGAAAGCCTGGCCCAATTAATGGCAGCCCGCCTTTATCCGTTGACGTCTAAAAGTAGAAATTATTTACGGATCGCGGCTTTGTCTACGGGGAGTTTTTCCGTTGATATGATCGCGACTGTAACAGGCGATTCTTTCGTTGAAGTCATGGAGGGACTTGAAGAACCGGTTCGATTAAACTTAGTTCAATGTATTGTTGGAAAAAACAGAACGGTTTACAGATTTGTTCACGACACGATCTGCTCATTTCTGCATCGAGAATTATCTGATGCAATGAAAAAAATCTATCACAAACGAATTGCTGAATATCTGGAGACTCGATATCATTCTGAGCCAACCGAAGAACTTGTGATCGACATGGCCTATCATTATCAATCAGGCGATGGCAAAGGAAAAACAGCCTGGTCAGCGCTTTTGGCGTCACAGGTTTTTGAAAAGCGGCAGGCTTATCGAGAAACAGCACGTTTTCTTGAAATCTATTGCCAGAATTGTGAAATCTCTGAACAAAACAGGGATGAACGTTTTAAAGCTTCTTTGACACTGGGTGTTCTTTATACCATGTTCGGTGATTTCGAAAAGGCAATGCATAACTTGGACATAGCACAAGAACTGGCTATAAAAAAAGACGATATATCAACAGTAAAATGGAGACGAGGTCAATTATACCAGACGATGTGTATGTACAACGAATCACGAAAGTGTTACGATCAAGCCTTCGCCTCAGCAGTGTCAGGCTTAAAGAAAATTGATGCTCTAAATTCATTAGCGTTCCTTAATTACGTTTTAGGAAGTCTGAAAAATGCCCAGGCTTTAATACGCCAGGCAGAAAATCTTTTAACCCAAATCGATACAGACTATGGAACTCGAGAGTATTATATGGCGACACTTGCTATGTCCAGAGGAATTGTTGCCGCTGCAATTATGCCCGGATCGGAAGCTGTGGCAGAATATGAAAAAGCGCTGAATGTATATATCAAATACGAAGATTTCTTGAAACAAGCCGTTATTTACAACAATTTGTCAGATGTCTTCATCAGTCTAGGCCAATACGAAAAAGCATTGGAATCAATTAAAAAAGCGTTAAAGATCAATAACCGGTTAGGTGATGTCGTAAACGAAGCGATAGCTTTGCATAATACAGCGGTATTATACGTTGAAATAAATCAATTGGCTTTGGCAAGGGAGTATTTTCTACGCTACAACGATATCGATCTGGACATCAACGATGAAATTGGCCAAGCATTTAATTATCAAGGTTCTGGGATGCTGTACGAAGAAGAGGGTGATTTTGAACGAGCCGAAATGTCTTTTAGGAAAGCAATAGATGTTTTTGAAAAGTTAGGCATTATAAAGGAGGCGCTTTCTTGTCGTATCGAGTTGGCTCACCTTTCAGTTATAGATAATAAAATTGATGAAGCAGAGAAAATCTTTTTGGCCGGACTAAAAAAAACGGAAGAAATTTTAGAAAAAGATATTGAAAATCAAATATTTTTTATTAAAGGATTGCTGAAATATAAAAAAAGCGTTGCCGGCGATGTCGATGCATTAAATGAGGCGGAAGAGCTGATTGAAAGATCTTTGGAAGGTCGCTATGTATACACATCTTTGATAATGCGAAGTTATTATTATTTGATAGAACTCAAGCGCTTTAAGAAAGAATATGACCAGGCAGATCAGTTACTTCAGAAAGCGCGAAATGAATTAGAAAAAAGCTTAAATCAGATTGAAAAAGTTCACTTTCGAGAAAGCTTCCGAAATAAAGGCTATATCAAAAAAATATTAGAAGGAGTGTGATCCCCTCTTTCATGATCTAGGATTTTTATCTAGCAACATACAGCATTAAAATAATTAAAGAGACGCACAACTGGATACAACTCCTTGCCATACGAATCAATTTATTGTTTACTTTTGAAGAGTTATTTTATATTCTCTTTACCGGATGTTTTTCTGCCTGAAGTGTTCATTGAGCGATTCTGCGAGGATTCAACAATGATTATTCTTGTTAACTCCATGAGCGTCAAGCCTGTGCAAATGCTTGAAGGCGTGACTATGAGAATGGTGATCGGCCCTGATCAAGGCGCGCCACATTTTAATCTTAGAGTTTTTGAGGTTGAACCTGGGGCTTCGACACCTTACCACTCTCATTGGTGGGAGCATGAGGTATATATCCTGGCCGGTGAGGGTGTTGTTAAGAGCCAGACTGGGGAGAAGCCGATTAAGCCTGGAGATGCCATATTGGTTCCTGGCGGAGAGACACATCAATTTATAAACACCGGAACTGAAATACTCCGGTTTATTTGCTTGGTGCCGCAGGAGTGGCTTAAGTCCGCTTCCGGTCAAAGTGATCTTAAATCAGATGGTTGAATGGTCTGAATGGCAGGCCGTAGAAAATATAACTTGAACATATAAAGGAGATATTGCCATGTCACAAGTGGACACGTTGATGAACAAATCTAGACTCAACTTCAAACACTGGGAGAAAATAAAGGATGTTATGGATCAACTGATCGACCTGATGTTGAACTATCGTCAGAGTGGTCACCCAGGTGGTTCGCGATCGAAAGTACACGCCCTTGTCGCAACCGGATTGTCTGGCGCTATGCGCTGGGATATTCGTCATCCGGAAAAAACTTTCTCCGACCGCTTCATTTTGAGTGCAGGTCACACTGTTCCAATGATTTATAGTTTTTTATGTGTGCTTGGTGATGCCATGCGCACGCGCTATGAGCAGACGGGTGACGAACGTTTTAAAATCGATCCGGAAAAGATTGTTTTATGGGAAGATATCATTACATTCCGACGCCGCGATGGACTTCCCGGCCATGCGGAAATGTCTGGAAAAACACTGTTTATAAAAGCTAATACAGGACCCTCCGGCCACGGTATTCCGTTTGCTGTCGGCGAAGCTTTTGCACTGAAATATGCCGGGGCTGAAGAAGTAAAGGTTTTTGCATTCGAAGGTGAAGGAGGATTGACTCCGGGAGCCTCCCATGAATCAAAAAACACCGCTTATGGTTTGGGCTTGAGTAACCTGGTGTTCTATATCGATTGGAACAATTACGGAATTGATCATCAGCCTATCGATACGGTTATGTATGGAACCCCAGATGATTGGTTTAAATCCCATGGCTGGAAAGTATCCGGCAGTCTTGAAGGTGAAAACTGGGAAGAAGTTGCAAGAGTTATTTTAGAAGCATCAAAAGGTGACAATCCTGATAAACGGCCTTGTATTGCTTGGACTAAAAACAAAAAAGGCAGAGGCTATCATAAATTTGACAACGTTTCTCACGGAGCGCCACATAAAACCAACTCGGAACTTTTCTGGCAATGTAGAAAAGATTTTGCTGATAAGTATGGTGTAACATGGGATAGTTTTGGAACTCCTGAAGGCACGGTTGAAGAACTTGGAAGGCAATTAAACGCTAACCTCAATGTGGCTCTCGATGTTATTCGAAAAGACAAAGAGTGTTTGAATTATATCACAGATCGATTGGTGGAGCTGGGGGACAGTGTGCCGGAGACGATCAAAACCTTTAAACTTGGTGGTCCAAATCCATTTAAAGATCCTGAAATGACGAATTTCACGAAATATCCGGAAAACTTGTGGGCCAAACCTGGAGCAAGTATTCCAAACCGTTCTGCATTGGGCGCCTGGGGATCTTGGGTTAATTCATGGGCACGGAACAAATACGGTCGTCCCGTTTTTATAGCCTGTAGCGCTGACCTGGCTGGGTCTACCAACATCGAGGGTTTTGGATTGGGTTTTGATGGCACACCTGGCTGGGGTTGGTATGATCGAAACAAAAACCTGGAAGGAACCCTTTTACCTCAAGAGATTACCGAATTTGCCAATTCCGGACTTTTATGTGGCGCTGCCGGAGTCAACTTCTCTGATAAACCGTTTGAAGAATGGGATGGTTACATGGGAGCATGCAGTACCTATGGGTCCTTCATGTATCTGAAATATGGTCTGATCCGCCTGTTCAGCCAGATGGCTCAAGATCAAGAAATAAAAATGGGTAAAGTAATGTGGGTAGCCGGCCATAGCGGTCCGGAAACTGCTGACGACAGCCGAACACACTTCGGAATATTCGCTCCTGGCGTCACCCAACTCTTCCCGGAAGGCCATGTTATCGATCTCCACCCTTGGGAATATAATGAAGTCCCCGTTGTCATCGCGGCAGCTTTGAAAGCAGATGCCCCATTGATCGCGCTTCACCTGACTCGACCTCCAGTTACGATACCAGATCGAAAAAAATTAAATATTCCTTCTCATTTTGAAGCTGCCAAAGGCGCTTATGTGATGCGGGAATATCGTTCTGATCAACCACAAATGGGATGTATCTTTGTTCAGGGAACCTCAGTGACTGCAAATACCATTGAGTTATTCGAAGAGCTCGATCGTAAAAAGTTAAATATCAAAATTGTGGCAGCAATTAGTCCTCAGCTTTTTGCACTCCAGCCTGAATCTTACCGAGAACAGGTTATAACTCCTGCTGATCGAATGGACTCAACGATCATTTGCAATCGCTCTAAACGAATAACGTCTGATTGGATGTTTAACCCGCTGGCAGCAGAATATGCAATGACGTCAGATTGGGATGACAGGTGGAGAACCGGTGGTACCCTGGATGAAGTTATTGACGAAGCTCACCTGACTTCTGAATGGCTGTTGAAAGGTATTGAACGGTTTGTGAAAGATCGTCCAATGAGATTGAAAAAAATTAAATCGATGTTGGATTCTTGTCGATAGTAAAGAGATTTGATTTCTAAACAACATCCAGTTGTTTGGCTGATCCGGCCTTGGATAGAAGACTTCTCGGCATTTGATCACTTTGATCAGCCGATAGGTCTTCTATCTCTTGGGGCATGGCTGAGGCAGAATGGCTGCAGTGTTTACTATATCGATGCACTCTCTAGAATAAAATCACAGGAAGATGAGCTTTTTGATAGAGGAGATACGAGAAGTTCGTTGAAGCTCAGCAAATATCTGAGTAAACGGATTGAAAAGCCAGTCATTTTCAAAAATATACCTAGGTATTACAAACGATTTGGCGTAACTTTAGAGGCACTCAAAGCAGAGTTTGCCAGTCTTCCTGACCCTCAAGCAATCCTAATCACGACAGGCATGACTTACTGGTACCAAGCTGTTCAAGCTCTGGTAGAATTTCTCCACATGTATTACCCGAAAACCCCCATAGCTGTTGGTGGTATTTATGCTGGAATCGCGCCTGAGCATGCTCAGACACATTTGGCAAAAGCCTTAGTTTTTCCTGGGCAGGCGGGAAAACGGTTTTTTTCTTGGATCAGTAAGATATTAAGACACACGATTCAAGCACCGACTGAACAAAATTCGCTTTTACCAGCTTGGAATCTTGTCCCGAATCGATCCTATGTTGTCTATACAACTAGTCGTGGCTGTCTGCGGCAGTGTTCTTATTGCGCGGCATCGCTTTTAAGACCTTTATGGAAAGCGCAATCACCGGATATCATCCGAAAAGAAATCAATACTCTGATCTTGCGTTATCGAGTTCGCGAAATTGCGCTTTATGACGATGATTTAGGTTGTTCAACACCTGAAGGACAAAAGCATTTAACTGACTTTCTGCGGATGTTGGCTTTAGAAGATTATCCGGTGCGTTGGCACTTGCCGAACGCTCTGGGAATCGGCGCTATCACTTTAGACGTAGCTAAGCTTTTGTACCAAACTGGATTTGAGCAGCCCCGGCTCAGCTTGCATCATCTGGATAGACATCTAGATGAAAACGGTTTGGATGCTGGAGCGTATAAGGCTTTTGAAATAGCAGCAAGACATCTTGTAGATGCGGGTTACGAGGCAAACTGTTTGTCCACTTATTTAATAGCAGGCTTACCTGAGCAAAAACTATCCTGGTTGAAAAAAGCTATAGATCAATTGGATAAGGTTGGAATCAAATCCTATTTAGCACAATTTAGTCCAATACCGGGAACTCCAGCCGGTAATAGCAGATTGCAGCAATTGGCTGAAAAATTGCAAACCAATGATTTGCTGCTGACTAACAAGATTTTTTCAGTTTATGAGCATGAAGGATGGTCTGGGGAAGAATATCAGATGCTTGCTCTAGAACTGAAAAATAGATAAATCCCCAATTTGTGCTATTCGTCAAGGTGTGTTGGAATATGATAAGATGCCAATAATGGAGGTGTAGAAATGAGGGAGCGTTGTTTTTATACAGTGTGGTGTTCGCTAGGATGCTTGCTCATGGTTTCGGCTGTTTTTGCAGAAAGTGATACATCAAGCAGGGTTTGGCATGTGTGTATGGAGTGTTCTGAGCGAGATTTCCCAACGATCGGTGATGCGTTGCGTCATGCACAGCCTCAAGATACCATTCTTGTTTACTGGGAGCCTTCTTTTCCTTATTACCTGGAGCATTTGGTTATTGACAAACCTGTAAGGATTATCTCGAATGCAGCCGCAGGAGACATCTCATCTTATGACTATTACCCGGTCATTGCTTCCGTATCGCGTGAAATTGTCCATATTAAGGTTCCTGGAGTAGAGCTTATCGGGTTTAATATAATGTATCTTCGTAAGGCAGATGACTGTGAAGATGAGACGTTATGCTATGAAGAATCCACAGGTATACGTTTGGATGCTCCTGCGCTGATCCGACAGATTGCTATTAACAATTGCTCTACAGGAATACTGACGGCTTACACAAAACCCTATTTGGGTCAAACGAGTACAATTCAGTTGTGCCGGATAGGTCTTCCTCCCGATCATGGGTTGACTAAAACAGGTTTTATGCAGACACAAAACCATTATGGTATGGTATTGCTGGGGTGTCGTGAAGACGGACAATATCTAGGAGTTGGACGAGATAAAATCGTCGATTGTCAAATCATGCGTAATACCCAATATGGATTGGTATATACCACAGCCAATGAGCCCGACATGGTCGGTAATTTAATTGAGTTCAATGGAAAAGGACCTTTTAAAATTGTTCAGCCCAAGTTGGGTGAAAATCAGAAACTGGTTTGGTTTGAACCATCAGAAAAAAAATAGTTTTTAATTTTACCTTAATGAAATTATTCCATCTATCATAGCATCGACAGAGATCAACGGACGTGTTAGTGTTATTCTGTATGGAGTTGTGTTAAGTCTTGATCGTGGAGGTTTTATCGAATGATGGAAAATGACGTTAAACGTGTGGCAATAATCGGCGGCGGAATTAGTGGAATGAGTGCGGCTTGGGAATTGTCCAGCCATGGAATCCAAGTCGATCTTTTTGAACGAGAGCCATATTTAGGCGGTTTGGCCGGCTGGTTCGATATAAATAGTTCGACTTTAGAAAAATTTTATCATCATTTATATAATTTGGACCAAGATTTAATTCGGTTGATTCAGGAAGTTGGTCTTGGGGAAAACTTAGTATTCCGCCAAACGAATACAGGGGCTTTTTATGTAAATAAAATATATAGACTCAGCAGTCCATTAGACCTGATCAGATACAAACCGTTACCGTTTTTGGATCGGTTGAAAATGGGAATGTTGGTTCTCAAGGCTAGAATGGTCAAGGACTGGAAACAACTTGATAATATTACAGCCAGAGATTGGATCATCCAAAATTCCAGCCAGGCGGTTTTTGATATTGTCTGGTCTCCTCTATTCCGATCCAAATTTGGAAAATATGCTGACAATGTGTCTGCAGCATGGTTGTGGAGTAAACTTGTTCAGAGAGGGGGTTCCAGAAGCAAGGGAGGCGCTGAAGTACTTGGTTATTTAAAAGGTGGATATGGATTATTGTTTACAACTATGGAAAAGAAACTGGCTGAGCAAAATGTACGGATTCATAAGCGGTCCTCTGTTGAAGCTATTGTCAGCGAAAGCGGAAGTGTTACTGGACTTAAAGTTCATGGAGAAATAATTCCTTTTACCCATATAATCGCATGTACTCAATTGCCGGATTTTTTGGATATTGTGGGTGGTGTTCCTGAATCATATCGAAAAGAATTAGAAAAAATCGGTTTTTTAGGAAATGTCACTCTGGTTTTAAAATTGAATCGCCGTCTGTCAGATACATATTGGATCAATGTTACAGATCCGGAATGTCCATTTGTGGGGGTGATTGAGCAGACAAATTTATTAGACGAGACACATTACGGTGGAAGTCATTTTGCCTATATCAGTAGATATATGGATACAGATGATCCTTTATACCAGATGATGCCCCAAGATCTATTTGCAGTTTATCGACCATGGCTGCAAAAAGTATTTCCAGAATTTTCTGATAAATGGCTGGATGATCTGATGTTATGGCGTGATCCTCATTCTCAAGCTGTTGTCACAACTGGATATCGAACGCGGGTTCCAGATATGAAAACACCACTGAAAGGATTATTTTTATCTACAATGGCACAGATTTTTCCAGAGGATCGCCAGATGAGCAATGGTGTTAAGTTTGCTAGAAAAGCAGCTCGGATGATACTAGCTGAATAATTTGGGTATTAAAATTTGGTAAAAACAGCACCCCACTGTCTTTGCTTGCTCGCTACCTGGCAGCAACGGTTTGGCAAAAATGTTCCAACCCCCTCTTTCTGGAACCCTATCTAATTAAAAAGAAAAAAATTCTTTTTGGCAAGTATATTTTATTATATTCGAGTGGTATTTTTTTCTACAGGTGGACGTTTTTATATAATTGATTGAAATAAAAGGATAAATATTTTACATGTCTTTGCGAGGTCAATATGAAAAAAGAACGAAGATCGGACATTTTAATGCAAAAAAGAGTGCCTAGATTAAAAATAGCCGTCACTTAAGCTGGGAACCGTATAGACACTGTATAAAAGTTCTTTATGGCCTTCCGAATTATAATATTCCTGTAAAACTCCTCCAGGAATCTCTTGGAAAAGCTTTTTTTTCAACCACGATTGGTTGGCAAGATCGAAAAAAATCAATGATGTTGTTTGGTTTCGATTGACAAGATTGTTTAAATTAGGTGTGTGTTCTGATACTTGAGCAAAATTATAGGCGTGGCTGCCCAATTCTTTATTTCGGTTATATAAGGTTATTGTGATGACATCTGCATGAACCCAGGGATTGATGAAAACAACATGTTGTTCATTCATGATCTTATCAGCAAAATGAATAGCTTCAAGACGTTTAGCCGGTCCAAAATATGAGTGATCTTTGACAATTGACCAGGTGGAAATCCATAGATTGAATCCATGTAAGACAATACTGATTAGACACCCCATAACAAGGGTTGGGATAACCAGGCGAAAGCGGGATTGGCTAAAAAGTTTGACGCCGGTTAAGCTTATTTCCCGAAAAATTATAATCGCGACCAGATAGATGAGCGGCCAAATGATAAGTGACCTTCGATGTAGTGGAAAAATCAGAAGTGGTGGTAGAGTTCCGCAAAAGTAATAGACGGCTAGAACGGGATTCCAACGTAAAACAAGGCAAAGAAGAGCAATAATAAAGCTCAATATAAAAGCAGCAGAATAGAAGCGAAAAATTGTTTGTTCAGTAAAAGTTTCGCGGAGCCATTCAACGCAATTCCGAGAAATATTTTTCAGGATCACATCGGCCGGTTGAATTTCGGGTTGCACCTGGTCTTCAATCGTTTTTTTCCAGACAGGGGTATCTGTTGCCAGGGTACCGAATTGCGATCTAAACATATTTATAGGACGTTGGATTAAATTGAGTTGCAGTGTTAGAAGGATGGTGAAAATGATCAGAGCGCAAATCGGACCAACCCACCAATTTTTTGATTTGTTTCTCCTTAAAACAGGTAAACAAAAAGTGGTAAACCCGACAAAAAGATAGAGTACTTTAAGAGGTGTATAGGACCATCCTATACAACCAGCAAAAAAGCCGAAGCCGATCCATTTAATGATTTGAGGTTGGCCACTTTTCCAAATTGAATCTGCCAGCCAAAGGAGGCCTAAAGAGATAGCAACACTTATGCTGAAAAAAGTGCCCATGCGTGATTGGGCTAGATGCCATGGAGAAAGACCAAAAACTACAAGCGCTATGATAGACCATCGATCGGGTACGGTTTTTCTGACCCAGATCCAGAAAACCACTAAAAGAAAGGTGGAGCCAACAACTTCAGAAAACCTGACAGACCATACAGAAACACCAAACAGTTTCATAACAGACCATAAAATGGGAAGCATGAGTGGTGACTCACCACCCCCTCGCAAATCAAAACCTTTGCCCATAAAAAGGTGGTGCGGCCATCTACCTTCGACTGCAGCCATGCCCCAGATGCCAGTATTTCCAGCATACTCATTAAGAAATGGTGGCCAGCTCTCGAGCTCGATCATTTTAATCAAGGTGATCACAATAATGACAAGAAACCCTGATAACATATGGGTTTCTGAGGTTGATGTCGTCCACTCATTTTTCAATTCTTTCCTGAATAAAACTCCATAGGCAAAAAGCAGAATACAGGCTATAAGAATCAAGGGTATATTTGCCCAGTGCTTGTCGGGTAGCAATTGGTTTTGAATGAGAAGTGCATTTGCCACCATGAGGATCATGGATAAACGGCCTTTTGTGCGGTTTTTTGCAGGTTGATACCAATCCAGGAAAATGAGAGCTATGCTGATGCCTATCAGATAAGGAATGACTTCAGATATCCATGGTTTGAGCCAGTGTGAATAAGGGTATGAAAACCATTGTAAATAGGTCATAAATCTATTAAGCCATAGAATTGTTTATTATATGTTCTCAAAAAATGGATCATGGCATCATTATTTTGGCGCAAAAACAACAGATGATCAACCCAAAGTGAATTAGCTTATTCGTTCGACATTCGTGTGTGAGTCCCTGGTTTGCCCCGACTATATACCCATTTTAAACAGTTTAACATTTTGAAATATAATATATTTTTGAAAAATCACGCTTTTATTAATAGCTCTTATGTGCTACCATCCTGTTCTGTTTCGCTAAAATGGAATTTGGCTTTCATAAATGGCATTACAGAGATGACTCAGGTTGCAAAAAATTAAAAGAGGAAGAAGACGCGAAATATTTATGATCATCACAGAAAAGTGAACCTTGTCTTAATTGCGGGCTATGATATTTATTATAGTTTGGTTAACCATTCAGAGCAGAGTTTTTTAGTTGAATGAGTTCACAAGGTTTTTGAATCTTGTCTGTTTATTGAGGAATAATTGGTTGAGGTGCAATCATGAATCCTTTGGGACCAAAGGAATTACAACATGATCGATTGTTGTTTTTGCTGAAAACGCTGGAAGATATGGGACGAACCTTGACGGGAGGTGAGTCGTTTGACAAGGCTGCTCGTTATCTTTTACGAACACTTTTAAAATCAATTGGGATTTCGGAAGGAGCGATTTTTACATTTGTCTCTAGACGAGGTGTTTTAAAACTCAAAGAAAAAACGCAGAATCTGGATTGTGATTTGTCTGAGATGAAAATTTCGGATGAACAAATTCAATATTTAGCTCAAAATCCCATACCTCATAAGACAGATAAACTCCCAGAAGAGCTTTCTAAAAAATTTAAAAAGCTGATAGATTTTTGGAAGGCAAATGATATTCAGGTGATGATACCTCTGGCCGTAAAGGGCGATCTGTTAGGAATGGTTTGTTTGGGTCATCGACTTGCAGATCACTCGTACAGTAAAATTGATTTGGAGATACTTAGCCTTTTAACCCAGCACATCAGTTTGTATTTTCATGGCCAAAAAAGCTTGGAACAGCTTCAACAGGCGAATTACGAGCTTAAACGAAAAATTTTGGAAATGGAGCAATTGTATGAGGTGGCGCTTGCTGTTACCAGGCTGAAAAACCCAGATGAGTTGCTGGATGAAATTCTTTCCCGATCTACAAGAATTCTTGATGCCAGGTATGGCGCAGTATGGCTGATGAATGACCATTCATACTATTTAGCAGGGGCATTTGGTTTCAATGGTCTTGATTCAATACCTGACATTATGGTGGATTTGAGCAAAACAAATCCCAAGAAATTTCGATTTAATTCAAATTCGGTTGAGAGTTTGTTAGCGGGCATGACAATTCGAAATACAACCATTGGGGTGTTGAGTGTTGCGGGTAAAGAGAGTCCCTTGGGAGGCTTTATGGATTTTTCAGAATCCGATTTTCAGCTTCTGAACACTTTTGCAAGCCAGGCAGCCGTAGCCCTGGAAAATGCTCGGCTATATGTAGAAGCCGTTGCTAAGGAAAGAATGGACCAGGAAATCAGGGTAGCTGCAGAAGTGCAAGAATCGATTCTGCCGGAAGCTTTTCCCGAGAACCCTGATTTGGATATTTCAGCCATGACGTTGCCTTGCCAAGTTGTTGGAGGAGATTTTTTTGATTTTTTTGAAATGGCAGATGGAAAGCCTGCCATAATAATTGCTGATGTATCCGGCAAAGGTGTTCCAGCTGCAATGATGGTATCAACTGTTCATGGCGCCTTGCACGCTTTTACGGAGTTTGTCGACGAACTTGACGAACTGGCATCCAGAATCAATTCTCTCCTGGTCAAAACAACTCCTGATAATAAATTTGTCACGGCTACTTTTTTAACATGGAATTCGAAAACAAAGGAAATTACCACCCTGTCGGCTGGCCATGAGCCAATCATTCTTATACGTGCGGATGGAACTCTGACACATCTGGCCCAAGGCGGAATGATCCTAGGATTGTTTGCCGGTATCGAATTTGAGACTCACACGTTGACTTTACAAAAAGGAGACTGTCTTTGCTTGCTCACTGACGGCATAATAGATCAACGTAATAACCATGGTGAGCGGTTTGGGATTGTTCGTTTTGAAGAACTATTGCGTGAATCTGTCACGGTGAATAGAAATAAATCAGCGGCAATAGTTGTTCAAAATATTTTTCGTAAGCTGGCATTATTTGCACAAGACGAACCAGCTTCAGATGACCAGACTTTAATCATAGTTATTCGACGGTAAAAACTAAAGCTTTCCGATAAACGCGATTATTCAACATCACTCAGCTCTTTCTGATGTAACTGATCAGAAGGAATTGGTAAAGAAGGAATATTCCGGCGACTTTTACGAAAAAAAAAAACAAGTAATACCAATGAAATAAATGTGATTATGCCTGGAATTCTGGCAGGGGAAGGCAAGGCAAAGATCCCCATACTTGCAAAAAAACCGATAAAAGATAAAAGAACTGCCCATAACGAACAGTTCAATAATTGAGCCATGGCAAACCACTTCCAATTGATTTTAAAAAAACCGAAAGCAATCGCTGAAACAAGGCGAATCCCATATCCATACTGCATGATAAAAATTGATTTCCAAGGGTGACCAGTGATTGCTCTTTCCATAGTTGTTAGCATCGTTTTTATACGTGACTGTGAAATAAGGGAGCGCCGTTTACTGAGCCCAAAACCTAAAAAATAAAAAAACCAGTGCCCAACCCAAGAACTCACAGCTGCGACCACAATAACGTCCGTTATATTCAGAACGTCACCCGCAGCAAGGAATCCTGCCAGAACGACAAAAACATAACTCTGGAAAAAAGAACCCAGAGCTAAGGCCCATAAACCATATTGATCGAGTAATGAATAAAAAGTGCTCATCCAATCTCCCAGCTAAGGAGAATAAGCATTTAAAACACTGAATTGCAAGCTCGTTATCTTTTATATTAATGAACCATGAATACGATTGTGACAGACATTAAAAAAATTCTTTGTTTTGACACTTTCTCGCAAAATAAAATGTAAAACGTTAACATGACATCGCTTGGTCTGGAAGGAGGCAAGCAGTCATGAATCACCAATTATTACAAATATTGAAGGTAATGACAGTATTGGCCTATTTGTTTTTTTCGGCTTGCACAGATGTGCCGGCTATTCAAGAGCAGACTGACGTGACCATTAAACAGCATGCTATTCTTATCAATCAGCCAAATCTGTCACATACAGATGGCGCTAAAACACAAGTTTCACATGGTCTTTTAATCGCACCTGAGCTTTCTTCTTCCCTGAAAGAAATTACTGATCGGCGTATCGAAAACATACCTGTCATTACTAACAACGCTTTGAAAGGTGGTCGATATTCTTTCCCTCTTGTTCTTGAGAAAAACAAGTTTGCAGTGGCCTCATTACGGGGCGTAGATTTTTTTGAATATGATGGTTCTGAACAGCTAACCCTTTTTCCCGGTTTACAGATCGATACGCTAGGTGATGCTTGGTCCATAGAAAAAGTTGGTTCGTCGATTTGGGTTGCAGATGGATACGCAGGGGTTTCAGTTTGGGATATGGATACGGGAGAAATTCTAGAAAAGTGGACAGATTTGGAGCATGCTCGATCTTTTCATACCCTACAAGATGGCAGAGTGGTTGTCTGTCGACACCGACAGGGCGTTGATATTCTTTCGGTAAATATAAATGGCACTGAAATCAACCGGCGTATCCATATAGATGCTGGAGAAAGAGTATTTTTCGCAACATCTCATGATAACCGATTGTTTATAGGAACAAAGGGAGCTGGATATCAAGGTTATGATATTCATCAGGGTTCTGCAGATTATCGCTGGACATACACTGGTTGTGAAAAAATAGTATGGTGTGCATTTCGTGAGGGTATTCATTACATACTCGATCAGGATAAAGGTCTTTTAATTCTTGAAGATCAAGGGGATAAAGTTCCCCGCTTCCTCAGCAATTTAAATTTGCCGGGCGAGACACGGCACGCATGTTTTGTTAGCGGTGGACAGATTGCTTTGGCCAATCAAAAAGGCATATATATGGTCAATATTGAATTACCGAATAAACCTTGGGTTATCCAGCAAATTCCAGCAAGACTGGATGTTCGGGGAGTGGGGCTGTTACGTGATAATTATTTGATTGTTACGGAAAGCGAATATGGTATTCGTCTTCTGGAGCTTAGCTCAGATCAATCGCAAGAAATCGCTGCATTTGAACAGAACGGCTTGGTTACCGATGTGATTCCGCTAGATTCAACACACTTTCTTGTAACGAATACGGGTCAAGGAGTTTCATTGGTTGAAGCGGAAATAGATCATGAACTCAATATCGTATCACAATGGAGGGATACGGATTATCCTGTTGCAGCTGACGTTCATGGTTCGATAGTGGCTATTGCAGACTATGAAGGGGTTTTATTTTTGGAGATAAGCAACGATCGGATTCTTCGAAAGATTTCGAAGGTCAATACCCCCGGCCGGGCCGTAAGTGTTTGCCTGAAAGGAGATCATGCTTATGTTTCAGACTGGTTCGAAGGTGTTCAAATTGTAGATATACATGACATATCGAAGCCTGTTATTCAGTCGAATATTTCAACGAATGGTTGGGCGATAAATGTTGCTGTAACATCCGATTATGCTTATGTTTGCAGTGTTACAGAAGGTTTGTTGACAGTGGATATCAGTGATCTGTCAAATCCGCGTACAATTGAAATCGATCGTTCCGCTCAAGCCCCGGAAGCCGTTGCCCTGACTGATCGAGCTCTTTATATTGCAGATTTTAATTTCGGCTTGATAGTCTTTGATTTAGAAGATCCTGCAAAACCTCAGCCTTTAGGACACTACAGATTAGGTATATGTAAAAACCTAAAAATACATAATAACCTTCTAATTGTTTCTAATTATATATATGGAGTTAAATGGTTTGATATCTCCCAGCCGCTTAAGCCGGTTTTGACAGGGGAACTGGATACGCCTGGAAAGTCATACAGCGTGACATTCCTGCCCAATAACAACCAGGTTTTGGTAGCAGACTGGCATCAATTACTTCGGGTTGAATGGTAATGGAACGATTCACATGTGATTGGATTTTTTCTACCTTAGTGGTTCTGTGCGATGGAAAAGTGGTGTGTGGTTGTGCTGATCCATACGGTTTGCGTCCTCTTGGAGATGCCAACCATCAAACGCTATCTGAAATATGGCATTCAACAAAAGCTTGCGAGATTAGAGAGAGGTTAAATCGAGGATATTCAGCTTTTTGTGAACCGTGTGGATTAAAGTGTAGATTGAATGACAATGAAAATCTTCCTGTTCGTCCTGTTCGCCCTGAAACAATTTCCAGATTATTTATAGAACCGACGGTTTTATGCAACCTTGACTGTTATAAATCAGTTTGCAACAAGGCATCAGGAATCGTGAACACACGCAAATCTCCGATGATGGATTTTGATTTATACAAAAGAATTGTTGATGAAACAGGGGCAAATCTTAGTCGAATGGATTTTTTTAATTACGGTGAATCTTTTGTTCACCCGAAGGCCGTTGATATGTTGGAATATTTTAAGTCTGAATACCCGCAACCCTATGTTTATATTAGTACAAATGGTTTGATGTTAGATGAAGAGAAAATTTCCCGTCTCGTAAAAGCCGGAATTGATGAAATAACTTTTTCTGTTGATGGAGCAGATCAAGAAACGTATCAAAAATACCGTATTGGTGGTGATTTCGAAAAGGTTAAAAAGTTAATGGAGCTTTTTGTAAAACTGCGTAATGAAGGGGGAAGAGAAATTCCCTTTATTAACTGGAGATATATTCTATTTTCATGGAATGACTTGGATTCCCAGATGCAAAAAGCGCGTGAGTTAGCTCAATCGATTGGTGTTGACAGGTTGACATGGGAGATAACGAACCATCCCGAAGATGCTATATCTGATCGGTATCAACCTGGGACAAAATACTGGCATGAGATTTACCATGAAATCTGGGATACAAGCCATTTAAGCAACGCAGTTGAATCAAATTTGTATCGTGCAGATATACGGTTACAACGTCATTTGCCAATAGTGATGCGTCGAAATAAAGAAGTGAGTATTCGGGTATTAGTAAGAAATACAGCGCTTGTTTCTTGGATGGACAGGACATCTACAGGAAGAAGACTCGTTCGACTAGGGGCCCAGCTCCACGACAGAAAACGGCTTATGTTGAACAGAGATTATGCTAGAGCATTTTTACCAGCGCCGCTTCATCAAAATGAGAGAGTAGAAATAGATCTTCAGCTTCCCCCTTTGAAAAGTTGTGGTATGTATTGGCTTAAACTGGATATGGTATCAGAGGGAATAGATTGGTTTGAAAGAGGGGGCTCTAGTGTGACATGGACTCGCTTGATAGTGATCTGACAAGCATATACTTATTTAATCGACTTTGCTGATTCGCGCAATAAAATTTCAACGGGGTCCGGATTTAAGAAGACTTGATCCTGCAGGTCTTGAATCTTGAACTGGTTCGCATACTGACTAAGTTTATTCAAAGGTATTTCAACTGAAATCTTTCGCTGGCTATATTGGACGATCAATGCCTTCAACTCATCGTTTTGCCGGCCAGACAATAACCCATTAAAACAATTTAAAATATTGACTAAAACCTCTTTGGTTTTCTTAACAGTTTTGTTTATCGATAGAGTTTTAAGTAAGGTTTCCAGGTATTTATCTGCGATCCTATCAAATGGATGTGAATCGATAAGCGCAATCAATCGACAGCACTGTTGATAGTGTTCAATGTCATGACTCATCAACAGATATGAATGGGTGGCATGAAGTCTTTTTAAACCGGAGGAGGATGCAGAAGAGTTTTCAGCTAACCAACGATTGATAACGAAAACATGTTCGATAAAAGCGTCTCGAGCATTTTCGTCTTCAATTGAAATCTCATCGATAACCGGTAATATTGGAAACCGTTTGATAAAAGTGTTGGCAAAAAGCCCTCTTCCTTCTAATCGTGAATCTCCTGCTTGATTAAAAACGGCGACATCAGATAGTCCACAACTAGGCGATTTGGTTTTAAAAATAAAACCTCGCAATTCTGATGTTGCCAATTGATCACACCGGCTGGTTGACCTGCTCAGCATAAGCTGTGTGAAATCTTGTCTTGTTATTTCGGTTATTAGACTCGGATTGTCGATATCACCTTCTAAAATCAGGGGTTCACGCGGAATACCAAAACCGGATTCTACTTCTGGACATACAGGTAATAAATTAAAATACGGACTAAAAACGGTGGTTACATATTGGTTTAATTTGTGTCGCCCATCGTATCTGACCTGGTTTCCTAATAGGCAGGAACTGATACCGAGGTTTATTTTGTTCATCACCCTATTTTATCAGGTTGTTCAATCGAATAAAATGCAGCTATGTTTCGAGGATTCGTCAAGGCTTGAGAGAATCGTTGAGATGCGCACACTTTGTTCCTGAATGATTTTAAGATATTTAAAAAATTCGTTGGTGCCATCTGAATTGCTTTGTTCCATAATCAATTGAACTCTAGCAAGGATAGTTGTAAGAGGGTTAATTATTTCGTGTTTTAGGTTGGCAACTGTTTCATTAACAGCTTGTTTCTGAGCTATTTGAATTAATTGTGACTGTGCTGTTTTCAATTGTGCTAAAGCAAGTTCCAGGGCGGTGTTTTTTTCTTTTAAATTAACTATTAGGCGCTTGTTTTCAAGATATAGACGTCTTTTTTCGAGTCCTCTTTCAATAATTATTATCAAGTCAGGAATCAAAAATGGCTTTAGAAGGTATTCATAGGCGCCTTTACGAATAGATTGAACTGCTGATTCCAATGTGGCATACCCTGTCATCAGAATGACGATGGTATTAGGATCCAATTCGTGAGCTTTTTCCAATACTTGTAATCCATTCATTTTGGGCATAACAAGATCTGCGATTATCAGGTCATATTTGTTTTCGTTATCTGCAGTCTTTTCTAGCTTTTGGATACCCTCTGACCCTGAATCGGCGATATCTACATTGTATCCTTCCAAGGTAAGGAGCTCTTGCAAACTCTCCAATACACATTGCTCAGTGTCTACCAAAAGGATTCGTTCATTTTTACCAGATTTTAAATTACAAGGCATTGATGAATTGACACCCCTTTCTCAATTTTACTAGCTGCAAATTTTGTACCCACATTTTTTTTTCTTTAAACATTAAAAACAGGTTATTTTCTAAAACCAACGAGGAAAAACGTGCAATTTTGATCAGGCTCTGCAATTTTTTCCAGCAAGCAACAAAATAGGTGATGATTAGTTTATGAGTGATAAAAACTTTTTTTCTACAATATTGGAGTGATGAGGTGGCATAGGTAAAGTAAATAAATACTTGATAATTTTACTTAATAAGATACAATATAAGATGCTTTTCAGAGAGGTTCCATTCGCCTTTGAAGAAAAGCGGGAGGTATGTATGTTCAAAGTTGGAGATCTGCTGATCTATCCAACTCAAGGATTGGCCGAGGTGCAAGGAATCGAAAAAAAATCGATTAATGGCGCACAGGTAGATTTTTATATTTTGGAAATTGTCTCAAAAGGTTTGGCCATCATGGTTCCAACAGCAAATGAGGCCAAAATAGGTCTACGAAAAGTTGTTGATAAAGACCAGATACAAAAAGTAAAAGAAATATTAAGCCATCCTTCTGAAAATCGTTATTCACAATGGCATCATAGATATACAGATAACTCGGAAAAACTTAAGTCCGGCTCAATTTTTATGACCGCTGAAGTCTTGCGCGACCTGTATCTGATTAAACAAAAGAAAAATCTTGCCATTAAAGAATCACGCATGATGGATAATGCCATGCAGTTATTGGTCTCAGAAATCGCTGCTGCAAAGGGAATCTCAGAAAAAGAAGCCACTCATTCTATTCGTGAATCCTTGGCAAAACATGAAAACTCTTGATATGTTCCAATATATTCCACATGGTGTGACCGTTTTTTTCGGAACCTGAACCCAAGCAAATTCGTTTTATTCCCATGCTGGTAATCTATCGGCATTGTAAGTAATACAAGGTGTTTGGCAGAATATTAGCTTGTTGAAAGTTTATGGAAGAAAGGAGTTGGGATAGTGAGAAGGCTTGCTATATTAAGTATTTGTAGCGCAGTCGTATGTTTCAATATTAGCGGAATTGTTCATGCAAACAATGAAGATCCGGTTATTGCTGTTGTCGGTGACATTCAGATTCGCCAATCTGAACTGGATAGAAAAATTCAGGAGGTGCCGTCAGTTGCCAGAGCGAAATTTGAAACAAAAGAGGGGCAATTATCATTACTTGAGAGAATAGTTCGATCAAAGGCAATGATGAAAGCTGCTGAAGAAGCTGGATATTTAAAAAGAGAGGATGTGCAGTATCAACTTGAAACTCAGCGTGAAAGAATTCTTGCTTATGAGTATTTTAGTGATCATATTTCACCTGGTCCCATGCCGTCTGATTCGGATTTGTTGAAATATTATGAGCAAAATAAGGACGAGATGTTCAAAGTTGAGGCCATGGCAGAGGCCCGTCAAATTGTATTGGATAGTCAAGATGCTGCTGAAAATGTGAAAAGGATGATTGATGAAGGTAATCTCACATTTGAAAAGGCAGTAGAAATTTATTCAATTGATGAAACCAAGGAAAACAAAGGAAATCTTGGTGTCTTGACAAGTAATAGTTTTATCCGAGGTATTGGGCGTTCAAAACCCTTTATTGACATGGTTTTTAGCTTGAAATCAGATGAAATATCAGAGCCTTTTGAAACGCGAAAAGGTTGGCATTTGGTCAACTTGATTCGTTTTCAAAATGAAGGTTATCAGCCATTCGAATTGGTAAAGCAGGATATTGCGAAACAATTGTTGGTTACCGCTAAAGAAATTCGAAAAGAATATGAACAGAACCCGGATGCTTTTTCTGCACGTGAGCGCTGCAAGATCAGCCATATTCTGTTAAAAACTCAAAAAGAAGCCCAAAACGTACTTTCAGAATTAAAGAAAGGAAAGGATTTTTCCGAGCTTGTTCAACAATACTCGATTGATCTTCAGACAGTAAAGCAGGATGGGAACCTAGGATATTTATATAAAGGCGGTTATATTCGAGGGGTTGGTCAGGATGTCGAATTTGAAAAAGCGGTATTTGTTTTGAAGCAAGGCGATGTATCTCTGCCGATCGAATCCAGAAAAGGTTGGCATATTGTTAGGGTTGACGAGAAAGAAGATTCTGTGATCAAGCCCTTTGTGGAAGTAGAAGAAAAAATCCGACAGGATCTTATTGAAAAGAAACTGGAACAGTATCAAGAAGAAAAGTTTGAGGAGTTGAATAAACGTTTTAATATAAAGGTATTTGAAGATAGAATTCTAGATAAATAGCTTGTATTTTAGGGGGGTTAACTTTCATGTATGCAGATGTGCAACAAATGAATGAGCGTGTGCGCCAGGCGGGAGCATTTGTCAGTGGATTAAAAGATGAGCTGAGCAAGGTCATTGTTGGTCAAACATACTTGCTTGAACGTCTTTTGGTGGGCCTATTGGCTGATGGCCATATTTTAATAGAAGGTGTGCCGGGATTGGCAAAAACGCTGGCCGTTAAAACGTTGTCTGATGCTATTCGCCTTGATTTCAAGCGAATTCAATTTACTCCTGATTTGCTTCCAGCAGACCTTACTGGAACTCTTGTGTTTAATCCTCAAAAAAATGATTTTGAGCCTAAAAAAGGCCCGTTATTCACAAATCTTGTTCTTGCCGATGAAATTAACCGGGCACCGGCAAAAGTTCAAAGCGCTCTATTAGAGGCTATGCAGGAACGGCAGATAACCATTGGTGATCAAACCTACAAACTTCCACATCCCTATCTGGTTCTGGCTACACAAAATCCTATTGAGCAAGAAGGAACCTATCCATTACCGGAAGCACAAGTCGACCGGTTTATGCTCAAATTGAAAATTGGTTATCCCAATCGCGAGGAAGAACGCCAAATTCTGGATAGAATGACCGGAATGGAGCCCATCAATATCAAACCGATCATCGATCCTTCAGATATTCTGGAAGCTCGCAAAATTTCAGGGGAGATTCATGTTGATGAAAGAGCAAGGAATTATGTCGTCAATCTGGTATTCGCAACACGGTACCCTGAAGAATTTGGGCTAAATGAAATGAAAGGCTTAATTCAATACGGCGCATCTCCCCGAGCAACAATAGCTTTTATACAAGCAGCTCGCGCCTATGCCTTTCAATGTGGCAGAGGTTATGTAACTCCAGATGATATCAAAACTATCGGTCCAGATGTGCTTCGGCATCGAATTATATTGAGCTATGAAGCTGAGGCAGAAGAATTGACCTCGGATGATCTCATTCGAATGGTCTTTGACCGGATTGAAGTACCGTAAACAGTGATAACGCGCGAATTAGCAAAAAAAATCCGTCGGATACAAATAACTACCAATCGCATTGTAAACCAGGTTATGGCTGGTCAATACCAGAGTGCCTTTAGAGGTCGGGGAATGGAATTCACTGAAGTACGAGAATACTCACCTGGAGATGATATCCGCACTATTGATTGGAACGTCACAGCACGCTACCAAAAACCATTTGTCAAACAGTATGTCGAGGAAAGAGAATTAACTGTTCTTTTCCTGGTGGACGTTTCAGGTTCACAAAACTTCGGTACAACAAGAATGTTAAAAAGTGAGCTGGCAGCAGAGCTATCCGCAGTATTGGCTTTTTCTGCAATCAAAAGTAATGATCGAGTTGGCTGTATTTTGTTTTCGGATATTGTGGAGTCTTTCATACCTCCTCAAAAAGGAACACAGCATGTTCTTCGAGTAATCAGGGATATTCTATATACTCGTCCTAAAGCATCACGAACTGATATCGATAGTGTTCTGGACTATTTGAATAGGATACAAAAACGGCGTGCGGTCGTTTTTCTTGTGTCGGATTTCCTGGATACACATTTTGCTAAAAACCTTCGCTTGACTGCCCGACGGCATGATCTGGTTGCTGTTGTTGTAGATGACCCCGCAGAACTACGCCT
Organism: uncultured bacterium; assembly: GCA_964404285.1. Taxonomy (GTDB): domain Bacteria; phylum CSSED10-310; class CSSED10-310; order CSSED10-310; family CSSED10-310; genus JBASEY01. The sequence goes on along the minus strand of CAYOJK010000001.1, from coordinate 374,394 downwards.
TCCGAATATTGGATGGGCGATGTTGCGAAATCCTGAATCTAATAAAGATTACATGGTCAATACATCGAAAGCTTTGGTCAGAGAGGAGTTTCAGCGGAAAATAGCAGAACAACGGGCTGAACGTGACCGTCTGCTTAAATCCGCTAGAGTTGATACCTTGTATGTATCGACAGATAAATCCTATGAATCTGATTTGTATTTTTTTCTTCGTAATAGAGCAAAGAGGATCAGAGCATGAAAAGTCGGATCTTCAGGATCTTAATGTGGTGCTTCACTTTGATTCTTCTTGACTATTCGGCACTTTCGCAGACATTTGAATATACGGCAACTGCTCAAACAGATAAAATACGCTACCGAATTGGAGACCGAATAACACTGCATATTCATGCTGAAACTTCAAATGATATGCGAGTATTATTTCCTGGCGACACGGTTGATGTATCACCTTTTACGCTATTGAACTATCAAATCCTGGCTCCAGAATATTCGGTAAATGGACACAGTGAAACTTTAGAATTAACGCTCAGTATTTATAAAACAGGCGAATTTGAAATTCCGGCAATCGAAGTGGTTTGGGTTTCAAAAGATGGCGCCAAGCATAGCTCCTTAACACAAAAACAATATATCGTTATTGAATCCATCCTGAACCAAGATGAAATATCACTTAGAGACACTAAATCGGCAGTTGATGTCAGTGCAAGAAGCCGTTTTGTAATTGGAGTTATCACTAGTGTAATACTGATAATTTTGTTGATCAGTATAGCGATATGGCAGATTCGACAATGGAAGAGACGAAAAATAATACTGAGACACCAAATCAGTCAAGCACCGTTAAAGCCGGCTGATCAAGAAGCATTGGAAGCGCTGGAAGAGCTTCGTGCAAATCAATATCTGGCCAAAAGAGAAATAAAGAAATACTTCATACGTCTGATAGAAATATTAAAAACATATATAGCTCGACGATATGCGTTTAACGCTACGGAACATACCACTGGAGAAATTCGAGCTGATATGCGGAGCTTGGGTATCGAGCCGACAACTCAGACCGATATTCTATATATTCTCGATTTAGCTGACATGGTGAAATTTGCGCGATTTTTGCCAACAGATGAACACTGTCGTCAAGCTCTAGTAGATACAGAAAAAATTATTCATCGAACAAGAGATGTGATCGACCCCGAGAATATCGATGCTGAATGGGATTCGGACAAGGCGGCCACAGTATGACATTTAGATTTGCTGATCCGTTTGCTTTATTGTTTTTATTGGTTATTCCTGTAATTTTGATTATCTGGAAATTTGCCAAAGATAAACAGATCAATTGGGCTTATCCGGTTACAGATTCGTTGATAGGTATAAAAGGAGCAATTTCCAGTTATCCCCTTTATGTTTTACGAATTTTGAGGGGAACAGCGATTATCTTGCTGATATTGGCTGCTGCACGTCCGCAAAGCGGTGAAATAAAAGAAATTGTATATTCAGAGGGGATCGATATCATTCTTGCCCTGGATATTTCCGGCTCAATGAAAGCATTGGATTTTCAACCGCTGAATCGGTTAGAAGTAGCCAAAAATGTAATGGCTTCATTTATCGAAGCACGTAAACATGATCGGATTGGACTGGTTTTGTTTGGTGGCGAAGCTTTTACAGCCTGTCCTCTGACACTTGATCACCAACTGTTGACAACATTCTTGGATCAAGCCCAGATCGGTATGGTTGAGGAACGAACGGCAATCGGAAAAGCTATTGCAACATCTCTCAACCGATTGAGAATACGCTCCGAATCACAAAGAAATCCTCTTGTCCTGCCTGCCTTAGATGAAGATATAAAAGACAATAAAGTGATCATCCTTGCGACGGATGGTGTGAACAATGTTTTTACCGGGATGGATCCCCTTACTGCTGCTCGAGCAGCTCAGGCATTAAATATTCGTATCTATACAATTGGTATCGGCAGCCAAGGCATGGCACCCTTTCCTCATCCCCGTTATCCCGGAAGATTCATCCAAATTCCAGCAGATCTGGATGAAGCAACATTACGCGAAATTGCCTCGATTACCAAAGGGGAATATTTTAGGGCGGAAAATAAAAGCAGCCTGGAAACGATATTTGATATCATCGATAAAATGGAAAAGACAAAGATAGAAAGCTACACCTTTGTCCGTTATTCAGAACAGTTTTACCTGTTTTTAATTCCAGCTTTCCTACTATTTGCAGCAGAACTCATTTTAAAGCTAACTCTGTTCCGGAGGATTCCATGATGGAATGGGGTCTGGTTGGAATTGCAAAAACTATCTGGCAGCTATCCTGGTTAACTGTCCCCGCTCTAATACTTTTATTTTTAGTGAATCATAAACGCCGAAAAAACCGGATAAAAGAATTTGGTGAACCACGTCTTCTTTTTAGCACAATGCCGGATGAACTATGGCGAAACCCGGAACATGCCGAGCGAGCAGGATCTGAAAACCTAGACCATCGTTTGCGGTTAATTAAAAAAGGTTTTCAAACTCGAGAAATAATTAAAGCCATCCTTGTTACGGCATCATTGATATCTATCTTAATCGCTTTTGGCAGGCCGCAATGGGGAACAAGACAAGAACTTCTTCACCAATCAGGAATTGATTTGGTTTTATGCGTTGATACTTCGGAGTCTATGAATGCCCAGGATATTGCTCCCAGCCGAATTGAGAAGGCGGCTAGTATGATAGGGTCTCTATTGTCTGAGCTCAATGGACACAGGGTGGGACTGGTAAGTTTTGCGACGACTACACGAGTTCACAGTCCATTGACACTGGATTACCGTGTGATTCGTAGCATAATGGATTATAGCTTGAACATGGGCCCGGGCACGGATATCGAAGCCGCTATAGACTCATGTTTGAACGTGCTCGAAGGATCAGAAGTCAGAAGTAAAGCGGTTATTGTTATCAGTGATGGCGAAGACCATGGAGGTAATATCGATAAAGCGATTAGAAATGCAAATAGGGCGGGAGTGAGAATATATACACTTGGAGTTGGGACATTGGAAGGGGGACCGATTCCTGAAGGCGATAGTAATAATGAAAGATATAAACGATATAAAGGTGAATTGGTTTGGACGAAACTGGAGGAGGAAACTTTGATTCGCCTAGCTGAAAGTACAGGGGGAAATTATTATCGTTCGACAGCAGTAGAAAATGAAATTCTAAGCTTGGCAAATGAGATCAGGAATCTGGAAAAGACCGAATTCTCACAAACCGTAACGACTCACCGAGAGGATCAGTTTGGGATATTTTTGTTAATAGCAGCCTTCCTTCTAAGTATCGACGCTGTAATTAATCGTTTGGGAATGATTCGATGGGAGGAGAATGATGAGGTTATTTAAGAGCCTTAATAAACCTGTTCAGCTCCTTATGTTGAGTCTTTTCTTATTCGGATTGTGTGGTTTTCATTGGTGGGACCCGATTGCAAGATGGGTCGAAAAGGGTAATAAAGCATTAGAAACAAATGACTACGAAACGGCTGAGAAAGCTTATGAAAATGCTATCGAAAAGTCTCCTGGAGACTCACGTATTCACCATAACAAAGGCCTTTTGGCCTACGCGGAGGAACACTTTGACAACGCTGTTGATTTGTTTGATCTGGCTTCAAGAAGCGAAGATCCAGAATTGAAGAGTCGATCCTTATATAATCGAGGATGTGCTTATCTTCAGTCCGGTGATTTGGAAAAAGCGGCCGAATCGTTTATTGAAACCTTGAAAATCGATCCGGATGACGAAGATGCCAAGATAAACCTTGAGATGGTATTGGACGTATTGTCTGAATTGCCGACTCCAACGCCGGAAATGTCAGATACAGAAGATGAGTCGGATTCACCTGATACAACACCTACACCTGATATGGAGCAGACATCGGATGACGATCAAGAACAGAAGCCAGATACTGATCAGGAGCAAAGTGACAGTGATATCGAAGATGAAACCACTCCTACTCCTGAAGCTGAGCCGGCAGTTGATCCGGATAATGAGCCTACGCCTACTCCAACCGAATCACCACCTGAAACTCAAGAACACCCTTCTGAACAAGCCACACCAACACCTGAAGAAGAACCTCAACAAGATGGAATCATGAGCCAGGTTGAAGCAGAGCGCCTATTAGATGCATTAGAACAAGATGAAATGAATATTTTGAAGAAACTGCATCAATTGCCACCTTCAGATGACCGGCACATTGAAAAGGATTGGTGATTCATGAATCGTACCCAACGCTTTGTTCTATCGATTGCCGGGTTATCAATACTTGTCATGATGACTTTTTCTGCGATGGCGGCTGGGAATTATACGTTGAAAGCTCAGATTGATCGTGACCAAGTAGCGTTATACGAACGAGTTACGTACACCCTGACAATCGGATCAGATTCCAGAAATATTCCTGATCCTACTTTACCTGATTTCGATGGTTTTCGGATTCTGGGGTCACCAAGAACCTCTAGCCAATTTAGCTGGGTAAACGGCCAAGTACAAAATTCACGAACCATTTCTTATTTGCTCGAAGCACGCTCAGGAGGCCGCTATACATTGTCACCGGCAAAAATCAGCGCATCCGGCAAAGATTTTCTGTCAAATCCAGTTGTCATAACGGTTGTGCAACCGGGCGATCTAAGAATGTCCGCCGAAAAAGACGGACAAATCAACAGGCAGATTCCCCCTCAGTCGATGGAAAATTTGTTTGTTGAGCTTCATGTAGATAAAACGGAGCCTTATGTCGGAGAACCCTTACGTGCTTCGCTGCATGTGTTTACCAGAGTGACGATTCGTGATTATGGTATACAAGAAGAACCTGAATACCAAGGTTTTTGGGTTGAGCCGGTAGATATGCCGCTTCAACAGCAGCTGACAACACGATATATAAATAATATTGAATTTGGAGAAGCTAAAATTTATGAGATTGATCTGTACCCGACAGTCAGTGGTGAGTTGACGATTCTTCCATTAGTAGCTGCTTTTCAAGTACAGGAAAAACAAAGGGATCCTTTCGATCATTTTTTCAATTCTCCATTTCAATCAAGCTTCTTAGGTTTTCGCACAGTAACAAAAAGCTCTAAAACCGTTGTAATCAAAGTTCGCCCTCTTCCTGTTGCTGGTAAACCCGTTGATTTCAGTGGTGCAGTAGGGAATTTTAAACTCAAGGCTTCTATAAAGGATACGATAGTTAAAGTTGGTGAAGCTATAATTGTCACAGTAACGTTATCTGGAAGTCATGGAATGAAGACGATAGCGCCTCCTAAAGCTCCAGTATTATCAGAGTTTAAGGTATTTGATCCGAAATCGAGCGATATTTTGTCTGATCCCGAAATGCCTGGCTGGAAAACTCGCTCATTTGATTATATTTTCGTTCCTCACCAAGTAGGTGATTTTACCATACCGAGTTTTACTTTTTCTTATTTCGAGTCAGATGCTGAGTCGTATAAGACGTTGGTATCTGATCCTTTTTCTGTATCTGTCACCGCTGCGCCAGGAGGAATTTATCTCAGCCCGACAGGTTCTGAAGGTAAGGAAATCACACTGTTGAATCTTGATACGAGGTATATTAAAACAGCTTTACCGATAGTTCACTACATCGACCCTTATAAAAAGAACTGGTTTTTAGGCTGTTTGATTGTTCCATTTCTGGTGGTACCGTTAGTTTTAGCCGTCAACTCACGAAAGCGTCGTCTGGAGGGGGATGAAATTTTTGCTCGAGAAGTCAGGGCGCGTTCAGTTTCAGACAAAAGGTTTTCAGAAGCGCAGAAAGCATGGAAAAATGGGGACTTTCACGTCGCTTTAGATGCAACGGCTAGAGCTTTTTCTCAGTATTTAGCTGATCGCCTGGGTCTGCCTCGTGGCGGTATTACTTTAAAGGTAGTAGAAGAAGCTCTTTTAAGTATTAGTCTGAAAAAATCGGAAATTGAGCAAATAGGTCAATATTGGAATAATTTGGATGCTATTAGATTCAGCCCTATAGAACTGTCGAGTCGCCAAGTGGAGAGTGTTATTGAAGAAGGCAGAAAGATTATTGAGAGGCTGGAAAAGGTTAAGTTAAAGAAGAAAAAGCCATCAGCTGATCAGTTGGAGGCAAATTGACATGCGACGTATTATGTTTTTAGCCTTTTTGCTATCTATGCTGTTTTTAGCGCCTTTAGGACAAGCAGAATCTAGCTTCGATGCATTATTTCAAAAAGGCAACCAACATTTTCAGGCTGGTGATTTTGAACAAGCACGGGATGCTTATCATTCGATTATTCAACAAGGTATCCGGAATTCCAAAGTGTTTTATAATCTTGGTAATTGTTATATCAATACAGGTGATATCGGCCGAGCTATTCTTTTCTATCGTCGAGCTCTGAAAATTGACTATCGTGATAAAGATATCCTGACAAACCTGGATCTCGTGCGCAAATTGGTCAGCTCAGAATCAAATGTTGTGGAAACAAAGGGATTTTATTCAGCTCTCATCAATTTTTCCAGGCAGATAGGAGCCAGAAATTTAGTGGTAATTACGGTTGTTTTATGGTTTCTATCGTCAATATTATTTATTGTTGGATTTGCAGCCAGGGTTCGTCGCAACAAAAGGCATGCCTATCGATTGACTCTAATCACAATGATACTGACGCTGTTATCTGCCTCTTTGTTAGGAAGTTTGGCTTATGATAATGAGTGTGTTGTTTATGCGGTTGCTGTTGACGACCCGATAACCGCTCGAAGTGGTCCAGGAGAACATTTTTCTGCGATTTTTGATCAGATTTCTGGTTTTGAGATGACAGTTAAGCAGCAACAAGAAGGATGGGCAGAAGTAATGCTTTCCAATGGATATACTGCCTGGGTTCCTATTGCATCAATCGAAATAATATAAAAAAAGCCGGCCTTGAACAGACCGGCTTACATCACACACAATCAAGTGATCAGTGACTTGTTTGCTCACGCCGTCGGCGTCGCAAAGCTGCGGCTCGTTTTCGGCGTTTCTGCGCACTGGGTTTTTCAAAATGGCGTTTCTTTTTCAAGTCAGATGTAACACCTTCTTTGTCCATTTTTTTCTTTAAAACCCGAATAGCCTTGTCGAGCTTATTGTCAACTACGCGTACGAATATCACTAAATCACCTCGCTTTCATCATATTCGGCGGATAGGAACACTTCCTTGATTCTGTGGCCTATCCAAGCCTAGCGATAATAATTCCTTGATAGGTATGAGTCAAGCTTGTTTTTCTGTAATTGCCTTGATAACAAAATCTGCTGCAAGCAGACCGAAAACCTGAACCATAGGACTATAGCTACCCAAAGGTACCCTTGGCCTACCCCTTGATTGAGAGGCATCCCAATTATCCGGTATATTTATCAGTTGCGTTGCTCGTGTACTCATTTCAGTAGAAAAAATACATGTTATGCCCTGTTTGATACCTCGTCGACTTAGTCTTTGGCGTACAATTCGGGCCAATCGACAGACCCGAGTTGAGCTGATATCGGCAATAGAAATATGCTTAAAATCTGTTTTGAAAGCTGCACCCATAACGGAAACAACGGGTATGGTATGCTGGTAACAGTAGGTCAACAATTCGATCTTAGGTAGAACTGCATCGATTGCGTCGATCACATAATCCGGTTTTGGATCCAGCAATTCTTTAGCGGTGTCCACATGAAAGAATGCTTGGACTGCTGAGATATCCAAGGCAGGGTTGATGTCGAGAAAGCGTTCTTTAGCCACGTCGACCTTCGGTCTTCCCAACGTTGAGTCCAAAGCGATTAATTGGCGGTTTATATCTGTCAAATCAACGGTATCAGTATCGATTATTTTAAGATGTCCAACTCCGGATCTAACAAGAGTTTCTGCTGCAATACCTCCAACTCCACCGATTCCGACAACCGTTATATGTGATCGAGCTAGTCTGGCAACGGCTTGCTCTCCCAATAAAAGTTCCAATCTGGAAAAGCGTTCATCGTGTTTCATATTTAGATTCCAAAGCAGTCGTATGTATTCTGAATGATGGTTTGTTCCAGCTCTTTTGCAGGTATTTTTCTAAGAGCGGCAAGGCTTTCCAATACTTCGTAAATATCCCATGGATTACAAATACTTCCATCTCGGTTTTTTCCATAAGGAGCATCTGTTTCCAAAACGATTCGGTTGGCTGGAATCCAAGATGCTAAAGCTTGAAGACGACTTCGTTTTTGATTGAATAAATCAGGTCCGAGACCGAAATAAAGCCCTAAATCATAATACTCTTTGGCGACTTCTATGGAACACGAAACCCGATGGATAACACCTTTTAGAGGTTTGGTTTTCAAAAAGGGCTTTAAAATTTGTAAGCATCGACCATGAGCTTTGACACAGTGAATAATCAAGGGGAGATTCCATTCAGCGGCAAGATCGAGCTGTTCTGTAAATGCTCTCTCCTGTATTTTCAGCGCCTGCACTCCCAGTCTCTTATCCAGGCCGATCTCACCAACTGCAGATACCTGTATCTTATCGTAAACACTGCTCAGTTCATGCCTGATTTGGATGCTCTCGGATAAATGAAGCGGATGAATTCCTATAGCTACCGGCAGAGAAGAATATGTTGTTTTAAGTTCAACCAGCTTTTGACAAGACTCCAAATTATAGGTGGGTACTATAGCCTTTTGAACATTGTGATCAGCCAAGAGTTCAAAAACCTGCTCCGGATTTGTGACATAGGGTTGATCGGTGAAATGAAAATGTGTATCTGTGAGGCCCATCATGTGACTTACGATAAAGTTTTCTAAGATATACGTCAATCAAAGAACGAGTTGAGGATTTTTAGGCGATACGATACATTGAGTGACTAGATAAAGGCGCAACGCCCTGTTATTTGTAGCGCTGATCTAGCTAAAGGATATGATGAGGTAATATATCAGAGGAAAGAAGTGAGTTTATGACATACCGTGAAAACAAAATGTATGAATTTAAAGAAAAGATGATTCAAGCGGATATTCATCCGCTGACAATAACTCTGTTTGAACGAAATTATAACCGTTTAGTGTCTGGTGAAACGGGTATCATCGGTGAAACTGAGATTTCTCCTTTGGGATCGCTGCCAAGCAGTGAGGATTTATCTGAATATACAAATAGAGGAATTGATGGAATTGCTTCAGTCGTCGTCATCAAATTGAATGGGGGCCTTGGCACTAGTATGGGGTTGGATCGAGCCAAGTCCTTGCTTGAAGTAAAACAGGGTATGACCTTTTTGGATATTATATCGAATCAGGTTCTACGAGTACGAGAAGAATACAATTCATTGGTTCCTTTACTTTTCATGAATAGTGAACGAACAAGAAAAGACACATTACCTGTTTTGAAAAAATACCCATCTCTTTTACATAGGGATATCCCACTTGATTTTATTCAGAGCCGTGTTCCTAAAGTCAGTAAAAAAGACTATTCACCAGTAGCGTATCCCCAAGATCCAGAACTTGAGTGGAACCCTCCAGGACACGGCGATATTTATTACTCACTTTATTTATCAAAATGTTTGGAAAAGCTTTTGAGCAGTGGCTATCAATATGCATTTATTTCTAACGCTGATAATTTAGGCGCTGAACTGGATCCTGCAATATTGGGATATTTTATTTCCCAAAAATGTTCGTTTTTAATGGAAGTTGCCAGGCGTACTGATGCGGATCGAAAAGGAGGACACTTAGCGAGACACAAAGATGGTTATTTAATTTTGCGAGAAATAGCTCAATGTGCCGAGAAGGATCATGTTCATTTTTCAAATATTGAGAAATATGGTTATTTTAATACGAACAGTATATGGATTCATTTAGAAAAGCTTCGCGACCTTCTTGTGCACAAAAATGAATTTCTCGATCTTCCTTTAATTTGTAATATGAAGACAGTGAATCCTCGCGATCCAAAATCAGAGCAGGTTTTTCAATTGGAAACAGCTATGGGGTCTGCGATCAGTAAATTTGAAAATGCTGAGGCGATTTGTGTTCCACGAACCCGGTTTTTACCCATAAAAACGACAGATGATTTGATTGGATTATGGTCTGATGCATATTATATTTCAGATAAATACCATATTCGGTTGGATCCTGACAGTGTGTCAGCGCCTATCAGTAAGCTTGATAGAAAATATTATGGCATGATCGACCAGTTACGATCCAGGTTTCCTTTTGGTGTCCCTTCGTTGAAGCGCTGTTCGAGTTGGTCGGTTGAAGGAGACATCGTATTCGAGAAAGGTATTGCTATTCATGGATCTCCTCGAATTGTCAATTCTTCTGGAAAAACGCAGACAATTCCTTCAGGAACCGTTATTGATAGGGATCTGGATTTTTAATCAGGTATGTTATTTTTCCTTTAATCTGAGTTTTAAAATGTTATCACGAGGTACTGCGCGTTCGATAACAACTGAGATAGCCTGTTCGGGATAGAGTTTGTGTGAGAATGAAAGTGGTAAAAACGCCTCAAAACAGAGGTCTTCAAGCCAAATTTGATATCCATTTGCAATTCGGTCTAACACGATAGCTTCAACAGTTTTGCCTGTAAAAGCGGCCAGGTATTTTATTAACCAATATCGGTGTTGATGCATAGAGATGGTAGTGGCTCGAGCAGTAGAGACCTCTAAGTCTTTCAACAAATCTTCCAGTTCATGGCGTGGATAGGGTTCATCGAATCCAAGCAGGCTTAGAAATTGGCGCTGAGCCAGCACATCGAAATAGCGTCTTATGGGGGCCGTCATGTTGGTATAATATGGTAACCCAAGAGTATTATGAGGTTTTGCTCGCAGCGAATATTCGGCCCGTGGAATAACTTTTTTTTGACAGTATGAAATATAGGGGTCAAATTCCACATTGCTTTTAGGAAAGGGTTCTTCTGCTTTTTCCTGGTGGCGATATGGAAAGGCTATATCTGATTGTGCGGCATAGCCTGCGATCAGGTTGTTTGCAAGAATCATCAACTCTGAAACAATCAATTGCGAAGCGGTTTGGCGGTTTCTGCGATGAATTACCAGCTTTTCCGGTTGTTTTGCATCAATTGTTATTTCGGGACGCGGCATGATAACCGCACCATTTTCAAGTCTGTTTTTTTGAAGAATATTGGCGATTTTCAATAAGGTTCGATAGGGTTCTTTATCGATTTCTTTATCAACATCGTCATGAGTCATGCGTTTAGTGACTCGAATAGTAGATCTATAAAAACTCGAACCCTCCAATATCCCATTCTCATCTATAACAGCAAAGATACTGACAGTCGGCTGTGGCGCTCCAATTTTCAATCCAGCAATAGTTTCAGCGAATATCTGCGGAAACATATTCCAAGTTTTTGTTGGCAGGTATAAGGTCAGACCTCTTTCTCGGGCTTCTTCATCCAAAAAAGAACCTGGTTGAATCCAGTGACAGACATCGGAAATATGTACACCAATTTTAAATCTATTTTCCGATAGCTTTTCAAAGGAAAGCGCGTCGTCATAATCTAGGGTTTCCTGGTTATCGATTGTTATACAGTGCAGATCTTCAAGATTGCTTCTTTCCGGACCGATGGTGAATGGGTTGGTCAAAAAGTATTGGATTTCATCATAAGATTCTTTTGAAAAATCTTTTGGATAATTGAATTTTATAAAATCCAGGTTTTCATTTGGCTCAAATTCTCCCAGCAGAACAAGAAGATCAAAAGAAGATATTCTCGTTTCAGTTTTGAGCTGTTTTATGACTGATGAAAGCAAATTTTTATCGGCCGATTCAATTGAAGCGCGAACTGAGTCAGCTATAAGCGCATTGATAAGGCGTGTATATCCATCCGGTGGAGATTCTATGTAGTTTTTCGATTCCTGAATTTTTTTTTGGAGCCAGAAGATAAGGTTTTGAATAATCTTCAATTCTTTTTTTTGAGCTTCTATCTGTGTGATAATCTCCTGAACTTCCGTTGGTGAATACACATGGACGAAACCATCAGTAATTCTGAAATATCGTTTATCCAACGAAACAGCCCGTAGAAAACCAGCTTCATTGTCAGCTTGATCAAAGGGTAAATCGGGAAAGTGAGGCGTCAGTTGAGCAGGTATCAAAGTGTTTTGTTGACAATCAATGGTTTTCCAAAGGTGTTCCAAGTCAAACTCTTTGGCAATTTTATTTCTTAAAGAGCTTATTTCTTTTAATTTCGCAACGATTTCTTCTCGTTCGAGTGTCATGTTAATAGATGCCGTCGATTGATGAATAATACGCGATTGAGGCAACAACATCGTTTTGCCTGTTTCAGTTAAAACCGTCAATCTGTTAGATTTTACCTCAAGGCACAGCCCTGTCATCATTCGTTTTTGTTCAAACAATTCAACTATGTTGCCGGGCGTGACTTTCATATAATCCTACTTTAATTCTCTGAATCAGATGGTAGGGTGGTTTGTTTTTCTAGAGTTTTAGCGAATTTTAGAAAAGTGTAAAACGCATGCATTCCAGCCATTACAACGCCAGTTTGTCCGTCGCGAAACCCTTTTCTAAAAATGAGGCTTCGAATGAACTCCCAACCGGTTCGTAAAATCATCTTGCCTGGGGTTACTTTACGATTATCCGCTATCCATTTTTCCGAAATCAAGCTGGTATATTTATCGATGCGATTAACATGATCGCTGATATTTCGATAGGAATAGTGCAGGATATCTCCTTGAAGATTTCCTACTTTTCCATCGATGACAACGTGTTCATGGACAGGTGTAAGTTCAAAACGACCATTTTGCCTATTAAACAAGCGCAGTTGTCTATCAGGATACCAACCTCCACCTTGGATCCAACGATCAATATAAAAAGTCTTTCTTGGAATCCAATATCCCGAAAATAAATCCAGATTTTGATCAATGATGGATTGTCTTAAACTCGCGCTGATTCTTTCATCGGCATCTAATGATAAAATCCAATTGTTACGTGCTTTATCAATTCCATAATTTTTTGATATTGCATATCCTTTCCAATCAACGCAGTACACTTGATCCGTATATTCACGTGCGATTTTGACGGTCTGATCCGTGCTGTTGCTATCAACAACAATAATTTCGTCCAGAAAATCCAGAGACTCAAGGCAGTCTCTGATTCTGTCTTCTTCATTAAATGTTATCACAACTCCGGATATGGCTTTCATAAACAGTGCAACCTAATCAATCCATTGATACCATATCATAAGACTCTTGCTGACGGGAAGGAATGCCTGTTATTGTTTCTAAAATTCTGGATGCTATTAAATTGTGACCGTTATGATTGGGGTGGCAATCATCTAAAAAAAGGGGATAATCACGATATTCTTTGAATGTTGATACAAGATCGACAAAATTACCATGTGCTTCATTCGTAACTTTTTGAGCAATCTCATTATACACTGTAACCACTCTTTTGGTGTAATCCAGCTTTTTCGATTCATCAAAAGCGGATTGAGCCGCTTCGGTTTCTCCTTTTTCTATAAGTTTTAATGCTTTAAAATAATGCAGGACAGCAATGTCAGGATTGTTTTTCAGCAATATATCAAGCTCACTCTCTGTTCCTGGAAATTCCCATTTATCCATGAGCCAATATCCGTCGATATCGTATTGTATAATTGATGAAATCAAGATTTTGCCAGAATCAGTTTTTGTTTTTCTAATTAGGGAGTTTAATACGAGTGGTGGAGCCTCTCTAACCGGAGTAGACAATACAAATGCTTGAGCTCCAATCTTTTGAATATTGTGAATCATTTCGAAAAGGTTTTGTTCATAGTTGACAGGTGGAACTCGCTCTATGATAGGTTGCTCAAATTCCATATTACGGATTGTCGGATTCAAAAATTTGTTCCAGATCTGCGATAACCACTGATAAATATAGATATTATTTAGAAATTTACTCAGAGTCTTTTGTATATATGGTTGTGATGCTGCTATTTGGTCGGAAACAAAATAGTAAAGCAAATCATTGAACCCAAACCAGATAATCACCAGGTCAGGTTGCAAAAGTTTTCCATATTTTTCCAGCAATATTTTTCCTTGATAGGACGAGTATCCAATAACAGAAAGATTGAGTATTTCGACTTGGGTATTACTGAGCGTCTGATTGAAGTATTGTTGCATTCGAGCTGGATAAATATCGTCGTAATTCATTAAACCAAAGCCAAAACTTCTGGAATCACCAAGAATTATAATTCGGTAAGTATCGGGTGGCTTTTCAATTGAAAATTCCGGCCCCCTGAATCCATGAGAATTTAAAGCCTCACGTTCTGATAATGAGCTATATGGCTTTAATATCCATAGAAGATCAGGGTCCTGTTGTTTTAACACTGAAAAACGGCGAGCATCATTTTGTTCAGTGTTCATTCTGAAACGTTCGATTGAGGTTACCAGATCAGGCTTGGCTAGCCGCAATATGTATTCAAAACCTAATATGGCACAGCAGGCTAGACACAAGGAGGCAAATCGGAACACCCAGGTTTTAATCATTCTGTTTAATTAATAATTGTCTCTTCAATTTAGTTATAAAAATTTACTTCGCTATTTCCAGCAAATTTTCTGTTTATTGGTTAACTTGAACCTGTGATTCGGAAAGGTTTAGACTTTTTTGGATGATGATGTCCATCGCTGCTTCTTTTAGTGATTCTGGAGAAGTGACGTTGATAAAAAGCCCGGGAATTTCGCTGAAAAATGACTGAAAATAATCCTGATCAGTTTTTTGAAGGTCAACACCAATAATGTAAACTGCTTCTAGGTGCGTCATGGCGACAATATTTTTCAAAGTGACTAATTCATCTTTAGAGCATTCATCTCGAGCGGTTATGAAACTAATCAATATATTTCGTGGTAATGGTCTGGTTGTTGGAAAATCTTCTGGCACACTGGCTATACAAAAGGCGTAACAATTTTTTCCTTTGGGTATTACCGCTTCAATTGAACGGTTCAATAAACCAGGTTCAAACCAATCCAATTTCACAGCAAGTCTATAGTCAAGACAGTTGTTTTTCTGAGGCGGAGAAGAGTCGCCAAAAACACGCAAACCCAAATTCAAGCCCCATAAAGGTGTTTTATTCAATTCTGTGTATGTTTGCTGTAAAGCTGATTGGATGTGAGCAAATTTTGTATCTCCGTGCCATTTAACACCGGAATGTAAAGATGCATCTAATAGCAGCATGATATTGATCTGTTCAATCCGATTTTCTTTTGCTTGAATAGATGTAAAAGTAATAATGATTCCCATAAACACTGTAACTAAAAAAAGTATATTTTTCATAAATCCTCCGAAAAAGAAACATCAATATAATTTAATCCTTAAAGTCAGTATTTGTCAATTTTGTTTGTTAGGCGAAAGGGTAGGGTTTTGCTATAATAATGATTGTTCCAAGTGGGTCACAGGAATTTAGAAGGAGATGACAGGTGAAAACAACCATGTTGAGTTTAATGATAGGAGGGTTGCTTATGAATTCAGCAGGCTTTTCTTTTCTTCGAGCAGCAGACAGGGATGATTCCCGTATTAGACATGCTGTTTATTCTGGTAGCTGGTATCCAGGAACAAAAGAGGAATTGTCATCAACAGTGGACACCTATCTATCTCAGGTAGAAGACATTGATCTGGCTGGAAATATCATAGGGCTTGTTGCTCCCCATGCCGGATTTATTTATTCAGCGCCTGTTGCAGCTTATGCTTATAAGCCTTTAAAAGGAATGAGTTTCGATACAGTGGTAATCTTGGGAAATGCTCATCGCGAAGGTTTTATTGGGGCCGCAATCGATAGCGCCCGGGCGTATGCCAATCCGTTAGGCCAAGTGGATATTGACCAGGAACTAGCCACGCAAATTGTTGACAAGTGCAAATCCGTTACACTAAATAAGAAGCCTCATTTGCAAGAACATTCACTTGAAATACAGATTCCATTCCTTCAAAGAACGTTAAAAAAGGGATTCAAAATTCTTCCAATCCTCTTTGGCTATGAGCCCAATAACGCCGATAAACAATTGGTAGAAGCTCTTATAGATGTCATGCAAACCAAAAAAATATTGTTGGTTGCGAGTACGGATTTAACCCATTATCCATCCTGGTCGGATGCAAAACAGATTGACGCAAAAACATTGGAATATATCGCGTCGATGGATGTGGAAAAATTAAAAGTCTATGACAGAAGTGTAAGGATGAAAGGAGTGGAAAACTTATCTTGCGCCTTGTGTGGTTTAACAGCAACTGGAGTCGTAATGTCAGTTAGTCAACATCTGGGAGGAAATAATGGTAGAGTGCTTAAATATGCGAATTCTGGAGATGCTGAGATAGGAGATCGGCAAAGAGTGGTTGGATATGGGGCGGTTGCATTTGTAAAGGAAGATGTTGATTCAGAAAAGGAAATCGAGACAGTTGAGAGTAATTCTGAAAAGCTTACAAAAAATGAAACCGATATGTTATTAAAGATGTCTCGTAATATATTGACAAGCTATGTTACAAGCGGAGATATTCCTGTAATTCATTTGAATAACCGTCTGGAAAATATTAAAAGAGGCGCATTTGTTACGTTACGTAAAGGTGAGTCTTTACGTGGGTGTATAGGATATATTGAGCCGATAAAAACCTGTGCGGAGGCTGTTAGAGATAACACAATCAGCGCAGCGGCTAAAGATCCGAGGTTTATGCCGGTAAAAGCTTCCGAATTAGATGATATAAGAATTGAAATTTCGATTTTAACACCCCCGGAAAAAGTGGATTCCTGGAAAGATATCCAAATAGGTAAACATGGAATAGTGTTGGAAAAAGGTCGGAATCGGTCGGTATTCTTACCTCAGGTTGCTATCGAACAAGATTGGGATTTGGAAACTACTTTGAATTACCTTGCGCAAAAAGCTGGTCTATCTTTTGAAGCCTGGAAAAAAGATACAAACTTCAAAGTCTTCGAAGCACAAGTTTTTTGCGAAGAATAAGACGATTATCGTTCTTCAATCTTCAAGAAATGATACACACACAAAATTCTATAAAATCCGATACAAACAAGATTTTTGTTGGAACATCAGGCTATTCATATACCGATTGGAAAAACGTCTTTTATCCAACGAGACTGGCATCACAAAGCTTTTTGGATTATTACAGTCTGTTCTTTTCTGCTGTGGAATTAAATTTCTCATTTTATCAATGGCCTACTGCGCACATGTTTTCCCGATTTTTGCAGTCACAAACGAAAATCCCTAAGTTAAGTATAAAAGCCTTTCAAGGTATAACACATAAACAAAACTCAGAAATAGCAATGTCTGCATTTTTGAAAGCTGTTAAACCGCTAGCTGATTCTGACAGAGTGTCGACAGTGCTTTTCCAGTTTCCTTATTCATTTCGACCTGGAAAAGAAGCTTGGAATCTTCTAGAACAGATCGCTTTGCAGCATTGGGGAGCAGTTGGAGTAATAGAATTCCGCCATATCTCATGGTTTCAAGAAAAAAATCTTCAGCGGATCGCTGAAATGAATCTGGCTGTTTGTGCCCTGGATATGCCGAATATTCAAGGCCTTCCAGGGGGGCAAATGCCGGTTACCCATCCAATTGGCTACATGCGGTTTCATGGACGTAATGCCGAGAAATGGTGGAACCATAATGAAGCATGGGAAAGATATAATTATTTCTATTCGAGTAAAATCTTAAACGCGCTTTTACCTGATTTGCGAAGTTGGATCGACAAGCATCAAAAAGTATTTTTGTTTTTCAATAACCACTACCGTGGTCAAGCCGTACAGAATGCTCAAACCCTGATGGCTTTTTTAGCGGATTGATCGGATCGAAAAACAGGGGCAACTATATTGGAAACGGGCTGTGTTTGAATTGATTCAGCAACCCTGTGGTACTATAATTTTTCAACAAGGGTTCAAAGTGGATTTTGCCTTCCCATGTTTTGAGCAGGTCAGCTTCAGCTTGGACTTTTTCAGGATTGTAAGAACCGCCTTTGATATGCCACGCCGGTTTTATGTTTTGAAGTGCATAGAGAGGCGTATCGTTATCAAATACGACGACATATTTAACGACATCGATTTCTGACAGTAACAATGATCTGAAAAACCAGTTGTGGATAGGTCGATCACACCCTTTCAATTTAGAAATAGAGGCATCACTATTTATCAACACAATCAAGCTTCCTACAAATTGTTTACAAGATCGAATTGTTTTCAAATGACCTGGATGTAAAATGTCAAAGCAACCATTTGTTGTTATTAAAACCTGATTTTCATTCTGGAGACGTCGCAGAACTGGTAAAAAAGATTCTACATTCTCAAAAATATTTAACCCGATTTTAAATTTGAATGCTTGATTGAGTATATCTGCTGCCTCGTCTTTATTGGGGATTGACGGCGCTTTTGTGGGGGAGAAATCATTTTCCAGGTAGGGTTCTATCGAATCAGCTATATTGAAGGCTAATAAAAAATTCGATAATTCATCAAATGAGTACAGGCAACTTTTTCGCAGTTTAAGTGTTAGAGTATCATTTTGCTCTTTCGCAAGTTGTCTTGCTCTCAATATCCATGCATAGTTTATTAAATGCAGAAACTGAAATTCACCTGCTACGATCATTTATTTTCCATTTAATGTTATGGTTTGGAAAAAAGTTTCTTTTCAACCCATTCACAAATTGCATGGCCTGCTGTGATATGAACTTCTTGTATTCGTTGCGTTGATGATGCTGGAACGATAATCGCATAATCGACCAAATTTTTAATAACACCACCCTCATGGCCTAAAGACGCAACCGTGATCAATCCTTTGCGTTTAGCTGTTTTAAAAGCCTCTACCACGTTAGGGGAGTTTCCGCTGGTGCTAATACCCCAAGCAATATCGCCTTCAATGCCGATAGCTTCTACTTGGCGGGCGAAGATGTTCAAAAAGCCATCATCATTTGCAATGCTTGTCAAAATAGAAGTATCCGTTGTCAAGGCAATAGCTGGCAGGGCTGGGCGATCAAAAAGCAACCGGTTGACGAACTCTGCAGCCAGATGTTGCGCATCAGCAGCAGAGCCGCCGTTGCCGAACAGAAGAAGTTTATTTCCTTTTTTGAATTGAGTCGATATTAGCTCCGCAATATCTAATAGTACATGGTTATAGTGAGAAATAAAGTCTTTATGATATTTAATAGTTTCCTCAAAAACACGAACAAACAAGTCATTGTTCACAATCTGAGATCTCCGGAGTCCACGAAAAACCTATTAACTCAATGCTTCCAATTGGCGAATCCGTTCATTGACAACACTCAATTGTTGTTGAACGTTTGGATGCCCTTTTGCCGCTTCAAATTCCTGTTTTGCTTTGCGTAGATAGCGCAGACAATTTGATCGTGACTCAGCGTGACGCACAGCTCTATCCCAATAAAGCGTGGCTTCCATATCATAGGCGTTGCCTAGTCGATAGCGCCATTCTGCAGACGCAGAAGCTCCACCAAGTGCAACTGCTTTGGCATAGTCGTCGATGAGAGATTGATAAGATAAGGGATTTGCTGAAGTCTGACCTTCTTTTGCAAGACCACGATAATAAAACAGGGATGGATCTGAAGAATCAAATTGAATGGCTTTTGAGAAAGAGTTTTCTGCTTCGGCAAACGCTTTTTTCCGGAGTTGAGCCTGTCCTTTAACAGAATACCCTTTACTTTCATTTGGCAAAATAGTGATCAATTTGTCAGCGATTGCCACTGCTTTGTCATAGTGGTTTTCCGCAATATACAAGCTACCTAAATAGACATAAGGTGCCTGTTTTTCTTGATCTATTGTGATGGCTTTTTCAAAGAGTGTGATGGCTTTCTCATTATCATTAAGAATTTGGTAAACAGTGCCAAGATCAGTGGTAACTCGATAATCATTGTTGCCTTCTTCAGATGCGTATGCTTTTTCCAGAGGTTTCAGAGCCTGCTGAAAATTTCTTTGCATAACCAGGGAGTTACCAAGATAAGAATTATAGCGCCAATCGTCTGGTTGAAGTTCTACAGCTTTGGTGAAAGCCTGTGATGCTTCGAACCATGCAGGTTTGGGTTTACCTTGTGCATCTCGCTGTTGTAAAAAAGATAAGCCGAGATGATAGTGAGAGACATCGTCTTCTGGATCCAGTGAAATAGCCAGCAGGAAAGCTTTTTGAGCTTCATCGAAATTTCTAATGCGAAAATATACTTGCCCCAATAACCGAGCCATACTTTCATCATTGGGAGCAGCTCTCAAACCTTCCTGAAGAATTTCAATGGCTTCGTCAAAATTGTTGCTTTGATACGCACTTAGGGCGTCACGGTAGTATCCTGCGTTCATAACTGGACATAATATTATTAACATAATGCCCAGAATGATAATTTTTCTAATAGTCATGATTCAAAGCTCCTTCTACTATAGTGGGATTTCTTCTTCGATAACGATAGGGTTTTTAATATTATCAACTATCTGGTCAACTTCTGTTATTCTCTGACGGGCAGTATCTGAGTCGACTGCTTCGTAGGCTTTTTTAGCTTTAGCCAAGTAATTCAAGGCTTTATCTTTCAAGGTATCATTTCCTGTCAATTTGTCATAGATATTTCGGATAGCCGTTTCATAGGCGTTCCCAAGTCTGAATTGATAATCTGCCACATCATTGTTTAAAGAGACAGCCTTTTCATATGCGTCGATAATCGGTTGATATTTTTCCAGCTCAACGACTTGATCCCCTAATAGGCTTTCTCGTGCCAAGCCGAGATTATAAAATAATTTTGCATCGCCCGGAGTAAGATTTACTGCATCTGAAAACGTTGAAACAGCGCCGTTAAAATCTTTGGATTGAATTTGAGCCAGTCCCAAGAAATATAACGCGTTTTCTTTGTCATTTCCCTTTGCAGCAATCTTCAGATGTTTTATTGCGTCTGCTGCCTTGTTATTCAGTAATAACACTCTCCCCAGATCAAGCTGTGCCCGTGTATTACCCGGTGTGACTGTAACTGCTTTCTGTAAATATGTTTCTGATTCGGAGTATTTCTTTTGTGCCATTAGTGCACTACCCAAATAGTAATTATACTGTGCATTTTCCGGATCCACTTTTACTGCTCTTTGGAGATGTATTGTAGCTTCTGCTGGAGATGTTGGGAGTAAAAGGGTACCCATTAGGAAGCGGCAATTATCAGCATCTGGATGGTGTTCCAGGATGATGTTGAGTCTATCGATAGCTTTTTGATTTTGTTTAGTGCTTCTGTAGCATTGTGCTAACAAATAGGCTCCTCGTGGATCCTTGGGATATTTGTTACACCATTCTTCAAGTAAAGGAATGGCCTCAGTATATTTCTTCTGTTTAAACAAATTTAACGCTGCATCATAATCAGCTTTGACTGTGGTAGTAGATATGGCTAAGCCCAAAACAACAACCATCAACAGGTGAATGATAAAGAATCGATACTTCATAATAAAAACCTCCAAATAAACGTCTCACATCAAGGCCAGCCTATTATGGAAGAAAGTGAATGATTCTGCAAGACCCGCTTGACTCTGAATTTCTGCAGCATAACATACTGGCGAGAATTGAAATTGTTTTCTAAGGAGTTTTCAATGGTTTACAGCATGACAGGAACAGGAGAAGGTCGAGTCTCCGAAAGTGGATTCGATATAAACGTATTTATAAAATCAGTTAACCACCGATTTTTTCATCTTCAAATCAGAATGCCTCGTGGGTATCAACGTTATGAAACTATTGTACGAGATATTGTTTCACAAAGAGTTTCTAGAGGTAAACTAGATATTGCGGTTGAGTTTTATTCGCTTCCGGCGGATAAAGATGAGTTTGTCGCTCATTATGGTCATGCTGAGAAATTAGCAGAGTTTATCACACAACTTGCCAGTAATTTGGATATTCCAAGCGGATTGACTGCTGAGAAACTAGTACATTTTGGTGATGTGTTCACCACATTACCTCAAACAAATCGTGATGACTTCCTGGTGTCAATTTTACAAAGAGCATGCGAAGAAGCTATGCAAGAATTACTAGAAGCTCGACGTGTGGAAGGAATTCAATTGGCTAAAGATGTTTTATTTCGAGTAGAGAAAATTGGCAGTAGTATTCAAGCAATTCGATTACACGCCGAAAATCAGCCAGAGATTGTCAGAGAGAGGCTTTTGGTTGCCGTTCAGAAAATAGATGGAGAAAAACACATATCTCCTGAGCGTCTGGACGAAGAAGTGTTGTTCTGGGCAATACGAAGTGACATAACAGAAGAAATTACTCGAATCGAAACCCATTTGAAAAGATTAAAAGACTTGTTCGAAATTGATCATAGTGTCGGAAAAGAGTTAGAATTTCTTGCTCAGGAACTTCATCGGGAAATCACAACGATAGGGAGTAAATCTGTTGTTAAAGAAATAAATTCGTTGATAGTGCCTATAAAAATGGAAATTGAAAAATTACGTGAACAGGCTCAAAACTTGGAGTAAGTTAATATGATGATGTTAAATATTGGATACAATAATTTTCTAGCGTCAAACAGGGTTTTGGCAGTGCTCAATCCGGAATCTGCTCCAATGAAGCGGCTTCGGGAAGAAGCTCGCCAATCTCACACTTTAATAGATGCCACTCAAGGTCGGCGAACACGCTCAATAATTCTGATGGATAATGGGACAGTTGTTTTATCAGGTGTTCAAGAAGAAACGCTGGTTCAGCGCTTAGCTGCTGTAGGAGATATCGAAACGTGATTCAAAAAGGTATTTGTTTTATTTTATCGTCGCCATCCGGTGGTGGAAAAACAACCTTAATCCGAAAAATGTTGAAACTTTTTCCGGACATGCGGCATTCAATATCATATACTACCAGGCCACCGCGAAACGATGTACGTGATCAGACAGATTATCACTTTATAAGCGAAGAATCTTTTGCTTCGATGATAGAGCGAAATGAATTCCTAGAGTGGGCAATCGTTCATGGCTTTCATTATGGAACATCCCGACAGGATCTCTCAAAATTGCTCGATGCCGGCTATAACGTCTTATTAGATATAGATGTGAAAGGTTCATTGAAGCTCATGCAAGAATTTAAGGAGGCAGTTTTCATATTTATCGTTCCGCCATCGATCCAGGTTCTTGAAAAACGGCTTCGACAAAGACGATCTGAATCGGATGATATTTTATCCAGAAGGCTGAAAAATGCGATAAAAGAAGTAACTGCATATTTTCATTATGATTATATTGTGATAAATGATGCATTGGAAGATGCGATCGCTGGTTTAAAAGCGATAATTACCGCTGAGCATTTAAAGGCAAATCGCGATGGTGTCCAATTAATGATGATGAAATGGTTAGAGGTGAATCACAATGGACAACAAGAAACTTGAAAAATGGTTAAGCAGTGTTGACAGCCGCCATAGAGCCGTATTGTTGGTCTCAAAGCGGGCTAGGCAGATTCAAAAGGGATTGCGCCCGTATTTTGATAGCAAGTCGACAAAGGTCACTATTATGGCGTTGGAAGAGTTTATTCAAGGCAAGATAGATTGGTATGAACTCAGTGAAGAGGAAATAGAAGCTCTCAAACAGGCGGCTTTAGACATTCAAGAATCAGAGGAAACAAGTCAAGATTTCAACTCGGCAAGAATGCCATCTTTCGAACAGTCCTTTCAGCCTGATTTGGATATCGATGATGATTCTGAAGAGGATTTCGAGGACGACGCTGATTTGGATGACGACTCAGTTGACTTTGATCAAGATTAATAGCTTGAGAAATTAAGAATCAGAGGATTCTATGACTCGAAAAGTCGTCGTCGGAATAACCGGTGGTATAGCAGCCTATAAGTCTGTTGAATTGGTCAGATTATTACAGAAACAACGCTGTGATGTAAAAGTGATTATGACTTCTAATGCCTGTCAGTTTGTCCAACCTTTGACATTTCAAGCTCTGACGGGCAACACCGTCGTTACATCGATGTTTTCTGATGTGCGTCTGCCCGAAGAAATTCAGCATACAGCTCTGGCTGACTGGGCAGATATCACCGTTATCGCTCCAGCTTCAGCCAATTGTATCGGAAAATATGCGAACGGATTGGCAGATGATTTTCTGTCCACATATTTGCTTGCTTTTAAAAAAACTGTTCTGATGGCTCCAGCTATGAATCCTACGATGTATGTTAATCCGGCTGTTCAGAATAATCTCAATGTTCTGGCTGAGAGGGGAGTAGTGTTCATAGGACCTGAAACAGGAAAAGTGGCCTGTGGCCATGAAGGGCCCGGTAAAATGTCGGATCCGGGGCTGATTGCGGATACGGCAATAGCTCTTTTAGGGAGAAATGGGGATTTAAAAGGTAAAAAGATTCTTGTTTCAGCCGGACCAACACAAGAATGGATTGATCCCATCAGATTTATTTCCAATCGATCATCAGGGAAAATGGGTTATGCTATAGCTACTGCCGCTATTGAACGTGGTGCAGATGTTACACTTGTTTCCGGTCCGGTAAATCTAAAATCCCATCCGGCCGTTTCTTGCCATAGCATAGTTAGCTCAGAAGAAATGTATTCGATCATGTTGGAAAAAGCGCCGCTCGCAGATGTCATCATCATGACAGCAGCCGTTGCTGACTGGAAGCCACAAAAAAAACTTTCTCAAAAATGGAAGAAAAAAGATACTAAAACAACTCCGCTTTTATTAGAGCAAACAATAGATATATTGAAAAGTCTCGCAGAAATTAAACATAGTCAGCAAATACTCGTAGGTTTTGCTGCAGAAACCGAAAATTTAGTTGAAGAAGCTGGTAGAAAACTTCTGGAAAAAAGCTTAGATGCAATCGTAGCAAATGATGTCAGCCGAGCTGACAGAGGAATTGATTCAGATTTTAATCAAGCGATTATATTCGACAATAAGGGAAATACTATTGATATTCCTTTGTGTACCAAACAAGAAATGGCAAACACAATTTTGGATTATTGCTTGAAGCGAATACAATCCTTGGCATAAAAAAACATCTAATTTTTAATTGGATACCTTGGCAAAACCATTCGAAAAACAGTTTCATCACTCTTTGTTTGGACTGCTGTCAACGTTCCATTATGATTATCGAGAACTCGAATTGTTGAAGACAAGAGCACTGGCATATCTATTGATTGATTATTGTATTCGTTGCTTTTAATAATTTGCTCAATCAAATTTATATTTCCCGGTCCAGCATGTTTAATTTCAATGGCATAGTGATCCTGTTTGCCATACGAATTACGAATATTGATTGAAATAGCTGGGTTGGGCTTGTGTTGGCACGAGTTAATCACCAAAGTTAATAAATTTGTAAAAGCTTGGCGCATGGACACCTTGTGAATATAGACTTCTTGAAGTTCTTTGCAGGTATTGAGCTCAAGAGCTATGTTTTCTAGAAATGCAGATTTCTTGACTCGTTCAAGCCAGTCAGGGATTAAACTATTGATATTTTCTGGAAAAAACAGTTTGTCATCATTAGATTTATAAGCTGACAGGTTTTGTGCTAACTGACTTAATACCCAGTGCTTCCAATTAATAGTTGCAGTTTTCTTTTGAAATTCCGACCAGGTTTGTGATTGGTCGGTTAAATAGTGTGAAGTATTAAAATCTTGTAAAGCTTCTTGAATATCGTTTCCAATGCGATTAACTATTTTTTCTTCAGTTGATTGTTTTGTTTCCGCCAGCAGTTTTTCCTGAAGATAGCAACCATATACTTCTATTCCTGTCAGTGCAGAAATGGACTGATAGATTTGATAATTATCTTTGGAGAAGTGATAAGAATTTTTTGAAAATAATAAGATAAGACCTAAGGGTTGGTTGTGAGCTTGAAACGGTATAGCAAGCGCTGATTTAAATCCCATCCGTGTGATCAGTTTACTTTCAATAGAATCTCGAACTTGCAGGTTATCCAAAATAGTTGGGTTTTCTGATAGTTGAAAACTGTCGAACAAGACAGATTTTCGGCCTCGTCGGTATTCATCGATAAAATTTGAAAAATATCCAGGAATCTCAATTTCATTTGATATATAAGGTTTATCAAGAAGTGTTTCTATAGTTTTCGAGAAAGGTTCCTTTGAACTTTGTCTTTGATATAAAATAACAGCGCCTGAGTCACATCCTGTAAAAGTCGTTACATGCATTAGAATTGATTGAAGAAGATCTTCAAGATTTGTTGTCCAACCCAGTGTTTTATTGATTTTATGTAGAATTTCCAGTTCCTTGTAATTTTCTATAATTTGTTTTTCGCGGATCATGTGTGTGGTTAGGTCAAAGCATGTGAAGATAATGCCTAAAGGGTTACCTGATTCATCAAGAGCCGGTGTCGCCGTAATGGATGTAGGAATCCGATTCTCATTACGATGTAACAAGTCTATATCACGTGTCCAGATCTTATCGTGGTTTATGACAGAAACAATTTTTTTAAAAATTCCAGATTCTTTACCTGCAAAAATTAATTCTAGACCATGGCTGATTATGTCCTTTTCCGTATAATCGAATATTCGTGTAAATGCTTTGTTTATAAAGATAATTTTACCTTCCATGTCAGTAATGATTACGGCTTCACCCATATTGTCTATGGCCATGGAAAGTCGTCTGATATCCGATTGGGTTTCGATGTCCAACGTAATATCACGAATAAACAGAATGGTTGAAAACTTTTCAACATTTTCTTCCTTAAAGGGAAAAGTATTCATCTTTATTTGTCTGGATTCATTTGTGACAAGGTTCCAGGTTTGTTGAAGCTCGTGCGTCTGACCATCCTGAATTGTTTTTTTAATCGGACAATCCGGGCAAGGTGTGGTTCGGTTTTTAAAACTTGAATAACAGGTTGTTCCAACAAGTTCTTCGATTGGATTATAAAATGGAATATCAATGTTGTTATTATGCCAAGTGATTCTCATGTTACGATCGATAATACATATAAACCAGGGAATACCGGATAAGATGCCTTCGGTAAAGCTGACTTCCCTTTCCAATTTATAAAAGAAACCGCTTCGTGATGAATAGACAGCACATTGTTGTGCCAGTAAATCAAGAGTTTGGTCATTCTCAATATCTAATTCTATTGCTTGTTTAAAAATTAGGTATAGAGTGCCAAAATGGATTTGCCTGGTTTGAATTGGAACGGAAATAAGAACTTGGAAGCCATCATCCCAAATAGTTTGATGCTGTGGATGATGCCAGGAAAAGTATAATCGCTTGGTTTCATGATCATGCAACCGTAACGACGTATATAACTCAACTTTTTCTGTTGTTATCCTATTTAATAGCACCATAGGGGAATCATATTCTCTATTCTGAATAAAAAGAATTCCAGCATCAGCATGAAAATATTTTACTGAAATATTCAGCAGTGATTCCGCAATCAGTTTTCGATCAAATTCCAAAGCTGCAGTTTTTATGTACTCAGAGATTGCCTTGATGGACATTGTAGATTCTCGCAACTGTTTCTCTTTGTTAACCGTTGTGTCCTCAATCATACGATTTAATCGATCAAGAATATCAGACAAATCCATAACATATGGACCGTATGGTTTGTTTATTCTTTCCCCTTTATCCACAATAGAATGAGTCGCTGCTATAAATGAAATCAATGGTTTACTAATCCAAGAAGATATCCCCCAACTCAAAATGGAAATAATAAATACAAAGGATATCCAAGTAATAATAAGTGTCAGAATTACAGGGTTTTTAAACGAATAAATGTCTGGAAAGTTTTCATAAGTAACAATGGACCAATTAAGCTCAGGTGATATTGGCAAGGTCCGATCAGGAAAAAAAGATGCGCTTATAACTAGTCGTTGGTCTTTATCGACTATACAAGGTTCTGATTGCATAAGAAGCATTTGCGGTTTGGTTAACATCTCTGAGACTATTGCTGGATTCGTTTCCCATATAAAATCCTGATCTGTATGAATAGATGCGTGTGGAAACGGTTTTGTCTGAGAAGGTTCAAGGCCAAGGCCTTTAAATAATGTTTCTAAATTTATCCTTAGATTGAGAACTCCGACAGGGTCTAGGCCTTCATCATTATATAAAGGGCAAGCTAAATACAAATATACTCCCTTTTCTGAACCCGATTCATAATATCTGTAGAAATGTGTTGTTTTAACCATTAAGGCTCGCTGCCACCAATTGTCAAAAAAATAATTGATGTTTTCTGGAGGGTGCGACGAAACTCTGACAAAACCAAAGGCATCTGTAACAAAAACCCTGTCAACGACCGAGTTTGAAGCCTTGATGAAATCACGCAGGAAAACGGCTTCCAAAGATGTTGAGATTGACTGTTTGGTTTCCAATTCTTTGTTATCTTGCCGTAAATTATTAATTTCAGATTCGATAAGAGAACCTTGGTCTCGGAAGGAACTTTCAAGTAAAATTTGGTTATGTTTAATAATATTGCGTCGTAAAGAAAGTGAATGAGATAAGAAATCAGCCAGCTCCAACTGCGCATTCAGTTGTTCACTTATGTTAGTTATTAAAAAATTCTTATAAGATACAACTCGTTGAGAAATATCAGTTGTAATATTTTTACTGTCATTTTGGAGTATAAAATAGCAATAGAGATTCAGCGCCAAAAACAATGGTATCCAGATGCTGAGCGCAACTCGCTTTTTAAAATGAATTTTCGACACAAGCCCTCCGAAAGCTAAGTGGAATTTTTAATACAATCCTAATATAGCACAATCGATTGGCATTTAAATAGTCATGGTTAGATAAATTTGTCACTTTAAACAGTATCCGTCTAAATCAATACAAACATGTCGATATCCCAGGCTTTTCAATTTTTTCAGTATCTCGTTTTTTGTTGGGTGGTTCATAAATGTTTCAATTACATCCGGTGGAAGCTCAATTCGAGCAATCGATCCATGGTCTCGTAATCTGACAATCTTGAAACCGGAGTCAAGCAGGATTTGTTCTCCTAATTTAACACGATGAATTCGCTGAAATTCCAAAGGTTCATTTTGGGGGATTCGTGTATAAAAGCAGGCAGTCGCGGGATTGTTCCAAACTGGTAGCGCCTTCATTTGTGCAATTCTTCTAATCTCCTCCTTTGTAAAGCCGACTTCCATCAGTGGAGTTTGTATGTTTAATTTCTGGATTGCTTGTAACCCGGGGCGGTCAACTGTCAAATCATCTGCATGGCTTCCATCGAGAACTGTTTTCAATCTTAGTGATCGAGCTTTTTCCAGTAATTTCGAGTAGCGTAGGAATTTGCAATGGTAGCATCGAAGGGCGTCGTTTTTCTGGATGAGTGGGTCTTCTAATTCATTTATTTCAATGGTGTGATGAGGAATTCCGTATTGTTTTGCTAAGAGGGCGGCTGTGTTCAATTCCGACATAGGGTGTGCTATAGAGTGTACGGTTGCTGCCTGAGCAGAAAACCCCTTTACCTCAGCAGCCAACACAAGAAGAACACAAGAATCTACACCGCCGGAAAGAGCGATTAATCCTGATTCAAACGTCTGAAGAAGTGATTGAAAAGCTTTAATCTTTTGATCAATCGATGACATGATTCTTCTCTTCCTTGGTTTTAAAATTATTGCAGAACAGAGCCACTTTCAGATGATCCCAAGGTAGCTGTGTATTGGAAACAAATCTGTCTGGATTTAATTTCTCCGTTTTCTGCATCGATACAAAGGTCTTATACCAATCATGGTTTGGCAAAGAAGCTTGAATTAAGTAATTGGTGACCTGTCGGTTACCTCTGGCCAATAATTCTTGGATAACAGCATGACGGGGAGTGTTGCTGGTAATGCGAATTTCTCGATCAGACTTCAACTGAGACTTAAGATAAAGTATTTTTGCTTTGAGTTTTTTCTCTGTATCAATTGGTTCACGTTCAAACGCTGATAATGCTTTAGGGACAAAACACGAAATAGAAGCTAACAGTCGTGGTAAGGTAGAGGCTTGTTTGTTGATATCACGAATAACTTTTTGAATTTGAATACATAAAGCTATGATATCATCGAGGTCATCCGTTGTTTCCTCAGGCAATCCGACCATGAAATAGAGCTTGATAGTCTTTATTGGATCAACAGCAAGTTGGCTGATAACATGAATGAGTTGCTCATTTGTAAAATTTTTTCCAATGAACAGTCGTTTATTATCTGATCCAACCTCGGGAGCAAGAGTCAGAGTTCTGGTGCCCGATCCATGTATACAGTCGACTAATCTATGTCGTAAGCCTGAGACGTGCAATGAAGATAAAGAAAACGATTTTTGCCGGGAAATCAGTTCATAGCAGATGTCCTTCAATGTTGGGTGCAATGAACACCCAGCGCCCAATAGTCCAAGGCGCCAATCCGGGGGAGAGAATTCCGTCTCCTGAATCACGGAGTGGGTGGATCTATATCTGAATGGACCATAGCATTGAGGAATCAGACAAAATCGACATGAGTTTGGGCATCCACGTGAAATTTCGACAAGATGCAGCTCTTTTAAATCCGTGTTTGGAGTATGAATAACCATGGAACCGGGTATCGCATCCAAATTGGGTATAAAACGTCTGGCTAGATTAGGTGAATATTCGGGGTGTGTTAGCTTGATGCCTGTAAAGATGCCCTTTTTAGTGTATGTAGGCTGAAACCACGAAGGAATATAAATTCCTGGAATAGACCCAATTGCTTCAAGCGCTTCAACTTTATTACGATTAAATGCCCAATTGTCGATAAGTTGATTTGCCAGAAGAGGTATAACTTCCTCGGATTCTCCTAAAACGCAAGCATCTACTATATCTGCAAACGGTTCTGGGTTGATAGTTGTAACTACCCCGCCGGCTATAACCAACGGAAACATCGATCCCCGTTCACTTGAGAGAAGAGGGATACCTGCTGCACGTAGGATGCTTGGTAAGTTCAACAGGTCATTTTCATAAGAAAAAGAGAGAGCTATGACGTGGTAACGTGATAAAGGCTCAGCAGTTTCAATGGACAAAGGAGGTTTCTGAGTTTGAGAACATCGGTGCATCATAGAGGGGAATTCGGCAAAAAATCTGTGACAGGCTACCCCTGGAATCCTATTAAAAGCTGCGTATACAAGGTGAATTCCCAAGTTGGCCATGCCGATGGAATAAGGCGCCGGACTCACTAATGCAATTCGAAGCTTCCAGCCCCTACCGGGTGTTAATAGTCGTTTTTCAGTTACATAAAGAGTGTTCATTTGCCAGGTGACATGGCTTGAAAAACGGATAATATTTAATCAGCTTTACGGCGCAAAAATGCGGGAGTGTTGATGTCTCCAAAACAAATCCGTTGGGCGATACGATCCAATTTCGAATCATTTTTTAAAGAACCGGAAGCCATGTCTCTTTTATTGTAATCCGGGATAGCATGAAAGTCATCTCTCTTTGTTGGAGGATCTAGTTCGGGACGAGCTGGTTTAGGCTCTGGTTTGGAAGCTTGATTATCCGTCAATTCTTGTAATGGGAGGATAAAGACTGGATCCGTATTAGCCTGCCCTAAGTTTTCGTGTTCAGTATTGGTGTTGGTTGTTGTATTGAGAACCGGTTTGTATTCCAGATTGGGTTGTTTTGGGGTTTGTGAGTCCGTCGGTGTGGAGGAGGAACTCAATGGAGTATATGCCTGAGAAGAACTCGGTTCAGTCGTCGTTTGTGGCTTTTCTCTCACAATAACAGGCGTTGGAAAATGATCTGTGGCCGGATAGGCATCTTCAATCGATGAAATCGGTAAGGTCTCTGATATTCGTTTTTTTTCGAACCCTGTTGCGATGATAGTGATTTTGATTTTGCCAAAATAATCAGGGTTGCAAACATGGCCAACAATAATCAAGGCATCCTTGTCGACTGTTTGTCTAATTTTTTCACATGCCGTATTCAATTCAATTATACCCAGATCACTTCCCCCTGTGATATTGATTAAAACACCGCAGGCGCCATCTATAGAGAAATCATCTAGCAAAGGTGACGAAATAGCTGCGTTTACAGCGGCTTCTGCTCGGTTTTCGCCGGAGCCGACACCTGTTCCCAAAATGGCTTTTCCCATGCCGGACATAATTGTTCTAACATCAGCAAAATCGACATTTATATTACCGGGTTCCGTTATCAAATCAGAAATTCCCTGAACAGCATTACTCAACACTTCATCTGCTTTAAAAAATGCGTCTTGTAGAGTTGTATTTGGTTCTACGGCGGACAGTAATTTATGATTGGGAACTACAATCAACGTATCGACAAAATGTTCAAGTTCTTTAACACCTGCTTCTGCGATTCTTTTTCGTCTTGCACCTTCAAAAAGAAAGGGTAACGTTACGACGGCGACCGTTAAAATTCCTAATTCACGAGCAATTCGGGCAATTATTGGGGAGCCTCCAGTCCCGGTTCCTCCGCCCATGCCGGCTGTTATAAATAGCATATCAGCGCCTGTGAGATGCTGGCGTATCATATTTTCATCTTCAAGCGCAGCAGACCGTCCGATCTTAGGGTTGCCTCCCGCTCCCAGGCCACGCGTTAGGTTGCGCCCAAGTTGCAGGCAGGTTGGAGCATGATATTGTTGTAAAGCCAGTGAATCTGTGTTACAGGCTATGAATTCAATACCATTCATCCTATGTTGTAACATGCGTTCGACGGCGTTACAGCCTCCACCACCAACACCGATAACTTTTATATTTGCCTGATTACCTGCAGCCTCTTCGATATAACTATAAACGGTCATTAAGCTCCTCCCAACCATCTGAAAACATTTTGCATAAGTTTTTTTAAAGTTGAAGTCCCAGAAGTATCCCATGCGATTTCCGATTCATATCGCAAAGCATATAAAGCCAAACCAATTGCAGAAGCGCTCAGTGGAACCGGCGCGATATCCGTCAAACCACTTATATCCCGCAAATGCCCTTTGATAATTGGTATTCTAAAATATTTGTTTGCCAATTCCAGTGTGCCTGGCAATAAAGATCCTCCACCTGTAATGACGATACCAGAGGCGCTCTGGCTCATAGCCGGCTCGAATTCCGTCATCGCATCGGCTGCCAATTCCAGAAGCTCCTGCATCCTGGAATTGATAATTTCTGATAGTCTATGCTGAGAAATAGGGTTATTGGTTTGGCCACCTCCAACTGGCGGTATCTGTATTTGTACTTCATCTGTTACAAGTTCCGGTAATGCACAACCGTATTCGACTTTTATTCTCTCAGCATCTTTAATAGTCGTCTTCAAACCAACAGCGATATCATTGGTGACCAAATCGCTTCCAAAAGGTATTGGGGGTATAACGAATATTTCTTTACCAGACTTAAAAGCTGTCTGCATGACATTGCCTCCGATGTCCAGTAGCCAGATGCCCATTTCTTGTTCATCTTTAGTAACAAGAGCTTCAAAGCTACTTAACGGATCGGTTACAATATGCGTAATTCTGAATCCACAACGATTGATGGCATGAACAACATTTTCGATTATTGTTTTGGGAGCAAAAATTTGTTGCGTATGGACTGACAAAGATTTTCCAGCCATCCCAATCGGTGATGCAAGATTAGTTTGATCATCTAAATCATAGCTAATTGGACGAGAGTGGACCAGTTGCCATGCATCATCTTCCAAAAGCGGTTGCGTTATAAAAGAATTAGATAAATGCTTCTTTTTAATTTCTGTTTTTTTCTTCATTTCATGTGTCAATGTGCTTCTTTTAATCTTTAATGGCACACCACACAGGTTGATTGATACGTCGTAAAAAGATGCCTTAACCAAAAAAGCTATATTTTTTCTACATTGATTTACTGCATCTTGAAGGGCTTCAAGGTTGACTATCATGCCGTCACGTAAAAACCGGCTGGAAACATGATCGAACGCAACAAGCTCAGGTTCGTCACCAGGACGTTGATGCACGACTGCTATGGAAACCGATGTGTTCCCAAGTGATAAACCAACAGATTTTCGAATTGCTTCAGCCATGGTAAACGCCTTTTGGAAGAGAACGCAGTATGATAATCCCAGAAAATCGTGCATCGAATTCCAGTGGCGCCTTTGTTGAAGCTGGTGATGACGATAACCAAGCATCTACTTGTCGAAGATGCTCGGTTCGATTACGAAGATGTTCTCGAGGAAGCTTCAGATGATCTTGGGTTTTATGATCAAATAAGACCATGCTGTTTTCATCTCCCGCTAAAAAGGCAGAAAAACGAGTAAGTTGAAGGAAAGATCCTGTTTGAATTTCTACTATCAGTCGATAGAAATCTTGTAAAAGGTTGTCCGGATGTAACAGTGTATTGTGATCGAAATCCGTAGGCACTCCGTAACAAGGCAAATCTCCATGTTCCGGCCAATATAGAAAAGGCATTCCTGATGTGGATAAACTGATCAACTCCTCTTGATTGGAGACCATCACGACTGGTTTTGTCGCTTTAATATCAATATGCAAAGGTTTGAACAAATGGTGTTTAACGATTACATTTTCAATAGGCTGAGATGCAATCACTTTATCATGAATTTCTTTGTTTGAAATTTTAAAGAAATATTTATTATGAATGGATTCAACGAGTTTTTCAGCGGACTCGGTACGAAAGGAATCGCAATCGACAGTGATCAGATAAGAGTTTGATCTCATAAAAGGCAAACGTGTGATTGCGATTCCAGACGTTCCGATGGACAGGAAGAATAGAAGCCCAAAAATCAATCTGTTTATCAGGTGAGACGTCATTTGATATCTCCCCCTGGATCCAGACCCTTTCCATGTTCGTCAAGAATAATTACTTCCAGCTCCAACTTAACGTTAAATCTTTCCCAAACTCGCTTTCTAACATAATCAATCAATTCTACAACATCGGCAGATGATGCGTTACCGGTATTGATAATGAAGTTAGCGTGTTTCTTTGAAATCATGGCTTGGCCTTTTTGAAAACCTTTGAGTCCCAATTCATCTATCAGCCTACCAGCTCCTTGGTTTTCAGGATTTTTAAAGGTGCAACCAGCGGAAGCTTCGGCTAATGGTTGAGTTGAGCGCCGTCTCTCAAGGTATTTTGATAAATGCTCATGAATTCGGGAAGGATCGTCTTTGGTCAGTTTTAACTGAAGCTCAGTAATTATAAAATCATCAGGAAAAACTCTGGACCGATAACTAGAAAATATATTTTTAAATGATCTCTTTACTCCTAAAGAGTCTATTCCATTGATTTCTATGCATAAATCCAACAAGGAGCTTCCAAAAGCCCCGGCATTTACAGATGCAGCTCCTCCAAGAGTCCCGGGAATTCCTGCGAGAGGCTCGAGGCCTGATAGACCAGTTGCTGCAGTCTGTTGTGCCAAATGATTTAATGTGACACCAGCTCCAACGCGAACGGTATCACCAGAAATCGACATTCTTTTGAAACTTGTTCCCAAAGTGATAACGACCCCTCGAAAGCCTTTATCACTAAAAAGAACATTGGATCCATTGCCTAAAATAAACCATGGTATTCTAGTCCTTCTGATTTCTGTCATCAGTATGTCTAAATCATCGAAATTGGAAGGCATGATCATCCAATCAGTGTTGCCTCCAATTTTCCAGGTGGTAAATCTGGCCAGTGGGATATCAGTATGAACAGAGCCATGAAATTCAACTAATTTCATCTGATACCTCTCCGAAGTTATTTGAAGACCATTTTCTAATACCTGAAAGAAGTCCGAGTGATGTCATATCTGTAACCAGGGCCGTTCCTCCATAGCTGATCAATGGCAGAGCGATTCCGGTGACAGGAAATAGGCCGGAGGCGACCATAATATTTAAAAATGCGGGTGTAACAATACTTACAGTTAGACCGACTGCCAGAATTTTACCAAAAGTTGTTTGGGCGGTAGCTGAGACGCGAAAGCCTCGATATAAAAGGAATCCCAGACTGAATAAAAAGCAAGATACCCCAATTAGGCCCAGCTCTTCAGCTATGACAGGAAATATCATATCGGTGTGAGCTTCAGGAAGATAAAACATTTTTTGCCTGCCTTGCCCTAGTCCGGCGCCGAATAATCCTCCTGAGCCGATGGCAATCATTGACTGAATAACTTGAAACCCAAGTGTTTGCATGTGTTCTGCTGGAAAAAGCCAAGCATTGATACGTTTTTGAACATAATCGACGTTAGAGAATGCAAAGTACACAAACGGAGCAGATGCTGTCAGAGCCAGCAGCAGTTGATAAAAGGGTATGCCTGAAATAAAGAGCATGACGGCTGTCATGAACATCAATAATAGAGCAGTTCCTATTTTCGGCTGAGCTATCAACAGGGCGACAACAATAGCAGTAACTGTTACTGCGGGTAAGAAGGCCTCGGTGAATTTTTTGATTTTTTCTTTTTTAATACTGAAAAGATGCGCAAGATATACGACCAGTATCAGCCTCATAAACTCGCCGGGTTGGACAGAAAACCAGGCTATTCGAACCCATCGCCGGGCGCCGCCGGCTGAGTGTCCTAACCCCGGTATCAAGACCAACACTAACAATATAATCGTCACAATCAGGCCGGGTAAAATAAATTGTTGTAGCCTATTCTGAGAAATACGGGAGGCTAAAACCATGCAGACAATACCCACAATAAACCAAACTAATTGACGTTCAAAAAAGAATGTTGCGCTATCAAATCGGTTTCTTAGAGCGGCAGAAACGGCGCTGGAATCGTACACCATCAACACGCCGAAAGCGCCTGTCAAAACAGTCGCCCACATGATAGCGATATCAGCTCCAACTTCTTTTTTTCTTAACAGTCTACTCATTTATAACCAATTAATTCTAAGGCCTTTCTTGATTCCTCACGATCATCAAACTGCAGTTTTTCATCACCGATTATCTGGTAATTTTCATGTCCTTTCCCTGCAATTAAAACTGTATCACCCTCTTTGGCGATTCGTATGGCCATCTGAATTGCAGTTCTTCGATCTGGGATAATTCGGTACTCGTTGGTCTTGCTCAAGCCAGGAACGATATCATCGATTATTGCGGTCGGATTCTCAGTTCGAGGGTTATCCGAAGTGACAATTGTCAAGTCCGAGCGAGTGGAGGCAGCGTTACCCATTAAAGGTCGCTTGTCTTTATCTCTGTCTCCTCCACAACCAAAAACGGTAATTATCCTGCCCTGGGTAATAGGGTGAACCGCCTCCAGCACATTGATCAAAGCATCTGGTGTATGTGCATAGTCAACTAATACTTGAAATGGCTGGCCTTGCTTGATCGATTCCATTCTGCCGGGAATTGACGGGAGTTTTTTTAGAACGGATGCAATAGATGCCACGCTATAGCCTAGAGCCATCAAAGCCGTAGTCGATGCCAACACGTTCAAAATATTGTGACGCCCAGGTATTGGTATCCGTGTCGGAAACTCACCTTCTGAACACACGATATTGAAAGTGTTTGAATCAGGGTATTCCCGAATATTCTTAGCGGTGACATCAGCAGAGCGGTTTAAGCCGTAAGTTCGAACTGTTCTATATTCCGGGATCATCGGCCGAAAATATTCCGAAGCGGGGTCATCATTGTTCAAAATAGCTGCGGCCGGTCGATCGATATTACCCGGCATTCTAAAAAGTCGACTTTTCGCAGCCATGTAACGTTCCATCGATGAGTGGAAATCTAGATGATCTTGGGATAGATTGGTGAACACAGCAACATCAAATCTCATCCCATCGACTCGATGCCACATCAATGCATGGCTGGACACTTCCATAGCAGCAATCTTTATGCCTGCTGTCAGCATTTGGGCGAAGATTTGATGCAATTCTATCGGTTCCGGCGTTGTTGCGCCTGTAGGAATGTGCGTGTCAAAAAATTGAGCCCCGATCGTGCCAATAACACCACAGGGGGTTCCCAAGGATTGTAAAATGTTTTGTAGCATATAAGTTACAGTTGTTTTTCCGTTAGTGCCAGTAATTCCAAGAGTTAATAACTTGTCGGAAGGGTGTCCGTAAAACTGTGAAGCCAAATGTGCAATCGTTTGTCTAGGATCTATTGCACGAATTACCGCAATATCGGGAGGAAATGAGCCTTGGTGATCCTCATTGATCAATATAGCAACTGCTCCTTTTTGAATTGCCTGGGATATAAATTGATGGCCATCGGATGTGACGCCACGTAATGCAACAAATAGCGCACCTGGCTCAACCTTCCTGGAATCCATAGTCAGAGAAGTAACGTTGCAATCCACATTACCTTCCAGCGATATATCCGGACTCATGCTGATTAGATCATTAAGTCTCATTTTGTTGTCTTTCTTGTAGTGTTTCTCCAAGATAATTCAAAGTAAGATCCACTACACGTGCAAATAAATCCGCTGTTACCTGGCTGGCCCATTTGTTTTCACGGGGATCGTCCACAACAACACAGAGGCTGATCAAGGGGTTTACTGCTGGAGCGAAACCGGCGAAAACACACGTTACACTGTTTGAATCATATCCTCCTTTATCATGATCGTAGCGCCTTGCAGTCCCAGTTTTGCCGGCGGCGCTCCAGGCTTTTGGAGACGCCTTTGACGCTGTTCCACGTTTGACAGCTTGTTGAAAAATTTCAGAAACGATGGAAGCTGTTTGAGCGCTCATGATTCTTACAGGAGGTTTTGTTGGTGTATCTTTGACAAGGTGAGGGTGTATACGATATCCCCCATTTGCGCAGGCGGCATAAATGACCGCGAGGTGTAAAGGTGTCACCGCTGCGCCGTAGCCAATCGATAATGAAGCAGTGGCGCCTGATGTCCAACGAGCAGGCTTGCGGATATAGCCGGCTTCACATCCCGGAAAGTCCGGTAAAAGCTCGGAACCGATTCCAAAATTACGTGCAAGTTGATACAGAGATTCTCCGCCAACTCGCTGGGATATTTTGATTGTCCCAACATTGGAGGAAAACACGATAACATCTTCGACTGAAAGCCGATTAAATCTTTTCCAGTCATTAAAGGTGTGTTTGCCTAAAGTGATCTGTCCATTTTCACAGTCTATAATATCATGGGGTTTGAATTCTCCTGATTCTATAACAGAAATCAAAGGAATCGCTTTGAAAGTTGAACCTGGCTCAATGAGTTGTGACAAGCATCGATTGCGTCGGTTTTCAGCAGGAGATTTTGCAAAATTGTGAGGGTTGAAAGCGGGTTCTGAGGCCATAGCCAAAATTTCTCCGGTTTTGACATCAAGTATGACTATAGCGCCCCATCGAGCAGATTCTTGAAGAAGTGTGTGCTTCAATTCAGAAACAGCGAAATATTGGATAGATTTGTCCAGTGTCAAGTGTAGATCTTGCCCCGGTTCTGGTTCTGAAAGAACAATACGTTCTGAGCTATAGGGTCGGGCCAGGGCATCAAACGCTATCAATTCTTCCCCTGGAACCCCTGCAAGACGATGGTTATAAGACGCTTCCAAACCCTCTAGCCCCAATCCGTCGATACCCGTAAACCCCAAGATAGGCGCGGTATAGTTGCTGGAAGGGTAAAGCCGCCTACTTTCCTTTCTGAAATACAAACCCTCAATGTTTAAGCCGCTGATTTTTTCAGCCTGTTCAGGAGAGAGACCTCTGTGTAGCCATGTAAAACGGCGGCCGGTCGGAGTTAATTTACTTAAATAATCCACTGCTTGCCCAGGTAGAATTGCTGCCAACTCCTCCGCTACTTGCTCTGGATTAATAACCATGTGTGGGTCTGCAAAAAGTGAATCACTCGCCAAACTGACTGCCAAAATTCGTTGATTTCGATCCCAAATAACACCACGGCGTGAAGGAATTTCAACGCGTCGATAGTGAGCTCGGAAAGCTCTGCGTGCGTAATCGGAGCCTTTGAATATTTGTAGATGAGCAATCCATACCGACAAAAGACCTAGCATAGTGAAACACGATAAATAGACAATGTTGATACGGCGCTCAATCACTTGATAAATTCCACAGGATAGTATTCGATGGCGCTATGATCAGAAGTGATCATTTTTTGAGATTCTGCGTACTCTTTCGCTCTTTCGGGATCATGTAAAATAGAAGATTCACATTGCAATCTAAGATTGCTTTCCTCCTGCTGTTGAAGATCAAGACGTAACTCTTGTTGCTGATAGCCCATTCGGGTGTTCTTAGCAGCAGAATCTACAATCATAAGAGAAACAAGCCAAAGCATGACAATTGTTGCGACCCAGACAAAACGCTGCCACTTCATTTTATGTCTCCATTTACTCTTTCAGCACATCTCAGCTTTGCTGAACGTGAACGAGGGTTGTTTTGAATTTCCCGTGAATCAGGAACAAGAGGTTTACGTGTGATCATTTTAAAAGTCTCAGGCCTTCCACAGCGGCACTCAGGCAAGCCTGGTGGGCAGGTACATATTCCAGACCGTTCACGCAGGAAAGTTTTTGTAATGCGGTCTTCTAGGGAGTGATAGGAAATAACTACAAGACGACCTTTGTTCGCCAGTAGAGATTCTGCTGCAGCTAGACCTTTCTGAAGATAATCCAGTTCTTTGTTAACAGCGATACGAAACGCTTGGAAAGTACGTGTTGCCGGATCAATAGTCCCTGAGCTTGGCACAACGCTTGACACGACTTCCCATAAATCCCGGCTGGAGGCAAAGGGTTTTGGCTTGCGTTTATTGATGATGGTCCGCGCAATTTTTCGTGAGGCTTTTTCTTCGCCATAACGATACAGAATTGCAGCGATCTCTTTTTCTGGTAAGGTGTTCACTAAATCTGCTGCAGTAGGAATAGCCTCTGTCTTATCAAACCTCATATCTAAGGATTTCGAATCACGAAAAGAAAAACCGCGGTCAACAGTATCTAGTTGAATGGAAGAAAGACCAAGATCAAGTAGAAACCCTAAAATGGGTTTAGGGGGGAGTTTCTCTATCCAACTGGCCGGATTTCCATAATTTCCATGAATAGCTATAAACCGTGTTTGATATGAACTCAATCGTGATGATGTCATCTGTATAGCGGATCGATCACGGTCGATTCCAACAATAATAAGAGATTCCGGAGTATTTTTAAGAAGAGCTTCTGTATGACCACCTGCACCCAAAGTTCCATCGATAACGATACCATCATCGATATCGCCAAGATAGGATTTAACCTTTTCCAGCATCACCGGCAGGTGTACCACCTAAACTCCTTTCACAGGCTAAACCCATTAGGACAGACTGTTCAGCTCATCGGCTATTTCAGAAAATCTTTGATCATCCTGCCTGAAATCATGTTCATGTTTTTTTCGTGACCAAATTTCTAAACGATTTCTGGCGCCTATTAAAACAACCTCGTGATCTATTCCAGCGTAGTCTTTCTGCAACTCTGTCAATGTGATACGGCCTGTTGAATCCCATGATATCGGGGTTACCATCGACCCCCATAATCTTTGTAATTCACGTGCTTTTCGATTGAGAGGAGATTGGTTTTGGATTTGTTGATCTATAACATTGAAAGCTGATTCTGTGAAAATAGACAATATTCCATCCAGCATAACCAGAAAAGCAAATGGTTGGTTGTTTGTTTCCAGAGCGTCACGGAAACTTTTTGGAATACTGAGACGTCCTTTTGCATCAACTTGTTTTTGATGTGTTCCAAATAATGAACCGGACATTCCTGGCCTCTCCTTAAATTACAGCTTAACCCATTGAAATATCGTGAGTTTATTCTTCCAAATCAAATTGGGAAAAACTGGGAACCATTGGGTTCTTTTGGGATTATCTTGGAAAATGGTGGAAATGTCAATAAAAAAAGTTACGAAATCAAGGTCAGCAAGGGAGTCGGGA
The DNA here is from genome assembly GCA_964404285.1 of uncultured bacterium. Lineage (GTDB taxonomy): Bacteria > CSSED10-310 > CSSED10-310 > CSSED10-310 > CSSED10-310 > JBASEY01. Next base: position 332,847 of record CAYOJK010000001.1, on the reverse strand, counting down.
TGCTGTTGAATCTGTTTGAAATTGATAATTTGCTTATTGTTCGAGAAATGTGTAGAATAAACTTGATTTTAATACGAAAAGAAAGGGGTGCGATTGCCATGACAGCGGATCCCACGCAGCAGGAGATTGACAAGCGCAAATATCCGCGCAAGCCGATTCGTGCAAATGTTAGTTATCATTATATGAATCCACGATTGAATAGAACCTTGACAGGCACGGGTTTTACTTTGAATTTATCACAGGCTGGAGCGTTGATACGGATCGAGACTTATTTGTCCCCATTGTGTGAAATTGATTTGAATATTGAAATGAGTGATGGGCGATTAGTGAGGACCCGGGCGAGGGTTATCCATTGTAAGCGTGTTGCCTTTAATCGCTATGACGTGGGCCTTCATTTTTTATCCGTAAAAAAATGAAATCGCTATGTGTTTTTGTTGCTTTCATAGGAGTTCTCTGATAATTTGCCGTCGGCAATGAGAGCTTTTTCAGAAAAAAGTATAAGTCTTTTTTTTCCGGCCCATAACGAGATTGAAAATCTTGAAATCTTGATCGAGGATGCCGTGAAAATCTGTCTGGAGTTATTTCACGATTACGAAATTTTGATAATTAATGACGGCAGTACTGATGGAACGGCAGAACTTGCTGATCGTCTGGCTTTATCGTATGCGAATGTGAAAGTGATTCACCATGCTGTCAATAGGGGGTATGGGGGGGCTTTACAGAGTGGTTTTCATAGTTCGACGAAAGATTTAATCTTTTACACAGATGCAGATAGGCAATTTGAGTTATCGTCACTGAAAGACATTTTGCCATTGATAGAAGATGCAGACGTCGTGACTTGTTTTCGTGTTGATCGCCAAGATCCGTGGTATAGAAGTTTAAACACTTGGTTATTTGAAAAGGCGGTTTTTTTGGTTTTTGGCTTGCGTATCAAGGATCCAGATTGTGCGTTTAAAATCTATCATCGTGAAGTTTTAGACAGTATGACGATGACCTCGGAAGGTGCGATGATAGATGTTGAGATGCTGTTACAGGCTCAAAGATCGGGTTTTCGTATTGTTCAGCGTGGAGTGCGTCATTTGCCTCGTAAAGCTGGTGTGCCAAGTGGTGCAAATATGCGTGTGATTCTCAGAGCGATGGGGGAAATGTGGCGCTTGTATCGAAATTATGGCGGTTTTATTTCAAAGCGCTTTCGAATGAACAAGTCATAATTAGTCTTTGTTTAAGCCCTTGATTTTGTCTATAAATGATATTGACTTATTAACCTGTCCCCGATACATGGTAAGTGGGTTTGAACTTGTAGAATCAACATGTTTTAAAGGAGTGTAATGATATGATTTCTAGAAGAGCTTCCAATATGCCTTATAGTCCTATCCGAAAGTTGGCGCCCTTGGCGGATGCCACCAAAAAAAGAGGAATCCATGTTTATCATCTGAATATTGGGCAACCTGATATTCATACGCCTACAGAGTTTTTGGATGCAGTGCGGAAATATAACAAGCCGGTACTAAGTTATGGGCCTTCCAATGGATTGCCGGAATATCGATCAGCTTTGGTTGGATATTATAAAAAGCACAATATCGATGTTCTCGACAAACAGATTTTCATATCGGTTGCTGGTTCAGAGGCTATTCAATTTGCTTTGATGGCTGTGACTGATGCAGGTGATAACGTGCTGAGCATGGAGCCGTTTTACACAAATTATAATGGTTTTTGTGCATTGGCGGAGGTGTCCATAACCGGTATTCCAACGCTGCCTGAAGACGGCTTTCAAATTCCGCCGATTGAAGAGTTTCAAAAGCGACTCACCCCCAGAACAAAGGCGATTATCCTGTGTAATCCAAACAATCCGACTGGCGCTGTCTATTCACATGAATCCCTACAGAAACTTGCGGATTTTGCCGTCAAAAACGGTCTTTATATTATTTCCGATGAAGTCTATAGAGAATTTACCTACGATGGTTATAAACAAATCTCGATAATGCAAATGAAAGGCGTTGACGATTATGCGATTTTGGTGGATTCAGTATCGAAACGCTATTCAGCTTGCGGAGCCAGAATTGGTTGTTTGATCACTCGAAATGAATCGGTTTTAGATGGGGTTCTAAGGATGGGGCAAGCCAGATTGTGTCCACCTACACTTGAGCAAATTGGGTCAATGGCATCGCTCGATGTCCCGGATGATGTTATGGAATCTATTATTTGTGAGTATAAAGAGCGACGAGACATTCTTCATGCCGGGCTGAATAGTATCGATGGTGTTTATTGTGAAAAACCCTATGGCGCTTTTTATATGATGGCTAATCTCCCTATAGATGATTCCGATAAATTTGCCCGTTTTCTGCTGGAAGATTTCAGTGATCGACAAAGAACGGTTATGGTAGCTCCTGGAGCAGGATTTTATGCAACTGAAGGTCTTGGCCGGAATCAGGTTCGTGTTGCGTACGTCCTGAAAAAGGAAGACCTTTCCATGGCTGTTGAAGTATTGGAAAAAGCGCTGAAGGAGTATCAGAAACGGTAAAAGATGGGGCGCAAACCTAAAACGGTGTGGAAGTTAATAATCGATCTTCCTTTGCTAGGGCCATTGAACATGGCAATTGATGAAGTGCTTTTACACCGCTTAGATGATACTCCCATTTTAAGGCTCTATCAGTGGTCTTCTCCAACTGTGAGTTTGGGGATGGCGCAACAATTGCACCGGCATGTAAACCTGGAATTTTGCCAAAAAAATGACATTTCTGTTGTTAGGAGAATAACAGGAGGCAAGGCAGTATTACATGATAAGGAATTGACCTATTGTTTATGTGGACCCATAAACGTGCCACCGTTTTCTAAAAACTTACTTGACACATATTGTGAAATAGGAAAAGCTTTCTGTGAAGCGTTACAATCCTTGGAAATCAAGGCAGAAATGGCATCACGAAGGCAAAACCAGCCACAAAGCGCGCTCTCATCATGCTTTGCAAATGCATCTTCTTATGAAATTCTGGCTTCGGGAAAAAAGTTATTGGGCTCAGCCCAAAAGCGGACTCGAAACCGTGTTTTACAGCATGGTTCACTTTTAATGGAATACGATTCCGACAATTGGAAGGCGATTTTCTTAAAACATAATCCCAACTCAGAGGATCAGGTAACAGACCTTGAGACAGAAGCTGGAAAAGCGGTATCGATGGATGTGTTGATTAGATCGATTAGCGATGGTTTTTCGAAGTATTTCGATATCGCTTTTGAATTGGATACGTTAAGCAAATCAGAGCTTACCCAAGCACATAAACTGGCTGAAAAAGCCTATTTCGATCTGATAGGTAATCTTGACAGCAAGGTCAATTAAAGCATATAATTAGGCGTTTAGAAACCCATAAAAAGAGGTTCAAAAATGGCTATAAATAAAAATAGAATTTTAAAAAATGCTGAAAAATTCACAAAAAAAGGTCAATATTTGAAGGCTGTCAATGAATATCGCAAGTTGACTCAAGATGAGTATGGAGACAACAGCCTTAACAACACTATCGGTGACCTTTTAATACGTGCTAATAATTTTTCGGAAGCGGTTCTGGAGTTTGAGAAAGCCGGGGAATATTACGAACGTAGAGGGTTTGTTCCTAGAGTTTTGGCTATTTATAAGAAAATTCTTCGATATGATTCAAGTCGAGCGAATATTTACCATAAACTTGCTCATCTTTATGCTGATCAAGGGTTGATTCAAGACGCGATCAGCCAGTTTGAAATTTTAGCGAGACTTTATGAACACAATGGTGATATCGAGGCAGCTTTAGACTCTTACCGACAAATTGCTGATTTGGATCCAGCCAATATCTCTATTCGTGAACGTTTGGCCATGCTGTATGCTCAAAAAGGGTTTGTTGAGAAAGCTGCAGATGAGCGTGTAAAAATTGGTGATGCTTTTGCCAAACGAGGTGAATACCTTGCTGCTATAAAGAGTTATGAGAATGCATTCACTGATATTCCAGATTATCCTGATGCTGTAAATGGTATTGTCAGCGCATATTTAGCTGAGGGTCAAACCGGCGAAGCCAGAAATATCCTTGACCAGATGCTAGAGAAAGACCCCAATAACATTGAAGCGCTGGAAAAAATGGGTCAGATTTATATTGATAGCGAGCGAATTGATGATGCCATAAAAGTGTTCATGCAGATTTGTAAGATTGACCCATCACAAAATGGTGTTTGTGAAACTCTGGGCAAGCTTTATGTTGCCAAAGGAGATTTTCCCGAGGCTTTTCGTTTGCTGAAGGAAGTAATTGATATTGCAGTAGAGCGTGAGCATTTTCACCAGGCATTGGAGCTTTTGGATAAGCTTCAGAGTCTTGATCCGGAAAATATTGTTATACGTGAACGAAAGATAGAAATTTATCAGAAAATTAGCGAGCATGACGAAGTCAAGCGGCTGTTTGAGGAAATGGCAGAGATTTATTATAACCAAGGCCATCTAGAGGAAAGCTATAATATTTATGAACGTCTTTTCCTGATGGATCCTCAAGATCACGCCGTAAAACAAAGATTTAATCAAATATCGATAGAGTTCAAAGGCAGACCTGTTGATACAGGTCGTTTAGTTGAGACGCCATCTTTTGCTGATATGAAAGAGGCGAAATCTGAAAAAGGCAAAGAGATACTATCTGAAGATACGGGCTTACTTGGTTTGGATACAGATGATGTTGAGCTTGACACATTGTTCGATACGAGTGAACTTGTGAAACAAGAATTACCTTTTTTGAGTGAGTCAGTTGATTTAGAAGACGATATATCGTTGAAACAAGAAGATCTTTCAATGGAAGTATTCAGTTTGGAAGATGAAATTGTTGCTGAGAGAAAAGTTGAGATAAAGGAGTCTGAGCTGATTTCTGAAGATCAGTTACGTGAATTTCGAATTGAAGCAGGTGTATATTTAAAATACGGTCTTCTGGAAAAAGCTGCTGAGCGTTTAGAATCAATACTGGAAACAATTCCTGATGATGATGAATCTTTGGAGAGGCTTTCGGAAGTATATGAGCGTCTGGGAAAATTGGATGCTATGGCGGATGTTATAGATCGTCGCGTGGCGTTATTAAGTGAAAACAACATGATAGAACACGCTTATATGATTGTGAAAAATGCACTATCGATTGTCCCGGGAAACAGTAAAATTGTTGAACGAATGAAAATGCTGGAAGAACTGGATGTGTCCAAAGAGACTATTTTCAGTGGGGATATGGCTCCATTGTATACCTTAGATGCAGAGGAAGGCATCTCGGAGTCTGCTGTTGGCCTGGATGTAAAACCTCCTGATTCTATGGATATTCCTCTTGGCAGCACTGTTGGAAGAGGTGATTCTTCGGCGATGGCGCTAGAAAATGGCACCCTTTCGTCCGGGCTTGCAGAGGTTGTTCGGGAATTTCGCGAAGATTTGATTTCCAGGGATCAGGAGAAAGAGCCTGAGACACATTATAATCTTGGTATTGCTTATATGGAAATGGGGTTGACGGAAGAGGCTATTGCGGAGCTTCAGATTACAATGGATTATCCGGAATACCTGATACGAACGGCTGGTATTCTATCCAATTGTTATGTGCAAGTGGGAGCTTTTGACAAGGCTTTGGCAGTATTGACGCGAGCTATAAAAAGTTCAGAAGCCAGTCAACAGGAACTTGTCAGTTTGAAATACGATTTGGCTCAGACAATGAAATTGGCCGGGCACCAGACCAGCGCTATAACCGTATTAAAAGAAATTCAAGAAGAAACTCCAGGTTATCGTGATGTAGATGAGATTTTATCTGATTATTCTTGATAGTCAGATTGTTGAGATATGTCTGAAAAGAGCTTGACGATTTAAGCTGATCTTTGCTACTTTCAAATCAGGCTTGTTGGAGTTTTGCGGGAGTAACTCAGTTGGTAGAGTGGCAGCTTCCCAAGCTGCAAGTCGCGGGTTCGAATCCCGTTTCCCGCTTATTACGTCCTTGCATGTAAAGGGTGTCAGGTTAAACAACCAGGGGAGAATGCATTATGTTGACCATTTTTCGAAATTATCCAAAAGATCGCGGCGATTCTGAGCATAAAGATGGAACACAGCAGTCGGATACAACATTTCGTCCGCCGCCTGTTTCAACTCCCTCGATATTGCCACCTAAACAAGAAAAGAAGGATCAGACAGCTACTGATTTCCCCAAAAGTTACTCGACTTCAGGGTCGACCACTATAGGAAAAGACCTTGTATTTGAAGGATCTGTAAAAGGATCTGGCTCAATTAGGGTCGAAGGTGTTTTTCAGGGTACTCTAGAAGTGCAGAACGAAGTGATTATCGGAAAAGGTGGTGTTGTCAAAGGTGATATTCGAGCTGATATTGTCACTGTTGAAGGCGAACTGAAAGGAAATGTCGAAGCACGTCAAAAAATTACCATCAACGTGACCGGCACAATGCTGGGTGACATAATTGCTCCTCGAGTTGTGGTTGCGTCTGGAGCTGTATACAAAGGACGCATCGATATGGAAGCGGCTTCAAAGAAACAGCAACCAGCTCCTGTAGAAAAAAGTACTAAACCTCAGCCTGCCGAAACAAAAGAACAAATCGTGGAAAAATCGCCTGATACGGAATCCAAACTACCGGAACCTACCAATAATCCTATTCCTAACCCGCCTCCAAAGAAGTAGCGGAACACTGATTGTGACACATGGCCTTTAAAACAAAGGTCGCTAAAAGTGCAGGTTTCTGTTTCGGTGTGCGTAAAGCCCTGGACAAGTTAATTGAAATCAGAAACAAAACGGATGGACCGGTCAGAACACTAGGTCCGTTAATACACAATGAGCAGGCGCTGGAAGCGCTTAAAAAACGAGATGTTCACGAACTACAAGAAAATGAAGATGTTGCTGGTAAGCATGTGATTATTCGCGCTCATGGTGTTACACCAGAAAAGCGTCGACAGCTATTAGAACAGCGGGCTTTTGTTTGTGATGCGACTTGCCCTAAAGTCGGACAAGTCCAAGCTATTGTCAAAAAGTATGCCCTTAAAAAATGCCCTGTAATTATCATTGGAGACCGAGGTCACGCAGAAGTTGAAGGTTTATTGGGTTATTCAGCAGGCCTTGGAATTGTGGTCACTAGCCCGGAAGAAGCGCTGGAGTTACAGGGTGGACATGAGGTTTGTGTGGTTGCTCAAACCACGCAAGACTCTCATATCTATCAACAAACGGTTGATATTATCAAACAAAAATATACTGCTTGCTATGAATTCGATACAATTTGTGATGCAACGTCAGAACGACAAGCCGAAACTCGGTCTCTTGCAAAAGAATCGGATATCATGGTGGTCATCGGAGGAAAAAACAGCGCCAATACTCGAAGATTGGTCGATATAGCAGAAAATTATTGTAAGACCGTCATGGTTCAGTCTGTTGAGAATCTTGATCCTAGTATTTTCGAAGGCGCTAAAAAGGTTGGTATTACCGCCGGCGCATCAACTCCAGCTTGGCTGATACGAAATGTTGTAGAAAAAATTCGACTGATTAGTTGGAAACAAACAGGGGCAATACCATCACTTTTTTATAAAAGTCTTATCTTTTTTACGCAACTTCCATTCTCATGGGCCATTGGGTTTGCACTCCTCAGCAGCGCTCTTGCATATACGTTGACAGGAAATATTCCTTGGCTCGCTGCTATACTTGTCGGCGCCATGATATGGGTTTGGAAGTTTTGGGGAAAACGTATAAATCCTGGTTTGGATATCGGGTTTTCTGCTTTTATTGCGTTTATATCGACGATCCCAATCTATGGTCATAACTCAAAATGGACGCTGACATTTGCATTTGCTTTTATTGGAATTACTTGCCTCAATAGACTTTTTCTCTTTGACAGCTTACGTATACAAGCAGATCGAATATCCGAGTATCAGACTATTCCTGCTCGTTTAAATGAAGAAAAACGTCGATTTGTGTTCCAGATCACTATAGGACTATCTACTCTATGTGTTTTATCAATGATGTTTCTGACCAAAATACAACTGACAGGATTATTCATTTTTGTTCCTATCGGATTAGCGCTTTTCTTTCACCAAAAGCAAAAGCATCCTGGATGGTACGATGTTAACGACATAATCCAGATGGACGCACCCATCTGGATTATATCGATACTGGTAATTTTGATCCAATGGCTTAGCGCTTAATCCGACCAACCGAAAGCTTCGATATCATATCCGAAAATGGTATTGTCCGTTCCCAACAATGCTCCCCAAAATGCTGCTTGGCCTGAACCGGCCCCTTCCGGCCAAGTAAATGAAAATATTGTTTCAGTTTCGTCCAAATTTTCCGGCAAATTCAGTATTTTGCTATCGAATTCCTCTGTCCAGGTTGGCCAAAAGAAAAAGAACCCATAGGCTTCCAACATAACAATTTCCATAACAGAATTGACGGATTGGCCTGGATTGAGAAGGGTTATCCCAAAATCAAAAAGTTCTGATCCTTTCAGGTTTTTTGTATTGAGATCAACTCTGATAGAAGGCTGCTGAAAATGCAAAATTGCTCCAAGATCGGCAACGGCATATCCTTCAGCAATAGATGGCAGAACGACATCGTTAATTTGGCGTGTCGGGAGCGAGGTCAGTTCGTTCCATCCGAAAATAGAATATTCAATAACCCGACCATTTGCGCCCATTGCAAAACCTCGAGTTTTATTCACAGCAGCGCACATGACACGCTTTTCGTATCCTCGCCAGTGTTCGACCCATCCGGTATCGGGTGAGTATTCATAGACCAAGTCTAAATCCCAGCCCGGAAGCCGCACGCCGGTCACGATCGGATATCCTGCATCATTCAGAGTGAGGTCGAAGATTTTAATGTTTTCGGGTAATGTTTGAGAAAGTGAATGATCCCAGGATGTGCCGTTAAAATGAAAAACTTGGCTTGTAGCTCCTGCTACCCAGAGATTGTCTGCTTTGTCCCCAACCAAAATAGTCATATTATCTGAAAAAGTATGTTTAGCAGTCATATTATTTCCATCCCAATGGTGTAGAAAAGTCCCATTGAGCAGGTCATAGCTGAGGAAAAAGACATCATCAACTGCTAAAGCCAGGATTGCATTAAAGGTTCTGATATTAGAATCAATGGGCGGGAAAACTGACCATTCCCCGTCGGAACACTGCAGAAGAATATTATCAACTCCGCCTGCCCAGCCATCCATATCGCTTACCATTGAAATAGCATTAAGGTTTTTATCTGTATTCGATTCGATCGGCAGCCATTCATTGCCATCATACTTCAGGATAGTTCCCCCGGAACCAGCAACAAAAATAGTTTCCGGATCTATGTAGGAGATACTTCGTAGATTGGCTGTTACTGGAGAAGTCATTAGTTGCCAATCTGCCAATGTCGAGAATGGAAGAATGCAAATAGCCACGATAATCCCAATATATTTCATAAAAAAACTCCTTATTGAAAAGCTAATTTCTTTAAAATGAAAGATATTCACAAATGTTTCGAGTGTATTCAGAGTTGGAAAAGTTGTTCATATCGATGCTTGTGTAAACGTCTTTCATCCTGCTCATTGCCAGTAATTATAAAAAATAACAGCTATAATGTCAAATTTAAAAAGGCTTGGTCAAGAGTGTTTATTTTTAATAGATAGTTGTTAACTTGTTATAATTGAAGATAAATATTCTTTCTGAAAAAGGGTTTCATTGCTTAAACATCAGTTGACTTTTTAGATAAGTATTTCGCGGAGATAGTGGTTAAACTCTCGGGTAGGGATCAATGACCCCAAGCAACGGTATCTGCTGGATCGTGTTAAAGTTATCTTATATTTCCGCGAGGGGAACTGGCTGATGCCTAGGGATAACACGCATTCACCGTTAGATGTCGTGGATATTACCATTCGGGATGTCAACAGTGACAATTTGTCGAATTTGAGATCGCCGCTTGGCCTCGGTGTTTCTATAGCGACCAGCACATATCTTTGCCTTCTGCTGATGAAAGAAAGTCTCCAGTAGTTGTTGCCTTGAATCCTTTTTCTATTCGCTGTAGATTATCTCATTCTATGGGCATTGGCCCGGAGAAAACACTGTGCTGAAATCAATACGTGAATTATATCGTTACAGGGCTTTGATTGCTGTTCTTGTATCTCGAGATCTAAAAGCGAGATATCGGGGTTCGGTATTGGGTTTTATGTGGTCCATGCTGAATCCATTTTTAATGATGCTGGTATATTGGTTGGTTTTTTCGATTTATCTGCGGAATTCCATGGAAAACTACCATGTATATCTTTTTAGTGGTCTACTTTCATGGTTGTGGTTTTCAGCGAGTTTGCTGGAAGGGTGCAGCTCAATAATTTCTGGTGCGAACCTGGTTAAAAAAGTATTGTTTCCAGCAGAAGTTCTTCCTTTAGTGGTTGTTGTTTCCAACTTGATACACTTTTTTTTCGCGTTACCGATTCTGGTAGCATTTCTTTTAATATATCGAATTCCACCGGGGATTAATTTAATAGCATTTCCTTTTGTAGTGGTAGTACAATTTCTTTTTACTTATGGTCTTGTTCTGGCGCTGTCTGCGTTATCGGTTCATCTCAGAGATATTCAGCAGATTCTGAATAACATGGTGACATTATGGTTTTTTTTGACGCCTATTGTATATAACTTGGCAGATTTAGGGCTTGACACCAAGCCGCCGATTCTATCTTATATTATGAATATTAATCCGATGAAACATTTAATTGTGTCTTATCAACGGATGTTTTTGCAGAAAATGTCCAGCCATGGAGAAGAAATTTTTAATATGCCCTTGCCATGGAAAGGGTTAGGTGCAGTATTTATTCTATCGATAATTGTTCTGGTGATTTCCTGGAGAATTTTCAATCGGTTTAAAACCGGCTTTTCGGAGGAAATCTGATGAGCAGATACGTGATAGAACTGGACGATGTTACAAAAGCATTCAAAAAACACAGTCGACGACACCAATTTTTGACGTTAAAAAGTACATTGATCAAAGACTTATGGAGGTTGGGAAAAACTAAAAAGAAAGAAGAGGCAGATGACGAGCTTTTTTGGGCTTTGAAGGACATAAATGTAAAGATTGGCAAGGGGGAAACAATTGGTTTCATTGGCTCAAATGGATCAGGTAAATCGACTGTATTGAAACTGATTGCCGGTATATTGCAGCCCACTTCCGGCTGTGTGAGCGTCCAGGGTCGCTTATCCGCCTTGATTGAACTTGGGGCTGGTTTTCATCCAGAAATATCTGGACGTGAAAACATTTTTATCAATGGGATAATGTTAGGTCTGACCAAAGCTCAAATACGAGATAAATTTGATCAGATCGTCGATTTTGCTGAAATTCGCGAGTTTATAGATAATCCTGTTCGTACGTATTCATCAGGTATGTTTATGAGATTGGGATTTGCTGTCGCCATCCATGTGAATCCGGATATTCTGTTGATTGACGAAGTGCTTGCGGTTGGAGATCAAACGTTTGTTCATAAATGCTTTGAGAAGATATTTGATTTTAAGCGCAGAGGAAAAACGATAGTGGTAGTCAGTCACGATCTTGGAGCAGTGGAGCGGCTTTGTTCAAGAGCTGTTTGGCTATCGCATGGGGTTCAGAAATTGGATGGCGATTCAAGGGAAATAATCGGATCATATTTGTTAGCTGTAGCTAAAAAAGAAGAAGAGCGCTATGCTCAAGAACATGAGTTGACACAAAAAAAGTTAAAGGATGATCAGGCCGATCCCGATAGTCAGGAACTGATATTGGACAAAGATATTGCATCGGATGATCAATCAGTTGCTTCGGATGGAACAGGAAAACGATGGGGTAGCCGACTGGTAGAAATTACCCGATTTAAAATTTTGGATGATAACAACATAGAAAGATATCTTTTTCAAACCGGAGAAAAGGTTGTTTTTGAAATACATTATAAGGCAAAAGAAAAAGTCGAAAACGTTGTGTTCGGCATAGGATTTTTTATGCAGGACGGCACTTGGTGTTATGGAAGCAACACATTTATCGAAAAATATAAAATTTCGGTCGATCCAGGTGAAGGATGTGTCAGAGTGGTTTTTCCAAAACTCGATCTTATTCATAATACTTTTCTAATTGACGTAGCGATACATGGTGAAGATGCCTCACCGTATGATTTTCATAGTAGAATGTATCAAATTGCTTTCCGATCAATTCAGGGAGATTCTGGTATTTTTCGGCCGGAACATTATTGGGATTTTACTGGAAATATGGATTGCCTGGTATCTGAGAGTCAACTAAAAGACGATTAAATGAGGAATAGATCAACTTGAAGATCTGGGCGAAGGAGCAATGAATGAGTGATTCGCTATCAAATAGAATCAGGAAAAAAATTGAGAAAGCCGCCCAGGACCGACCTGAAGAGTACGTAAACTTGCTGTCTGAGGAACAGGCTGAAAACGAGCCGGGTTTTGAACCGGATCCGGATACGGATAAAGAGTTTTTTTCAAACGAAAGACTCGACTATGAAGCGTCTCTAGATAAAATCAATGATTCACCAAGAACAGCGGAAGAGTTTACGGATGCAGCGGACTTAGATCAAACGCTTCAATCGCTGAACAATCTTATGACGAAATTGCCTTGGAAATACTCAAAGGGGTTTATACATAAAATTATATCAAAAATTATCTCGTATGGAATCGGAACCGAACTAGACGCAGCCAAACAAGCCTTGGCGGAAACAACTCATATTTTGAACACACTAAATCATAAAACCAGAATTTTTTCAGCAAAACAGGAATCATTCAACTCAGAAATCGCTGTCTTCGGTCAAAGAATAGTTCCGGTGATCGACGAAAAAATCCGTTATAGTAGTCAAAAACATGTCAAACTTCTGCAGGAACACTCAAATTACCTAAAAGACAGAATGGATGTTTTCCACGAAAATACAGATAAACGTCATACTGAAATTTCTAATTGGCTTCATAATTTGGTGAAAAGGCTTGATATTTTTGAAGATGAACTCAAAAGAGGCATTGCATTACAACATCGCAAATTAGAGCAAATTCTTCAAAAAAGGCCAGATGTTATTGAGATGAAAGGGATTGAAACGGATGGCGCAGACCAAAAAAGTGATAATACATCTGGTTTAGGTGATTATGGATATTATCTTTTTGAGACAGGAGGAAGAGGATCCGAAGAATTTGTCAAGTTGATCCAACAGGATTATGTTGAATTTTTCAAGGATGTGTCACCGGTATTGGATATTGGTTGTGGAAGAGGTGAATTTCTTGAGTTGCTTCGAGATGCAGGAATTCAAGCCATGGGTGTAGATACCAACTCAGATATGGTGGAAATCTGCAAGCAAAAAAACCTTAATGTTACTCGTCAAGATGCGTTGAAGGCTCTAGAATCGTATGAGTCGGGTGCCTTGGGTGGTATTTTTGCCGGCCAACTAATCGAACATATTCCATCTGACAGAGTGTTGCCATGGCTGGTTGCAGCCTATAATGCATTGAAGTCAGGAGGTGTCTTAGTTTTTGAGACTGTCAATACTGCATCCCTATATGCACTGATTTCTCACTATTTCAAAGACCCAACTCATCATTTGCCTCGACATCCTGATACATATAAATTTTTGACTGAAATTGCCGGTTTTAAAAATGTATCGATTCACTACCGATCACCAGTGCCCAAGGAGGCTCAGCTTTCACTTCCTGAATTGTCTGAACCATTGTCTGACGACCTTGAACCATTGATGTCTGGAATAAAAAGCGTGATAGATCAATTGAACAGCCTGATCTTTGCTCCTTGTGATATCGCAGTCCATGCATGCAAACAATAGCGATGAACTATTGTTAGGTAGGAGTATCAAACATGAGCTTTTCTATTGCAGGTGATCGTCAACCGAAGATCATTATTTGTGCTGTACAGGTGCCATTTATAACAGGTGGCGCGGAAAGACATATTGAATCATTAAAGAGAGAACTTGAAGTTCGAGATTATCTGGTTGATATCGTCAAACTTCCTTTTCAGTGGCATCCAGTCCGCCAATTGATTAACAATGCAATTGCATGGAGACTAATTGATTTGACGATGTCTTCCGGCTTGCCTGTGGACCTCGCTATATGCACTCGATTTCCAACCTATTGTATCCAGCATCCAAGAAAAGTGGCATGGGTTTTACACCAACATAGGCAAGCCTATGATTTTTTGAATACTGTTTACACTGATTTCAAAGATATTCCTGATGATGATGAAGTCAGAAAATTGCTTTATCAAATTGACAGTCTTTCTTTGAAAGAATGTAAGAACATATTTGCCAACTCAAAAAATGTGGCGAATCGTATGGATCGCTACCTAAATATCAGTAGTGAACCTCTTTATCATCCTCCACCACTTTTGGGATATTATCAGAATAAAATGTATGGAGACTATGTGTTTACTGCCAGTCGATTGGAACTGAACAAACGTATTGAATTGTTATTGAAAGCTCTTTCTTTGACAAAAAGTAAGATCCATGCCGTCATTGCTGGAAAAGGACCGATGGAGTCCAACTTAAAGAAAATGGCCTATGAACTTGGAATCCAAGAACAAGTCATTTTTACAGGATATATTTCAGACCAGGAAATAGTTGACCATTATAGTAAATGCGGCGCTGTGTGGTATGCCCCAATAGATGAAGATTATGGTTATGTGACACTTGAAGCGTTTTTATCTGAAAAGCCAGTGATCACTTCAAGTGATGCCGGGGGGGTATTAGAATTTGTCGATGATGGGTCTACAGGCTTTATAGGAGAACCGGAACCTCAACAAATGGCAAACCAGCTGGATCGATGGTACGATAATAGACAGGCTTCGCCGGAAATGGGGCGAGTAGCTAAGTTGAAAGCTGAACAGATCACATGGGATAATGTAATAGAAAAATTGACTGAGCCTTTGAAGACAAACTCAAATAAGGCGAAATAAAAAAAGAGCAGCTCTTGTGAAACCAAAACGCCTTGCATTCTTCTCACCGCTAAAACCCGATCGTACTGGTGTAGCGGATTACGCAGAAAAATTGTTACCTCATCTGGTTCAATATTTCGACATTGATTTGTATGTTGAAAAAGTGTCGTCAGTGACGCAATCGGCCTATCCACATTTCAGGGTGTTCTCCAGAAGGGATTATGAGCTTCAACATCGAAAAACTCCATATGATTTAAATGTTTACCAAATTGGCAATAGCCATTATCATCGCTTTATATACCCGGTAATGATGCGTTATCCGGGAGCAGTCATCCTGCACGATGCAAATATACATCATTCAAGAGCTTACACACATTTACACGAACGAAATCTAAATCATTATCTGAGTGAAATTTTGTGGTGTCACGGGAATGAAGGCCTTCGGATTGGATCTGCAATCGCTCATGGTTATCATAGTCCGATCCTTTACGATCTATACCCGATGTTGAGATTAATTGGTGAAAGCGCTTCAAGTGTTCTAGTTCACAATCATTTTGCTGAGAAAAGGATTCTGCAACACATCGATCAAAATAGAGTTTTCAATATATATTTACCGTTTGTCGATGAAGGCGTCGCTAATTATCAAACGGCAAGAAAAGAATTGGGAATCGAACAAGATCAGTTCGTTATTGCATCGTTTGGATTTGTTACTTTTGAAAAGAGAATACATCAAGCGATGAAGGCATTTGAAATTTTTCAACAGGATCATCCCAATAGCTTTTATGTGCTGGTAGGCGGTTGTCTTGATGATGATTATGGAAATCAATTACAGGAACAAATCTCGGCTATTCCGAATACTCATATAACGGGGTATGTCGATGATGACACGTTTAAAAAATGGTTAGCAGCTTGTGATGTCTGTCTTTCATTACGCTATCCGACTCAGGGTGAAAGTTCAGATGTGCTGATACGTATAATGGGGGCTGGTAAGCCGGCAATAATACCTGCCTATCGTCAGTTTCTTGAGATTCCATCAGACTGTTGTGTTCATATTCCTTTGTGGCCTAATGAGACATACTCAGTTTTGGTGGCATTACGAGAATTATTCGATAACCCAGAGGAAAAGGATCAGATAGGAAGAAATGCACGAAATTATATTCTGAAAAATCATTCTTTGGAGAAATGGGTTGAGTCGGTGGCAGGGGCATTGAACCAGACAATGGAATTACCTAAACTATCGCCTTTATCATCGCGGTGTGGTTTAAAACATATCAGGGTTAATTCTGTTGAAGATTCAATCATTCAGAAGCTTGTCGCATGGGGAGATTGTGTGCAACATCCCCACATGGTCCAACCTTTAGTCAAAGCTATTCAAGAATTGGGGATAAATGATACAGAAGAAATATCTTAAAACGTTTTATACAGGTTCATACTTTGTTTTAGCTCTACTGACGGGTCTTATTATGTCTTCTATTATGAACCGTACAGAACCCAATGCCGATGATGCTCAAGTACTCATTATTACCTGGTTGTTTCCGGTTGCTTTTTTCTTATTCAGCACAATCTCGCTTTGTATCGCCTCTAACGCCCCGCGCTTTTTAAAAACTTGTCGTTTAAATCAATGGAATGCTGTATGGGTCATTCCCTTTCTTTTACTAGGTGTTTCATGGCAGTTTTTCGGCACGTGGACGTTGGTGTTTTCAATATTTTATTGGATCTACATCATTACACATACGGCATCGCTTTTATTGAGTCGACAGACATATAAAAAGCCTGTTCCGTTGGGAATAGAGGACTGGCTTTTATTATTCATAGGGTTATCCGCTTTAAATATTTGGTTTTTACCATCCATTTCTTTAACGAGTTTGATCTCCGTTTTGGCTCATTCTTTATGTGTGTCTCTAATCACCATCGCTTGTGCGCTACTTGCGACAACTCATTCAAAAACCGTGTTTTCAGGCACTGTTTGGCAGCGGTCCTTTCTTATACTTATTTCACTCACAATACCTGCTTTCATGGCCTTCACTAAAATATCCAGTATTGATATTTTAGTTTTAGCGATATCCAGTTGGCTTCTTTTTTCCGACTCAACGAGTAAGAATGTATTGTTAGTCAGCCATGTACTAGCCTCATTTATACTGATTGGAGCCCCATTGATATTGCCGGAAGGTATTTTTATATCGCTATGGATATGCATTCTTTGTGTATTAAAAAATCGTAGAAACAAAGAATTTGAAGGTATTTTG
Organism: uncultured bacterium; assembly: GCA_964404285.1. Classification (GTDB taxonomy): domain Bacteria; phylum CSSED10-310; class CSSED10-310; order CSSED10-310; family CSSED10-310; genus JBASEY01. Next base: position 315,718 of record CAYOJK010000001.1, on the reverse strand, counting down.
ATACCAGGAAGCGCAATACTATTTTTCCTTATTGGTTTTTTTGTTGCTGTCATTAGGATGAAAGGCCAAGTTTTAGCAGGGAATATTGTTTATTCGTTACCTAAAAGCGCTGATTGGTTCAGTAGCCTGTTTGATCGTTCTAATGGTCTGGTTCCAGTAGCGCCATGGGTCTTGATAGCTTTTTCAGGCTGGCTATTGGTATTTCCTAAGAGAAAAGCTGTTGATTGGGTTCAATGGCTTGGTTTTCCTTTTATCTTAGTAGGTTTTACAGTTTTTGAATGGATATGTCACGGAAAACCGCCTGGGTGGAACCACTGGTTGTTGATGCTACCTGTTATTTTTCCTTATTATGGCGGAATCTGGTCAAACGCCATTAAACCGATTACGGGAGCTGTCGTTCGGGTGTTGACTCTGTACAGTCTATTCCAATCGGCAATTTTATATGTGTATATGCGTTTTTCAGGTTTAGATATCGTTAACCTAACAGAGGCCCTGGCTGATTTTTCTAAACGTATAGGGATAGAATTATCTCAGTTGGTACCTGTATTCAATCATTCGCTTCCAGGATATTCTAAAATCCACTGGATTTGGATTGGATCAACTGCTGTATTTACTCTGCTACTGGCATGTTTTGTCCGTATTCCTTATAAGTCTTCCCAAGACAATAAACCTGGTATTCTGGATACCGTGTTAATTGCAGGGATGGTTGGCCTGGCAGGCCTGTGTTTTCAAGCTGGACAAATCTGGCATGTTATACCTTTAGAAAAGGATATTCATATCGCACCGGATGAAACCTTTACTATCGACACGAATTTTGATGGAAAAGTATATGCCATAAAAATTATCTCAGATCTTAGCCATTCAACTCACCTTCCACAGGGTTACACCATAGCGGAATTAGTTTTGGAAACGTTGGAAGGCGATACTCATAAACAGGAGTTACAAGCGGGCATTCATTCTGCTGAGTGGGCCTATAACCGCCCGGACGTTCGTCGAGATATTCAGCATAGAAGACCAGAAGCTGCATGGTCTTGGATCGTTGAAGAAACCAATGGGCAAAAATTCTCTGGAATGACTTATAAAGGTATGATTTATCTGCAAGAACCACTTCGAATCTCTGCCTTAAGCATTCAAAATCTTGAAAAAAACTCACGCCATACTGTAACCATCAGAGGATTAGCCTTGATGGTGCAGTCAGACCAAAATAAATGGAGCGAAGCGCGACAATTAGTCGAGGCTCCTCTTTTATTGAGTGAAGATGCAAATAGTCATACGTATAGATTATCTGGTGATGCCTCTTACAGACAGATAATTCTCGATAGCACACTGGCAAATGCTTCGATTGTTCCAACAGGCGCTCCAATAGGCAGTATAACTATCAAAAATAAGGACAAATCAGTACAGTCTTGGATAGTGAAAGCCGGTATCGATACTGCGGAATGGTCTGCAGAAAGACCTGACATAATCGGTAAGTTACGGCATGATATTCCTGCTATTGCGTATTCAGAAAGAAGAATCCATCATTCAACAGACTATCTAGCCCATGTTTATCGTAGCCAACAAAAATTTGATACATTGTTTTTTCCTATAGAAATATCAATAACGTATTTTCCGGGTGAGAATGAACTCCCGAATGGTGAGTGGGTTGTTCATGGGCTTGTCTTACGATAGGTTTTATTAAAGAGAAGCGTTTTACTATTTAAAAGAAGTAGCCTGAATCTTCATTCTCTTCATCATCGTCTTCAGGATCTTTGTTTTTTAATAGAAACCAAGTTCCATTATTTCCGTCACCGGAGTAGCTCCAGGTTCCGGACATCGAGCTTTTTGAATTTATTGCTCCGTAATAGGTAACGGCTTCCGGCCATATATCGATAATAAAACCTATGCGATCACCGTCATAGGATATGTTTCGCAATGTTCTGGAACCTTTGTAATCGGAATAATACGCTGAAATATCAGTTCCTCTGTGTTCAATAATCAGCTTAAAATTCCAGGTTTTACCAGTGGCGTTGTTCGTATTTTGACCTTCCCAAAGTCCTGTCAGTTTGTAGTAGGTTTTATCTTCTGAGCATCCAACCACAAATGGCAAAAACGATAGCGCTAAGATCAGGTAGACTCTCTTTTTCTGCATAGATTATTACCTCTTAAGCCTCGAAAAGTTCACGTATTTAAAAGACCCCAATCCATCATGAAAGTATAGCAAGTGAACACGGTTTTTTAAAGTAAGTGAATCGAAAATGAACATTGCTACAAATTAATTTATAAAACGTGTTTATATAGAGCTCACAGAAAAGATAAAATAAAAGTCAATCTTGGGTTCACAAATCGTTCTTTACTTACCAAGCGATCGCCTGCAACGCTCCAGACCTCTCAAAGCATCAACATTGTCTGGAAGGGTTTTGAGTACTTCTCTGTATAAAACAGCCGCAAAATCCATATTCTCGATTCGTTCGTTTTCACGTGCAGACATAAGCAAATGGCTGATATTATCAGATAATTCCGGTTCTACATCCTTTGATACAAGGTTATCTGTTTCAATGGATGGTAGTGATTCAATAATGGGAGATGCACCTGATGGGTCTTCTTCCAAAATGTCGGCAGAGACGGTTTCAGAGACTGGTTCTTCGATGGGAAAAGAGGAATTTTGAATATTTGATTCATGGTCAGAAGTCATTTGAATAGGACGAGGTGTTTTTTTGAAGAAAAATGGAAGTGTAACAAGGCATCCTACAAGAATGACAGCTGCTAAAGTCCATAGGTGAGCACGAGAAAAATTTAAACTGAATATTTGTCCACTTTTAGAAGTTGCTGTTTTAGCAGGTTGAAGAAATTCGGAATCTAGGTATTCGTATTCGGTGTTATCGGGTATAAAATCTTCAGGTGACTTGATTGGTGGTTCGGGAAGAATGGTCGGCGCTTCATTATCAGATTCTTCGCTGATTTTTTTCGGACGGTTATCAGCAGAAATAATTTCTTCATCCGTAGAACTCTCGACAGCGAGGTCGGGTGATCGAACCGGCCTCATCGGTTGTGTATCGCCAACGTCATAGTCATTGGCTTGATCTTTGATTCTTTCTCTGACACGAATCAAACGATTTCGGATATCATCTTTTAAGGATGGTTCAAGTTGTGCGATTTGTTTTAGAATCGAGATTGCTTTCCGATAGCGCCCGATTTGAAACTCATTATCCATGCTTTCCCAAAGGTGCATAATGAGTTTATGGTGATTTTGTTGATTAATTTTTTTCTGTAATTTCCCTGCGCTGATATTGTCTGGATCAGATTTTTGTATTTTTTTTATAATGGCTTCAGCTTCGTCAAAGTGTGATTTTTCAAACGCTGTTTCTGCTTGTGATAAAAGGATACCCAAAGCTGCTCTATCTTCCATTTCAAATTCAATGCGTTGTTTTAATTTCAATGCATTTTCATTTTTGGGGTTTAGGTCAAGAACTCTAACCACATTTGCCATGGCTGCAGACAACGCGTGTTTTGCAAGATCGATTTTAGCAGCATCGAGCAGAATATTTGAAAGTCTAATCCGCTCTTGTTCCTGCATAACCTCATTTGTCAGGCGAAGAATTTCGGGGTGATCTTTATCAAGTTGTCTACCCGACTTCAGAATATTCAAAGCCTCATTAAGTGATCCTGCATAAAAAGCTATCAGAGCTTTGTTAACGATAGTATGGAGCAAGTGTTCTTTCTCGTTGAGCTTTTTTATTCTGAGCATTGCGGCGATGACTTCATTGTTATAAGGCGCCAAAGCCAATGCTTGTTCTAAAAGAAAAAGAGCACGTTGATAGTCACGGTTTTGCTCTAACCGATGCATTTCCTCTAATATCAATGCAACTGTTGTTTCCTTCGTTGTTCCGCGAAATCCCGGTTCAATTTCGGGGAGCCAATAATCCGGTTCTAATGCTTCTAGTTGGCGAGCAAACTCCAGGCAACTGTTGAATCTATCATCAGGGTTTCGTGACAAAGCTTTTAAAATTATTTTATTTAATTCTTCCGGAACAGAGCCATTCCTCAGCGTCAACGACTCTGGATCAGAATGCATTCTTTGAAAAGCGCCCTTTTCCCCTGGATCACTGAACGGAGGTTTCCCAGCTAAAGCATGATAAAGACAAGCAGCTAGTCTGTACTGATCTGATTGAGGATCGGAGTATCCACTCTCAATTTGTTCAGGTGCAAAATAAAGCGATGTATCTGTCACAATCGACCACGGTTTGTTATCTAAAGCTTCTATTGTTCCTTGAGCCGCACCAAGGTCAAGAATTCTGCTAAAGACATTTCGAGTTACTGCAATGTTGGATGGTTTTAGTCGATGGTGTGTAATTCCTTGATTATGGGCTGCATGTAAACCCAGGGCTATATCTCTGCCGATTCGAAGGCTCTTCCATATCGGCAAGGAAGACTGTTCTTGATGCAAAATATCCTCTAATGTTTCAGCTGGAATATATTCCAGAATAATATAATGAAGTGATCCGGTAATTCCAAACGTATAAATTCTGGCTAGATGAGGTTCTTCAAGGCGAAGGCAGCGTCTTAGATTTTGCTTCCATTTTTCTACCAATGCTGTTGATGTATTTTTCGGGAATTTAATTGCTTTTACAGCGACTTTCCTATCTAAAATCAAATCTTGAGCAAGAAATAAGGTTCCACTTGCTCTCCGGTGGAGTTCAACAAGTATTTCAAATTTTCCAGTGAGCGCTTCTTGTAGAAATAATACTTCTAAGGATTGAGTTTCCTCATTAACTGGGTGTTCTTGAAGACAGTACGGGCATTTGCGTCGTGCCAAAGGCATTATCTTCATGCAGTTTGGACATCTTCTTGGTTGTGAGCTCATAAAAACACCCAACAAAAAATGTTTTGCTTTTCATAGCGAGAAAGCGAAACGTTATTCATGAATGAGACTGATTCTAACCTCCACGGGCCTACAGACTATTTCATCCAGATACATGTGATATTACTCGGGGAAAAATATCCTGTATTCAACGACCAATACAGTGATAATCAAATCCTAAATCCTCCATTTTTTTAGGATCATAACAATTTCTTCCATCAATAAATATCGGATAATTCAAAAGACTATGTATTTTTTTAAGGTCCAAGTGGATAAATTCATCCCATTCAGTCATTAAAACTAATGCATCCGCATCTTGAGCTGCCTCATATGCGTTATCACAATATTTAATTTTATCTTTGAAAATACCTTTTGCGACGTCCATTGCAACCGGATCATAGGCTTTGATTGTCGCCCCCTCATTTAGCAGCGCATTGATGACATCAATGCTGGGCGCTTCTCGCATATCATCGGTATTGGGTTTGAAAGACAGTCCTAGAATTCCAAATGTTTTGTCTTTGACAATCCACATGGCTTTCTTGATTTTTCGAATAAAGAACTCCCGTTGTGCTTTATTAATTTTTATGACATCTTCCAACAGATCAAAATCATATCCAAGCTCTCGAGATATTTCCAAAAACGCGCTGACATCTTTGGGAAAACATGAGCCGCCGTAACCCACACCTGCCTTTAAAAATTGTGGCCCGATTCGGTTATCCAAGCCCATTCCTCTTGCAACTTGTTCAACATCAGCTCCTGCCAGTTCACAAAAATTCGCTACAGCGTTGATATAAGAAATTTTTAATGCAAGAAACGAGTTTGAAGCATGTTTAATCAGTTCAGATGAGCTTACATTCGTGACAAGGAAAGGAATATGTTTTTTTCTAGGAGCTTGGTGAATAACTTCCTGTTTTTCGGCGTCAAACGAAACAGATTGATTAATAATTGGTTCGTAGCATTTCCGTAAATACTCTGCAGCTTTATCACTTTCAACCCCAATGACAATTCGATCTGGTTTTAAAAAATCTGCAATTGCAGATCCTTCTCTAAGAAATTCCGGGTTTGAAGCAACGTCAAACTCTTCCCCTGATTTATAGTTGAAACGTATCGTGCGTTTGACCCATTCACCTGTTTTCACTGGAACAGTGCTTTTTTCTACAATTACCTTATAACTGTTCATCGATGTTGCAACTTGTCGAGCGACATTTTCTATATACGAAAGATCCGCTTCACCGGTAGGTAATGGAGGTGTGCCCACAGCAATAAATATGACATCTGAGACAGGAACAGCTTCTTGAATATGATGAGTAAAAGTAAGTTTTTTTTCTGTCATATTTTTCTTTACCAAGTGATCCAGCCCGGGTTCATAGATCGGGATGATTCCCTTTTTTAGGTTATCAATTTTTTGTAGATTATTGTCAACGCAAATGACATCGTGCCCACATTCTGCAAAACATGCTCCGGAAACTAGTCCGACATATCCAGTACCAATAACAGCAATTTTCATATCTCCCTCACTTGTTTGATTCACCCGCCTTAAAACGACCTAAAGCTAACCTCGATAAAGAATTCAATGATTACAGAAATCATGTTATTTTGCAAATAGTAGTTCTGCTTATATCCTATACGTTATCGTCATTTCATATTGAAAAATTCTATTTAAATGAATCGATTAAACTCATGGCGCCTTGGTAGGCGAATCGACTTGTATTGTTTTATGTTGTTTTACAAATACTCGTCCAGGCATTTTCCCGCTTACCGGGCGAATAAATTTTCGCTTTGTATACATCACTGGAACTCTGTTTTCACCTCTAGCTTTGGAATAGAACACAGCCAACTTGGCAGCATACTCCAATGAGCGAATGGGTGGTTCAGAAGATTTACCGGGATTTTTAAGAATGACATGTGAGCCGTGATAATCTTTCACATGCAACCAGAAGTCATGAGGAGCGGCATCTTTAAAACTTAGTATAGAATTTTCTATGGCGTTTCGTCCTACCCAAATATCAAAGCCGTCTTCAGTGATAAAACGGTGATAAGGTCGACGGGTAAGCATAGCCTTTTGAGTAGTGGAAAATGTTGTGTCATTAGAAAAGCCTGATTTTTCAAGAACATTTGCCAATTTATTGATCTGTTCAAGGTTTTCTGCCTTTTCGATTTTTTCAAGCAGACACTTCAATGTGTTAATTTCATTTTGTAAAAAAGCTAACCTAGCTGAGATCACTGGTTTAGCTCTTTTAGTTTTAGCTGCCTTTTGATACCAGATATCCAGGTTTTCTTTTGGACTTTTATCACGATTGAGCTCAATAGTGATCTCCTTTTTATAAGCGTCTAAAACATCCGGCACTCGGATATTTGCCATGCCCCTGTGTATTTGATGATAGTGTATAGCCAATAGATCAGCTTTTTTCTGAAGCTCTTTATAGTTCTCAAGCTTTTGATAATCCATATTGAGATCGTATTTCAATTTTTCGGTGCGCTTTATAGCCCGCGTCACTGTTTTATGAACACGCTGCCTGGCTTGTTGAAAAGTGTCTATAGAAATCTGTTTTTCTCGTTTTTCAGATAAAAGCGTCAGATAGGAGATTGACTGTTCGTACGTTTGTGGAGAACGATCACTTTGAAGGAGAAAATCATGAATTATTTCAGAAGCCGCTATAATTCCATTACTAATTTTGGTTTTCGCAAGCTCCTTGCTAAATTTGGGAGTCATTGGTCTCCAATTACTCAAAAAAACATTCGCTAATTCATCGATGTTATCAGTCTCAGGCCACTTTTCAGATGAGTTTATCAGTGAGGATAAGGACTTCATTTTCCATCGGTGTTGATCAGCAAAATTTTCGAAAGCTCTACCCGGCATTCGCAATGGAAGTCGAGAATAACTCTCAGGGATTTTAAGAAGGCAATCCAGGATTTTACCGTCTTTTTCATCTACAATCGTGACATTGCTTTTAGACCCCAAAAACTCAAACCAAATCTTTCTATGAGAAGGCCATTCAGCTAGATTGAGATCAAGAACAAGAATTCGATCGGGGTAAGGTGACTGAATTGAACAGATTTTTGAACCTGTTAATTTTTTTTCAAAAGATCGGGATAGTTGTGTGCAAAATTCTTTACTGGGTGTTTGTGCGCTTAAATATAGTCCTTGAAAAGAAGTTTTGCCATCAAATACAAGGAGATAGCTAGGAGTTGAATTTTTGATTTTAGTTTGAATAGCAAATGCAATCGAACGATGATCCAGTTGATAAATTCGACGAATCAGAGCGCCTGGCAGAATGAACTGCAAGCAGGCAACGGTATATTTAAGTTCCAGATAATCCATTAGAGGCTCAATTAATACAATGCTATATCTACATCATCGTTATCGATGAGGCAGCCGGCTGATGCTATTTCCTTTTTAATTGTTTCTAAAAGCCATCGATAATTATCATTATTATGTGATAGAGCGATGTTTTCTAGGCACTCGAGTTTCACTTGATTATACTTTTCCATATGAAACAAAGAGCGAGTATATAACCATCTTGCATCGCTATGTTGAGCGTTTGTACGAAGAGCATATTGGGATGCTGCCAGTGCAATTTCCGGCCGATGACGCTTAAGTAACTGTTCAGCAATAGATTTGATATCACTAAAATGAATTCTTGAGCTCATTTTGAACATTTGAATCAAAAAATCACTTGGGAGAAATGGTATTTTTTCCGCGAATATTTTGTGATCAGATGAATAATACTGGTTAAAAGATAATGCAGCTGTTTGAAAGTCACCTTCATCAAATGCGTCAATGCTTTTAACTAGGTGTTGGTTGCAAATATTACGGGCATGACGAGAGAAAATAATATTATTTTCCATATCATTGAAGAATGTCCAGAAAGGGTTATTTACTGAAACATGCTTAGAAGGTTCGGTAAGACACATAGGATACGATTGTCCTTGTATTAAAAAATCATCTAGACTGTTTGCTGATTCGATAATTCTTCTCTGAAGAAAGTATGCAATAGATTTTAGATAAAATAAGTCACTATTTGTTTCGCCATCGACATCCAATCGAATCATCACTTTTGCAGATGGTTGGTGTCCTTTCAGAACCCCATCTATAGCATAATCCAGTAATTGTGCTTTTGGTATCTTGCTAGAGAAAGAAAAGTTAAAAATGGATTCAAATTCATGGGCTTTATTCCAGCCGGCAGTTATCGCATCATTAAGTGTATTATCAAGAATATTTACTGGTAAAGGGTGTTCTTGAGCAATTCGTGGTCGTGGCGGTTGAGCTCCTAGAGTAAAATAATTATTTAACTCAAACCAGCTGTCACCAGGAAAAGTCAGCAGAGCGTTTCTATCACAGAGAAGAGGAAGTGTTTTAAATCCTGCCCATCGTGTTACATCAGCTAATTTAATCCAAATATTTGATTTCAAAGAAGACTTTCTTATAATTCTAATATAATCAACAGCAATGGAACCTGAGTTTGATTCCGCAGATCTGACGTTTATAGCGTTAATTGCGGAAAGCGGACTCTGTTTAAATGCGTAAAGTTTCCATTGTTTCGAAGTTACTCGAATAGATGCGTCAGGAGAATCTTTTGCGCTGATAATAAGTTTTTGAGGCAACCAAGAATCAATTAATTTGCAACGAGCAAGACAGACAAAATTCTCTTCTTTACCTACCAAAGATATCCAAGCTGATGAACCCTGGCTAAAAGTCCAGCCGTAAGATATTTCGCGGTGATGAAAAGGGTCTCTATTTTCTGGATAGTAAAAACCACCATCTGGGCTTACCTGGAACTGATCTTCTAGGTGATAGATCGGCAGATAAAAAAATTTGCTAATAGCGCTAACAAAGATAATCCCAGTCATAATAAGTAGTATCATGGTGATAGGGGCTAGACGTATAAATCTGTTTTTACGGTCACGAAGGGCTGGATAAAAAAATACGAGCAGCATAAAACAGAAGAAAATACTCCAGGGTATTAATGCTATGTTAGGCCGAATAACTGATGGGAATAAAATCGGAATAGGGCTTTTTAAAACTCTTGCTAGATCTTGAAAAATTGCCGCTGTTCCTGTGGCTAGATTTATTTGCCAATCAGGTTGAAGCGTAATTAACCACGCGTGAAGCCATGAAACTGATATACAAACAACAGCTAAAAAACGATAAACAATCGATCTGTTTTTCCATTCATGTAAAGAATGGGCCATGAATATCGCTGTGGGGGGAAGAAGTGGAAGTAGATATCTTAGGGGAGGTGTTGGAAGTGAATGCCAAGCAAAATGGCCTAAAAGAGAGAGAGCTGTTAGCGGGGCGCCCAAGATCGAAAACCAGTATAGAGAATCTTTTTTTCCGCGATATAAAAAAACTCCCGCGAAAACCAGCAGATACACAGGTGAGAGAACAAAAAGGCCACTTTCCTGATCTAAAAGTAGGCCTGGAAGAACACGCAAATCCTGAATAGTAGGTAAATAAAAAGAAATTCGGGTTAAATCTCCAAAACGATTCAAAAACAAATCGCCACTCAAAATAAATCGATCGAATACAAAATAGAGTACGCCCAATATGGTGACAGTTGTTAAAAAAACAGCCCAGTTATATCGTTTTTTTAATTCACGAAAAAAGACTGGTACCAGCAATAATAACACTGGAATAAAATATCTAAACTTTGTAAATAATAGAACTGTTGCAACAATGATGATTAAAGTTGGAACCGATCTTCCTGTTCGAGAGAGTTGAGGTATTTTCAATATACGTAACCCTATGACAATCAGAAGAGCAGCGAGAATGTCAGGGTAAATCAGCGAAGAATAAATTAATACCGGACAAGTTGAAGCGATCAGTATTACTGAAATCAACACAGTGGTTGGATTGGAGCATGAGGTGGAAACCAATTGATATAGTTGAGAAATCAGTAGAGCTGCACACAAAATGGTAAAGATATGGGCGCCGTGATATCCGAACAAGGCATAGAAAGGAGTAAAAATAGTCGAAAAAGTCGCTCCTAATCCTCTAGAATAAATTTGTCCAGGGGCAACAAAATCAGATGGTTTTGGCTCTAATATATCAGGATGGAAATCTTGATATACTTTCTCACTGTATTCATTGTACAGGTTCAAATCTCCATCATGAACCAGGCTATGTGCCATTAACAGATAATGAGGTTCATCACCTTGAATTGAATGCACTGGCACCTGCCATAAAGCATGGATACAGAAGAACCAAAAGAAAACAAAAAACAGTATTTTTCCATTGATTGTGTCGTGTTTTTGAATATTGAAAAGAGCGCTGATCAGCAAAATAGATTTTGCTGCCCAAAGCGCTAGAAAAAACAAACCAAACCAAAGTTGTGGATGGGATGAAAAAGGTGAAAAAAGCTGAATCAATATTCCAACTAGTGCCGAGCCCCAAAAATAATTATCGATTGTAATTAACAGTTTAGATGTTTTTAATAATACCTTTTTACATATAACCCGAAGCAGAATCGATGAAGATGCTAACAATACTGGCAAACGCCATACAAGAAAAGACGTCCATTTATTTGGTGCAGAAAGCTGATCAGCTGCTGTTTTCAATGAAAAAAACAGGATAGCAGCTAAAAGGCATTGCAGAATAGCAAAACCGACAATCTTCGATTTCTGAAGAGAGTTACAATTCATGGTTCACGGATCAATCCTATGGCAAAAATATTCCACACTCCTGGAATGCCATTTGTGCTGATTGTTAAACTGTTTGTATTGATTGGTGTATTCAAAGCAAATTTGTATTTATAGTAAACAGAATCATAAACCATTCCCTTAAATTCTCTTGGCCAATGTAGTGTTTCGGATAACCTTGCTGCTATCGGCGCTTGTCGATGTGGGAGACGAACAGCTTTTCCCCCAAATTCATACATGGCTTCAGCTGTGTGGCGGCCTATAGTTATCGGCAAGACTTTTCCAGTCTCAGAAGAATTAATAACAATATTACCAATATGGGTTTCCCAGGGTATTTGTTCAAATACATGAGACAAATGGCTGATAAAGATTAATTCTTTGACAAGTACCGGTTCTTCCAAAACCAGTTCAACTTGGCTGTATCTCGATAGATGGCATACTTTCGGCAAAAATGTAACTGATGTCAAAGCTGTCGAATCGGTTTCTAAAGCGAGCTTGTTCCATTTCTCACCTGTTTCGATCGGTGCGGTCAATATCTCTATACACCCAACCCATGCCCTGTTTCCTAAGTGAAATACCGACTTCCCCTCAGGGAAAAAATAAGCATCAGGCTCATTCTTTTTACTAACAGACATCAGAACATTGAAGACTCCAGATCCTGTTTCTGCTGGAATAGCTGTTTCTATCACCCTGTTTTCCAGAATATCCGAAAAATCAATGGCGAGAGTATAGGCTCGCGTCTCAGCAAGAAATAACAATTCAATATCGAGATCGTCCGAGAATCCATCCAATGAAAAATCCGCGTGAATTTCGAATGATTGGCCTTGATATATAGGCTTTTCAGGTAATTGTATTGAGTTTAAAGTTAAATTTCTAAAATAAACGGGATAAAGACACTGTTCTTCCGGATAGATTACTGGCCAAGGTCTATCCCAGGCGAGCAACTGAATTTTGTCAATATCGATAAATGTTTCTGCCTGATTATCTTCAGAGAATTGTAATTGCATTTGTGGGGTTGAAGACTGTAGCCCGAATATCCAAGGTACAAAATAACTCTGAAAATCAGTCGACCTGACAGGAATTCGTGTGTAAAAATTCCGACCAATTTGAACTTCCAGCGTGGGAATTGTTTGATTTGGATAATTTGCACGGGCGACAATTTCCAACATTATTGACATTTCAGGACTAGATAGGGGTTTTCGCAACGATAGTTTCCTAATAATCGATCCCCCGGGAAACAGCCGGATACCGCTGATATAGGGCGATGCCGGCGGAGGATGTATCTGATCCCAGTAAAAGGGTTCTTCCCAGAAATACTCAGAATTTCCGATATGTTCAAAGGTAGGATCTTCGACATGCATCCAAGGGGATGGAAATTTCTGCAAACACCCAAAGCCGGCAATCAAAACAAGGAGGCAGAGAGATAGTCCTGATACAATAGGCTTGCGGCTCAGAAAAGAACAATTCCACCGGTTTGCAATAATGATGAAAAAAGAAAAAGCTAGTGTACACATACATAATAGAAATGTGCTTCGAACAAATCCCTCTTCAATGCGATCAAATGATGGAATGATATTTAAAATGTCTGTTTGGAAAGTTTGGTTGAATACAGTTAAAAGGTGATCTGTTCCGCCTGGATTGACAGTCTGCCAATCAGGAAACGCTAGTAATAATGTGGTTATAGGCATAGAAAAAGATAAAAGAATGGTCAAAACAGCAAGAGCGTTTCTTCTCTGCATAGCGTTTAGACAGGCTGATATCGGAAGAGCCAACAAGGGAATCCATGCAATGAGAAATCTACCTTTTGGGCAATGTCCGCCAGATAATTCTGCATAGAGAGCAACTAGCAAAAAATAAGGTGTTATAGCTGAAATCCATATTAAAAATTGTAATTTATTATGATTTTTATATAAATAATAAATACCTGGGACAGCTAAAATATATGAAAGATTTATAGGAAGTAAGCCGTATTGCTGATCCCAGAACAAACCGACTGTTCCACGAAATGCTCGAATAATGGACAGCCTAGTCAAATCTTGTAAAGAATACCTACCAAGAATGGAGCCAAACAAGAAAAGATTGGAAAAGCCGATAATGGCAAGCACAGTTAGTAGTCCGCCTATCCAGATCCATGTGCTTTTCTTGAGTTTCCAGTGGATTAGTAGAGAGATTACAACGGGTGGCAAATAGAAAAAAAGTAGTCGAGTTTTTAGCAGAGCGCCAGCAAGAATTAATACTACAATTAATAACAGTATTTTCGGTCGAATTTTGGCTGGATTGATACATAATGATAAAATAATAGCGCCTAATGCCGCTGCTGGTAATTCTATAAAAATCGCTTGTGTATATAATACGACAGGTGCGCTTAAAACAATCAGGCATGAAACCCAGACTCGCAGTCTAACAGGTATATTGAATTGAGCCATGAGCCGGTTTAAACCGCAGGCAAGGGCTATAGAGAACAGCATCATGAAAAACAAAACTCCCGAGGCTCTAGCCACTAGGAAAGCTGGAATCAGTAGAAAAGGAAAGAAAGGTGGATGTCGGGAAACCAGTTTATCCCCTTTGAAATTATCGAACAATTGAGGCGTCAACCTGGTTGATGAAAATAACAAAGAATCACCATTGAGATAATTGTTTTCAAGGTTGATATCATGATCATAAATAAGGCTGTATGTTACCAGAAGATAAAACGGCTCATCGCCTTGAAGCGGACGATTAATTATTCGCCAAGACGTGATAGGAATTATTACGCTCATCAGTATGATTGCAATAAAACCGTTAATCGATTTTTCGGATAAACGACTAGTGGCTGAAGAAACAAGACTGATAAGAAATATGCTTCTAAAAATGAATGCAACAGCGTTGAGCAATCCCGTCAATGGTTGATGATACGTTTTACTGGAAAATAATGTAATAACAAGCATCGCTAAGAGCAGTATAGAAATAAAAGCGATGTCCAACGTAACCCAAAAACCGGTTTTTTTTTGTTTGGGCGCTAGGTAGCTGACACAAAAGGTTTGTAATAATAGTGCAACTGAAAACGCGTCTATAAAAAAGAAAAAGCTCGGTGGTGTAAAGCAGTTAGTGGTTGACAGAAATGAAATGACAAAGCGATTTACGATAAGAAGTACTGCTATTGTTAAGAAGTGAAGATAATGAAATTTCTTAGAATTCATGGTGAAAACCGAAGAAGGTCAGGCAACTCAGGAAGATCTTGATTCAATAGGTCAACCATTGCAGGATGAATCTTCCCATTTGAGGCAACAATTTCTTGGTGCGCAATGGAAAAAAGATTTCCATCAAAACGACTAACCATGCCCCCTGCTTCAGTAACCAATAAAATTCCTGCTGCGGTATCCCACGGTTTCAATTGTCGTTCCCAGAATCCATCTAATCGACCGGTTGCAACATACGCTAAATCCAGGGCGGCTGCGCCTGTCCGCCGAAGGCCTTGGCATGCCATACGAAACACACAAAATTCAATCAGGTTATTCTGCCGAATTTCTCTGACCTTATAAGGAAATCCAGTTGCCAGAAGGCTTTTGTCAAGACTGGCAGCAGTTGAGACGGCTAGGCGATTGCTATTGAGATATGCTCCCGAGCCACAAATAGCTGTAAACATTTCATTTTTTATCGGATCATAGACGATGCCTAGAACAGGCTTTCCATTCAGCATTAAAGCAATTGATATAGCGAAATGAGGAAACCCGTGAGCAAAATTTGTTGTTCCATCCAGCGGGTCCAATACCCATAAGTAACCTTCAGGCAAGTGGTAGTCGGAAAGATTTGAAGATGACTCTTCAGCAAGTATATCGATTTCAGGTGTTAGAGTTGTTAGAAAATTTATCATTGCTTTTTCAGAAGCCAAATCGGTTTCAGTAACCATATCATAGCGGCTTTTGAATTGAATATGCTGTGTTTTAGTAAATGAGTTTACGATTAACTTGCCTGTTTGTTGAACCGCCTGTTTTATGTCGTCCATTAATGTTGAGTATTGACTTGGTAGAATAGATTTCATTCAGAATTTTGCCCTTCAGATCTCTGAGGAATACGAGTTACTTTGGTAACACCCGATATTGATTCCAGAATACGGGAAATGTTTTTAGAATTGTGAGCTGATTGGAACATTATTTCCAAATGAATATGATAACTGTTGTCAACAAACTCTAGGTGACAATCATTTATTCGTAAAGAATGGGTCTCGATACTATTTAATATATTGGAAATTAATCCTTTTCGATTATTGGATACAATTTGATATGTTTCAGGAAAAGGTTTTACCGTTTCTGCTCCCCATTCAAGCTTGAATATCTGTTGCTCATTTCGATTTTGTGATTTAATCAGCTGGCAATCCTGTCGATGTATGGCTAGGCCATGTTCATAAGATAAAACTCCAATAATGGGTTCCCCTGGGAGAGGGTTACAACATGTCGAAATATTTATATATGGATCGTGAATATCTGTAATTTTGAAAACAGAATCTTGTTTGCTGCGAGAAAACGTATTGCCCAACCATCTTGAGAATTGTGATTTTCCGCGTGATGAGAAAAGGGCGTATTCTTCGTCATCGAGGATATTTTTCATGATGGTTTTCAACGTGATGGCTCCAGTTCCTATTTTTGCATAAAGGTCTTCCTGATCAGTGGCGCCAAGTTTTTTGAGTATATTTTCAAAGTGGGTTTGATTAAAAAAACTATCTAGAGAAATATGGTTCTTTTCTAATTCCTGGTGAAGAATATATTTACTAAATTCCATACTTCGCAGACGTTTTTGTGATTCAATCCATGCCCGTATAGCGCTGCGACTTCTTTGTGTTTTAGCATACTGCAACCAGTTGGGACGAATTTGGTAATCATCTGCAACGATAATTTCAACCATAGCGCCGTCGACAAGCTTATCAAAAATAGCAGCGGGGCGTTCATCGATCAATGCTCCTTGACAGCGATGGCCGATATCGGTGTGGATTCGATAGGCAAAATCCAAAATGGTGGCATCACGGGGAAATCCAAGATAGTCACCACGTGGAGTACAAACATAGATTTTATCCTGAGCAGCTAGATCCTCAATTCCCTTTAACAAGTTTGTAGAATCCTTCTCATCTTGAACAAATTCTCCAAGCCGTTTGATCCAGGCTCCATATCGTGAGCGGCTACTTTCTTGAACGCTTTGAAGAATACCGTACATCGCGATTCTCTCCATTTTTGATGAACGGATTTGAATTGGGTAAACGTTTTCTTTAAACAGAATAGTTGTATGAAGGGCTTGGTAGCCATTTGATCTGGGAATAGCGATATAGTCTCTGATAGTTGTCCCGGGTAGAGGTGTGAATTTTTCATGAAGCACACCTAAAGTCTGATAACAAGATAAATCTGAGTCAGTGATTATATTTATGTAAACGAAATGTGTTATCAGGTTTTGTTGGTCTCGTAAAAACAGTAGGTAGGGGGTGGTAAATCGGTCATATATCCTCACTTTCAATCCATGTCGTTCAAGAGACTCGGCAGCGTTCTGCTTGAGTTCCCCGATGTCACTTTCAAGAAAACTTTTACTTTTTGCCAGGCGACGTTGATATTTCTGATAGTTTTTTGGGTCAATAAAACTAAAAGAGAGATCCTCCATTTCTCTTCGAATAACGGAAAGACCTAATCTGTCTGCGATAGGCGCATATAGTGACATGGTTTCATGAGCGATTTGTTTTCTTTTCTCCAGGCTCATGTATTGGAGTGTTTGCATATTATTCCATCGATCTGCCAATTTGATGATAATGACTCTGACGTTTTTGGCAGTTCCCAACACAATTTTTCGCATGGTGTCGGCACGTGCTTGTTCTTTGGGTATTTTTTTTGCCAGCGCTGATGTTTTGATACTTGTCAATGCATCAACCATCCCGGCTATTTCACGGCCAAGCTTCTCTTGAATAAAATTATACGTAATTTCGGTATCTTCAATGGTATCATGTAATAGGGCTGCGCAAATACATGAAGAATCCATTTTAAGATCGACAAGAATTTGAGCAACGGATAGTGGGTGGACGATATAAGGTTCACCGGAACGTCTAAACTGTCCAGCATGAGCATTCCAGGCTATTTGATATGCCAGCCGAATCTTCTCAACAGCTTTTTCGTCGGTTGAATAGCATCGATAACCCTGAATGATTGTTTCGATACGTGTCATCCATCACCTCACCTATATATAAAGGTAATGCCAATACTAAACCAAATCAATGTAGAAACCGAAGATTTCTGTTAAAATGAGTTAATTTAAGAATCTATCGTATATTTCTTCAACACAACGAGTATGCCGGGCAATCGAGAAATTTTTCCTGACGTGTTCTCGAGCAAAGTGAATAAGCTTGTGTTTTCGTTCTTCATCAGCATATAAATTTAAAACTGCTGCTGCTAGTTTATCGATCGACTCCGGTGGAACCAAAACACCAATAGAAGGATTATCGATTATTTCCGGTATTCCACCAACTTGAGACGCGATTACAGGTGTTCCAGCGGCCATTGCTTCAAGTATAACGCGACCAAATGCTTCCACACGAGAAGGTGTGATCAAGATATCCAGTCCTGCCATCACCTCAGGGATATCAGTTCGAAAACCCGTAAAAATGATTTGATTTTGCAAGTTGAGTTGTTCTGCCAGGTGGCGCATTTCCATTGCAAAGGCTTGGGGTCGTTCAGGACCCACCACTAGAAACATCACATCTTCAATTTGTTGGCTGATAATTTTAGCAGCGCGAATAAACTCTTCAATGCCCTTATGTGGACTAACCGGCCCAACGATTCCAAGCAATAGGTGTTTTGAATCGATACCTAACTCCTGACGAAAACGCGAACCATCAACATGCTCAAATTGCCGGATATCAACGCCATTGTGAATGACTGTAATGCGATCGGACAACTCTGGAAAATCTTTAAACAGGCGTTTTTGTGCTTCTGATACCGCTATCAACATATCTGCTTTGGGCAGCAGATAGTTTTTTATCTTTCTTGGCGGTATCTGTTGCGGGGTCCTGGAACACCGAAAATGCGAAAAAGCAGGTACTTTGAGCCGATTTGCCGCGAGTCTGGCATAAGGGAATGACCAAAACTCGTTGCTATGCCAAAGACACACTTGATGAAATTTGCTTAGAGTGACCATTTCTCGAATTGCAAATGGAATTAACGGCCAATGTTTAGGTTTGCGCCAGTTACCGAATCGTACGATATGAGTGTCAACGTCGATTTCTTTCAATTTGGTCATCAACGGGCCGTGCCGGTGGCCGATAACAACTGGTCTAAAGCGCGAGCGATCCAAGTGGCGAAGCAATTCGACAAGGCTGATTCGAGCTCCAAGGAGCTCAACAGATGGTGTGATATAAGCTATCGTTCGAACCATTGATATAGTTTGATTTCTCCTGCGTTTAATTAGGGTTCCCGAATATCGCCGATCATGCCAAAAATGGAGCGATCATCAAAGCAATCACCCCCATCAGTTTAATCAAAATATTCATTGCAGGACCTGATGTATCCTTGAAAGGATCGCCAACTGTATCCCCAACAATTGCCGCTTTATGAGCTTCAGAGCCCTTACCTCCAAAGTTTCCTTCCTCGATCCATTTTTTAGCATTATCCCAGGCTCCACCGCCATTGGCCATCATCAGAGCTAACAGAACACCCGTCAAGGTTGCGCCGGCAAGCGCTCCACCGAGTGCAGCCGCTCCAAAAACAACGCCAATTATAACTGGAGCCAACACAGCAACTATGCCGGGAAGAATCATTTCATGCAAGGCGCTCTGAGTCGATATATCGATGCAGCGTTCAAAATCCGGTTCAGCCGTGCCTTCCATCAAACCAGGAATCTCTTTAAACTGTCTTCTGATTTCATTGATCATCTTATTCGCTGCTTTACCGACGGACGTCATGGTCCTAGAGGCCAGGAAGAAGGGGAGAATTCCGCCTAAGAAAAAACCAACGATTACGATTGGATTCATTATATCTATCTGGAAAAATTCTATGGGAACTGCTTGAGAATACGCTGAGAATAGAGCCAGAGCGGTCAATGCGGCTGATCCAATAGCAAATCCTTTTCCAATTGCTGCTGTTGTATTGCCTAAAGCATCGAGGCTATCTGTAATCTTCCGCACTTCAGGGCCAAGTCCGGCCATTTCAGATAAGCCGCCGGCATTGTCGGCGATAGGCCCATAAGCATCGACACTCATGGTTATTCCAGTTGTTGCAAGCATACCCACTGCGGCAATTCCAATGCCGTAAAGACCGCCAAGCCAATACGCCAATATAATCGCAATGGTGATTGTGATAATCGGCAATGCGACTGATTCCATTCCAACAGCAAGACCCGTAATAATATTTGTCGCAGCGCCTGTTTCAGAATTTTTGGCAATAACACGAACAGGTTTTCCTGACGTATAATATTCGGTGATCAGTCCGATCACTATTCCACAAATGCTACCAAAAATCATAGCAAGCCAGATTTTAAAGCCGTCCCAGCCTCCTAGAAGCATTGTTGCGGCTATAAACGAAGAAACAGCCAAAATGGCTGCTGCTATATAGGTCGACAGTCTTAATACTGCGGCAGGGCCTTGTTTAAGCAGAAGTTTAATTGAAGCAAAACCTATAATAGATGCGATCAATCCCAACATCGCAACGACAAGCGGAAAGAGCATGTATTCATAACTAATGGTCGCGCCTAGAATAATCGTTGCGATTATTGAGCCGACATACGATTCAAAAATATCAGCTCCCATGCCGGCGACGTCGCCAACGTTATCTCCGACATTATCAGCAATAACTCCAGGGTTGCGGGGATCATCTTCGGGTATACCCGCTTCGATTTTTCCAACTAGATCTGCTCCGACATCGGCGGTTTTTGTGTAAATACCACCCCCAACTCGAGCAAAAAGAGCAATTGAACTGGCTCCAATGGCAAAACCTGTAATGTGTTGTGCATTCGTAAAATCTCCAAATAAAAAGAACATCAAGCTAACACCCAGCAATCCTAGGGAAGCCACAGACAACCCCATGACTTCTCCACCCAGAAAAGCCACCATTAATGCCCGGGTCTGGCCCTCTGAACGAGCCGCTTCTGCGGTTCGGACATTGGCGTGTGTTGCAGCGACCATACCGAAATATCCTGTAAGCATCGAACAAATCGCACCTGCTAAAAATGCCACTGCGGTTCGATAACTCACAAAAAGCAATAGGAGAACGAAAACGATCAAAACGAATCTAACCAGATAGGAATTCTCCCGCTTCAAAAAAACCATAGATCCCTTGTGAATATAGCCCGCTAACTGACGCATTTTTTCGTTACCTGCCGGCATTGTCTTGATCCAGAAAAAGAACAACAGAGCAATTAAAAGCCCTAAAAGAGCGATCCATGGAATCCAATGAATAATGGATAAACCCTGTCTGACATAAAGTTGAGCGCTGCCATAATTGCCAACAGCATCTTTGATATTGACGTTCACAGAATATTGCCCTGATTCAGCAAAAACATGATGAGGTCTTTCTAAGCCGGAGTTGGGCGTGTTATCCCCAAAGTCCCAATCGTAGTGCAGCTCACCGATTACGTCTTTTGGGACAATAGCTGAAAACTCAAATCCACCCGATTCAAGTTGATTTTTAACTAATTTTACTTTGAATTCTATCGGACCTTTATCACGGGAACAACCAGTAATTATTAAAACAAACAACAATAGCCAGATAAAATGTGTTTTTTTCACAGTTCTTCTCCAGGTAATAAAATTAATCTTACTACAGTCAGACACGCTATATAGAAACAAGTCGGTCCGAATGCTGAGTGCATAAAGTAGCATCAAGAGAAAAAAGGGTCAAGTGCTCGAAATGGGCAAAAAGGCATAGAAAAACAACATAAAGATAGCCACTGCCAAGAAAACCCAGAGAAATTGCATTAAAAGGTGCAAATAAATATCGGAAAGGAAAGCCGGCAAGTTTTGTACAGAGGCTCGATACTGCATGAACTTCTCGACGACATGGTTTCGTTTTGCCTGTTTCAATTCGATTGATTGGATAGCTAGAGTTTCGCCAATTTCAATTTCCTGGCCTTCGGTTAGCCATGACCGCGCTCTATTTCCATTTGAGTATACGGTTAGAAAATGATCGTCAGATTGACTTCGATTAATGCGGATTCTATCTCCTATCGTTAAACGGAGAAAAGTAGTAGTCTCGGGAGTCAAAAACCAACCCGGCTTACCAATCCAGCTTGTTTCAGTTTTGATTAATGGCTCGATCTCAAGACGATGAAAAGCTATTGATAGCATTCGACTATCATCACTAAGGCCTAAGTCTTTGGGACTTGTCGCCTCCCCACAAGTCAAGGTGAGAGTGTTCAAAGTCAAATCTATCCAATCTTTTCGAATACCAAATGTATAGGTTTGCTTACCATGCTGAAGACGATGTGATCCAATTGGGATGCTATTCCATTCTAGCAGTAGATCACGTGAGGCGCTACCTGGCGGTGAAAATGGTGAAATATCCAGATGTAGTAACGTATCCTGAGCAGACAGCATAGGAAGGCAAATTTTGGCTTTATTCATCATCCATCGGTGAGAACTATTCGGTTCTATTGGATACCAGCCCGAGACTAAAAAGGCTGAGGTGTCAGAGTGTCGGTGATCTAAAATATGGTGTGTGCCGTTAGTTTTTGTCCATGAGAGTGATGACAGGGATCTGGCAGGTTCTTTCAGTTCCGAATAACCAACATGTTGATAAGGGATCCAACCCAAAATATTTGCCGAAAAGTCACCATAAATAGTCGTTCCTGTGAGCAGAAGTAAAAAAAAGAAGCGCAAAATCGGTTTTTTCAACAAACGGAAACCTTCGGCAACAGCCAATATGATAATCGGTAAAATGGGAAAAAAATAACGGCCCTGGATAGATGATTCATTTGCAGAAGCACGAAGTATTACGAATGCTACCCAAAGAAAAACCGTCATAACAACAATTTTAAAAAATGATTCTTTATTTTTTTTATGGAGCGAGATGATCACATAGCTGAAAAAAGCCAAGCACCAGGCAATAGAAATACCGATAAAACATATTCGGGCTAATGGCGGGACAGATAGTGTCAGCCAATTGAATCCACCCCAAAAAGACATATTCAAAATAGATATCGAACTCACTAATGGTGTTTTTCCGGAAAGCAGATTACTGAGCCCGGAAGAAAAATTTACTATTTCATGAAAGAGTAATTTTTTATCAGAGATCACAAAAACAAGGGATACGCTGCTGATTGCTAGGATAATCAGAGCTGTTTTTCCTAATGTTTTGGATTTAGGCAATTGTTTGGAGAATGCGTTAAAGATGCTGATATATACAATTATTAAGGCCAAGGCAGTAAGAGTCCATGTAGTGGCAATAACAAGGAAAAACCATACAATAAAAAGAAAAATTCTCCAGGCCGTCAGACCCTTTCGATCGGTATCGACAGATAATAAAAGACCGGAACAAACCAGCAGTACCTTGATAGATTCCGCTGTCATCGATGATCCCAAGTGCCAAAAGGCTGGATGTAAAACAAAGCACGAAAAGGCGAACACCAATAACTCATTATCGTCTTTAAAACGCAATTTAAGAAGGCGATAAAAAAGAAAAAGGGCAAGAAAAGCAAGCCCCAAATTAATACATCGAGCAAGATAAAGAGCCTTTAATATTCCATGTGTAAATAGGCGAATAGGCACACCGGTTAAAAGAAAGAAAAGGGGCTGCCTACCGATTTTTGATGGAGCGTCCCGGATAGAAGGGACTTCTCGAAAGTAACCAGGCAAAGGGGAGGGTTCCGGAATACCAATACGATCAAAAAAAAAGTGATTGGCCATAACCGTTAAAATCGGTTTTTGAAAAGAGTTGCAAGTATTTTCGTTCAGGGAAAAAATATTGGGAAAAAATGTGCCAACCACCAGGGCCGCTTCAAGAAACATTGGTTCATCTGCTGTCTGAAAGGGGGGATTCGAAATGATATTGATAAAACCTTTTAAAAAAGCCAAACTGAAAAGGAGAAATATGATAAGTGTCTTGAATGTTTGATTACGGCTGGACATAGATCTATCTTACAGGTTAAATAATGGATTGCTCAAGTTTAAAACCTTGTTGGTGGAGTCAAAAAAATCAATGCGTTGTATCCATGTTTTAAATAGCTCTGCTGAGGAAGTAGTGGAATCGACCATTGAGTTTTTTTCGTGGCGACACACAAAGGTTGAACCTTGTAACAGTTTTTCTCCAAATTGGTCGAGTTCTATTCTAGGTATCTTTGCTCTTTCACCTCAGTGGATGACGATCCGTGAAAACCTCAGGTCGCCGAATGATCTAGCCGCACACTTAGCGCATTTATTAAAAACGTTCTCGATAGTGATAACTCTTGATGAACCAAATGCTTGGGGTTTTACTGCATTTCATGAAAATGAGCGGATAGGATCGTATAATTGGCAGCTTCCATCTGGATTTCTTGAACAGCGTCAAAAAAGAATACACGATTTTGAAGAAGATCGGTTGCGTCAATTGGGTGTGAAAGGGTTGGAAACTATTAAAATAAGACGAACTCAACGGCGAGAAAATCCGGATATTTCCGATCCTTATCTTGAACAGCATTATCGGTTAAAAATCTCGAATGGAAAAATGGGGCTCGCCCCACCTGATCTACAACCGGATTTGGCCAGATCCCTTCACAAAGTGACAGGCATGTCAACGGCAGCAAAAATAAAAAGAATCCTTGGAATAGCTCATGTAAATATTAGTGGCGCTGTAACAGAATTCAATCAGGCTTTGGGATTGCCAAATTGGATTGATGAATGTGCGTCTGACAACATTGAATTTTTGATAAAAAAAAGAATTGGGTTTCTTTATCGGTTAATTGAAAAATAAAAAGATTTGTGATTACTTAAAGCGCTGGTTAATTGTGGAATCCAGGGAAAGTGGACCCGGCCTGGATGGTGGCAATTCAGAATATGAAAGGGGAAAACAATAATGAGATCATTTCTACAGCAAGCAATTGCCGGTTCAAAAGCGGATTTTGTTGAAATTCGTCTGGAGGATACTTCAAAGACCGGAATTAGTTTTTCAGCAAAAGACCTGAAAAAAGCTCAGTGTACAAGGGACTATGGTGGATATGTCAGAGTATTGATTGATGGATCTTGGGGATTTGTCAGTTTTAACAATCCGGAAGCAATGACGGGTTTGGTGCGGGCGGCAGAAGAAAGAGCATTGGCAGCAGGTCGTGGAACGGCGAAACTGGCCGAGATCAAACCCGTTGTAGACACTATTCCATTGAAAATGGATCCAGATAATGATCCTAGAGAAGTTACTCTTGAGGAAAAAGTGAGTTTGTTCCGACGGATTTCTTCTTCGATATTGGAATCGAGTGAGGCAATTATTTCGTCCGGAGTCGGTTATATTGAAGAGCATCGCCGCATATATTATTGCAACAGCGAAGGGACAGCCTTGGATATGCAGGGATTATGGGGCGCCGGTGGTATGAGTGCGATTGGGAAGCACAACAATGTTGTCCAGTCTGTTTATTCTGGTTTTGGCACCAGAAAATCATGGAAGGACATTATGCAAGCAGAATCAGCTGTGGATGATGTGAGTAGGGATGTGTTGGATCTTGTTCGTGCTGAGCCAGTGGAAGGGGGGCGCTACACCGTCATCCTTGACCCAAGGTTATCCGGCGTTTTTATTCATGAAGCTTTTGGCCACCTGTCCGAAGCTGATAATGTTGCTGATAATCCAGGTTTATTTAACCAGATGAGGCTTGGCACTCGGTTTGGCCAAGATCACCTCAGTGTTATCGATGCTGGTTGTTTACCAGATGAACGAGGTTCATATAAGTATGATGATGAAGGTGTTCCTTCTACGATGACTTACTTGATAAAAGAAGGATTGCTGGCAGGTAGATTACATACCAGAGATACGGCGGGCGCTATGGGTGAAAAACCAACCGGGAATGCACGAACAATTAACTACCGGTTTTCCCCGATTTGCAGAATGTCCAATACCTATATTGCTCCAGGACCACATACTTTTGACCAGATGTTAGAAGGGGTTACTGATGGCCTTTATGTTGTTGGTGGTGGAAGTGGTAATACTTCGAAAGGACTTTTCACTTTTTCAGCAGAAAGAGCCAGAGTAATTAAAAATGGCAAACTGGGAGGCTGGATCAGAGATTTGACGCTTTCCGGTAATGTTTTCGAAACATTGAAAAATATAGATATGGTCGGTGATGATTTGCATAGATCAAGCTCGGGAGGATGTGGCAAGAGTGTTGGAGCTAGAATGCAATATCCGTTGAGCGTGTCGATGGGAAGCCCGCATATCCGCATTCAAAATGTTCTAATCGGAGGTCGTTAAAATGGAAAGAATCATTGAACTGGCAAGAAAACATGCACAGAAAGCTGAAGTGTATCGCATTGAAAAAGATGCGTCGCCGGCTTGTTTTATTGGAGGCAAGTTGAGTGCACTGGAAGGTGAACAGTCCATATCGACTGGCTTGAGAGTCATTGTTAATGGACGCCTTGGTTTTTCTTCAACCACTCATCCTGATGAAGTTGAAGGGCTGGTTCAGCGCGCAGTGGATTCAGCTTCATTTGGCCCTCCATCAGATATGTCTTTCCCGGTACTGTCTCATAACTTTGGTAGAGGAGATTTTTTTGATCCTAAAGTTGAGTCTTTATCTTTGCCTAAGCTGATTCATACGGGTGAGGAGATGATTGACATTGTCAAGAGAGAGTTCCCGGATGTGAACATCGAGGCAGAAGTATCAAGAGAAATTCACAAGGTTTCAATAATGAATTCAGATGGCGGAAATGTCAGCTTTGAAAAAACGATCCATCAATCCTTTTTGAATGTGCTTTTAATGTTGCCGTCTGATCGAGCGGAACTGGAGGACACCAGAACAACGACACATTTATCTAACGCTCCACGAGAGATGGCGGAAATGGCTGTCTGGCGATTTAAAAATTGTCATAAGGTTCAACCTGTTCAAACGAAAAAAATGACGGTTATGTTTACGAGTCTGGCTTTTCGCGGTCTGTTTGTTCCACTTTTCTATGGGTTAAACGGTGAGCTGGCAAGTCGAAACCTATCGATAATTTCTAAAAAGTTAGGGGAAAAAATTGCTGATAATCGAATTGTTCTTGCAGATGACCCCACTATTTCTGGTCTTCCAGGGTCATGCCCCGTGGATGATGAGGGCTTTCCAACATATCGAAAACCATTGATTGATAATGGGATTTTAAAGGGTTTTCTTTATGATCTACAAACTGCATACAAGGCAGGGAAAGAATCAACGGGTAATGGGTTCAAAAAGAGTTCTCTCTATACTGGGTTCAGTATCGATGCTCAGCCAAGTCCTTGGCCATCGAATTTTGTGTTGAATCCTGGAACTGTTCCCAGGGATAAACTGATCGCCGATATTAAAGATGGTATCATAGTGGATGATTTGATGGGGGCCGGACAAGGGAACAACCTGAATGGTGAGTTTTCCATGAGCGTTGCCCTTGGATACAAAGTAGAAAATGGTGAAATTGTCGGCAGAGTAAAAGACGTCATGGTTGCAGGTAATGTTTACGACGTCCTGTTGAACAATCTTAAGGAAATGTCTTCGGAGGTTTATTCGGAAGATACGCTTTTTGGGCGCTATACGGTTCCTTGGATCGTGTTTGATGATATGCCTGTTTCGGCAACCTGATTCTTCTATTTCTATCACGAAGAGAATATTCACAGCCACAGTAGTTCTGGCGATACATACCCAGGCTTTTGGATAATTCACAAGATTTTTTAAATCCATTTTGCTTTTTGAAATCTTGAGGAACAAAGGTCAAGCCAAATTCTAGAGCGATTTTTTTGGCTAATGGAAAAATTACCGATGCGGGTTTGTTCGGCCCAATTGTCAATGTTGTCGTAAAATAATGCATATTCAAAGAAACTGCTGTTTTGGCTGTTTCCAGCAACCTAAATGCAAAACACTTTTCACACCTTTTTCCACCTTCTGCTTCATTCGCATATTCTTGAACGGTGGATAGCCATTCTTTGCGTGAGTATGCCGGCGCCAAGAAAGGAAGGCCAAGTTTTTCTATATAAACACGTGTTTCCTGTAACCTAAAGTAATATTCTTCCGGAGGATATATATTGGGATTAAAGAAAAACGCATGAATTTGAAATGTATCTGATAAGACATCGATGACATGTGTGCTACAAGGAGCACAACAGATATGCAAAAGAAGATCGGGTTTGGTTTTCATTAGACCCTCCAAGGGAAATATATAACGAAAAAATTTGGAAGCAACCTCGTCCAACTTGAAAAACGAGTCTTTGTATTAAGTGTTGCGATCGAAAAAATCTTGAATTATGCTGTCGCTGTTTCAGTTCTTAGGGGGGGAGAATAATTATGGATATACCCATGTTAGATTTAAATCGTCAGATGAAGATGATCCGTTCTGAAATTATTCAGGCAATCGAGGCTGTTGTAGATTCGTCGAAGTTTGTTATGGGTCCGGAAGTAATGGAATTAGAGTCTGAAATAGCTAAGTATTGTTCTACTCAGCATGGGATTGGCTGTGCTTCGGGGAGTGACGCGATTACAATAGCTTTAAGAGCTGTAGGCGTACAGCCCGGTGATGAAGTCATAACTACGGCATATTCGTTTTATTCTACTGCAGGGTCGATTTGGCATATAGGGGCAAAACCGATATTTGCCGATATTGATCCGACCACCTTCAATATCGATGTCAATCAGATATCTGATTTGATTTCACCTCGAACCAAAGCAATTCTCCCCGTGCACCTGTTTGGCCAGATGGCAGATATGGAATCTTTACGTGAAGTTGCTGGTTCTATACCTATCGTGGAAGACGCTGCTCAGGCTTTAGGCGCAAAATGGAACAATAAGCCTATAGGTTATAAAAGCCATGCGGCATGTTTGAGTTTTTATCCATCGAAGAATCTGGGAGGATTAGGCGATGGTGGTATGATCGTAACCGATGATCCAGATGTCGCTTTGAAAAGTCGTGAGCTTAGAGCACATGGGGCATTGAAAACGTATGAGCATAGAATAGTTGGTTATAATTCCAGGTTGGACACTGTACAAGCAGCGGCATTGTTAGTGAAACTCCGTTATTTGGATCGATGGACGCAAAAACGTCGAGAAAATGCTGTCTGTTATTCTGAAGCTTTTAAAAACTCAAACCTTGGTATCCAAAAAATATCTTCTCAAGCATTTTCTGTTTTCAATCAGTTCGTCATCGTGGTTGAAAAACGAGATGAACTACAAGAATGGCTGAAGAAAAGCCGAATAGGATCGATGATTTACTATCCTATTCCGCTTCCCTACCAACCTTGTTTTAAATCTTTGGGACATGAGCCAGGCGACTTCCCGCATGCAGAATATCTAGCTGCGCATTCTCTTGCTATTCCCATTTTCCCAGAGTTGACTCAGATGGAAATAAATACGGTTATTTCCACTATTTTGGATTTTATTTAGAGTAAATTATTCCGCTAATCAGACTCGCTGGACTGAGTTTCAAGAAAAGTTATTTTCCTGATTCGGTCCAAACGGATACGGAAACGACCAAAATCGGATTCGCCGGTGATCGCGTGATGAGACATTCCATGAGACGTAAACACAGTTCCCTCTTTCAAGGAAATAAACATCTCAATATTTTCTAATTTGTTGGTGATCACGTTTTCATTATCCTTAAGCTCTATTTTGGAGATCTTACGGAAGGGAATATAGACATCTGTCGAGCCTCTTTGGGCAGATATGAATGTCGTATCATTAAAAGTTACGTTGACACCATTAGTGACAACACCATCTATATCCATGATTTCTACTGAAAACTTTTCGTCTGGAATAGCGATTTCATCTTTCTCATATTTGGACATTCCAGATGTAAAGACGACACATAAAATTAAAAAAGCTATTACAATGAGTTTTCCCTTCATCTCTGATACCTCCAAATCCAATACCACAGGATAAACGGTATGCCAAAGTCTCGTCAAATTTCTTTTAATATTTAGACCTGATTACATTAGTTACTTTTAACCGTATTTTAGATTTCGTGTGAGATGGTAGTTTCCAAAGAATAAAAAGCTTGTTCTAGCAACTAATTAAGTGATGATAATGATGAACGCATAGTTTGAGCGCCTCACCATCAACCTGGAATGAGTCCAGTATATTCTTTTATTTACAAAAATCTCTTTGAATTTATCGAAAAAGTAATAAAAAAGGTTATAAATTAAATAGATCAGTAAATAGTTGATTGACAGAGCACGATGCGCCGGATAGGATTTCCTACGATTTATCAGGAGAGGTCCAGTTTATGCAGGTACAATCCGAAATTCCTTTATTTAAACAGAAAACAGCCATTACTGTTGGTAATTTTGATGGAGTTCACCTGGGGCATCAGAAATTAATTGAGCGTCTTGTTCGAAAAGCCGAAGAGAAAAATCTGACAAGTGTCATGGTCACATTCGATCCACATCCTATGGAGTATTTTTTTCGAGAGAAAAAATTCTTACGGATTACCTGCCAAGCTGAAATGGAACAATTGCTGAAAGGTAGAGGAATCGATTACCTTGTTCAATTGAATTTTACGGACGAAATGGCAGAACTTTCACCGGAGCTTTTCTTTGAATCTATTCTGGTAAACCAATTCAAAGCGGCATATATCATTGTTGGTGAAGATCATTTATTTGGAAAAGACCGAAAAGGAACGCCGTATATGCTAAAAAACATGGCTGAACGAATAGGAATAGATGTTGATATTGAAAGACAATATGAATTTGATGGGGCGCCGGTTTCCAGTACGCGTATCCGTCAGATGATTTTTAGTGGAGATATTGAACAAGCCAGAAAACTTTTGGGTCATGGCCTGCTTTTTACCGGCCCGGTTGTACGGGGTTCTGGAAGAGGTTCTTTATTGGGAATGGCAACGGCTAACCTTAAATTACCTAATCGAGTTTTACCTCCGTCGGGTGTTTATGCATCTAAAACAAAATGTATGAATAAGTGGATTCCATCTATATCTTATTTTGGAAAAGCGCCGACATTTAAAGGTGAAACATTTTTTTTAGAAACCCATATAATGGAGCCGGTTGGCTCACTTTATGACCAGGTTATCACGGTGGATATTGTCAAATGGTTGAGAAATGAAATTGTCTTTGATTCTAAAGAGGAACTAATTGACCAGATGAAGCAGGATTTGATTAATGCTACGCATGTGTTACGATCTATATCTGAAGACATTGAGAGGAATGGATTATGAGAATTGCAATTGGCTGTGATCATGCAGGTTATACTTTAAAACCAGCGATTGTGCGCTATTTAACTTCGAAAAATATCGAGGTGCTGGACCAAGGCACACACTCGACAGATTCAGTCGATTATCCTGATTTTGCCCAAAAAGTCGCAATTGCTGTTTTAAATGGTTCGGCAGACTATGGAATTTTAATTTGTGGTACCGGCTTAGGTATGGCTATTTCAGCGAATAAAATCTCAGGTATTCGAGCAGTCACTGTAACAGAACCTTTTTCAGCAGAAATGGCCAGAGCACACAACGATGCCAATGTGTTGACAATGGGTAGCCGTGTAATCGGTTCTGATATAGCTATAAGAATAACGGAAGTTTTTATATCCACCCGGTTTGAAGGTGGACGTCACAGTAAAAGAATTGATAAAATTTCACTTATTGAATCTCAAGGTTGAATCGGGAAGGGATGAAAAGTAGTGAATGAACGCCCCACGTGGGATGAGTATTTTATGGAGATTGCCTATTTGATTAGCAGACGATCTACGTGTTTAAGAAGAAAAGTAGGAGCTGTTATCGTCAAACAGAATCAGATATTGGCAACCGGCTATAATGGAGTGCCTTCAGGAATCAAGCATTGCAGTGAGCAGGGTGGTTGTCTCCGTGAAAAATTACGTGTTCCAAGTGGTCAACGCCATGAACTTTGCAGAGGTTTGCACGCTGAACAAAATGCTATTATTCAAGCAGCTGTTCATGGCCTGTCAATCAAAGGTGGTACAATCTACTGTACGACAATGCCATGCATTGTCTGCACAAAAATGATTATTAATGCCGGGATGGAAGCAGTAGTGTACTCCGAAGGCTATCAAGATGAACTGTCACAAGAAATGATGGAACAGGCGAATATCGTATTACGCCTTTTTCCTCTAAAAATACAGATAAAATAAATAGAGGTGAAAGACGATGAAATGTCCATTTTGTGGTAATTATGAAGACAAGGTTGTGGATTCTAGACCATCAAAAGATGGCGAAACTATCCGACGACGGCGAGAATGCCAAAAATGTCACAGGCGATTTACTTCCTATGAGCAAATCGAAGAGCTGCATTACATGGTCATAAAAAAAGATGGACGACGCGAACGATTTGATAGAAGTAAGCTTCTGAGGGGTTTGAATAAGGCTTTTGAAAAACGTCCGGTCAAACAAGTAGATATTGAGCGCCTGGTGGATGATGTTGAACAGTTGTTACACACACAAGTTGATAGAGAAATATCGACGGAGCAAATTGGTGAATATGTGATTGAACGAATAAAATCTATGGATGAAATCGCATATGTTCGCTTTGCATCCGTCTATAGAAAATTCAAAGATTTTCAACAACTCTATGATGAATTGTATAATATCCTGATATCTAAATCTGGTTAATTAGACC
Organism: uncultured bacterium; assembly: GCA_964404285.1. Taxonomy (GTDB): domain Bacteria; phylum CSSED10-310; class CSSED10-310; order CSSED10-310; family CSSED10-310; genus JBASEY01. The sequence goes on along the minus strand of CAYOJK010000001.1, from coordinate 283,543 downwards.
CTTTCCGATCAAATGAAAGAGGTTGTAACTACAGATTTTCAAACAGAGATCCTTGAAACTGCTGCATTGATGATCCAGCCCTTCGATGTAAGCTGGCTGGCAAAAGCTATCCGAAAACCTCGTAGAGGTGTCATCAATCAGATCGGACGCTTACGTAATCAAGGAGTATTAGCGCCTGGTCAAGCCGCTGGTTTTTACCGGTTTGTAGATAACAGTGATCTAGAGAATATTGAAATAGGCATTTCCGACTCCAAGAAAATTCTTATTTACAACAATCTTTGGCACGCAATACAAAATACTCCTTCTCAAAAATTATCTACAACGATCCTTTTCCAAAAGCTTTGGGCTGCACTGAAAGCAGACGCTCCTGCTGCACTTATACTTGTCTCCGATGCTTTGAAGCTGAGTTTCCAACTGGTGGATGACACCCTGGCTGATTCCATTTTTGCACTCTGCAGAGAAAAATGGCCTGAAGAGTTCCCAAAATCGATCAGCCTAAGAAAAGCGGAATATGAATTTTTAAAGGGTGACTTATTTGAAGCACAATTTCTAATAGATAGCCTTTTGAACGATAAGGACATCTTGACGGATATAAAAAAGCAAGCTGAGATTTTAAAGATACGTATTTGTATTCAAAAAGATATTAACTTCTTTGGTGTAGAACAGCTACAACAACTAATGAAACGGAATGTCGACTCAAACAGTATTCATGATTTGCTGGTTCATATTATTGAATGTTACCAAGAATCCGGATGTGGGGCGGCTGCTGAAACTTTATTGGATACCTTTCATCAGAAAGAATCGCCAAACAATACTTTCGAGGCAGAATTTTTATGGTTGAGAGGAAGGCATTTTCTGTTGAAAGGCGATTCGGACAAAGCGCTCCAATATTTTCAGAAAGCCTTGATTAAAATTGAAAAGCACATCAATCGGTCTCTTGCTGCACGTATTATGATGGATGTTGCTCGTCTTCATGGAATTCAAGGTAATACGATTCGAGAACATAATTGTCTGCGGTTGGTTGAGCGCTTAATCCAGAAAGGTAAACGGGAGTATTTACGTGGTAAATTAAATCTTTATGTTCTTGAAGGGGCGCTAGAGTCCGGAAACCTGAAAGAGGCCGGTAATCTCATTTATAAAATTCTAAACAATTTTCCTGATGATTTTGGGCGTTATAATTTTGCGGTGGCTTTATACGGCGGCCTTGTTTTAGCAACCAGATTAAATCTTTCCGAACATGCAGCCTCATATCTCAATGAGCTTTCAATTCAATTGATGCGCTTTCCATCAGAGTTCGTTTTGAGAATCTATTATACATTAAATGATCTGACTGATGTGTTCCCCGACCAGTGCGCTGATCTTCAAAAAACCATAAAAAATATACTAGTGCGTAACTATCAGGTGTATAGATCGAGTTTCCATGAATCAGAAATCTTTGAAATTACGTATTCAAAAGCTGCTTTTATAAGGCAAAGCCAACTTGTATCCGATCTTTTAGCTCAAGAATTTATCGATTCTGATAAACAGGATCATGAAAAATTTGAACAGGCACTGTGGCTCGCCCAGACAATTGGCGATCAGAAAAGATGTGCAGTTTTGAAACCGCTTATAACCCAACAACAAAACAGTTTTTTGGAATGTGATAAAAGGCAATATAGTTTATTTGCAGCCAGTCTGTTAAGCGCTGAAACTTATGAACAGTATCTGGGCGCCGTTCAGGCATTTTTTTCTACTAATTTTGGGATTGAGTCAGGGATTTTTTTGCTCAATCGAGAGAGCAAAGTAGAATGGGTTAATGGTTGGGGAGACAAGCCGAGGTTAAAGGAACAGAGAGCGGTAGTGCGCGAAATCGAAAGAACAGATCGAATCAAACGAAAGAAGATAATTGTTGCTAACTCCTGGATTGGTATCGGTTTCCCTGCACTTCTGCGACAGGAAGGGTATTTGCTGTTAAACATCGATGCTAATAACGGGATACTGGAGAAAGAGAAACTATTCAATTTTTTAATCAAACCAATTGCGATCATGCGACAGGTATTGGTGGATCAGGCTTACCGAACAGAAAATATTTTCTTGCCTGCAACAGATCATGCAGACAAGTTGATAGGGAAGTCACTACAAATACAAGAACTTAGAAATAAAATTAGACGCATAGCGAATAGCCCCACAACAGTTCATATATCTGGTGAAACAGGTACTGGAAAAGAGTTAATTGCTGAGGCGATCCATTATTGTTGTTCAAGAAAAGATCGTCCTTTTGTTCCTTTTAACTGTTCAACGACTCCTGACACTTTGATTGAGAGTGAGTTGTTTGGACATAAACGCGGAGCTTATACGGGCGCTGTTGAAACTCGTAAAGGTGTTTTTGAATTGGCACATGGTGGAACTGTCTTTTTGGACGAGATAGCAGATCTTCCAATATCGGTCCAAGCGAAATTGCTTCGAGTACTACAGGAAAGAAAAATCAGGCCTTTGGGCAGTGAAATAGATCTTTCTATTGATGTCAGGATTATATCGGCTACCCACAAAAATCTTGATGAAGAGGTTAGAAACGGTCATTTTAGAAGTGATTTATTTTATAGGCTGGTAGTTTTACACTTACATGCTCCACCGTTACGAGAACGATTAGAGGATATTCCAGTGCTGGCAGCGTTTTTTTTAGAGAGCGCCTTAAAAAAAATTGGTTTAGAAAATGTGAGTTTTACTCATAATGCTATAAAATGGTTAGCTTCGAGATATTGGTCTGGAAATGTTCGCGAATTACAAAACCTCATTGAAGCTGCAGCAAATTTTGTTGATACAAATGGAACTATAGATGTGTTGGATTTAAAAAAATGGGTAAAATCAACTGTTGAGTACCCAGATATTTCGCTAGCTGAGGCGACTGAAAAATACCAGTTGGAATTGATACGAAAAATGCTGGACTCTTGCGACGGCAATGTCACACAATCCGCAAAAAAATTGGGTATTACTAGACAAACATTAAATAAAAAACTAAAAAATATAGATTTAAGGGAGTCTGATACTCTATGATTTGAAAGTAATGAGTAGATTGGAGATGTAATGGAAGCGTTTGGACAAACAGATGTTGGATGTAAACGGTCAGTTAACCAGGATGCTTTTTATATTGATAAAAATTCATCTATTTTTATTGTAGCAGATGGTATGGGAGGGCACCGTGCAGGCGATCTTGCCTGCCATTTAGCGATTCAATCGATTATCAGTTTTTTAAACAATCAAGTTAAACTGGATTATGAGACCCAGACGTTAGAAGAAATTATTATGATTGAGAGAGAACTTTGTCGTTTGGCAGTGATTTATGCAAATAACCAGGTATTTCAAATGGCAGAAAACCGCCCTGAATTGCTAGGAATGGGCACAACAATTGACATGATTAAAATTGTTAACGGATATGGAATTATCTGCCATGTTGGGGATTCCAGAATATACAAAATATCTAATGGCATCATTCGACAACTTACAAAAGACCACAGTCAAATTCAGGAATTAATTGACAATCATCAGATATCTATGAAGGAAGCTGAGTTTTCATCGCTGAAAAATGTAATTACCAGAGCTCTTGGAGGGAGCGATGATATCGAGGTGGATACGTATATTGTCCCGGTTCATGAAGACGATATTTTCCTTCTCTGTACCGATGGATTGACTGGTGTGATGGAGGATTGGGAAATTTTAGAAGAGTTGAGTATGTATGAAAATGACCTTCAAGAAGCGGTGAAGGGTTTTATTGATACAACTCTTGAACGTGGCGCTCCAGACAATGTCACCGTTTTGATTGTGGGGCTTGCAGAAGAACATGAAGCCTTACAAGTTGAAGATGAACAAAAGAATTTGGAAATGCTTAAAGACATGTTTGGGCAGGCATATATAGAATAATATCGAAAAAGATAACGGTTTTAGGATGAAACTCAATCGGCAACAGGAAATGGCTGTTCAACATTCGGAGGGGCCTGTTCTGGTTCTTGCGGGAGCGGGAAGCGGCAAAACTCGGATAATCGTTAACCGAATTCATAGTTTAGTCACCGTTTTACGAATTCCTGAATGGCAAATACTAGCTATCACGTTTACAAACAAAGCGGCAAATGAGATGAGGGAAAGAATTGCCGCTATGCCGGATATTATTGAACCAAGTCGGTTAACCATCGGCACATTCCATTCAATTTGCGCGCGAATCCTTCGTATTGAACACAGAAAACTTCAAATTCATGCTAACTTTTCAATTGTTGACGAATCTGAGCAGATATCTCGAATAAAAAGGGCGGTTAAGGCGTCCGGATATAATTCAGATGTGTTTTCAACAAAAATACTTATATCTTTGATCAGCCAAGCCAAAAACAAATTTGAAACCCCTGAATCGATCCTGGAAAAAGATGGTCAAAACCCCTTTTATCAAGGTCTGTCCGACATTTTTCGAATATATCAAAGAGGTCTTAGCGCTGATCAATCCTTGGATTTTGACGATTTAATCGTTAGAACTGTCCGGCTTTTTGACGAAGAACCAGAGGTTCTTGAAAAATATCAAAACAAATTCAGATATATTTTAATCGATGAATACCAGGATACTAATAATGCTCAATATGAATTTGTACGTTTGTTGGGTAGCCGATACTGCAATATCATGGCGGTTGGAGATGATGATCAGTCTATTTATCGGTGGCGCGGTGCGGAAATATCGAATATTTTAAATTTTCCCAATGATTTTCCTGGTACCAAAATTATCAAACTTGAGCAAAACTACCGTTCTACGCAGACAATATTATCTGCAGCTTCTGCTTTGTTAACACATAACAAGATTAGAAACCCTAAGGTTTTATGGACAGATCAACAGAAGGGGGAGTTAATCACGTGTGGTATCTGGCCGGATGACAGGGCAGAAGCGGAAGCTATATGTAATCTAATCAAGCAAACGACAACAGAGAAACCGACTTCATATAATGATTTTGCCGTTTTCTTTCGTATAAACATGCAGGCAAGAATTCTGGAAGAAGTATTCAGAAAGAACCAAATCCCATATAAATTGGTTGGTAATACCAGCTTTTTTAGTAGAAAAGAAGTAAAAGATCTGCTTGCTTACATAAGATTGGTGTTGAATCCTGAAGACTCAGGAGCTTGCCGCCGGATTTTGAATGTGCCGCGTCGGGGAATCGGTAAAATAACGATAGATCTGCTTGAAAAAACTGCTTTAGAGATGGAATGTAGTCTCTATTCAGCTATTGATCATGTAATCAAACAGAAGTTGTTGAGTAATGCAAAGATTCAACTTTTAGCAGGCTTTAAGGAGCTAATTGAAAAGCTGATTGATTATGGAACAAGGTATAATGCTGCTGATTTTGTTGATTATCTTTTAAAAGAATCATCTTATTCTGCTCAATTTGACCAGGACATGTCATCAGAAGCCATGGCTTCAAAAGAAATAATAGAAGGATTTAAAAATACAGTTGCTGATTACATATTTAGAAGTGATGGCAAATTGGCCGGTTTCGCAGATTTTTTATCCTTATATAGCGATGATGAAGATACAAAGTCATTAGAAAAAGATCATGTACAATTGATGACATTACATAGCGCAAAAGGCCTTGAATATCCCATCGTGTTTATTTCCGGTTTGGAAGAGGATTTGTTCCCGTTGATACGTGATGAAGAAGATACTGATCCTGCAGAACTTGAGGAAGAGAGGCGGCTGCTTTATGTCGGTATGACCCGTGCCAAAGAGAAGCTATATCTATTCAGTGCGGCACAAAGAGCTCTTTATGGCAAAATTCGTCGCCAGACACCATCGCGATTTCTGGAAGAAATTCCCGCGGACTTCAAAACGAAAATTCCCCGTGTCAGCAAAACTCCATTTGTGAAAAGGCTAAGTGGTACAGGTTCATCAAATTTGTACAACCGGGGGGAACGAGTTCGTCATCCATCGCTTGGTTCCGGTACTGTTCTTGATTGTTCTGGAAACGGACCAAACGCCAGAATAACCATTGATTTTGATCGGGTAGGTCGAAAGAAACTGATAGTAAATTTGGCTAACCTAATACGTTTAAACTAATCAAGCGTTTTTGTACATTTCGAGCGCGCACGCCAGGATAATCGAAAGTGGAAGCTCCCGAAAGATGAGGAGAGTGATGGGTTGTCGGGAGCTTCACGGAGTTCAAAATAAGTTATTCGCTTTGTTCTTCGTTTGTTTCTCGATTAGGATTTGTTGAAAGGAATTCAATATCTTTTACAAGAATTTCAACGGAATTTCGTTTTGTTCCTTCATCTGTTTCCCAACTACGTTGTTTCAAACTGCCGGATACTCCAACTCGGCTCCCCTTGCGAAGGTACTCAACACATAATTGAGCCAATGAACCGAAAGCCACGCATCTGAACCAATGTGGAACCGTTTCACGATTGCCGTTGACCAATCGTATCTCGTTGTGTGCAAGACTGAAATTGGCAATGCTCATACCATTTTCAGTTGTGCGAAGTTCCGGGTCTTGCCCAAGTCGTCCGATAAGTGTGACAGAATTAATCATGTTATATCCTCCATAAATTCTGTTTTGAGTTGATAACAGCATGCACCAGACGTTTTCTTGTTGTCTTCACCGTATCTGGTGTCATCACTGTTTGTTACATAAAGGAATTTCTCTAATGTCTTGAATGTATTCCGACCAATCCCTGAGATTTTCAACAAATCTTCCATCGACCGAAATCCACCTCGTCGTGTTCTTTCAAGAATGATTCGTGAGGCAAGTGATGGTCCAATACCAGGAATTGAAATCAGCTCAGCACGTGTTGCTTTGTTCAGATCAATAGTTTTTCGCATGCTCATAAACGATAAAAACAATGCTGTTAGAATTGTTAAAAGAATTAATTCTATTTTTAGCGCTCTTTTCATAAGCTAACCTCCACGAACACCATTCGTAAAGGCAAACGTTGTGCCAACCTAAATACGGTGAATATAACCTATTGATTACAAAGGAAATAACTTTATATAACTGTTTTAGACGAGGGAAAAGACAGAGATGTGACCAACCTAATATTGGTAAATTTTAAAACAGAGCGCAATTATCTGCGAAACATTATAACATGTTGATTTTAATCGTGATAATAAGACAAAAGATAAGTTTTATCCCTGTTAATTTTTAAATTTGAATTAGCTGTAATCCTGAATGAGAAAAAGCAGCTAGATCTAGGGAATTTTCTTTTTTTCTTATATATTTTTGATAACCAAGTCCAGCAACCATAGCTGCATTATCTGTGCAAAGCAGTGGAGGTGGAATAGTCAGGTCATAGCCATATTTGTTACAGATTTCGTTAAACTGAGCACGCAATTCTCGATTGGCAGCGACTCCTCCGACAACTGAAATTGTATTCAGCTTAAAGTGTTGGGCAGCTTTGATTGTTTTATTGATGAGTACATCGACTACCGCTTGTTGAAATCCTGCGGCTATGTCCTCAGCAGGGGTATGTGGATTGTTTTTAGCATAGTACATAACCGCAGTTTTTAGACCTGAAAAGCTGAAAACAAAAGTTTCCGAATCAATCATAGGGCGGGGGAAATGGATACCATGGTCAGGATTTTCCTGAGCGAGTTTATCGATAATTGGCCCGCCGGGGTACCCAAAGCCAAGCATTTTAGCTACTTTATCAAAGGCTTCTCCCGCAGCATCATCTATGGTTTGCCCGATAAGCTGCATTGAGTCTTCATTTATAAATCTTAGCAGCGATGTGTGGCCGCCAGACGCGACCAGCGCGATTTGAGGAATTCCATAGGGCAAGCCGTTGAGGCATGCTGAATAAGCATGAGCCTCGATATGATGAATGCCTATAAGAGGTTTTCGATAAAGATAGGCTAAGCTTTTTGCAACGGTAAGACCGACCACCAGTGAGCCGACAAGGCCTGGTCTATGGGTTACGGCGATTGCATCTATATCGGACATAGATAGCTTGGCATTATCCAAACACAATTGAATTGTTGGAAGTATGTGCTCTAAATGTTTCCTAGCAGCAATCTCCGGCACAACGCCACCAAATTTTTGGTGATATTGTTCTTGACCGGCTACAACGTTTGACAGGATAACAGATCCATTTTCAACAATAGCGGCACTGGTGTCGTCACAGGATGTTTCAATTCCTAATATCTTGGTCATGGCAGCTCAGCAAAAAAGTTGTGAAATCGTTTTTCCCTACTTGAAAACGTCAATAATCGAGTCGTTTCAGCCGTCATATCCCAGTAAAACTCTACAGTGAGTGGTATAAAGAGCAATTTGGGCATGATTAATTGTGGCCATTCAATCAACGTGATTCCATCATCAAAAATAATATCGTTGATTTCAAGATCGTCCAGCTCTTGTTCTGATTCCAATCGATATAAGTCAATGTGATAAAGAGGAATACGTGCTTCATAATGATTGACAAGTGTGAATGAAGGGCTGTTGACGGGAATATGGGCTGGAACACCCAAACCCTTAGCGACACCTTGAGCAAAACAGGTTTTCCCACTACCAAGTTCCCCAATAAGTGGAATACAATCTCCTTCCTGAAGAAAATAGCTGCATCGCTCACCAACCAATCGGGTTTGTTCGGGTGAAAGTGTGAGAAAGGTTATTTGTTTCATAGGTATAGATAAACCCGGCACTTATCCTTGAATAAGATAGATGCCGGGTGGATATGCAAGTGAAAGCAAAGAACTATAAAAAGCTTTAAAAGGTGTAAAGTTATATTCTTATTATTGTTTCAGTATTTCTTTAATATAGTTAATAGCTTCCTTTACCACATTCATTTTTTCGGCATCTTCGTCTGGAATGGTAATGTCGAATTCTTCTTCCAAGGCCATAACAAGTTCAACTTGGTCCAAGGAATCTGCCCCCAAATCATCAGTAAATGATGCTTCAGGAGTCACTTCTGCTATCTCGACACCGAGTTGATCTGCTACGACTTTATAAACTCTTTCTTCTACCGTCATTTTTTGCTTCTCCTAAAATTTTTCCGCGCAAGCTGTAAGCAGTTTAATTTTCAAGCGAATAAAAATCAATGAAATTCTTTATATCAGCAACATTTGAAATTGTAAATCGTTTGATGTCCGGCGCTATCCGTTTTACAAGATTAGTCAGCACGTTGCCCGGCCCAATTTCTAAAAACAGCTCAACACCCAAATCCACCATTTGCCGGACAGATGACGTCCACTGAACCGGCGCTGTTATTTGTTCAACTAATGCTGCGCGAACTTTTTCAGGTGAGTTATCCATAGGTGAGGCTATGACATTGCATATCACAGGATATTTCAATGATTTGATGTCGGTATTTTTCAGGGCGTCAGCCATAATTTTAGCGGCCGGCGCCATTAGGGGGGAGTGAAATGGAGCGCTGACGGGGAGTAATAGGCTTCTTTTAGCGCCTTTTTCTTTTGCTAGAGTAATTGCACGTTCAACTGCTGATTTGTGACCGGAGATCACGGTCTGTCCATCTGCATTAAAATTTGCTGCAGCGAGCGCTTCGCCTTGCGCAGCCTGTTGGCAGACTTGTTCAACAGACGTATTGTCCAGCCCCAGAACTGCCGCCATAGCGCCAACTCCACTGGGCGTAGCCGCTTGCATGGATTCACCTCGAAGTTGGACGAGTCTTAATACGGCAGGAAGTTCAAAAGCTTCGGCGAACCATAATGCAGTGTACTCACCTAAACTGTGACCTGCCAGGCAAGTGATATCAATAGGGACTAGATTTCTAACAACAGAAGCAATAGCAGCCGAAGTTGCCAATAAAGCCGGTTGTGTATTTGCCGTCAAATTCAGCTCTTCTTGGGGTCCATTGAAGCAAAGTGATGATAATGGTTGGCCAAGAGCATCGTCAGCACGGAGATAGATTTCTTTAGCGGAATCATATTGATCAAAAACATCCCTTCCCATACCAGCTATTTGTGAGCCTTGACCTGGAAATAGTATTGCCGTCTTCATGAAAAGCCTCCTTATATTGTCGAATTACTTGTTCTAGGTCTGGAGTCTACGAGAAATTGAGCGAGAGTATCAATTAAATTATTTTGTTGACACTTTATTGCCAGCTTGCCTGCACTGATCATATCTTCTGAAGATGCTTTTCCATGGCAGACAATGCAAAGGCCATTAACTCCCAACAGAACAGCGCCGTGATATTCCGACGTCAATATTTGTTGAGTAAATTGTTTGAATTTGTCACAAGTCTCTGGTGGAAGGTTGGAACACGCTTTCTGAATCAACAAAGATGAAAACCCTTCAACAGATTTCAACAGAATATTTCCTGTAAGGCCATCTGTTATCACACACTCGCTATCACCATTCCATATTTGGTGGCCTTCGATGTTGCCGATAAATTCGGGAAAATGGTTTTTGATAAGCTTGTGAGTTTCTAAGAGTCTTTGATCACCTTTAAAAGTTTCTGTTCCAATATTTAAAAGACCAATGCGTGGCTGGGAAATATTCAGAAGATTTTTTGCTGCAGCAACTGTCATAATAGCAAATCCTAACAGAGCGTCTGGAGATGTATTGATGGAAGCTCCGACATCTGAAATAAGGAAATGTTTGTTATTTGCTGCAGGTAGAATTTGGCATAGACAGGCTCTTGAAATCTTAGGCAGTAATCCCCAATTTTCTTTGGCGGCAAGAACGGTAGCGCCTGAGTGACCAGGGCTGATTACGGCAGAGAGTGAGGAGATGTTTGCTTGTCGCATTGCAACGCAAATGGAGGCATTCTGTTTAGATGCAATTGCATCGCTTGGTGTCTCATCCATTGAAATATAAGATGTTGAATTAATGACACGAATAGCGGTATGTGATAATAATCCACAAGAATTCAGGCGTGAATTGATCTGATTTTCATCACCAACAAAACATATCTTTATGTTGTTATAGACAGCCAGGTGGCAACCTGCTTCGATTACACTATCGATTCCTTGCTCAGCTCCAAGGGTGTCAAAAATAATTTCCACTAGCTGCACTCAATGAGCAGATCAGTTATTCCTCTTTGATTTCAAGAATCTGCTTTGATTTATAATATCCACAATTCGGGCAGACTCTATGCGGAAGTTTGGGCTCATGGCAGTTTGAGCAGGTCGAACGATTGGTGACGGCGATATTCTTATTGGCCCGCTGCATTTTTACTTTTGAATGTGTTTTTCGTCTTTTTGGTACCGGCACTTGATAATCCTCACTTTTCCAAAAGGTCTTTTAATTTTGAAAACCGAAAATCTGTTACAGGTGGCGGACACTCGCAATCACCCTTGTTCAGATCTTGTCCGCATTGTGAGCAGAGTCCTTTGCACGAATCTGAACATAACATTTTCATCGGAAGATGTAAAATTAACTGTTCTTTAAGCGCGTCAAGCAAGTTGATAGCATCTTTCACTATTTCTTCTGGTTCCTCATTCGAGTCTTGAAAAGCTTGAGATACTGCTCGACTATAATCTTTTTGTTCAACATAATGCATTAAAACAGGAGTTTCCATAGGGCATTTAAAAAGTTTTAAACACCTATCGCATTGAAAAGCCCAATAGCTTTCTATGCGTCCGGAGAGAATGAAACGTTCGCCAAACCGGTGAATAGAACCTTTGAAAGACACTTCGTCTGTTAAATCACAATTCTCTATTTGAAAACCAAATTCAGAAGCTGGAAGAGAGAAAGCTAAAACTAGACCCTCAACCGGAATTTCGTTTAAAAATATTTTTTTATAATCCAATGTATTGCTCCTTATTTTCGCTTCCTTCAGAAGCTGAAATGCAGGCTAACGTTAAAACTGAAAATCATGGTTGTCAAGATTCCTTTGACTCAGCAAAAAAACATTGTATAAGTAAAAACTGATTAGTAAAACAATGCTGATTACTGTAATATCTTTTTGTTTACTTTGAATGAAAGGAGTTAGTCAATGTCGAAACTTTTAGGGCGAAAAATCATGGTTACCGGAGCTGCCAGAGGAATTGGCTTTGCGATTTCAAAACGTTGTCTTGAAGAAGGAGCTGAAGTTATTTTTATTGATTTGAACATGAAAGATATCGAATCAGCTGCTGAACAGCTTGCACAGTATAAAGATAAAATTTATTTAAAAGAGTGTGATGTGTCGAATGAAACCCAGGTTAAAGAGCTGTTTAGTTATGTCAAAGCAGATATAGGCGGCTTGGATGCTTTAGTGAACAATGCCGGGATAGCTCGAGATAATCTGTTTATGCGGATGACTCTTGATCAATGGCAGTCGGTTATTGATGTCAATCTGACGGGCACATATTTAATGTCGAGACATGGCATAGGTTTGATTAGAAAGTCGTCAAGTGGTCGGATTGTCAATCTGTCTAGTGTTGTAGCTTATGGCAATCCCGGCCAAGTAAATTATTCGGCATCAAAAGCTGGGGTTATAGGGTTGACGAAAACACTGGCTTTGGAGCTGGCACGCTATAATGTTACTGTCAATGCTATTGCACCGGGTTTTATTGAAACTGAAATGACGCTTACTCTCCCAGAAAAAGCTCGAGATGAATGGATGACGAAAATTCCTGCAGGCCGTGCTGGGCAACCATCTGACGTTGCTGAGACTATCATTTTTCTTCTCAGTGATGCAGCATCCTATATCACGGGATCTGTTATATGTGTCGATGGTGGATTGGGATTGTAATCAATTGATAAGAAAAGTCTGAGATATCATGATTCGAAGTGATGGTAAAAGTGTATTAGAGTCGTATGATGAACTCTCAGGTGTATTAGAGAGGCTTTCCAACCATTTTAAGAAATACAGACATCTGGTTGAACAGAACATCCCAGAATTACGGCAGCGCTTAGCTGATAAGGGAATGGCTGGAAAGGTACATTTATGGCGAAAATCGCACAATTACAAGCGGCAGATGCTTGCTGTTGCAAATGTGGCAGAATCCAAAGAAGAAATGCAGCGATATATAGGGACTTATTTTGCCCTACAGATGCTGCACCTACATTTCATCAGTATAGAATCATTACGACGAGAATTCAGCACTGATTCTGATCGTATCAAAGTATATAGGCAAATTCTTTATCGATTACGAATCCAACGCCGCACATTGATTTCCACCTATTTAAGCATGCTGATTCACGTTCTAAATGAAGATACAAGACTGGATGGAATAGCGATTTGTAATGTCGGAATGATAATGGATCAAGAAGACCTCGATATCGCCGTTTTTTTCTCTCCTGGTGTCGACAAAGCTGCTTGGAATGCAGTTATAGGGCAGATGGCGGCTGAATTTTTCAAATACTCTTCCAAAATGCATTTTTATATTGCTGAGCTGGTTTCAACTCGATCCTACCTGGCGGGTGTTTCAGATTTCAAAAAGTTTCTGGCAAAGGATGTCAGCAATTTTGTTTTAATAACAGAGTTGATGACCAGCGAATATTTGTTCGGTGATACTCGAACGATGAAAAGCATAGAAGATGAAATCATCAGCAAATTCTTTTATGATCCCAAAGACAGATACTTACATGAGGCTTATCTACGCGGCTTGATGGCGGAAGTTCAGAGCCGAATTCAAGAGAATATAGATCTTCGATGGACAAGCCCCAAAAATGATGCCCTTCGTATAATACATAATTCCGTTAGCCTGTTAAGGGCCATATACCGAGTTCATGAACATGGTTCACGGGATACACTGGATACCTTGATCATTCGTGATCCCGGCAGCAAAGGACTCTACCTGAGACTACAAGATGCGTTAAATTTTTGTGAGATGTTTCTGCATGTTTACCAGTTACTTATTTCCATCGATGACCGGTTTGATACGAGTGATCCGGTTACTATCGAAAATTTGGATGTTGTTGCTGAAACCATGGGGTTTAAAGCATTAGGACCCGTCAGACCAGGCTCTCGTTTAATGGTGCATTATTACGAGGAATTGTCTCAACTATCTGTTCTTGCTAGACGCGTTATCGAAAAAGTCTCCGAACATCTTCGAAAAATTACAGTTTTCAATGATCTGTTCCAAGGAAATAAACCTCCGGAATTAGACATTAAGTGGACAAAAAGCCTGATCAGAAACCTTTTCTCCGTAATCAAACAGTTTTGGGGTGTACGTTATTGGGATGACGTTCTAACGTTAATGGCAGAAAACAACGGCCGTCATCTCAATCAACTAGTGGATTCAATTGAACAAATATCTCCTCATCGAAGATTACATGTATTTCGACGATTGATAGATGTGATTGCATTCGATATGGATTCAATGATCCAGATGGCTGTATTGTTTCGAGAATACATTCGACATTCTGATACAATTGATTACCCACATGAAATGAACCAATGGCTTCTTGAATTGATAAAAAATGATCCTGCACGTGTTGATGCTTTGATTAAGCTCATATTTACCAATCCGGAAACGGTTACACGTTTTCTAGCACAACTTGAACATCAGCAGCTCTCAGAACTCCAAAAAACTATTGAAAGTATCACTTATCAAGACGAAGAATATGAAATCTATCAGAAAAAGTTTGTGATTTTGTGTAAAGTCCTGACCTTCTCCTCGAACAATTATCGCCGGTTTTTTATAAAAGTCGTTGATAAACGTCCTGAAATTGTTACTCATGTCGATGACTTAAAATATCTGGATAGGGTTAGGCAGTTATTATGGGCGGAACTTTCTGATGCTGAGACTCCGGAAGAACTTAACGAACGCCTGGCCACTTTCTATCAGTTCGGATTCAGTCGGTGTGGCTTGGAAGCCTTGCATCGTTTAAATGACCTGGAATCCTTTTATCATATGTATCATTCCTTTTTTCGTAGATATTTTCGTTGGCTATATAGAGCATCACAATGGACAGTTGAATCAAAAAATCTTTATCCATTCGAATTTGGGACACAGGATGAAGATGATCAACCGATCGCCATCTTTTGTGCCGGAGGATACGCTTTGGAAGAGGCTTTTGAGAATGATATCGATTTATTTGTGATCTGCGAAAACTCCGATCAGAATTTTCTGCGCTATGCTTCGTCTATTATCAATGGGATAAACCGAGAACTCAATCGGCAAGGAGTCTCGACGCAGCATCGGTTTGCGGAATTTTTTAACTCATTTGTCATTCCAATCAAACAACTGGAATCAAGACTTGAGGAGCAGTATGAAACAGATTTTATCGAATGGTCTCAACTTTTAACTGCCCGTTTGCTTGTCGGCAGCCAATCGTTTGATAGATTTATTGACAATCTGTTGGAAAGAAAACTGTTTTCAAATCCAGCTCGTTTTATTAAAAGCCTTCTAGGTGAGATAGAAGATAGGCAGAATGATTACAATCAGATAAAAGATCAAACTATAAACGTCAAAGAAAATCCTGGTGGACTGCGAGATGTCCAATTAATTCTACAGGCAGCCTTGGCATTTCTAGGTAAGAGAGAGTCCGATGTTTGGAAGACATTCGAAATGTTGATTTCAAAAATTCCAAGTCTTACATCAGACTTTAAAACGCTTGAGCAAAATTATAAATTTTTCCGAACCTTTAAAGACCTCTATTACTTTAGCTCATCTGCAGATGACAATGTGGCATCTGATCGTTTGATATACATTTCTCAGAAAATGGGAATAAAAACAACGGATGCTATGGAATTGGATAGCTCTACATCTCAATTAATTCGAAGATATAAAAATCGCCTGCGCCGTTCCAGAACGGTAATACATAAAATAGGCCAATATCTATTGGGCGAAATAGTGGAAAATTAACGCTTTTTTCAACCAGACAGACTCATTGGTTTTTTTGTGGTGGCTTGGATAGAAAAAGGCTCAAAAAAATACGCTCAACTTGGTTTCCATAATAAGTAATTACCTACTATTAAATCATAGTGATCAATTTGCCTTGAAACTAATAGTTAGATTGACCGAATAGAAGGAGTTTGATAATTTCAACAGGGTTGTTTTATTTGAATTGGCGTATAAAAACGTGAATATCGTGATGAAAAGAGTTGCTTTTACTATCCTTTGGCTAATAGTTGGTGCAATCGTAACACGCGCTTCCAACTCAGATCTTTTATCAAGAACTTGGGAAGATAAATCTTCCGGTATTTTGGACTTAAGCCTAGTGTCGATAGATGTCGATATATCAGGCCGGCGTATTTTATGCGCATCAAATTCCCGTGTTTATCTTTCAGAAAATAAAGGCCGCTCTTGGCAGATGGTTCTAAAACCACGCCAAACGTATGCGTGGGACGAAATAACAGCTGAAGAAATGGTAAAAGAAGAAAAAGAAGACGAAGATGGTGATGTTGATACTGAAAAAGATTTCGATCGCTCTGAATATGGCGAAGAAGAACTTTATGATCTGGAAATTTTGGATTTCGACGAAGAACTGGATTCAATCACCGATGAAGAATTAGAAGAGCGTTTGGAGGAAGTAGGTATTGTTGAGATATTTGAAGATGTCATGGATTTGGATGATGAAGATATAGATACCTATGAAGAAAATGTTGAGTCATTCTTTGACACGGATAACATTGTCATTCGTCAGGTATGTTGGAATCCTGTTTTTACTCAATATGCCTATGCTGCAACAAATCAAGGATTGTACATCTCGTCAAATGCCGGTAGAAATTGGATAAAAGTCTCGGTAGCCAATGAGAATCCGATAGAAGATATTCTTGCGTTAACCGTGGTTTCTCCTGATGGTTTGGTTCTTGCCATTTTGAACGAACGGATCTATGTGTCCTCTTATCAAGGAACATCGTTTTCTGAACTAGAAGGAATACTGCAAAATCAAATATTTATAAATATCGAGGCAGATAAAAATTTAGATAATTCCATTGTTATTTTAACAGAAAACTATACGTATTGGGGAAGAATAGGAGAAGTATTCCAGACAGAACCTATTGATCGATCAGTTTTCCTCACAACTCCCCATTTTATAACTGTCACTGATACCGGTTCGATATATGCAGGGGGAGTTAACTTTCTTGTATCATTGGCAGAGACTGGTTTTTGGAATGAACTCAATATTCCCGGACTTTTGGGAGACACCATTCAAAATATTGACACTGTTCCCGGATATGTTGTAGTTGCTGCTAATCGTGGTGTTTTCTTTTGGGATATTCTTACCCAAGGTGGTCGATATCATAATGCGGGTCTAACGGATTATGATATTCGCGATATTGCAGTTAATTTTTTGAACCCGAAAGAAATCTGGATAGCTACAGCCTCTGGCGTCTTTCTTTTAACTGCTCCGGTTATTTTTGAACCAGATAGTATAAAGATGGAATATATACCGGAAAAATTACCAGCTTTGGAAGAATTGATAAATACGTCTCTTCGACACGCTGAGATAGATTTATTCCGAGACCGAATTTGGTTTGAAAGAAAGCATCGAGGGGCTTGGTTACCGGAAATTGATTTTACCTGCCGCTATTCTCCACGTATTCGGGATAGAATGACCAGAAACACTGTATTTTCAGTTTCGAGAGGCAGGGTTTATACCGGTCCGATAAGTGAGCGTTATGATCATTGGGATCGAGAATTATTTAGAGTGCATGTCGGGCTGTCTTGGAAGCCGAACCTTATAGCGTTTAATCATCATGAGCTTTCAATTCAGCAGAGAATAAGAAGCGAAAACATGCGCAAAAACAAGCACATGAAAACTATCAGGAAGTTGTATGTCTTACTGGCGCAGCTATACCGAGACAGACAGCTTGCTGAGAGTGTACAGGAAGAAATAGATCATTATATAAGAATACAACAGGTTCAGGCTCAGCTGAATGCATTGACCGGTTATTCTTTTAATCAATTGTTTGACAAGGTTTACCCTAAGCTATGAGGAGAGTTGAAATGAACAGAATGGCTATGATGGTGCTAGTGTTAACGATATGGGCCATGATGGGTTTGTGCGCAGCCGAAACGCGTATAAATATTAACACGGCAACGGCGATGGAACTACAAACCTTGCCGGGAATCGGCCCTGGTATGGCGCAATTGATAGTCGATTTTCGTCAAACAAATGGACCGTTTCAATCTATTGAAGGCCTTCTACAGGTACCTAGATTGGGCCAAAAAACATTTGATATGCTAAAAAACCACATCACAGTGGATTCTATTCCGCCATATAAAACTGATGAACCTGATCCGAAAAGTTCGGAATATTTTGAGGCTCCGACACCGACGCCTTTGCCCTCTGTCGAAGAAGTTATGGCTAGGTTTGAATGGGAGCCGACAATACAGGATGTGCAAAGAGCTGCGATAAGGTTTGCGGAAATTGACGCTTATCAGTTTGAAATATGGCGACGAAAAGTCAAAGAAAAAGGATTGTGGCCTGACGTTTTACAGGTATCAGTTACCCATAAAACTGATGATGATTATGATTACACTCGAGCTTCCACAATAGGGATTTCAGGTGGAACAGCATATGTTGGCCCGGATAAAGAAACATGGAAAAACAGCACGGATTCCGATTATGATTATCAGCTTAGGCTGCGATGGAAAATACAAGATTATTGTTTTAATAGTGATATGTTACGAGTGAGCTCTGAAACGGAAAGACAAGTAAAATTTCGACAGAGTATTATAGAAGACGTAACGAAACTCTATTATGATCGAAGAAGATTACAGGTTGACATGATTTTGCAACCGGATGTCCAGATTTCGGTAAAGATTCGGCAAGAACTACAACTTGAAGAATTGACGGCAGCAATCGATGGACTGACAGGGGGATACTTTTCTGAGGCTTTAAATAAAACGCCTTAAAGACAAAGAGGTTGGATTATGAATAAAAAGGGAATTGTAGGTGCAGTTGCTTTAACGGGTATTCTACTGTCAGTATTTTTTTTCGGCTGTTCAAAAGACATTGAGAATAGTTTTGAACGAGACAAGTCACCGACCAATGTTTTGCCACAAGTTCTGGCTTCGAATTTGAACTTTCCATGGGGAATACAATTTGTATCGAATACAGATTCTGATGGAGTGGGAGATGGAAGTGTTGTTCATCAAGGAAATCTATTGGTTGCAAATAGAGGAACTCATGGTGACTTTGCGGATTCGGTGACACAAATAGATCCGATTAGTGGTCGGGTCGATATCTATAGTCATTCCGGTTTGACTGATTATGCAGGGGTTCCGGCGGTATCCAATCCTTATGATGTCGCATTTCTTGGGCCTTTTGTTTGGATAGCTAATGATGCTTTGGGATTGGGATCCGTCGCTGTCACGGACCCTAATCCGACAAAAGAGCCTTCCGGACATACCGGACAGCCCGGTGAACCGGTTCCCGGCCCTGCAGGATCTGGAGTCTTCAATATTGGTGATTATGGCTTCGTAGTGACCTCTGTTACTCCACGAAACAGATCAGAAAATGTGTCTCACTTCCCCGTTATTGCCATTGAATTTTCAGCTCCTGTAAATCCAGCAACGGTTACATCTTCAACATTTCAAGTCAGGGTGGATTATAGTCCTATATCTCCAAATCCGCCGCATCCAACCGGGTCCTATAAATTTTCGAATGATTACAAAAGAGTCGAATTTGTCTTAGAGGAAGATCTTGCTGAATATACTCGATATAGAATAGTTATTGATAAAAAGGTCACCAGCCATGATGGTATTCCTCTACATGGCGATCTGAGAAGTCCCGGCCCCAATGATTTTATTAGTTATTTTACTGTGGGATACTCATGCCCCAGGGTCGTTTGGGTTCGTCCTGCCAATGGAGCAGTGCAAGCGCCTGTCAATACGGTTGTCGAAGTCGGTTTTTCTGAACCAATCAGACCGACCACTGTAACATCGACGGCTTTTATCCTTTCCGATCTCAGCGGCTCAAAAATTGCCGGCGATATTTTTGTCAATGAAACACAGATGATAGCTACATTTATTCCTCGTAATCACCTTAGTGAAGATACCACTTTTATGGTCGAGGTGAATTACCGGGTGCGAGATTTGGCTGGTAACCCATTAGACCAGATTCCGGGAGGCTATCCTGATCCTTTTATCAGCTACTTCAGTACAGGTGAACTATCGATAAAACCTCCTCGTGTGCACAAAGCAGAAATTATAAATGATTATTTGACAGTTCTATTCACAAAAGAAATTGATCCGGCAAGTAGGATAGGGTCATACCTCACTATAACTGATCCAGATGGACACAATGTTCCCGGCACTCTGGACTGGCCATCGAATAATCATCTGGTTTTTGTACCGACAAATGGGTTTAAAGAAGGGTTTTATGATGTCTGTATCGAGGATGTTCTTACTGATATGCAGGGACTCTATTTAGATGGTGATAGTGATGGAAAGCCCGGAGGTCGCTTCTGTGCCAGTGTCCCATCTGGCGCTGAACGACTCTATGTAACATCATCCTATCCCAAAGATGGCGATGTGAATATCAGTGTGGACACTCAAGTTTTTATAAACTTCTCAAAGCAAGTCAACCCTTCAACTATTACCAACAATTCCGTATTTTTAGCTCCGGCTATTGAACCAGAAAATCATTTACCGGCATCGATCACATTAAATCCGGGAAATATCAGCTTAACCATGAGTATTTTGTCTGATCTAAATGCTGATACTGATTATGTCTTGATTGTCACAACCGATGTCACGGATTTGGCTGGTAATTCTCTTGACCAAGAGCCTGGATTGCCTTTAGACCCATATATTGCAACGTTTAAAACAGGTTCAGCCTATTCAACTGCTGCTGAAATCTATGATACGCGTCCAGCCCACAACAATGAAGGCACTTCGACCTACACTGATATCATCGTTCGGTTTACAGCGCCTATAGATCCATCGACAGTCACAAATAAATCATTCACTCTGACTGGGCCTGCTGGAGATGTTTCGGGTACCTTTGTATTCAGATCAGGAAATACCCTTTTGGCATTCTTGCCGAATGAGAAATTATTGCCGGAAGAGCGCTATATTGTCACGTTAAGTACTGATATTAAAAATTGCTCAGGCCGCTCTTTAGTTGGAAATGAAACCTTCCATGTTCAAAATCAGTCACTTTCCTTTTCTTTTAAAACAAAGGAAGGATCTGTCGTTATCAATGAAGTTTTGTTGGATCCAAAACAAAATTGGAATGATCGAGAAGGCGGTGATGGAATTCCATTTAACCGGATTCCTGGAACTGCTCCTGTGGAGATGGCTGATCGCTGGGTAGAATTTTTCAATGCATCTAATCAGACGGTTGACTTGACTGGATGGACACTGCGGATGAGGGATTTGGAAACAGAATCCTATGTTATAGGGCGCTGTGAAGCTTTTGAATCTGTTACCCCTGTCGAGGCTGATTTATTCAATTTCCTACCTGAATCATATCTGGTGATCGGGAATTTGCCGACTTCTTTCCTGACGACGGGTATCCTGGAACTACGAAACGAGCTGGGGGAACTTGTTGATAGTGTGGACATGAGGAAAATTAGTCAAAGCTCGTTATCAACATCTAGTTCTTCTTTAGCAGAGGCCTTTTCGACATTGTCAGAGAGCGTATTACAAGAAAGTATAGCCAGAATTCCCAATGGTGTTTGTTCTGGTGACACTTCAACTGACTTTATTCGTCAGCCGGCGACGATCGGGTTTGATAATGGTGGACTTTCAGGGTTTGGATTACCCACAGGTTTTTGGGGAGCCAATGTCGGGTTGGTAGGTGTAAGTGGAATAGCTGCTGCCGGGATTGCGCCGGACCTGCCGGATTATATGAGCCATCTGGTGTTTGTCACACATACGGCATTAGGAGCGGTTTTCGGAATTGATTTGGATAACGGCCCCTACGTAGCTGTAGCGGGATTGAACAGACCTATGGGGATTGAATATGTGCCAATACTTGAAAATGGTCAGGTCGTTCCTGGTAAAGGATATCTATTTGTTACAGATCCAGAATCAGGAAATATTGCGCGAATCCGACTGATTCCCTCTGGGCCAATTGGACACCCAACAACTCGATCTGTGATGGATACAACTGAGCCCAACTCATTTGTTTTCTTCACTTATCCACTGCTCAAAAATCCAGTTGGCATTGCCTATTCAACTCAATATGACACTCTGTTTGTTGCATGTCGTGATAATGGACTGGTTTTGGAAATTTCTTTGGATGGCGTTCTGAAAAATACTTTTGATACGGGACTGGGAGCTAATGCTCTTGGTGGTATCGATATTGGTGATATGGGAAAAGGCGATCTGATTTTTATTACTCATACAGGCGGAGACAGAATCGAAGTTGGTGATGGCAATAGGGGATCGGTGATGTATTTCAATCCTAAGCCTTAACACATTCAAATATAAGGGAAAATACTGATGAAATTTGAAACTGTTGACATTATAAACCCAGAAGAATTGAATTTCATTTTCGGAATGTCTCATTTTATAAAAACAATTGAAGATTTGCATGAAGCTATTGTTCAAACACAGCCGTCAATGAAATTCGGTATTGCTTTTTGTGAAGCTAGCGGGCCTCGCTTGATTCGAGTTTCCGGCAATGATGAAGAGTTGCAGAAACTTGCGGTTTCGAATGCTCAGGCTGTTGGAGCCGGTCACACATTTTTTATTTTTATAAAAGATGGTTTTCCGATAAATATTCTCAATACGATTAAGTTAGTACCGGAAATTTGCAGGATATTTTGTGCAACCGCAAATCCAACCAGCGTGATTGTTGCGGCAAATAAAGAACAAAGGGGTGTCATGGGGGTCCTAGATGGTTATCAGCCTTTGGGAGTTGAAACAGAACAGGACAGGCATGATCGAATGAGTTTTCTTCGCAAAATTGGCTACAAAATTGGGTAGTGACCACTTTGTTCAAGCATTGTAAGATAGAATAAATTTTCGATGTAATAGAAAAAAGACCTGACAATTGTCAGGTCTTTTATTTTATTCAATATGTTTTAAGGCAAAATTGTCGGCACAACAGTTGGAAAAGCTGTGGGTTCCGGTGTCGGTGTCGGCTTCGCTTGAGTCAATTCGTGCCGAGTCGATGTAATACAATTGATTCCTCCGTCAATGTTTAGTTGATGGTAACAGAATGAATCCTTCCAAACGGTATGGGTAACTGGATCTTTACTGACAATGAGGTAATTTTCATTATCAACTATTGCATTGAAGACTAGATGTGTGGAGATCACATCCCAAGAGTTTTTAAGTGGAACATAAGCCATTCCTTTTATGACGAAATATAATGGTCGACCTTCATCTTCATCCCAGAGTGGTCCGCTTGCAAGTATTATTCTGTGAATATTTTCAATGGTATCCAAAGCATAATGCACTAAACTCATGTTTTCACTGCTGTTTCCTACGATTGCCAAAACAGGTTTGTAAAAGCCTTCAGCAAAGTTCCAAGAATCATAAACAACAGCTCCTGTCACACTGTCGAAATCCTTGAAAACATGACTTGCTTCTTCTGGGTAAAACGGCCCTTCGAATTCAAGCTGACCGCTTCGTTTATTTCTAAATATCGCGAACTCACCATTTTCAGCGACTACAATGAGATCGGGCTCAGAGAAATAATTCGCATCATCCAACACTGGTCCGACGACGAGTTTGGCACATTGGATTCCTGTTGCAAAGTTCAATGCGGGAAGCGTAATAAAATCTGTCCAGCTATTGCCTGAAAGGTCATAAATTGATATTTGCGGTGAGCCGTCAGAAGCGTTAGTCATGATAGCTAGCTGTTCAGTTCCTTTTCCAGCAAAGTCTGCGACGACCATATCTTTGATATATCGTTCTTTAGGTCCTTCAATTACTAGCACGCCTAAAAGATCTAATTCAACAAGAGTACTGAAAGCTGCTTCCACTCCAAAAATCTGAATATGGTTTATTCCTGATTCTGAGCTGTCATATCGGTGGGTTGCAACGACAATTTTATCAAATTCAGGCGGAACAAAGCCGAAGTCCCCAAGATTACCTGTTGCAATACTGGTTATTTGGTCTTTGGGTCCCTTTCCGGCTTTAGCTTTCTTTAAATCGAAAAACCCATCAATTCCTTTATTGGGAGCATGTCTCATATAAAATAGGTTATCATTTTGATCCCATGCTTGATTGCTTGCTAAGACAAGGTCTTTCCAGGGATCTTTACCTAGAGGTGGATTACTGAGATTTGCGGGTTTGGCATGCTTAATGTCATAACCATTCGCGATGAAATACGAATGGGTATCAATATATTGGCAGATATCATCAGGCGGGGTAATGTTGTAAGGTAAGGATCGGGCATGGACAAAAAACCGCCCTCCAAGGATAATTTCTCCATCGTTAGGATCAAAATGAACTCCTGTATCCGGAGTTGGTGTAGGAGATGGAGAGGGATCTGGAGATGGCGTTTCGTGTGGAGTCACAGTTGGTGTTCCTGGACCCGGTGTATTTATTGGGGTTTCCGTTGGAGGTAAAGTGGGCACAGGTGTGGGCGTCATCTGATCCATTTCGACTAGCGCTGAACCTGAGTAAGCCAGATTCTTGGGATTGATATCGATGCTGACTTCATAGTCCTTGTAATGATAATAGACGGGTTTGTTCGGATTCCGAAGGTCTGAACGTCTCAAATTTGGAGCTTTTGGGTATGGAGAACTGGATTCAACAAGAATATTCACGCCAATTCGTCGGATAAACTGATCCAATCGGTCTTCTCCAGGAATACCATTTCCATTTTCATCTCCATCTGGACTCTCACCAGCCCGGCCGGTTATATATCGCATATAATTTAAATTAACTTCCGACCACATTGGATTTTCTAACATTCTTTCAATTTCATGCTGATCTAGAACGCCGTTTCTGGCGCCGTCAGGTCCTGGTACCATAGACTGAATCAACGGTACCGTATCCATATTGCCCCAGTCACCCCACAAATCAAGAGGTTCCCCTGGCCAATCAGCATGAGAAGGGTCATTTGGAACTGTCAAACTATCCCAAAAATGTCCCCAATAGGTAAACATGACAGTCGGGTAGTCACCATTGGGATATTTGAAATTTTTATTTTCATCAGGAGTTACACCATCTATAGGATCAAAAAAAAGACCTCTGACATTCAATGCGACCGGATGAACTCCTGAATGAGCGTTTCGATATCCGCCGCCATCTTTTATACATCCCCACCATTCCTTGAATAACCAAAAGTCATTCGGATTGTTTGTTCGCTGCCGAGCTTCCCCAATAGTGATGTTATCTTCCAAATCAAGATGATTAATTTTGTTATCCTGATTTGAATCCAGTGAGTATCGAACAATTTCCGCTCCTAAATTTTTATATCCGTATTCGGCATTGGTATCCCATCCTACGAAACGCTCATCTTCAGGAATTGTTGGATCAAAAAGGTGATATAGAGGCATAAAAGCTGAACTGATACCAAAAGGTGTACTTAAACTAGGATCGATGGAGCCATATCGTTTGTCTGGATTCCGGATTTCACGATCCAAATCAGCGCAAAAAATCAGATCAAACATTCCTGCTCTCAGAATCATCGGTTGATCGTTTACAACATCACGACCAACACCTATTTGATAAAGATCTTTTCGCAAAGAATTGATTGCTGACTGCGCATCTGATGTCAGTGTGAGTCCAATTTCCGCTTCAGTCAGCTCTTTCTTTGTTTGCAGTAAGAAGGAGTATATTATTCCCATAACAATGCTGAAAATGATCATGGAGATCAGCATTTCAATCAAAGAAAAGCCTTTATCGTTATTTCTCGTTTTAAAAAAAGACATCATCAAAAACCCCTTTCCATAGAATTGTTCTACGCAGGAAGCTCAGGTCTATCAAGAACTTCAATAGTTCGATTCGTTACTCGAACAGCCCTTAAATGGGCTCTATTATCCAACGTATTTACCCCTCGTTTGAAATGCCGATCACAAAGATAAATATCTACGGCTTCTTCTCGCCTCTGAAAATCTGCAATCGGAAGATTTACTGAAATATCCTTCCCGTGCCAGTACATATAAGGTTGTCTGTAACTGAAAACAATGCGTACCGGCGAATTTTTGGGATTACTCGCCTGAAGAAAATTGACAGCACGATTTAACCTTAAAGGTCCTCTAAGCACTTCTCTGGATTCTATTAGATTGTTATTACGCCACTTTGCACCAAAATCAGGATCATTGGGTTCCCAGGCCGCACGAAATTCCTCTTTTTCGCCATTGTGACGTGAATGTGCGTTATAAATCCGGGTGCGAAATCCATGATTCGGATCCCACCCATCATCATTGACCAAAACAAATGAATCGGCCGGAAACATAAAGGTAACACTATCTTGAGTTCGATACATTCGTTGATCGTAATTCAACAATACAAAAAATTCATTTTTCTGGGCATGTGCTTTCATCATGCCCAAGTCCATTGCGTCACCAAGTGCCTGAGCTGATCCTTTTAGGGACATTATTGGACCATATTGATTCCAAGAAATTAGAGAAATTGTTGCAAGAACGAAGAAAATCCCTATCACAGCCAACAACTCAATCAATGAAAACCCGTTTTCTTTATAAATATCCAAAATCTCCTCCAATCATCAAATAGCCGTTAATGAAGAGAGTATCGCTCATATTTATCTAATGAGCAAAAAATATACCAAAATCAAATTCATTATACATAAGGGGAAAAAAAACGTTGACAGAATAAATGTGGCATAAGGTAACAGATTGTGAATCCAATTACTTAAAACAGAACGAGTTTTCTAAACAATATGGTGTTATTCCGTCAACCTGAATACAATTCGTCCATCTACAATCGTCATCATACTTGTCCCTCTCAAACTTAAACCGCCAAAAGGAGTATTTCTTGATTTTGAGAAGAATGAGTTGGGATCGACTCGCCAAAAAAAGTCGGGATCGACTACAGTGATATCTGCGGGGTCACCTGGCCTCAATGAGCCGCCTTTGACTCCCAATATCCGACAAGGATTAATACTCATAACACGAATCAATTCCTGAGGTGTCATTTTTTTTGTATGAACCAGATAAGTCATTACCAGTGGTAAAGCGGTTTCCAAACCGATAACGCCATTAGGGGCGTAACTGTATTCCACATTTTTTTCAGCTTCTGTATGTGGGGCGTGGTCTGTGGCGATACAATCGATGGCGCCGGACAGCAAAGCTGCTTCTAGACTTTTTCGATCTTCTTCCGTTCCGAGAGGTGGATTCATTTTTGTATTTGTATCAAAGGATTTTACTTCTTCATCATTTAAAAACAAATGGTGCGGTGTAACCTCAGCAGTGACCTTAATGCCACGTTCTTTTGCGTCTTGAATCAATCGAACACTTTCTTTTGAGGATACATGTGCAATATGAATTCGTGTCCTGGTGTATTCAGCAATTCTGATATCCCGAGCAACCATAATTTCTTCTGCTAAAGATGGGATTGGTGGAAATCCGAGAGTTGTACAGACGAAACCTTCGCGCACTACACCGCCTTTAGATAATTGTGGATCTTCACAATGTTCGATGATAATACGATCAAATATTTTACTATAATCCAAAGCTTTTCTGAGCACTTCGCCATTAGTGACACAATATCCATCATCAGAAAAACCAACAGCTCCGGCTTCAACCAGTTCGGCCATATCTGTCAATTGTTTTCCTTCAAGATTTCGCGTGATTGCTGCGATTGGATATACTTTAGCTGGTGCATTAACAGCTTTTTCCAGAATAAAACGAGTTACGGCAGCGGTATCATTTACTGGTGAAGTATTTGGCATAGCCGCTACCGCAGTAAATCCTCCAGCAACTGCTGCCATGCACCCCGTTTCAATCGTTTCCTTATCTTCACGGCCCGGCTCTCGTAAATGCACATGCATATCGACCAGACCTGGGATACACCATTTACCGGTTACATCTATTATCTGAATATCCTCTGATATTGTATCCTGAAGCTGTCCAATACGCTCTATCCTGCCGTCAAGAATTAGAATATCCGTCTGTGCATCAATATTCTGAACCGGATCGATCACTCTGCCGTTCTTCAAGATCAAACTATTCATTCCCGCCACCTTTCATCAGTTTATCCTATAGGATTGGTTTCTTTTCTGCCGGCTAAAAGAAATAAAAGCGCCATTCTGACAGCAACGCCATTTGATACCTGTTCCAAAATCACAGATCGATTTCCATCAGCAACTTTAGGATCGATCTCTACTCCCCGATTAATAGGACCGGGATGCATAACCAGCGCATTATCAGGTGATTTTTTTAAGCGTTTCGGGGTAAGTTGATATAGATTAGCATATTCACGAAAAGATGGGATGCAGACCTTTTCCTGTCGCTCTTTTTGAATACGTAAAATCATAATGACGTCTGCTCTATCGATCACATCATCAAGCGAATAATTCACTTCAACACCAAGTTTTTCAATTTCGATCGGAATGAGTGTAGGGGGACCGACTAGAATGACTTTTGCTCCCATTGTCACCAAACCATAAATGTTGGATCGAACAACCCTGCTGAAGGCAATATCTCCGACAAATAAAACGGTTAAGCCATCCAGAGTTCCAAAATGTCTACGAATAGTAAACATGTCCAAAAGGGCTTGAGTTGGGTGTTCATGAGCTCCATCACCTGCATTGATAACCGCAGCTTTTAGATGCCGGGCAATAAGGTGGGGAGCTCCAGGGATACTATGGCGCATGACAATGATATCAGCTTGCATAGCTTCAAGATTTTTTACCGTATCAACAAGAGTTTCTCCTTTGGAAAAACTCGATCCAGATGTGGAAAAATTAACACCATCAGCGGAAAGCCTTTTAGCGGCTATTTCAAAAGATATTCGTGTACGAGTACTGGGTTCGTGAAAAAAATTGATGATGGTTCGGCCTCGAAGAGTCGGAACTTTTTTTATCGATCGCTCTGAGACTTCTCGGAATGATTCCGCTGTATCTAGAATCAGGTCGATTTCTTGTCGTTTCATTCCTTCGAGGCCTAGCAAATCTTTGTTATGCAGATGCAATGATTATTCCTCCTTTACTAAAAGAACCAGGTCAGCTGGTTCACCCTCTTCGGTTAGTTTAACAACAATTTTATCATCAGATGTCGTTGATATTTCCTTTCCGATAAAATCTGGGCGAATGGGATATTCACGGAGTCCTCTGTCAACAAGAACAGCAAGAGCTATTCTTTTAGGACGCCCAAAATCAACAAGTGCATCCAATGCTGCCCGAACTGTGCGGCCGGTATAAAGAACGTCATCGATCAGAATAATTTCCTTGTTATTTACCTGGAAAGGTATATCTGTTTTTCGAACAATAGGCTGGTTTATTTCAAGCGCTAAATCATCCCGGTATAGCGTTATATCCAGTATCCCAAGCGCAAAACTGCGTTTTTCAAGGGTTTCAAGTTTTTTAACCAATCTTCTAGCTAAATGAGCGCCCCCTGTTTGTATTCCAACGACAGCCAGATTTTCGCGCTCTGGAAATCTTTCCAGTATTTCATAAGCAAACCTGGAAATAATTAATTCAATATCCTTTGCTTTCATAATAGCAACTGTCTGTATATTCTTTTCATTAACCATTCGAGTTCCCTTCCATACACAGTTTTCTTATGTAAAAGATCACTGGAGTTCGCTCAGTTTCAGACGTAAAACTTACGAATCCGGTATGAAATAACGAATCATTCCCTTTGTAAAGATGGTATGTGTCTCGTGGCATCTCAACAGAACTGTAACCGGTACGATTTTCCGATCGAGGTCGCCGATTTGGCCTATTGCTTCAATAGGTTTTTCCGTTGGACATTTTCTTCTAAATTGTATTTCTAACCCGTATGTCAATCCGATTTTTTTATAACGGGCCCAGATACCCCAAAATGCAATTTCATCTAAAATTGTTGCCTGAATTCCTCCGTGAAGAATCCCTGGAAATCCCGCAAAAAGCTCATCGGAATTTAACCGGCTGGATACTTCCAGACTATCCTTGTCATAATAAAAATCCATATGGAGACCAAAAGGGTGTTCCGGCCCACATGCAAAGCAATTATAGGCTCCAAAATGGTCAGGAGGCGGGAGTATCTTTTCCGACATCGTTCAATTTCTTTTCAATGATAATAATCATAACTGCTTTTATCGAAATCATTGTCGTAATGTTGTAAACCTATTGAGATAACATCATGTTCGCCCAACAATGACTGGGGATTGGGCACACGACCGTTTACTTCAAACCCTAAAGCTTTGATGCCAAATTTTAGAATCAAATCTGGATAGCTGTCAAGCACTGCATGAAGCAGCATGATAAAAGGTGTGCCTTCAGTCACTTCGACCGAAGCCCTTGTTACACCAATAATTGATTGAAGTGATGGAGCAAATTCTAAAATTACAGTAACAGATTTCAATTTATCGCTTGAATTTTTATCCACGGTAACTATTTTTCTCTGTAGGTAATTAGACCCTTGGTCGGGTCATGCTGTGACACCCCTACTGTAACGTAATCTCCTAGAACAATCCTGATATTGTTCGATCGCATACGACCGGAAATACGGGCCATAATGATATGTCCTGATTTTGTTTCAACCTCGTAAAATCCGCCTGCAAGCACTCTGGTTACATGACCCTGAGCAGGAATAAGATCATCTTTAGCCATTATATATTTCCTGCTTTCCTGGAGATAACAATTCTGAAATCCTTCATTCATCCTCCTTGAATTTATACAAACCGGCCATTATTGGCCACATTGTATGTAAACAGTTTTTTTCCAGATAATCAATACTAAGTCAAATCATTTCTGGAAAATTTATATTGGCAAAGCTATACTTTTTTACTAGACAGATCATGTCGGCCTGTCATTAACCTGCTGGAGGACCTAATGAAACTATCACTCTTGATTATAGGGTTAATCAGTGTTTGGTTGCCGTCTATGTGTATGGCTGAAGACAACGTTATCGATCAGCTTGAAAAAGAAATGGGTTCAATCAGCATTGTAGTGGTCGAAACAAATATGGGGACTATAGAGATAGCTCTGTTTCAAGACAAAGCTCCCCTTACAGTAACCAATTTCCTCCAGTATGTTGATGACGGTTTTTACGATGGAACGATTTTTCACAGAGTAGTCAAGGATTTTATTATTCAAGGTGGTGGGTTTACTCCAGATTTTTCTTTGAAAAAAACAAAAGAAGGCATCAAAAACGAAGCTAAAAACAAACTGAAAAACAAGCGTGGCAGAATAGCTATGGCTAGAACTGGTATCATCGATTCGGCAACAAGTCAGTTTTTCATCAATTTAAAAGATAATTCCATGCTGGATTATAAAGATGATTCTGTTACCGGCTATGGATATACCGTATTTGGACAGGTGATAAAAGGAATGGATATTGTCGATTTAATCGGCGCTATTGCAACTGGTGAAAAATTTTTAGACCCGGAAAATAAACGGGGTCTTTACCATGACGTTCCAATGAACACGATAACGATAAAAACAATTCATAAAAAATAACTAGTCGTCAAAACGGATCCAATCCGTATCATCATACTTTTCAAGCAATCTAACTAAATCAAGCAGTTTTTCTCGCGCTTGACCGGCGTTGAGTGTACAGCCTTTTATTGAACAAAAGAAATCTTTGAACGAGAGCACAGCAGCAGGTTTTTTTGTCGAATACAGGTGGTTGATAAATGTAACTACATCGTCTTTTAAAAGGTCTTCAAGGTATGTGATGAAGGATGGGTGTTCCGGCCTGAGTTCCAATATCTTTTGTATTGATTGGATGGTGGCGTTTTTCGTTCTATCCTCCGTCTGTTCCAATTCCGCTAAAAATATTTGGCTGCACAAGATTGCGAAGCTCGTGGTTACTTGTTTGAATAGCAGTTCAAACAGCGTATCAAGGTCAAAAACATCGACTTTTTTACCAAGAGTAAATCCACAACTACAAAGAGGATGCACTTCCAAGGTCGCGTACGGATCATTTTTGCATCCGGTATTTTTCAGCCGATGAATCATATCGACCATGTTTCGGTTTTCCTTTAGAGCACCGATAAACTTAATCGAAATCAATCGATTGAATAGTCGAAATAGCTGAGACTGAACGATTGTTTGATAGGGGTTGTTTTGGAATTTATGATATTCATTCTCATGTTCATCACAGTATTGTTGGCGATAGAGATTTCGAAAAGTCTCCCATTCTTTTTGAAAGGTATTCATACCTTCAGCAAGAATAAAATCATCTGAAAGCGATGTTTTTTGCATCAAAGGATTAAGCAAAGATTTGAGAGGCTGATATTCGGGTTTATCAGGTATTTTTTCTTTGAGCTCTGATAGATAATACTCAGCAAATGAATATGTTTTAAATCCGCTTTCCCAAAATGATTTCATTTTTTTTAGCGAAGCAAACAATTGATCGGATTTTTCAATTGTCTCAAAAATCGACAGAAAATCATGCCATCGTTGCAATAGATCTGGATTCAACGTATCAACGGCAGAGGCCAATTCATCAAATCCGTCAAGTGTAATAAGCGTCTCTTTCAGGTCGGAGTCTCGAGAAGAGAATCGCTCAATCCTGTTTTTTATCACTTCCCTAATCTGAATGGTTACGCTTTTCCAGATTTCGATTTGGGAGACCAATTTTTTCCAAGCGTTTTCTTGAGAATCCAAATCAAGCTCAGCAAGATGGCGATTAAAGAGAAGTTTGTACAGCAAAAAGAAAGCTGGACGATAAATATCTGCTATCAGAGCCCCACGGCGAATTTTATCGATCTGTCCGGTTAATGGTAGGTGAAGATTATCCAGTGTGAGTTTCTTCCCGGATTTATAGACGACAACATAGCCTTTACGTATCAATGTCGCCAATCCAAGGTCGAAAACAGGGCGACTCATGCCGATTGGTGGTTTGATGGCCTGAAGCAAAACGCGGCCGGCTGAAAGAAGAGGATCGGTTAGTGAATTAGACGAGTCTGAATGGCCGGAAGGAGGAAACTGAGCCATAATGGCTTGTGTTACGTATGATTTGGAGGGCGAACCGGTTAGATAGTAAACCCCGGATTTTTTTTGTGCCAGCCCAAGAGTAACCGCAATTTTTTCTATAGCATTCAATAAGATAGCATCTTTTTCAAGATTTAATCCCGAGCTGTCTCCAGGTCGAATAAATTTATCCAGAAGTAATTCTTGAATAATTTTGCTATGGCAATCCATGCCGGGAGCAACTTTGTAATGATCTGGATACCGATTCGTAAACACCGAGACCAGGATTGTTTCCAGCCACTTTTCAAAATGATCAAAAGCTTGCTGTATAGTCAGCTGCGTCGCTTTTTTATCACTATAAAACCAGCCGGACATATAGGCTTTTCGTAAGTACTCTCGCCCGGCTAGAAGAGCCTTTTCTTTACGTTCATTGAGTATTTCAAACGTGTCGGACTGATCGCCGGTATCTGATTTAGAAAAAAATTCTTCTTCCAGAGTTCTGACGGCTTGTATGTCACGGAGCGTGTTTTCAACGTCTAAAGAATCCTGAAGAGTCGGCACGATAAATGCCCATGCATTTGAGATTTCGGATGGTTCCTGAGCCAAAAATCTTTGCACATGAAACTTGATCTCATTTGCATCGCCCGGAAAAAGTAGTATCAGAGCAATATCAAATTTGCTTTTCAATAATGATGCTCTAATTGAATCAAGGACTTCGCTTTCGATTTCATTCAGATGTATCAACCGGATAGCAACTCGTCGACGAGTATTTTGCCAAGTAATCGATTCACGAATAACGGTTTTCTGTAAAAAAGACGCTAATGGGAAAAGACCGTATCCCATTGACAGAATAATTTCCGTATATATTTCCAGATAATTGACAACAAGATGATCTTTTACTTGATTGATTTGTTCTTCAATTGTCAGCGAGGGATCCAAATCCAATGTAAACTGATAAACATCATCGAGCCGAGTATTACCCGCTACGCGTTTTAAGTAGCCAATGTCCTGGAACAAAACCCTGATAATCCGCTCTTCAAAAAACCAGTAATTAGTGTCCTCCGCGTCAACTGGCGTTTCAAAAACTCGGTACAGCATCATGTTGGCAATATTTCTGACAGTTTGACCTTCTTTGAAAGGGGATATTGCATGTAGAAATAGGGTTTTCATTGTTTTCATTGCGACTTGGCAGTCGTTTTTATCGTCGAATCGATGCTGTATTTTTGGCAGAACGTTTTGATTGAATTGGCGTAAATAGGCGGAGAACTTTATTGAATCAGCCAATTGAGTTTGAAAATGGTCAAAAATTGTGTCCGGCGTTAAAAGATTGTGGCAAGGCTCGTCCAGGATGCCTTCAATCAATAACTCTGGTTTTCCTCGAATTTGAGTGGTCAGAAAATCTACCAACCCCCGGTGTCTGCTGAAAAGATCGATGTTTTGATCAAGAAGGGTCAGCGTCTCAGGATGTATAGGATACAATTGAATAAATGTTTCTTTGGTTATTGGTAAGCGCTTAAAAGCAGCAAAAAGGTGATCAAAAATATTACCTATCAAATCGGTGGCATCATCTCGCTTTTTCAATAACAGGCGTTCTGATATAAACTGCTGTAAATGGCTGGTGGATAATTTAAGATGTTGATATCGAGCTTTAATTTTATTGAAGACATCCTGGGTAATATTACGATTCATTTCTAAAGATTCCTGGATAGCGGCAACAATCCATAGTTGCCGGCCCAATGAGGCTTCTCCAAGAAATTGTAGAAAACGGGTGTCTTCGTGCAAATTATTCAGAGCGGGTTTGGATTGTAAAAACTCAGATAATTCATCAATTAAAAACAAGACACCATCCCAACCGCTTGCCTGAACACTGGTCAGTAACTCAGTGAATTGTTCTTTTCGATCCACCATTGGATCGAATGTCATACTCAGACTGGCATATTCTAAGAATTGCAGAATAATTGTATGCGCGGATGCCGAGTCGTCTCTATAGATCTGTTCCCATGAAACAGTATCAAAGCGAGATTTGATATAATTACGAAATTCTGCTTCATGAACATTGAGAATATATCTATTAAAAAAATTGATATAGAGCTGAGTATAGGAAAGAGCAAGCGGTATGCCGGCTGTGGCGGCAGCTTTTTCTGCGGCATGCCAAAAAATTTTTTCGAGTTTCAGGTCAGCAGAATACTCTGTTAAAGGAATCATTACGGGTAGAATCCGCTTTTTGCCGATTGATTTCTTTAGATCATCAGGAGTATTAGGGCGATGAAAAAGAGCTTTGTGAGCCCACGAGTATCTGGCGATCAAACCAAGTACACTTAAAAGGTGGCTTTTTCCTGTTCCGTAATTACCAATTATAAAAAAACCGCGTCCATCCTCGCGCTTGATATGCTCTAAAATAATGCGAAAAATTTTTAGGATATCATCGGTTAGAACAAAATCATGGCTCAACCCTTCCAGATGTACCCTGCTTTCCGGGTCTTCCGGATCGAGATCTCGAGCTTCGGAGAGGTCTATCACTGTCTGAACTTCAGGTACGCTAATGAGATCTCCTATACGAAGTTCAAAAAGTGCATCATCCATTTATGGACTCCGTCAATCAGTTCGAATATTCAAAATGGTTTCGAAAGGATTAGGGCGCGGCGAATCTTCATCATATTCGAAATCTTGGGGATTTTGTGCTTGTCTTCGACTCGCTTCACGAATTGCTCGAATCAGTGGATTTTCATCCAGTTCGGGATCATCGATATCTGGGATATGCGGTGGCGCTTTGGAATAACTCTCTCTGTCGTCGTCATGCTCATCAGCTTGCCGGCGATCCTGAGTTTTAGGGAAAGCCGGGCCTCTGGTTTGAACTTGCGTTTGTGCCATACCTGAGGTTGCGCTCGACTGAGTTCTTTTACCACGCTGAGGAGGGCGGCTTGCAGCCGTTTGAGCAGAGCTGGGTCGTTGTCCTGAATGGGCAGAATCTTTGGGAAAACTTTCCGTTACAGATTCACTTTTCATTGCCCCGGACGTTTCCGACGTTTCATGGTTTGAACTCGACTCTTGTTCGATCAATTTTTGAACTGGAGAAGATTCTTTCACTGTATATGTGAATGATATTTCGGGAGTAGGTTTGTTCTGAAATTCAGCAATATGACGCTCATAGGATGAGATGCGTCCCTGGTAATAACCAAAATACATCACGATCAAGCCTAGCGTTATTCCGCCGACAGCTGTGACAATGAATGGTCCGAATATCGATGTTTGTTTTGATGCCATGTTTTTTAGTCGCCTATCTCAAAAATTGTTACCTTGTCAACGTGAACCCTCAATCATAACAATTATATTCATGATCCTGTTCCCAATGATAAAACGTAAGGTTATTTATTAACCGCATTTAATTGTCATTTTCAAATGCTCTGTTAAAGCAGCCCTATTCGTTCTTTAAGGGCACTAAAAATCACTATACTAAAAAATAATCATCATTGGAAATCTATCAACACAATGATTGAAGTTGTGAGTAACCGTGAAAAACTTTAAAATGAAACCATGAATCGCTTCTGCGTGATAAGTCTAGTTTTATTGATATCCATTTGCTGGTGCCTTCCAGTGATATTCGGCTATCTTGCCGCTCCATCGAACCCGATAACACCAACAAAATTTCTTGGTTGGATACGTTCAGATGATTTTCATCGCTATGGATCGTTTATCGATCAGACGCGTTATGAAAATCGAATATTTTATATGGATAACTCTGCTGTTGAGCCACAATCGCCAAGGATGATCGCTTCGTATTTTTTTATTCTGGGTTTAGTCGGAAAAATTATACCTTTATCAGCTCAGAGCTTATGGATGATTTCGTTTTTCATAGCGCTATCATTGTTTATGCTGATTTTGATTAAGGCGCTAAATATATGGACGCCGGATATCGGCCTCCGAAATATGGCATTGTTCCTAATCCTATTTTCCGGAGGATTAGAATTATTAGCGCTGAAATTCGGTATCTTTTTTCCTCGGGAAAAAAACTTCTGGATGGATGGATTTTCCACTTTTTGTTCATTTCACAATCCATTGAAAATAGCTGGGATAGCCTGTGTTCTATGGTTACTTTTAATGTGGAAAACATATCTGGAAACCCGGAACGTCAAATTTCTAGCTATCACTTTTCTAATCATTCTTTTTTCTTGGTCGGTTCATCCAAACAGTGCGATACCAGGCTATGCAGCGCTTGTTTCAAGTATCTTTTCCAAAGCTTTTCTTACCTGTTCCATTCGATCATCATTCAGGAAAATAATTAAAACCTATCTTCCTTTACTGATTCCTTTTGGGATAATCGGAATTTACATTTTGTGGATGCAAAGTGACCCCACTACAGCCGGCATCATCAAGCAATATAATATTCGAAATCTTGTTGAACCCTTCCGGTATTATCCGTTGAGATATGGGTTGATATTACCGCTTGGCGTTGTTGGGTTCCTGATGTCTATCAGGAAAAGAACCATGTTGGATATGTTGATGGCGGGATGGTGGATTAGTTCGGAGATGTTTGCGCATATTTCCGGTATGTCGGGGTTATTATTTCAGCACATGGTTCATTTGCCTATGGCTTTATTTGCTTCTATCCCACTTGTAAAATTGGTGCGTAGCCATACTTTTATTAAATGGTTGACTCTTAGCCTGTTAGGGTTGAGTTTTATCATGCAAAACACGTTTGTTGTTTTGAAAGTAATCGATCAGACCAGAAAAGATGTATGGCCGACCTCGTTGTACTGGTCTGAAGCAGAAGTCGAAGCTGCGGAAGAACTTCGAGGCTACCCTCGAGGCAATGTTCTGGCATCACGAGATTCTGGTAATAAAATCGGTTGGCTGGCACTTAAACCCTCGTTTCTTGGCCACTGGGGGACGACTCCTGCTAGAAGGGAAAAGGAACTGGAATTCAATCGGTTTTTCGAAAGCCAAACCAGCAACGCCTGGCGCCAAAATTTCTTGAAACGATATCATATTCAATATATTTGGTATGGACCCAAAGAAATAAAGGCCGGCGATCTGGATCATTCATTACCATTGACGTCGATCATTGAAAAAGATGTTGTTACCATTTTCCGTGTCAATCCAGTCGAAAATATCAATGTGTTATTATCAGGTCCGTGAGTATCAATTTGTGAAGCGCTCTTCTTGTGGAATTGAAATCCATCGCTCTGCCATCATAGTAGACGCGGTTAGATAAAAACACGACTGCAATTCTTTTAAGCGGATCTATCCAAAGACTGGCGCCGGTAAATCCATTATGGCCAAAGGCTGAATCAGAGAATATTTGTTTTGACGCTGAACTGGAATCTGCCAGTTGCCAGCCAAAACCTCTGTGATGATCATACCTTGCTGTATGGTTTGCTGAAGCTGTTACAATTGACGGTAAACTCAATATATCGTCACGCGTCCCGGAATTTATCATAAATTCAACAAAAGTCATTAGATCACGTGAACTAGAAAACAAACCAGCGTTGCCTCCCTCCCCGTCAGCTTTGAAAGCATTACTGTCGTGAACAGCGCCGTGAATTCGATTCGTGCGAAGGCTTCCGTCGCCAAAACCTCCCTCCTGACTCAACAACTGCTCCTGTACATTCCCTTTTTCTGTTGGAACAATTCTAAATGTTTGTGTGGCTGGAGGATTGAAAAATGTATCTTGCATTCCCAAGGGATGAAAAAGATAGTTTTGAGTAAAAGTATTCAAGGTCATATCAGTTAATCGCGTTATCAGTTCAGCTAGAACAATAAAGCCAAGGCAACTATACGTCACCTGGGTTCCTGGGTGGGTATCGAGTGATTTGTCAGCAATATATTGCACCATTTCCTGCCTGGAATCACAGAAAAGATAAAGCGGTTTCCATGCCGGCAATCCGGATAAGTGGAGAAGTAAGTGGCGAACCGTAATTTTGGATTTGTCTGAATGAGATTTGAATTCGACCAGGTAATGAGAGATAGGCTTATCGATATCGAGTCCGATTTTTTCCATAAGGATTAATATTGCGGTAGCGGTAGCAACAGGTTTAGTGATGGATGCCAGATCAAAAATAGACTCACTGGTTACCGGTGCTGATGATCGCTTATGAAGTATCGAGCCTGAATTAAAAAAAGTTGTTTTACCCTGATAAAAAACTCCAATAGATGCAGCGGAAAACAGGCATTCAGAACGACATCGATCAAGAAAACTGCTGATAGCCTGCTCGGACACAATCAACTCCCTTTTTGATAAGCCAGCAAGATAACGCCCATTAGAATAAGAAATGTTCCGGCAATTTGAACAGTAGTAAGCCGCTCTCCAAAAATGAAATAGCTGGATATTCCGATGATGACAAAACCTGAACCCACCATAATAGGGTAAGCAATTGAGAGTGGTAGCTTTGAAAGAGCAAACGTATAGCACAGAAGATTCAGGCCGAATAAAACGATTCCACCGATGAACGGCCAGGAAAGATAGACGTTTATTATTCGTTCAGTGAGGGTGCAGTTGTGATCGGTAATGCCTTTAACATTAGCCAATTTCATCAAAATATTCGCTAGTGCATTGAAGATCAAGGCAATTACAAGAAAGATATAATGCATGGGCTATTTCCTTTGTTGTGATAAATTGTCATTGTGTGCTGCTGTTTTCCAAGCCGTATGCAGTATATTCAGAAATGAAAATGAATGGAATACGGTTTATATACAAATTCTTTGGCTTGATATTGAATAATCGTGTCAGGCAGGGTCTGTGATTGGTGTGCCCCAATGCCGGATTCGATGGCGAATTTTTGTATCGACGGGTTCAAGAAGGTCTGGAGTTTTCAAAAGCGCTTCAACAAATTTAGCATGAAGTCGGTGTCCAGCTTTATAAGCTCTGACATGGGCAATCAATGGGTGCCCCAGCAGCACGATATCACCCCAGAAATCCAGGATTTTGTGACGAACAAACTCATCTTTGAATCGCAAACCCTCTGAAACAACCCTGTGGTCATCCAATACAACGGCATTTTGAAGATTAGCTCCTAAAACAAGGCCTTTGGATCTAAGCATTTCTACATCACGCAAAAAGCCAAAAGTCCTTGCAGGTGCAACCTGGTGAGCAAACTGATTGGGATCATCGGTAAACTCAGCTTTCATTGTCCCGATGCTGGGATGGTCGAAGTCGATGGTGTACTCGATACTGAGTTTGCCGGTTTCAGAAGGACTTGCTTCTATCCACATGTTGTTATCGGCGACGCGAATAGGTCGAGTCACACGTACGAATCTGCGAGGCGCCTCTTGCCGCACGATTCCCGCTTCAGTTAGAAGCAGAACAAAAGGCGCTGCGCTGCCATCCATCACGGGAATTTCACAATTGTCTATCCGAATTTCGCAGTTGTCGATTCCAAATCCGTGTAGAGCAGCCAGAAGATGTTCGACGGTCATGATATTGGCGCCTTCGCATCGGAGTTCGGTATTATGCGTAAGCATTCCAACATTTTTAAATCTGGCAGGAATACGGGAACATTTACCGTCAGGGTGCTCTCGATAGAAAACAATACCTGTATCCGGGTGGGCGGGCTTGAGTTCACACATGATAGTTTTTCCCGAATGCAAACCTGTCCCGGTAAATTTAATGGGTTTTGCCAGAGTTCGTTGTGATGTCATCATAAAACAAACTTGCCTCAAACAGATACTGTAGTCAAGCATATAGTTTTGGATTTGTCCAGAACATTTTTAGCTTAATTAGGTTTTTGAGGTTAAATCCTTTAAAGAAGGAGTTGGTTTAAGATATAAATAGGGGCGGCATTTATGCTTTTTTGTCAAATTGAATTAGAAAGGTTTTTAATTGCGAAAAATTATTGAAACGGCATTTGTTTTGGATATTGGGTCGACATCAGTTCGTTTATTGGTAGGTCGGCGAATTGGCAATGGCGAAACGGAGATAGTTGTAAATACGGGTATTGTGACTCATATGCAAAAAAACGCTGATGTACAGAATAGAATAGACCTTCGCGCAGCTGAAAGGACGTTTGATGCAGTTGATAAGCTTCTTTCTGGTTCAGGCGTAGATTCGTCAGCTAAAGGCGCGGTTATATGTACACAATCTGTTCGACAAGCGATTGATGCAGAGAAATTTTTAACGAATCTTGAGCAATTTATTGGAATAAAACCGGAAGTTTTAAGCAAAGTAAGAGAGGGTCACTTAGCGTTGAAAGGCTCAAAAGAGTTGGTGGCTGACACTGATCTTTTGATTGATTTTGGAGGAGGCTCAACGGAAATTGTGTCTAAAGGCAGTGATGAAAAGCCTGTTGTACAAAGCGTATCGATTGGCGCCGGCAGTCTTCTGCCTATTGATCGAAATTGTATTATAGAAGGTAAGATGAGTTTTATGTCGGTTATTGAATTGGCTGAGCAACGGTGGGTTTCGTTACTGAGTGATTGGGATAGTATTAGAAAGGATCGTGCTGTTCTTGTAGGGGGCACCGGTATTAGCTTGGGTTCAATTTATTGGGGTTATAAAACCTTTCGTTCTGAGATGTTTCATGGAAAACGCTTTTCCCTTAATGAGTTGGTTGATATTACAAGAGCTTTGTCAATGATGGTCGATGAAGAAATAGGATACCTGTGGGGCATGGAAACCGGGCGGGAGTCAATCATTTTCAACGGAGGCTGCCTTCTCATTTCGTTATGTCGTCTTTTAGGTATTCAAAGTGTAATACTCAGTGAACAAGGTATCCGATTTGGTCTGTTGTTTGAATTGCTTCACGAAGCAATCTAGTTAACTGTTCAGCTGCTACCACTGCTGCAAGATGGGCTTTCTTCAACCTTGCTTTTTTGGCGTGAACGACTGGGGTGTTCAGTTGCATACCAGCCGCCGCCTTTCAAAATGAAAGAACCTCGTGATAGCACGCGTTTTGCTTTAGCGCCGCATTTGGGGCATTCACTTACCGGCTCAGCATTGAACGATTCCAACTTTTCAAACATGTTACCGCATTTATCACATTTATATTCATATAAAGGCATATTAACCTCCTTATGGATACCATCAAAACCGGGTATTGAAGTATTTCCAAAGATTAAACATGTCAAGAGGAAAATAGAATCGTTTGTTGCACATATTGAATTTATATGATAATAGTTGATACGAATATGACCAGGAAGGGTAGTGGGCGAAGAGTCCACTCTTTTTTTGCAATGATGGACAGGAGTCGTGTTAATGAGTAATATTGAGCAGGCTGTTTGGGTTCTGGCTGAACCGGTAGCCCAATCTCTCAATCTGGAAATATTGGAAATCAGGCTTGTCAAATTGCATAAAAGACATGAATTGCGAATTGTTCTTGACAAGATCGATAATCCGGTATCTATTTCAGATTGTGCTGATTTCAGCCGTAATTTGTCCAGATTGCTCGATGTCGAAGATCCGATTGCTGGACATTATTCTATTGAAGTATCATCACCTGGCTTTAAACGCTTGATCAGAATACCTAAAGATCTCATCCGCTTTCAGAATCATCGCGTTAAAGTTCGGTTGGAGGAACCTCTTGAGGGTCGTGCCGTGTGGTTAGGAATATTACAAAATGCTGATGATCCGTTGGTTATAAAAACGGATGAAACCGGCGATGTAACTATTCCCTTTCAGATTATCAAACAATTGAATTTACACGAATAAGGACCCCTGATTAAACTAAATGAGGAGAATATAATGAATGAGCAGAGTATGGAGATGCTGCAAGTTATTGATCAATTAGGTCGTGAAAAGGGTATTGACCGCGAGGTTTTGATCGAAGCGATAGAAGCGTCAATAGTTCATGCAGCTAAAAAACATCTTGGTAGCCTTGAGACGCTGGAAGCTCATTTGAATCGTGAAACCGGTAAGATTGAATTGTATTCATTAAAAACGGTGGTGGAAAATGTAGAAGACTCGGACACGGAGATATCCTTGGAAAAAGCACAGGAGATATTTTCTGATGTCGAACCAGGAGAAGAGATAGAAATCCGGCGAGATTTTGCGGAGTTAGGCAGGATTGCCGCCCAATCGGCTAAACAGGTCATCATGCAGCGGGTCAGAGATGCTGAGAGGGAAATTATTTATGACCATTATAAAAACAGGGTCAATGAGTTGGTTAATGGTGTGGTGACTCGGGTTGAACGGAGTAATGTGTATGTTGATTTAGGTAAGAGAGAAGCGGTTTTGCAGAAGATCGAGCAATCTCCCCGAGATCATTTCCGTCGTGG
Source organism: uncultured bacterium (assembly GCA_964404285.1). GTDB lineage: Bacteria > CSSED10-310 > CSSED10-310 > CSSED10-310 > CSSED10-310 > JBASEY01. Next base: position 240,569 of record CAYOJK010000001.1, on the reverse strand, counting down.
TGATAGAATCAAAGCGTTATTGTTGGAAGTTAGAAAAGACAAGCCTGGTCCACAGCTTTTGCTATCGAGGTCATCACCTAAACTGATTGAAAAGCTGTTTGAAAACGAAGTTCCTGAAATTTACGATAACATTGTAGAAATAAAATCGTGTGTTCGTGAAGCAGGGGGGAGATCGAAAATATGTGTTGTATCGCATGATTACAATGTTGATCCAGTTGGCGCTTGTGTGGGTATCAAGGGCGCCAGAGTACAATCGGTGGTGCGAGAGCTGAAGGGTGAAAATATCGATATTATCCCGTGGACGGAAGATCCGGTTGTCTTTATTTCACATGCTTTATCACCTGCCCAAGTCAGTCGAGTGGAAATTTTGCCTGATCATCCCAAGGAAGGGAAGAGGGCAATTGTTGTCGTAACCGATGATATGTTATCCCTGGCGATTGGAAAAAAAGGTCAGAATGTCAGGCTTGCCGCCAAACTTACAGGATGGAAACTGGAAATTCAGAGTGAATCGGAAATGGATCGAAGGCGAGAAGCCAAGAAAATCAAGCAGCAGGAAGCTGTTGAAAAGTTCAAGATGCTGGAAGGGGTATCAGAATCAATTGCCCACTTGTTGACGGAACGTTATTTGACCTACCTATCTCTGGCAGAAGGCGATCTTGATTGGATCGCTCAGTTACCGGAAATTGGTGAAGAGTCTGCTGCGAAAATAATGGCGCAAGCAATGGAATTTTCTCAGGATGAACAAGAAGAGGAAGAAGAGAAAAACAATTACGATCAACAAGAACAACTTGATAATTGGTAAAGTAAAGCTATAATTCGAGTTCGGTTTTATGAGGGTTTGAATAATATGAAGGTAAGTGAACTGGCAAAAGAACTCAAAATTTCAGGAAAAGAGCTTCTGGCTCGTCTGAAAGCTGAAGGAATCTTGGTAAAACGGCAGTCAGACAATCTGGATGAAGATACGGTTGCGTTTTTGAGAGATGAATATGCCAAAAAGGAAAAGCCTTCGCCTAAAAATGTGCTGAAAGAAAAGCCAGTTGAACCGGAAACCAGGCAGCGTATTGAAGTGTTGGGCGATGAAATATTGCTTGAAGGTTCTACAACGTTGATAGAGTTTGCACAAGCTTTGGGTTTGACAGGGCCGTCGATTTTGCAAACAATGATAAAAATGGGAAAAATGTTGCCTCTTACTGCAACATTAGATGACGAAACTGTCGAAGAACTTGCTGAAAAACTTGGATATCGCATCGTTATTGTTGAAGATGAAACGATCGATGCTGTTGATAAATCTTTGTTGAAGCCACGCCCACCAGTCGTCACAGTGATGGGACACGTGGATCATGGAAAAACAACTTTGTTAGATGCTATTCGTGCAACCCAAGTTGCCAATCGAGAAGCTGGAGGAATTACTCAGCATATTGGAGCCTCGGTTGTCGATTTGGAGGATGGACGAATCGTTTTTTTGGATACACCAGGCCATGAGGCCTTCACCCAATTGCGAGCACGTGGAGCCGGTGTGACGGACATAGTCATTTTAATGGTTGCAGCTGATGACGGTGTTATGCCACAGACAATCGAGGCGATTGACCACGCTCGTGCAGCTGAAGTTCCGATCATTGTAGCGATCAATAAAATTGATAGACCGAATGCAGATATCGACCGAGTAAAAAATAGCTTAGTTACGCATAAACTCGTCCCTGAAGAATGGGGAGGCAAAACACAAATGGCCGAAATCTCAGCAAAACAGGGTATCGGAATTCGTGAATTGTTGGACGTTATCTTAATTCAGGCTGAGGAAATGAATTTAAAGGCCGTTTATGATGCTCCTGCAAAAGGAGTTGTCATCGAATCACGACTGGATAAGGGAAAGGGGCCGGTTGCGACAGTATTGGTCAGTGAAGGGACGTTGAAGGTTGGTGATGCTGTTGTCAGTGGCCACCATTGTGGTAAAGTTCGAGCATTGTTGGATTGGCATGGAGAAAATATAACCGAAGCTACTCCATCTACACCTGTTGAGGTGTTGGGTATCACAGACGTGCCTTCTGCTGGGGACGCGTTCAATGTTGTCGAAAACGAAAAAGTGGCTAGAGAGACAGCTCTAACCAAACTTCAGGAACTCCAAGACAGGAACAAACCCAAAGCTACAAAAATTACGTTCGAAGACTTGTTTGCAAAAGTTCAGACAGGCGCTGTCAAAGAATTGAAAACGGTTATCAAGTCTGATGTCCAGGGCTCTCTGGAAGCAATAGAAGATTCACTGACAAAAATTGATGTCGGAGATGTAAAGATTAAAATTATCCACAAAGGAATTGGCGCCATAACCGATAATGATATCAACTTAGCGTCAGCATCGGACGCCGTGGTTATCGGTTTTAATGTTCGAGCAACCAGTACGACTCAAAAACTTGCTGTGAAAGAACGTGTTGAAATCAGAACATATCGAATAATATATGATCTGATCGATGATATAAGAGCTGCCTTGGAAGGAATGCTGGAACCGGAATACAAAGAGGTTATTTTTGGGAATGCCGAGATTCGTCAGGTTTTTTTGGTTGGTAAAACGATGGCTATTGCCGGATCGTATGTATCCGATGGAAAAATTTTAAGGACATCCCCTGTTCGCTTGATTCGTGATAACACCGTGCTCTGGGAAGGGAAAATAGCTGCATTAAAGCGGTTTAAAGATGATGTGAAAGAGGTCTTACAAGGCTTTGAATGTGGAATAAGCCTGGATGGGTTCAATGATATTCAGATCGGTGACATTATTGAATCGTACGGAATGGAAAAGGTCGATCGAAATTAAGTTTAATGCCTGTTGGAATCTGTTATATTCAGTTTCAAGTCTCATCTTCCGACTCCTTAAAAGATAAACGCCGCGTTGTAAAGTCGCTCAAAGACAGACTGCGAAATCGCTATAATATTGCAATAGCTGAAACTGGCAGTTTGGATTCATGGCGAAAATGTGAGCTTGGATTTGTCAGTATCAGCAAAGATCGAGCGTATCTGGAAGGTTTATTATCCAGTGTTATTCGGGCGATAGAGACTGACATTAGAGTTGTCGTGACAGATATTTCAACGGAAATCCTATAAAAATTCTGCTGAGAGGGGAAAAATGAAAAGTTACCGATGTGAACGGGTTGCAGATTTAATTACCCGTGAAGTGGCGAACATATTGAAAACAAAGATACATGATCCAAGATTACAGGATCTGACCATAACATCGACACGAATGACCCGTGACTTGAGAATAGCAGATGTATATTACATTCTAAGTCACCAGGTAGAAGATTTTCAGGAAATCAAAAAAGTGATAGAAAGCGCAAAAGGGTTCATTCGGCGTGAATTAGGAGCTGTTTTAAAGCTCCGTTATATTCCCGAGCTTCGTTTTAGATATGACCAATCTTTGGAAGATGGTAACCGTATCTGGGGTCAACTTGAAGCTTTCAAGAACGAGTCCATGGAACAGGAAGAATAGGTGAAATCCCTTAAAACACAACACCTTAATGGTTTTATCCTTGTGGATAAACCTGCATCCATCACTTCCAGACAGTGTGTCGATCAGGTGCAAAAAGTGTTTAAAGGTGTTAAAGCTGGTCATTCCGGGACTTTGGATCCGTTTGCAACGGGTTTATTGCCGATTTGTATTGGAAGAACCACAAAATTTGTCGATTTTTTACGAACAGCTCAAAAAACATATACTGCGACCTTAATGCTGGGTGTCGGAACAAATACCCAAGATTTGACAGGCGATATTATTGAAGAAAATGCGATCGATCCTTTTTTAACTGAGGAAGCTATTCTTCAAGTGTTTAAACGTTTTCTAGGAAAGATACAACAGATTCCACCTATGTTTTCTGCTTTAAAAATCAATGGCAACAGATTGTATTCTTTGGCGAGAAAGAAAATTGAAGTGGATCGAAAACCTAGACAGGTACATATTTTTAAATTAGATCTTTTGGGTTTTGACAATCCCCAAATTCATTTCTCTGTAACCTGCTCAGAAGGAACATATATTCGAACACTGGGCGTTGATATCGCTCAGCAGCTGGGAACAACTGGAATGTTGACGGCATTACGACGAACGAAAATTGGTCGATTTACTGTTGATCAAGCGATTTCTCTTGATGATTTAGGCCGCCTTGCTGCTAAAAAGAGTCTTTTTGAAGTACTGTATCCCACTAAGGTTTTAACCGAGCATTTGCCGGTTAGAATCATTGGGTTGAATGGAATCACGAAGTTCAAAAATGGCGCGCCTTTAAAAACACACGATTTTATAGACTGGAAAGATTTTTTTGAAAACTATCAATTATTCAATGTGTTCACTCAATCAGACGAATTTCTTGGTTTGGCGGAGCACATGCGACGAGACAATAGCGTCGATTCCGTTTTGAAAATGGAACGATTAGCTGATATATGGTAAAAGGAATCTTCGGCTTACGCTGCCGAACTCAAATGTCAGTCGAGCGGGGTTGGTCGAATTGAAACAAAGGCATTTTTACAGGAGTAAGATTGAATGGCCCAGGATACACAAAAGAAACAGGAAATCATTCGTAAATTCGGCGCTCATGAGAACGATTCGGGTTCAAGTTTTGTTCAGATAGCGTTATTGACCGATCGAATCCAGTATCTGTCCGAACATTTGAAGAAACACAAACAAGACCAGCATTCGCGATTGGGATTGCTCAAGCTTGTCGGTCGAAGACGTCGTTTGCTGGATTATGTCAAGCGCAAAGATCAGGAAAAATATCAGAGCATTCTCAAAGAGCTCGGTATTCGTAAATAGTTTAATCCGGAAAGGAAATAGAAAATATTATGGTTTATTCTGCCGAAGTATTATTGGGCGATGGTAAAGTTATATCTTTTGAAACAGGGAAAATTGCTAAACAGGCCGATGGCGCTGTCATTGTTCGCTCCGGCGACACTGTTGTTCTGAGCACGGCCACTGCTGAAAAACAAAATCGACAAGATGCTGATTTTTTCCCTCTAAATGTAGATTATCGTGAAAAATCTTATGCAGCAGGAAAAATACCCGGCGGGTATTTCAAACGGGAAGGGCGCCCGACGGATAAGGAAACGTTAACCGGTCGCCTTATCGATCGCCCAATCAGGCCACTTTTTCCAGATGGTTTTCGCTGCTCAACACATATCGTCAATTTCGTTCTGTCCCATGACCAAATTCATGAGCCGGATGTATTAGCTGTTTTAGGTTCTGCAACTGCATTGATGTTATCAGATATACCATTTATGGGGCCCATTTCCCCGGTGCGCATAGGAAGAATCAAAGACCGCTTGATAGCTTTTCCCACCTATAGTGAATTGGAAGTCAGTGATCTGAATTTGACCGTGGTTTGTTCTGAGACGGCGATTGTAATGGTTGAGGGAGAAACTCGTGGAGTCTCTGAAAGTATCATTATCGAAGCATTGGAATTTGCTTTTGAGCAGGCTCAAATTCTGAATGCGTTCCAGAGAGATTTGCAGGAAAAGGTCGGTAAACCCAAGCGAGAGCTCGAGCCGGTGATTATGGCTGAATTGCTTAAAGATGGTTTACCTGTCGATGCGCAGGCTTTCTTTGCGAGCCATGAAGAGGCTTTTCTACAGGCGATCCAAGGAACGGACAAATTAGATGTCGCCAGGCGACTATCTGAATTAAACGCTACCTTGAAAGCGGCTTTCGATATATCAGAGCCGGAACATGAAGCGACATTTAATACCTTATTCCGAGAAACAGAGAAGCGGGTTGCTAGACAGCTGATTTTAAATACTGGAAAGCGTAATGATGGCCGAACTACTGATCAGATTCGTAAGATAACCTGTGAGATTGACCTGTTACCGGCTACTCATGGATCAGCCCTGTTCACAAGAGGACAAACCCAGGCATTAGTGACGTTAACCTTGGGAACGACTTTAGATGAACAGAAAATCGATGATTTGGAAGGTGAAACCTTTAAAACATTTATGCTCCATTATAATTTCCCTCCATTCAGTGTTGGGGAAGCGGGTTTTCTGCGAAGCCCGGGACGGCGTGAAATCGGTCATGGCAATCTGGCGGAAAGAGCGATATTACCGATATTGCCTCGAGAAGAAGATTTTCCTTATACGGTCAGAATTGTATCCGATATTATGGAGTCAAATGGATCGTCATCGATGGCTACTGTTTGTGGCGCGACCTTGTGTTTGATGGATGGAGGTGTTCCGATAAAAGACCCGGTTGCCGGTATCGCTATGGGATTGATCACTGAGAATGACAGGTATGCAATTTTATCGGATATATCCGGTATGGAAGACCATCTTGGTGATATGGACTTCAAAGTGGCTGGAACTCGTGATGGAATTACTGCGATACAGATGGACATCAAACTGACCGGTTTTCGCTTCGAAATTCTGCAAGAAGCTTTGGAGCAAGCTAGACAAGGTCGAATGATCATTTTGGATCGAATGACGGATACCATTTCCAAATCAAGAGAAGAGCTTAAACCGCATGCTCCCCGTATTTATCTTCTAAAAATCAATCCCGAAAAAATCGCAAAGGTTATTGGGCCTGGTGGAAAAATGATTCGCAGCCTGACCGCTGAAACCGGTGCGAAAATCGATATTGAAGATGATGGAACAGTCAAAATATTCAGCTCAAATTTAGAAAGCCTCATGAATGCGGTCGAAAAAATCAAAACCATTACAGAAGATGCAGAAATTGGAAAAGATTATTGGGGTGTAGTTAATCGGATTGAGCCTTATGGCGCATTTATTGAGATTCTTCCTGGAGCTGATGGTTTGCTTCATATATCTAGAATGGCAAATTATCGCGTGGAAAATGTGACCGATGAGATGAATTTAGGTGATAAAGTGTTGGTGCGGGTCGCTGAAATAGACGCAATGGGAAAAATCAAACTAACACGTGAAGAACTGATGCGCGAAGGAAGGGTTGAAGGTAAAAAGCCGCCTGAAACAAAAAAGCAGGATAGCGATAGACCCCGTAGATATCCCAAACGTGATGAAGATCGTCGACACCCTAGATCATCGGATCGAAGAAGAAATTAACGTTCAGTATCTCCAGGTTTATACAAACCATATTGATGAGAAACTGATGGATTGTTGTATTTTAAGTTTTTGTCATTATAATCCTTCACAGTACATCTAGAATTTTGCCCTTAAAAGGTCGAATTTGAGGTGTTTAACTGCAGATAAAAGATGGTGTTGGTGAGTGGCAAAAAAGGTATGAAATGGCGGCGAAAAGCCTGATTCTAACATCTGTTATACTAGTATTTTTTTTAGGCTGGTTTTATACAGAGGCTGATCAACATCGGTTTCAATCTCAAGAATCAGATCTGGTGATGATTCGAAATCATTGTCAACCTTTATCGCCAAAGCTCCCCGAACCTGGTAACCGGATAGTTAGAGGTGACATTTTCAGTAAGGGTGATACGCTCGGATTACTACTAAATCGCCATGAAATACCAACTGGTGACATTCAGGCGATTTGCAGTGCAGTTCAAGAAATTCTATCGATAAATAAAATTAAGATAGGGGCCAAAATTACGCTCTATAAAGATCAAGATACGGAAAAATTATTGGAATTCCGCCTTTCTAATTCTCCGAACGAAGCGGTTAAAATTATTCGAGATGAAGATGACCAATGGATTGCACAAAGGATGGATACACTGTTGTTTACCAATATGGAGAGGGCATCGGGTACGGTAGAAGGATCGTTATGGAATGCTGCAATCGGTAAAGGTGTGCCACCGGAGTTGATACTTGACATGGCTGATCTATTTGGGTGTCAGGTAGATTTTACGTCGGGATTGAGATGCGGGGATAGTTTTGATTTGTTCTATACCAACCGTATAACAAAAGACTTTGGTATGGTGCCCGGCAAAATTTCTGCTGCCACTTTTACTAACGCAGGAAAACAGTTTTCGGCATTCGCTTTTACATTTCCAGATGGAAAAACGGAGTATTACGATAAGGATGGTAATTCTATGAGGAGGACCTTTCTTAAAGCCCCTCTAGAGTATCGCCGGATAAGCTCAGGTTATACTCGCAGTCGGTTTCATCCCATATTGAAAGAATATCGACCGCATCTCGGCATCGACTACGCAGCGCCTAAGGGGAGTCCGGTCAGTGCGCTGGGTGATGGAGTTGTTGTTTACTGTGGTTGGAATGGTGGCTATGGGAATTATGTGCAGATAAAACACGGTGATGCTTATGAAACGTGTTATGGTCACCTGGATAAGTTCGCTAAAGGAATCCGAAAAGGGGTGCACGTGCGCCAAAGCCAGGTTGTTGGATATGTTGGCTCAACCGGCCTGGCAACCGGTCCCCATCTGGATTTTCGTGTTAAATATCGTGGCGCTTTTATTAATCCCGATTCGATTAAATCTGAGCCGGCTGAACCTATTCCTGATGAATTGAGAGGTTTATTTTTACAACAAACAACTGAATGGCAGGCTCGATTTCAACTCATACAACAAGGAGAAGAATATGTCGCTGGTAAACTTCCTGAAATTTAGCGCTGATTCCGGAGCGATCATTTCGGATGAAGAATATTGGAATGTTTTTTTTAGAAAACGTATGCATGGTGACAATCTTCACAGCTTGCTCAATCCTGATACCGCACTGAAACTGGGTATTCAAGCTGTTTATGGTGGAGTCGGATATCCGTCAATTCACCGGGAAGTTGTGGAGAACTCGCGCCAGGAAATCCAAAAAATAATTTCTGACAAAGGTATTACTTCCCTGCAGAGAGTGAAGGATATCGCGCGTGTTGCATTTGATAATATGCAAGCTGCCATACGCAAGCGGATAGATCAAAAAATGCTGTTTTATTATGGTTTCCAAACCCATGAATTGAATGCAGGACGTTTTTCAGTCGATGGCGAGTCTTGGCCGATCGAATCGGATGCGGTTCGAGAAAAAGCTCAGAAATTAGCGTCGCGAGAAACTCAGGATACGCTGTTAAAAGCTGTCATGGAAGCTAAGGCGACTGTATTTGGCTTTGATGCCGATGGCATTACAGGATATTACCTTTCAGGCGAAAACTCGATTATGGGATATGTGCATGAAGGATTTGAAGCTGTTGGAACAGGAAAATATGCTTCAGGCTTGGTTTTTGGAAGAGATTTTAAAGCAAAGACTCTGCAGATGCGTCAAAAAGGATACCGCCCTGCACAGGGCCTATATGAATTAATCGACTCTGCATTTCTTGCGGGGGAGCATTTCAAGGAAGTCGGGGGTAATTACAATATTGTGATACTTGACAGAAAAGCCAAAGAAGCAGCTGGCCAGTATCGACAGGTTTTCGATGATACAGCTAGGCTGGCAACGGAAATTGTTCGGGCGGTTAGGGCAGGGTTCCTGCTTAAAGAACAAGGTGTTGAGTTGGTAGATGAGCTGATTTGCAGGCAAGTTGATTTCAAAAAAGTTGAGAAAAAGCTTTTTGATTTGGCAAAAAATCGTGAAGCGCTGGAATTTTTATTTAGAGGGTATAAAGAGAACGAGGTAAAAGAGATGTTTTTTCCTGATCGAGCACAAACTCGTGATGACAAGGGGAGGCGATCATGACATCGATTAATGCTTTGCGGTTGGATTTTCATTCCGGGTTGATGTTATGTGATGAAGCCCGTTATTGGAATCCTGACTGGATGATCTTTTACACACCAGAAAAAATCAGGCGAATAGTTGCTGAACATATCGTCAGGAAAACTCAAACAGTTATGTTTATGGGCCAGACTGGAACCAGTTCGATTGGGGATGAGTGGATAATGGAGATATCCAGAGCGGTAAGTCGTGAATATGAGAAGCGCGTTGAATCCGACTATGCCGATACTGAGTGCCTTCCACGCCTTAACGATATTGCACACTTAGCTTTCCAGACAATCATTAAAATCAAACAAATGCATATCGACGATTTTTTGATTGGTAAATTCGGTTTTGCGTCAGCTGATTTGATCCGTGGGTATACCTTAGATAAGGAAAAGGGAAAGATTGCCATTACTAACCATGATCAAATCAAATCGGCATTGAATTATATGACGTTCAATCAGAATCCTGATGAAGTAAAAGGAATTTTCGGTAATTCTCAAATTCTAGCTGGATATAATCCTATTGATGGTTTCAAAATGTTTTACATGACTGAACGATGGCCGGTTTGTGAAGAAGTTCACGAAATTTTCATCGCTCAGGGTTCTGGAAGAGACACTTGTGATTTGAATTATTCGCGTTTTGCGGATACTCGCCTGTTAGCCGAACGCAGGTCGGAAGTCTCTATCCCACGTCAAAAAGGGCTTTTTGCCCTGTTACAGGGATTGTATCAGGCTTTGAATCAGACAGCCGGCATCGGTGGCTATCCCAAAATTATTTATATTAACGGTCGTGAAAAAAATCCGGCAAAATGGACGCTGGAAATTTCTGATCATCGGTCAAAACTGGCTTTGGAAATTGTTGGAGCGGCGATCGAGAATCTATTGGATAAAACCAAAGCTGAAGATTTGTTGGAAGACCTTATTTTTAAAGGTATAGATTTTTTCAAAATAAATGCTCGATTTAAATCTGAGGTTGTTGATAGTAAAAAACTTGAAAGATATTTACGGAAGTACTCGTTATAGTTTTTTTATCACATTCAACCTATTAGATTTTTGGATAGTGGCGCCAATTAATATTTGAGCTGTATTTCCAATCAATAAGCATCCAGCATTCAAAAAAAGTTAATGTCGTTATAATTTGGCAATTGGTATGATTTTTCATAAACTATTCTTGTGTTAATAAGTTGTAGCGGTATTTGGCCAGTGAGAAAGGAAAAACTATGAAAACTTTTATGAAAATATCAGTGGTAATATTTTTGACTGCTGCTGTTTTGCAATCGATCGCCGGCGCAGGTTTTTCGGAACAATTGCCTCCGGATAGATTGTCAGATTCAGCTAAGCAGGCGATTCTGGCAGCGCCACGCTGGTTACGACAAGATCTTGCCGATAATTTTAGACGAATGGAAATATCTTTTCAGGATTTATATGCAGATATGATATTGAATCCATCAGAATCACGTTATCGAGATGAAATCGCTTTTTGTGTAGCTAATATCGGCACGGCCAACCTTCAGAGCGCTGAATTTATCCCAGATATGTTGGAAGAAAACGCTTTTTTCATATATGAACATGATCAATACCTAGACTATGTGCGTTTAATTGACGTGGGTGATCCGGATAACGATGATGATTATTATACGACAACAATTTATACAATTGAAGAAGATGGACATCTGGTGGAATATGAACTCCCGTACGATATTTATTACTGGTTTATCGTTCATCCGAAAATTGAAGATGAGTGGGCGTATTACATCGATCCTGACGCTAAAGGCGGCACTCCGGCAGCTCCCCCTGTCGGTGTGTTCTGGAGAGATTGGCTGTTTACCATCACGGAAGAGAACGAAGAAACAGGAGATTTTTATCCGATACTGCGAGATCATTTGTCTGGAGTTGAGACGTTGTGGGGCACGACTACAACCGGTGCAATCGGCGCTATAGGCTCCTGGGTACGGAATACATTGACGTTTGATAGTGGCGCTGAACGTCCTATTCAGCCGGTAAGAATATACAAGCTGCACATGGGCAGATGTGGTGAACACCAGGATTATACCACTGCAGCTTCGCGGGCCTGCTTGATCCCCTGTCTGAACACGATTGCAATCGCTGAAGACCATGTCTGGAACGAATTCTGGCATCAGCGTTGGATTCATTGGGAGCCGGTCAACGGTGATGGATATATCGATGATCCTTTTGTCTATGAAGACGGATGGGGAAAGAAGTTATCCGGCGTGTTCAATGTGGCAGGGGATGGATGGACTTGGGACGTGATCGATAACTATTCACATGGCTTCTGTACAGTTGAAGCCACTGTGCTGGACGCAAACAGAAATCCGGTGGATGGCGCTCGGCTGGCGCTAAGGAAAGCTGATAAACAATATCCAGGGTCATATAATTTCACGGATTCTGAAGGACTTGTCTCAGCTTTGTATGGTGACGGCGTTGGTTGTCAAGCAAGAATCCAATCAGATTTGGGAAAAATCCCACCTGGAGGCGTAAGCGACTGGCATCAAATAACAACACGTACAGTCGATGGTGAAACTTATCAATGGACAGCTCAATATACTGACGCAACAATACCGCAAATTCCGTGGAAACCGGCCACCTATTCAGCTTCTGGTGACTATAGATTCAAAATCGATTTTGAAGTGACAGGAGAAATACGAACGGGTTATTATGAACACGACAAACAAAATATCTATACCCGATTTTTCCCGAGTGGCTCAGTGGATATGTTTATTGTCGATTCCCCAAATTTCGCCCTTTATCAAAGTCGAGAACTTTTTGAAGCCTATAGCATACAACCCTTTACATCCGGTGAGTCGTTGCTGTTTGAAATTCCATACGGGAGTGATTGGACTGTGGTCGTTTCAGCGGAACGCAAGTTGACCTCTGATCAAATTGTGGCTATTCAGATTCACCTTGAACAAAAACAAGAAACTGATTGGATTGCCGTGGAATCAGTGCAACAGAATCTTCTGCTCATGCCAGGTGATTTTTATTCTGCAGCCATTATGGTTGAAGGGGATCCGAAATCCGAATGTGATTATCTGGGAACTCGGCTGGTTATCTCACAGGATGAACTGTTCCGTGCAGGGGATGCCTTTTGGCTGAAATGCCAAGTGTGTAACAACAGTGATTCGGCCATGCACGATATTCCGACGGCGGCTTTACTTGGTGTTTATGGAGAATTCTGGTTCTGGCCTTCGTGGAACCAAACCTTTGATGGGGTAGCCAAGAGTTACCAGCCGGGACTAACGACTTTTTATATACTTGACCCGTTTATGTGGCCTACTGTTGGAGGTCATGTTCAGGGTCTGGAATTCTATGCGGCTATCCTGACGCCTCAGATAACTGATATCATCGGTGAGTTTGGCTATCTGATGTTCGGCTATACCGATAACTGATAGAAACTTTATTTTACTATTGATAATACAAGGCTAAGCTCAGGACTTGAGTCAAACGTCTTATTATCATCAAAATCTATTTGACAGAAGCCTTGATAAACGATAGGAAGTCGCCATTGGAGGGGGATGGCGACAATGTTAAAAATAGAAAATAAACTATTGGAGCGTTTTAAAAATATTCGGGCGGAGCGCCTGATGAATCATGTTCGGTTTCTGGCATCGGATAAAATGAGAGGTCGTATGCCGGGAGATATCGGTTACCGATTGGCTATGGATTACGCTACCGATTCTTTCCGAAATATGGGGCTGAAGCCGGGTTTTGAAAAGGGTTACGAGCAAGAATTCACGTTGGAAACCTGCCGTGTTGTTTCAGCTGCCGTCCGCCTGGCTGCGCATGGCATGTCTTCACAAGAATTGATACTTGGGGAAGATTTTATTTGTCGAGGCTTGACCGGCGATGGGGTTGTATCAGGGGAATTGGTTTTTGTCGGGTATTGTTCAGACGATAAAGACTTCAACGAGTTGGAAGATCTGGATCTGGAAGGTAAAATTGCTGTCAGTTTCAAGCACCCGCCCCCATGGTGGAAGGATAGATTCCCGTTATTGCCGCGTGAAAAAGCTTATCGTGTTTTTAAGCGTGGAGCCAAAGCATTGGTTATCGTTCCAAATCCGAATCGAAAGGAACTGGATAGGTTGTCGGGCAGCTTGGTTGAAAAGGGTGATTATATTCCCGGATTTCCCCTGATTGTATTAAATGAACCAATAGCTGAAAGGCTTTTTGCCTATGATGACAACACATTGGCAGGAAGACAATTTCGTATCGATACATTTAAAGAAACGATGTCGGGACCGCTCCCGGCTTCTATGTCCATCGATATTAAAACAGTACATAATGATAAGGGTATATCTTGGAATGCTGCCGGCTGTATTCCCGGCGCGGATCCGGAGCTTGCCCGGCAAGTTGTCTTGGTTGGAGCCCATCTTGATCATGTGGGTATCCAAGGGGAAACTTTGATTTTCAACGGAGCTCAAGACAATGCTTCCGGCACTGCGGCTGTTCTAGAAATTGCGCGGGTTTTTGCTGAAGGCCCTCGGCCACTTCGAACCATTCAATTTGTTCTGTTTGGAGCAGAAGAAGCAGGATTGATCGGATCACTTCATTATGCAGCTCACCCCAGCCACCCTTTGCAAGATACGCTCGCAATGCTCAATCTGGATTGTGTGGGAGCGGGATCAGGCATGGATATACGTGGTAGGGCTGCATATCCTGAACTTTTTGAGGTCTTCGATACGCTCAATAAAACCTTTGTCGGAATTCCTGATACCGGTCACAACCATCCGCCTGGTGGCGCCGATGCCAAGCCTTTCGAAGACGCGGGTATTCCTAACATGTATTTTGTCGGAGAAAACCCCTATAGGCATCTACACATGAAATCCGATACCGTGGAAACCTTGAATCCATCTCTGTTTGAAGGGATCACCCACATGGCCTATCTGATGACAGCTCACCTATGTGGCAGCACCGCTTTTTCGGGGCAGAGATCACAATAGCAGAATAGTCATCAAAAAGAGGCTTTGGCCACTTCGTTTTGAAATGCTTTTAGGCTCTTGAATATTTGAAGATTCTCTGTTCATATTGGGTTGATTTTTTATCACGACTGATTACAGTATCTTCTCAGAAAGATTTGATGCTTAGGAGGTGAATTGACAAATGTATCAAAACGTTTGGAAAGATGTTAAGAAAATTCGTTCGATTTCACCGCTGGTGCATAACATTACAAATTACGTGGTGATGAACAATACTGCCAATGCGTTACTGTCGTTAGGCGCTTCCCCTGTTATGGCCCATGCGCCGGAGGAAGTGGAAGATATGGTCGGCATTTCTAACGCCTTGGTCATCAATATTGGGACGCTTAGCTCTGCATGGATTGAGTCGATGTTTAAGGCTATGCGCGCAGCTGAATCCAAGGGAATACCAATTGTGCTGGATCCGGTGGGGGTGGGAGCGACACCGTTTCGAACACAGACAGCTCTGAGTCTTCTGCAAGGAACGGAATCCGTGATTATACGTGGTAATGCCAGCGAGATTCGGGCATTGGGTTCAGAAGGAGCAGGCGCTAGAGGCGTGGACAGTATGGATACTGCTGAAGCAGCATTGGCTGCGGGGCGTTTCTTGGCAAATCAGTACAAGTCTGTGGTCAGCATCAGTGGGCCGACGGACATCATCATTTCTGTCAGCCGAGAAATCCGTGTTTTTAATGGCCATCCAATGATGCCGAGGGTAACGGGACTAGGCTGCTCAGCATCTGCATTGACAGGCGCTTTCGCTGCCGTCAATCCGGATTTGTTTCAAGCGGCGGCACATGCCATGGCGGTGATGGGGTTGGCAGGAGAAATGGCATCGGAACAAGCTGTCGGGCCGGGTTCAATGCAATTACACTTTCTGGATGCCTTATATTGCATGCAAGAAACAGACATTCAAAAACGCCTTCAGATGAAAGCAATATGAGAGCTATAGCGCCTAAAAGCCTTTATCTGGTCACCGATAGTGGAATGACTCGGGGCCGGCCTCTTGTTGAAATTGTTGCCGCTGCAGTTCGAGGCGGTGTTGGAATTGTACAATTACGTGAAAAATCGCTCCCCACACGAGCATTTATAGATTTAGCAAGCCAACTCGTGAAAACTTTATCGGGGACCAGTGTGCCTCTTTTGATAAACGATCGAGTCGACGTCGCGCTAGCAGTCGGTGCAGATGGCGTTCATTTAGGGCAAAGTGATATGCACTATCACGATGCTAGAAAACTGCTGGGACCTAAAGCTATCGTCGGTCTTTCAGTTGAAAGCATCGAAGACGTCATAGAAGCCGAAAACTATGATGTTGACTATCTCGGAGTCAGCCCAATTTTTTCCACTCTAACTAAAACCGACACAATCATTGAATGGGGTCTGGATGGGTTGCGCCGCGTTCGAAATATGTCGAGGCATTTTTTGGTTGCTATTGGCAGAATGACAGCAGCCAACGCTCAGGATGTGCTTGCAGCCGGCGCCGATAGTATCGCTGTCGTCTCGGCCATCTGTGCTGCTGATGATCCAGAAAAAGCGGCTCGCGACATTGCAACTATTCTGTGAAGAATAATTCCGTGCGATAAAAACAATCAGCTAAGTAATCATAGAAAAAACGGTTTGCTGAGGGTCTTCAATGTTTTTACTGCGCTTCGCCAAAGTTACTCCTCTTCCTTTTTTTCTGTTCGAGTTCTTCGAAGGGATGGGGAAATAGTTGCTCAAAATCGAAGGTTTGGATTGTCCCTTCATAATCGACGACGATTATTTTCGGTTTATTCCCGCCTTCTGCAATGACCTGTCGACAGGCTCCGCAGGGTAAAGGCGCTGGTGGAGAAGGAGCATATATAGCTAAACCAATCCATTTCTTATGACCTGAACAGCGAGCTTGAAAAATGGCTGTTCTTTCAGCGCAGATCGTCAGGCCATACGATGCGTTTTCAACGTTACATCCACAGAAGATAGTTTTATTTTCTGTTAAAACAGCGGCTCCGACTGGGTAATTTGAATACGGAGCGTAAGCGTTTTCCGCTGCTTTCCGAGCAGCGGCAATTAAACGATCTTGATCTTCAGTCGTTAAATTCATGGCACAACTTCCTCTCATAGCGCATAGGTAATAAAAATTCTTTTCTACGTGTCATTTCTTATTGGTGTTTTAGGCGGATCCTGACGCCGTCAATAATGCTCTTTTAGGTATTCAATAAAAGTTTCAGCTTCTATGCTTGGTCTCCATCGAAATGAAGCTTTGATTTGAGCGCTAAGTGAAGGTTTAACTTGCACTGATACAGCATAGCGATGCCCGCTGATACGGTATAGCGCTTTTTCTATTGTTCGTTCGCCAAACAGAGCGCCAAAATCCATTCCGGTATCACTCCCACGATACACCGAAAATCGGAAATTATCCCAAAGGATAATGCAAAAATCTCCCTGTTGAATTCTGCACGCCTGCTGCCCCACCATAATAGAGGGCTGAAACCCTTTTATTACAAACAATGCGCGGCCATTTTCATCATATTCCAGTCGTTTGGAGCGAACATCGATAACCAGCATCGATCGATCTTTAGCGGTTGTTTCCCGCCGATGCCGATGTGCAGCGATATCCAACGTGGCTTGGTCACGTTTGAAACCTTGCCGCGCTAGAAAACTTAAAAGCACACCTCCTGATTCATTTTTTGCCCATATCCTAAGTAAACTCTCGGTCATCTCGAAATCACGACGATAACTCAATTCCGATAGAGCTGCCCGCCAGCTTCTATCCCAATCCATGTCGTTTTCTGTGCTGCGGTTTTGCACAAACCGGAGTAAACGGTCTGCGTGCTCATCATCTTGCGGTAGCAGTCGTCGAACAATAGCAGCGGCTGTCTTGACGGATGTATCGATTTGTAGGTCGGCACAGAGTGAGCGAATACGCTCCATCAAACCAATAGGCCATTCATGATGGTCGATCCAGATCACTTTGGTGCCCCGTTTTCCAAACAAACTCAATATATTGGCAAAGTCGTGCTCTTGATGAGGTTGAAGCGCTAGATCAGCTATAAAAATACTGTCGCCGTCAATCAAATCTGTCCCGGTTGAAGCAAGGGTTTTTAACAAATATCCAGGAGCGCTGAAGCGAAGACCAGCCTGATCACCCAATAGCCGAAGTAACAATGCACCAGATGTAAAACCATCAAAATCGGAATGGGTGATGATCCATTTTCGTATCCCTATTCCAGAGCGACCGAAAGAATAACCTGGCTCAGCCTGTAAAGAGTGAAAATCAGGCTTTTCTCCATAGCTATGAGAGGCTCCGGACAAATCGGATTCATTCGATTCTTCTCGCTTTTTCTCAGATATTCGTTTCCCGGTATGTATATAGAGCTCTAGAAGCGATAGTGACATCATGACGAATAAAATCGGTATCAAGATATCCGACATTTATAGATCGTCTCCCAACATACCTGCTTCAGCGGAGTCATCAGAAAATTCCATTGACCGAAGTGTTTTGTCCGATCGTATCTGCTCTTCCAAAGGGCATCCGATCAGATGATCACAACTGAGGCAATATTTATTTATACAAGGCTCAAAGACCGTTGTCGCTTGAATACGCCGAACAGTGTCGTTAATTCGCTCCAATAATGGTGGAATATCAGCAGGAGTTCGAGTTGTCAGCATCAACTTATTGTGCTTCATCATAAATAGCCCCAGTTGATGAATATCCTTATTTAGAAATTCCCGTCCGGCCCAATAATAGAGCGTCAACTGTAGGTCTTTGTCTATATCTTCTTGGCTTCTCTCTGTCGGCTCAGTCTTGTAATCCAGGATAATTGAACCACCTTTCGGTAGTTTGTCGATACGATCGATAAACCCGGTCATGATTGCATTGTTCCCAACAGGCAATTCAAAATAGCTTTCAATATGAGTTGCCGGTCTGAAAGGCTGGTTTTCGATGAACTGGCGATAGTAGGTCTCCAGTATCTTGACGCCTTCAGCGAAATACTGTTCATCTTCCTCTGGTGAGCGGTATCCTGAACGGAAGAAACGCCATTGTTCCTCCAGCAGCGATTGCAAAAGTTCAAGAGTGGGTCTCTGACGTGATGCTGGGTCGTAAACATGCTCCATCACTGCATGGATACAGGAACCAAAACTGAAGAACGGTTGTGGTTTAGGGGGTATTTTTTCGTTATAGAGCTTATAGTAGGCACGAGGGCAGCGTTCGAAAAGGCTCATTTTGGAATAGGATAAACGAAGGCGTTCACCGTGTTTTTGACGAGTTTCACCGGCAGGTTTCCAGGGAAGTTTTTTTCGCCATGCCAGGCACTCTTCCATGAACTCACAGACGCTGCACAATGGCCCTGGTTTGGGTTCAAATCGTTTGTTTTGAATGTCTTTGACTATCGATTTTACATCGGCTGCAATAAAATCCAGATCGAGTTCTTCCAAAGGAATAGAAATCATGTGTCCGGTTCGAATATAGACCACAGCAAAAGAGTCAACGTCTTTACCAAAAAGTTCCCGCCCGGCTGCTGCCTGAATCCGAACGCCAAGGTCATCACGCAACTCAGAAGGTGTCACTTCGCGAGCGCCGCTTTTAAAATCGATTAGTCGGATCTTGCCGGACGGCATAATCTCAACCCGGTCAATTCGTGTCCATAAAGTCAGTGGGCGTGGGTACCATGGTGCGAAGATGCCGATAGCCGGCTTATATTGATGTGTTGTCACCTTGTCGGAGGCGTCTTCAACGAACCAGCGGGTCATATTATTTGCTGCTGATTCAGCATCGGCACGAAACAGTTTTTCTTCATCTTGATCGACGAAACCATCGGATTTCCATGCTCTACTCAACTCTTCCAGAAAATGCTCTTTGGATACCTCGTTTCGATTTTTCACAAGTTTCTTTTGTATGGATTCCAACACGCGATTCATGATGGTGTCAAAGGTTAAGTAAGGAGAGATATTGGACGAAGATTGCTTGTTATCGATATGAATCAACTTATATTTGAAAGGACATTGAAGGTATTGTCGGAGTTTGCCGGGACTGGTTTTAAATGGTTGAAGCGGCTTTTGTCTGTTTTTAAAAAGAGCATCGAAAATCATGGCGCTCCCTCCGGAGAAACGCTTGGAAAAGGAAAGATTTCGAAAGAATTACCGAGCTCCGGATGGACGCGGACAACTCTACCATTGGTAACGGTGTGGATAGTTCCTTGACGATCCGTTCGAAGCACTGGAACATCGAGTTTTTCGTATCGTGTAAGAATATCGGAAACGGGATGGTCAAAGCGGTTTTTATAGCCGACACTAATCACTGCCAGGCGAGGAATCACATATTCCAAAAACCCGAGAGATGACGATGTATCGCTTCCATGATGGGGAACTTTTAAAACCGTAGTTCTTAGTTGGTCCTCATAAAGATTCAAAACACTTTCTACATCAGTTTCAATGTCGCCGGAAAACAGATAGACGACATCTCCATATACTACCCGTATGACGATAGAGATATCGTTGGGATTTAAAGTTGCAAACCCTTTTTCCGGCCATAGAACCTGTACCAAAATTTCCGGATCCCAATCCAATATCATTGGAGCGGCGATTTCACGGTATGGGATACCTTTCGCTAATATCGACTCCAACAGCGCCAGGTAGGATGGAGCTGGGTGGTCCATTCCCGGGTCTAAATATTCGCCTATTTCGATGGCCTCAACTATAGCAGGCATTCCCCCATAGTGATCAGCATGAGGGTGAGTCATGACCAGAGTGTCGATTCGTGAGATTCCCTGCTTTTGCAGAAAGGACAGAATAGTATGCTTTCCGGCGTCATAAAAGACGTATTGTGAGGCTCCTTGGCCGGCATCGATTAAAATTATTCGCCCATTTGGGGTGCGGATAAAAATGGAATCACCTTGGCGCACATCCAGAAATACAACCTCCAGTTCTTTGAGTTTTTGCTGTTCATGGTACAGGGGATGATCATTTATCGGATCCCGTTTATATAGGTGCCAAACCAATACCCAAACCACAGTCGCTATTAATAGTACCAGCAATACGATAAACCATTCCGTTCGGAAAAACCGTTTAGGAGCAGGAACAATGGTGACGTTTCTATCAAGGTTTGTTACGTTATTCTGCACAGATTTTATCGATCATCCTTTCAAGTGTTTTGAGGCCGATGCCTTTTACCCGAATAAGATCGGCCGCATCTTTAAACGGCCCATTAGCGGCGCGATCATCTAGAATTCGTTGAGCGATTTTCGGGCCGACTCGCGGCAACGTCTGTAATTCCTCAAGAGTCGCTGTGTTGATGTTGACTCGACCCGGACCACATGGACCAGCTTTCAGTGTAACCGTTTTTTCAGATTTTTTCTTCTCTTCTCCAGCCGCTTTAATATTTTCAATTTGCTCCAGGCTCAAATCATCAGGTTTTCCGACAAAAACCTGATCGCTTATGCGAGCGAGTGTTTTGGGACCTATGCCTTTGATTTTCAGCAGATCGGATGCTTCTTTGAATGGGCCGTGAGCTTGACGGTATTCCAAGATACGTAAGGCAGTTGCAGGGCCTACTCCAGGGAGTCGAACCAACTCATCGATGTTGGAGCTGTTTATATTGACCCTGATAAAGCCGTTGTCGCTAAACAAAATGATCTCGTTTCCATACATGTCTTTTACTGCTTCTTTTTTCACTATTGGAGTATAAGTATAATTTGCCGAGACCATATTCAGGTTTGAAGCGGTTTCTATCAGATTCGTTTCTTGATGTGCTACAAGAGTCCATAGCGCTATGGAAGAGACTAGAAGGCCGGAGCTCAGAAGAATCAACTGTAATCGTGTAAACTTCATAGCGCCGGCGCCTTTGTAATCTTGGATTGATAACCATGAATCTGCAGATTTTTGCCGTCAGAGGTGATGACTAAAGCGCCTTCGTGTGTTGCATCGAAATACTGAATTCCCAGGCTTTTAATGATTTCACGAGTTCCTGCTGTATTACGTTGCGCCCATCGAGACGGCAAGGTTGAGACAACTGCGGCTTTTGTTCCGGCAACAAAATCCGGATTCAAAGCTTGCTCTGTGCCATTTGCGGGGAGTTGAACAACTTGAAAGGGTGGCAGATAGGCTTCAAGAAGCACATCTTGAACATCTCGACCGGCGCTGGAGTTTAAAAGGATACCCGTCTTGCCGTATTGAATATGCAGAATAACTCCATTTGATTGCGAACTGTATGGTCCGGAATAACGGTCTGGAGGAGGATTGAGCACTGAAATGACAACGTCGTGTTCGTTGTTATTTTGAGCTGATTCCCGGTGAATAATATCTCCAGCCTCGATCGTTTCAAGAGGGATGGCCTGTGAGTCTGCAAGCGAATAAATATCATGCAGAGCCCAGGCAGCCAGTTCTGCATAGCGCCGGGAATTCCCTTCTAAAAGAGCGGGATCATTCAAAGCATGAAGCAAAGAATCAGTATCACGGCTATCAAATGCATAATTAGTCGGTAAAGCATGGTAGATCGTATCGATATGAAACTGGGGATTCTCAAGAATTGCTATCGCGCCACCGATGTGTCGAGATTCAAAGCTTGTCAGAACGAGGCCTTTCAATTTACGGGCGCCGTTTTCCAGCAGCGCGGGAATGACCACACGCTGCCCAATGTCGATAGGTATAGGCTCATTTTGCCGAAGATCAAACATCGGTCCGGCGTCCACTAGAAAATGGCTTCCAGCGGGTGTGCGGATATGGATTGCATTGCCGCCGCCCATATAAAACAGTGACGGGTTTAGAAGAGTGACTGTCAGCTGAGATGGTGTGTTATGCGCTGAGCGAATGCCAAAAACAGTTAAAAAAACGATCAGGATTAAAAGAATAGCCAAACGAACTCCCACTGCCGGCAGACGGAGATTACGGTATAAATAACGTGCTCGTGGCGCAAGATGAGATAAAAGAAGAGGCCTTACAACGATTAATAAAAGTATCAGGTAATAAATAGCCAGAAACCTTGGGCTGGGTGGAGAAATATCGGGAAACGGAAAACGAGCGCCAAAAAAATGGGCTGATTGAAGAAAAACACGAATAAACACCCAATTAGCGGCGTTTAGGCACAAGGCCGCATAAATGCCTACAATTGGTATAGATCCTAAGATTCCGGCAAAAAGGCCAAGCTGAACAATCACACCTATCAAAGGTATGGCGATAAAATTGGCAAGGGGAGCTGCAACTGAAATCTTTTTAAAATAAAAAGCTGTCAAAGGAAACATGCCGAGTTGAATGGCGATTTGTGCAGCAAAAAATGTCGTGAACCAAAATGGCAATCGACGAAACTCAAATAAAGATGGCAGAAAATGATCTGCCAGAATACCCAATACTAGAATTAGCAATCCAAAAATAACCAAAACAGGGGATTTGAATGGATTGTCTGGTGTGAATGAGAAGGTGTATGCAAAAAACAAGAATTCAAAAAAAAGAAAAATCCGGAAGAAACCTCGCAAAGCGATCATGCAAAAGCGCAAAACCGGCTGAGTCAATAAAGCTAATGACAACACAGCGCTGAACGAAAACAAAAACGCTGCTTCAGTAAGTAAAAGCGGGTTTCGAAGCAGAATATAAATTGCAGCGACAGAGATTCCCAAAAGAATGGATCGACTTAGCTTGATGCCGCGAAAATAAAAGAAAAGAAGAGTGACGCTGTTCATGATCGATGCACGAATTGTGGAAGGGCGGGCGCCGGTAATCAGAGTGAACAGGATAAGCGCACATAAAATGAGTATGAATGCCGACGTTCGTGGAACCTTTAAAAGGGTGAATAAACCCATAAAAAACAACGTGATAATCGTTACATATAGGCCGGATACAGCTAACACGTGAGAAACGCCGGCTGCTCGAAAATTATCTCGAACGTCTAACGATAAACCTGAACGCAGACCAAGTAAAACGCCGCCAAGAAAAGTGGATTCAGGATTGGGAAGTGTTTTCTTGATGATAATCAGTAAATGATTTTTTACGGTTTCAGCAACTCGAATCAACGGGTTGCCGATTCCGGAACCTTTGTGTTCGATCTGGTTGGGATGTCGGATCGCTGCGATGGCATAAAATCTCTGATTATTAAGAAATTTTTTCATGTCAAATGCGCCGGGATTAGCCGCAGCATCAGGCTCGGAAAGGGCGATCGATCGGAATTCCAAACGATCTCCATAACCGATACTGTGGTATATTTCACCAACTGAAGGATAAAGGCGAATATACACATTCCCTTTCTGAATTGGGACAGGAACTCCATCCGTATTCAGCAAGCGAATCACTTTCAAAGGAACGATAGTATATGTTTCACGGATATCCGGGGGCTCGAAAACGACTCCCTCCAGAGTGATATTTGTATCGTTAGTCAGGCGAAGAACAGCCTCTGCAAGATGACCAGGAAAAGATGTATCCTGAAAACGGATTGTGTTTGCCAGGCCAAGAACAGCAAAACCAATGAAAGAAGTGATGCGAACCGCATGTCGAGTATGAATCAGAAAAAGGGAGAGGATGATCGAAATAAATCCGAAAATGAATAGGCTTTTGGTCAAGCTGATCGGAATAGTAAACACCATGGCGATAGCGATGCCGGTTACCAAACCTGTTGCACCTGCTGTCACCCAACGATTCATGATCAGAACTCGATACCGGAATTAGTGTATATTAAAGTTAAATCTTTCGGATTTTGGATAACATCGTCATCAAGAGCTTCTTGATCCGGGTCAGCAAACGAAGTGTCGAGCGATGAAGGTGAGACGAAAGAAGGTGTTGCATCCTGAAAATCTCCAATTCCTGGATAATAATCTTTATTGGATTCCCAGTTCTTAGAAATTCGATAGTTTGGATTTGCAGCTAAAACGATAAGACCAATACTGATGGCAGCAGCAGCGAGAACGGTAATTCTGATATCTTGATTCATGGTTGATTACATCTTGAATAGTTAAGCTCCGAAGATTGTTAGGGTATAATCCGGTCCAGTAAAAGCGCCTTTTCAGGTGGTTTGACGTCGCTGATTTCAAAAGCATTGCGTATCGCTTCCAACTGGCTCTGTTCGAAGGGTCGTGTAAAGAAAACCCGTATCATTTCTTGCCCTTTTGAAACAGCTTCCCCCACTTTAACTAATAATTCGAATCCGACTTGTGGATCGATTTGATCATCGATCTTAGTGCGTCCTGCACCGAGTTCAACAGCGGTCAACCCTAAAGTCATGGGATTGATGCCACCTATCAACCCGCTTTTAGGCGCTGATAGTGTGAGTGTTTTGGCGCTGACCGGCAGCGAATAGGGGGGAGTGACCGCGTTGGGATCACCACCTTGAGCTTCCACCATTTTCAGGAAAACATCAAAGGCTTCACCTGAAACCAGTTTCTTTTCCAGAAGGTGTCGAGCTTCCTCAAATGTCGTGGATGTTCCTGCCATCACCAACATATCTGCAGCGAGTGTCAAGGTAAGTTCTTTCAGATCGCCGGGGCCACGGCCTTGAAGCAACTCAGCAGATTCAATGATTTCAAGGCTATTACCGATCATGCGCCCTAAAGGTTCAGTGTCCATATCCGTCAAACGTGCTTGCACGTTACGTTGATGAGAGATTCCGATTGAAACCATTGCCTGGGCTAGCTTTCGAGCTTCATTGACATTTTTCATGAAAGCGCCTCGACCGACCTTGACATCGAGAATAAGATTTTTTGGACCAGAAGCGATTTTTTTGGACATGATCGAGGCTGCTATCAATGGAATACACTCTACTGTTGCCGTGACATCTCTTAATGCATAGAGCTTTTTATCTGCGGGAACCATTCGGTCACTCTGGCCGATCATGGCAACACCAACGGAATCCAAAACGTGCATAAAGCGATTCCGGTCAAGATTTGTTTGAAACCCTGGGATACTTTCCAGTTTGTCGAGTGTGCCGCCAGTGTGCCCAAGACCGCGACCTGACATCATCGGCACCATCACACCGCAAGAGGCGACAAGCGGAGCGAGAGGGATGCTGACTTTGTCGCCGACGCCGCCGGTTGAATGTTTATCTGCAGTAACGCCGTTAAAATCGGATGGATCGAATCGTTCACCGGAGTCCATCATTGCCTGTGTCAAAGCGGATGTTTCGGTATCGGTCATGCCGTTAAAATAGACTGCCATCAAGAAAGCAGACGCCTGATAATCGGGTATATGGCCGGCAACATAGTCATCGATGAACCGGCGTATAATTTCAGGCGGTAACTCTTCGTTATCCCGTTTTTTCTGTATGATAACCGATGTCAGCATGTACTCACCTCACTCGTTGATAATAGCTAACGAGGCGCTGGCGCCAAGTCTGGATGCACCGGCTGCAATCATCGCGTGGGCTGTTGTTGCGTCACGAATCCCGCCTGATGCTTTGACTCCCATTTCCGGGCCGACCACGCTGCGCATCAGCCTAACATCTTCAACTGTTGCACCGGACGGGCCAAAGCCGGTGGATGTTTTGACAAAAGCTGCTCCAGCCGCCTTAGCTAATACGCATGCAGCCACTTTTTGATCATCAGTCAATAGAGCAGTCTCTATAATCACTTTAACTGGTCGACCGGAAGCTGCTTGGACAACTGCTTCAATATCACGAAAAACGACCTGATAATGACCATCTTTCAATGCTCCAATATTGATCACCATGTCAATTTCGCCGGCTCCTTGTGAAATGACATCGCGAGTTTCAGCTGCTTTGATTTCCCAAGAGTTGGCGCCAAGAGGGAAACCAACGACCGAGGTGACAGGTATTCCTGAGTCTTTCATGTTTTTGACGGCTCTAGAAACATGGATAGGATTGACACAAACCGACGCAAAACGATTTTCAATCGTTTCACGGCAAAGCACATCTATAGCTTCCCCAGTTGCATCGGGTTTCAATAGTGTATGGTCAATAAAGGATGCAAGATTCATAGATACCTCCGGTTGTTTTACAGGTTTGGACGGATTCTTTTTCATGACAGTCTCCCTGAGAAATGTTTATATGGAACTCATCAGCAGGCGAATAGGCCGGCAGACATAGCAAGGATTTTTATCCTCTCAAAAAAAAACTGATCAGGCAAGCAGACCCAAATCTCAATTCGGCGTGAAAATATGGACGATAAGGGATGGGACGTAGAAACGCTATTTTATTTGGGCCAATTGTATGTCACAGACCGGGTGAAATTTTTCCGGAAAACAAAGAGCAACTGCAATTTTGTTATCTTTTCGAAGTAGGCTTTTTGAAACGTCACTGGTCGATAGCTCAATATTATCCGCTAAGGCTTCTAGTGTTAAACGGATAGGCCAAGGTTTTGAACTTCGTTTCAATAAATCACCATCAATTTTCAGATGAGAGAATGTTTTTGTTCCGGGCTTGATCAACAAATAATGTAAATCAACCTCAAGAGCTGGTCCGGGGTTTTTGCCATACACACGCAAAGATGCTTGCTGAGGCGCGGCCTCTTTTTGTAAATGTGCATTGATGCTGGGAATTGCCAGTTGTCGGCATGATACTCCTTGGGTGCCGCAGTACATGATACCTTGATTGATTGTGTCCACCGCTATCTGGTTGATAGGAAGCAATACTTCATCCTGGTGTAGTGCATTCCAATAATTGGGATAGTGAGAAACATAAATTCCGCCGTTTTCGGTCGAAATCCAAATGGATTCAAAGCTCAATCCCGACACTGTTAACGAGGAGATTTTTGATGGGAAAATACCGATAATCTCTTCAAAAGAGCGGCCAAAATCCAATGATTTTAGCAGGATTCGTCCTGTTGCAGCATAAAGCACATCGGGGTTATGGCGGGATCTATAGAGCCCGGATACTCGTGTAGCTTCCGGCAGTTGTGAGGGAAGCCACCTGTTTGTATAACTATCGTAGCAAAAGATACCTTGAGAAGATGAGACGGTGATAAAACAGATGTCTTCAGAGAAATCAACAGCAAAATCATTGACAAACCCTGAAATAGGTAAGTCAGGGCAGCACTCTTTCCAGGGAGCTTGATTGCAGGGGCCATTCGAATCAAACTGGAAGAACCGAAATCGATCACGCTTGACAAGCGTCATAACAAAAAGGTCGCCTTTTGAAGATGTTCGAACCAACATCGCGCGACCAGCAGGCAGTTTCAAATCTTTCCATTGAGAACGCGGATCCAGATCTCTTTGAAAAACACCGCTGTAAAGGCCGGTGGTGAAACAGCGGGATCCATGGGCGAGAACATCTTGTACGAGCTGAAAGCCAGGTAGAACACTCCAGTTACGATCTGCGGTTCGAATAAAGAGTTGTTCATCAGCAACGGCTAGAAGTTCTTCACCGAATTGTTGAAGTCGTGATATATTTCGGGCATACAGCTTTTCGTTTATTTCGATCCAATCACCTGAAGATTCCATTGCGAGTCCGTAGTCCAGAAATCCTGCAGCGAGACCGGCTGAAGATGCAGACAGACAGCTCACATAGCGCCTTTTGGGTTCAATGTCTATTCGTTTCCAGCTCTCTTTTTCTTCCGAAAAACAATATAAACCACTTCCATTGCTGCCAATAATAATCCGCCCATCGTGGGTCTTTTCCATGCATGTTATCGCGGTGACCGGCAGACTGCTTGACAGCCTACGCCAAGAAACTGTCTTTCCGATCGTGGCGCGAGCTGCTCGCCATCCGAATCCAGATCCTCCCACCCACAATGTCGAATCGTGAAGAATCAATGAATGAATCTGATTAAAAAGCGTCTCTCCTTCAAGAATCGTCGTGAATGTAAAACCTCCGTTTTCAGTCATCAAGACTCGAGCAGAAAAACCATCGGAATCAGCGACAAAAAAAAGTAGCGGGTCAACGCTGCTAAATTCGATTGCCGTTATGAATGTAAAAGATTGTTTGGTAGAAAAACACCCCCAAGTTCTTCCGTTATCCGGGGAATAAAACAGCCCATTACGAGCGCCGGCCAAAACATAACCAGAATGTAATGGGTGGCGTTGGATTACACGTAAAGATTCTTCGTTCAAACCAGGAAGATTATGCATCCATGACTGTCCGTCGTCTGTGCTGATTGCTAAGTTACCTGTATTTGAAAGCGCTAATAAAGCAGGCTTGGAGCCAGTCACTACTTCAATGGACTCCACCTTCATCATCGGGCGAAACGGGGGCTCACATCGCTGCCAAGCTGAATTGATATCTTTAAAGTAAAGTTCTCCTGCGACTGTGCCGCACCATAATCGACCCCTTGTGACAGGACACCATAGTAATGAAGATACATTGCCTCCTATCGGACCTTCTAAATCCTTAAAAGTACCCTGTAGATATCGAAATTCCGACTGTTCTATTGACATATAACCTCGACTTCTCTTCCTCCTCGACAATCTTTTATGGATCCGATCCTTCGATATTATCATGTCAAGTCTACGAAATAGAGCTGTTTGATGCAACTGTACATGCGTGAAAACGATTCGGTAGTCGGTGAGCTATTTCTTTGGAATAAAGCATACTGAAGCAAGAAGCAGGGAGTGGTGAGGTGTAAGGTATGGGAGATTCAATATCCAATGTCCAATAACTAATTTCCAAGTATTGGAATTCAGAATCTATAACCCATAAAATGCAATGCTGTTTTTTTAAGAATGAAAAATTTGCTTGATTCTAAAAGCCGTTTAGTTTAAAAGTATTTTCATCCTTAGAATACAGGAGAACCAGACAGAAAAAATGAAATCATCTAGGCAAATAACAAGTGATGGCTTATTGGCTGGGCTTGAATTTGACAAATTGACGCACTGGGAAAGATATCTTCTGAACTTGAATCTGGCAAAAATGGAGAAAAAATTGTATCCGGAAGCCAAGCCGGCTGTCGGTGAAGAAAAATCAGAAATTTGGCGTGGTGAAAGGCGTTGTCACCATCGGCTCGATGTTCGTGAACTCGGGATTCTGGTTAGTATCGATTTGTCAACTGTGCGAGGAGGGCTCTATCCCGATGTGCCTTTGGTGAATTTATCGCCGTTAGGTTGTTGTATTCTTCTGTCAAAAAACCAGGATTTGAAACCTGGAACCAGAATACCACGCTTGGTTTTATCTTTACCTGAAAAAAACCTCGTCCTGCGTGCTCGAGTTGTCCATGTTGGAAAGTGTGAGTAGTTCGAGACAACACGGACTATTCTATGGGTTGCCCGAAAATCAGCTCCATGATAAAAATAAGAACGAATTTTTCTGGTTCACCACCCGGAAAAATTGTTTGATTGGATAGTGATAACGTGTGATATCTCATGGGCAGATTTAAATTCATAACGACTTCATACAGTATAGTAAGCTTTATTTTGATGCTTCTACCGACATTTGGGGTAATTTATCTAACGTGGGATTGGGCAAGAGATCTTGCAATGCGACAAGTGGAAAGGGAGCAGCAAGAGATTGCCTCAGCGTTGCTGGATGTCGTCAGAGCACGTTATGACATAGTCCAGAACTTTCAAATTCATCGAGAACAAATTTTGCGTAAAAATCAAATTGTATTGGCAGATACATTACATCGCACAGCTAGAGAGCTGGAGTTGGAAACAGCTCGAAAAAATCTCCCTTATAACAGAGGGCGGGATGTATTTTTAAATATTGTTATGGATCTGTCACAGAAACACAATTACCTCATATCTATTTTCAACACTAAGGGTGAGATCGTTTATTGTCCCATGCTTCCCAAAGGTTTTGATTTATCTGAAAATCAATGGGTTCAAGCTTTATTGGAAGCAGATTCGGGAGAAATACGGTTTTCTTGGAGGTATCCAGGCGAAGCAGAGACGATGGATAGAATCCTGATACACCGTTTAATACATGGGTGGGGGTGGATTATCACGGTTGAAAGCATGAGCGAAGATCCTTTAAGCGCCCAGTTTGCAGACCAGCAATACAGGGGGCTTCGAGATTATATTTCCAACTACCATGCTCCTGCAGGTGGAATTGCCATGCTTTTATCCTTAGAGAACAGAGAAATTATCGCGCATCCCGAAATGCGTGAAGGCGAATTAGATGAGTTGGCAGGAGCATCGAATCTGATATCTATTCGAAAAGGAGCTGTCCAATATAAGGATAATTATGGTTTTAAGCGGAATGCCTGGGTGGAATCTTTTTCCCCACTTCAATGGATCATTGTTGTTACAGCACGTGAAGATCAGATTTTGGCCGATGCAGACGGAATCGCTAAAAAACTCACAGGTGTCGCTGTTGGGCTAACAATTATTACTCTTATAATATTTTATAGGGTTCAGAGAGCTCTGGTTTTCAATGCTTTAGATAGACGA
This sequence comes from uncultured bacterium, assembly GCA_964404285.1. GTDB lineage: Bacteria > CSSED10-310 > CSSED10-310 > CSSED10-310 > CSSED10-310 > JBASEY01. The sequence goes on along the minus strand of CAYOJK010000001.1, from coordinate 209,791 downwards.
CGCACCTCAGATATCGATATTGAGTAATTTTTTTACTGTTTGAACCAATTCAGTTATCGGCACTGTAATTTGGGTGTGTGACGCTAAGTGTTTTACTTGTGCGTGATTGAGCGACAATTCATCTGGCCCCTGAAGGACAACAATAGGTATTTTTTGGGTATCAGCCCATTTAAACTGTTTACCTAATTTCGAAGGTTCTAATTGGCATGTTGTTTTCAATCCTTCGGCACGAAGCATGTTGGCCAAAGAAGATGTTGTGTTACGCATTTCATCACTGAATAAGGCAACATGAATCTGTGCCGGTGGTGTTGTTAGAGGGAGAAGACCATGAGTCTGTAAAAAATCGCCTATTGTGACATCGCCCATCCCGAAACCAACACCGGAGACACGTTCTTTTGAAAACAATCCAACCAAATTGTCGTATCGTCCCCCTCCAAACAAAGCTCGTCGATTTTCAGGAGCCATGTCATACATCTCAAATACCGTGCCGGTGTAATAGTCCAACCCTCTTACAATAGAAAAATCAAGCCTGCAGACTTTGTCTAAACCCTGAGCAGCCAAACCCTCCCATAAACGATTGATGTCCTTAAAAGCGGGCGATTCGGAAACAGGATGCTGGTCGATCTCACGATCCGTCAGATTTAAATAGGTGTGTATTTCATCTATCTGAGTAGAACTTAGTTTTAATTCAGACAGCATTTCATTGAAAGCTTCGGTTGTTATTTTTGATCGTTTGTCTATAGCACGGTAAAGGTGTGGCCATAGAGATTCCGGCAGCTTCAAAACTGTTTGTAGAAAGAAGGTTAGGATTTTTCTATTTGAGATATGAATAGAGAAATCATCTTTATCTGCGCCTAAATTGAACATTACCTGGGATGCAATCTCAATAATTTCTTGATCGGCATCGATGACATCTGATCCAAGAATATCGACATTGAATTGCCAGTGTTCCCGCAATCGTCCCCTTTGAGGTTTTTCGTAGCGCCATAGATTTGGAAAACTAAACCAGCGAATCGGTCTTGGAAGGTCTGAGATACGGGCGGCTACCATTCTGGCCACTGTGGGTGTCATTTCAGGCCGAATAGCCACATGCCGGTTACCTCGATCAAGGAAATGATATAGCTGTTCATTGACCAGTTCGTCGCCACTTTTGGCAGCATATAGTTCAAAGCTTTCAAGCATGGGACCATCGTATTCTTCATAGCCAAACGATTCAGCTACGCGGCGCATTATGCCAAAAATATGCTTACGTATTTGCATATCTTCAGGATAAAAATCTCGCGTTCCACGGTACGATGTCACCGGTAATTTTTTTGTCTGAGGCATTGATACTCTCCCGGTATAAAAAAAGTCCTACAATAAAACGTTTGCTGTGATGGAGGATGACAGGTTGTCCATCAATTTCCGATCATTGGCAGCAGTGGGATGTAACCCATAAAGGATATACCTGGCTTGGCAGGCATAATGCAATGTTTCTTTGTCCGGATAGTGTTTCTTAAATATTTCCTGAACTTCGTCCTCAATAAATTCAGTATCGACTAAAGGTAATAATACCTTTTGTTTTTTGAGTTCTTTCAAAACATCAAGATATTGATTGCGCAGGTCTAGAAATGCATCTTCACGCATAGGCAAATAATGCTTATCCAAGTAATCGACGATGATCTGTTTGAATTCTTGCTCCCTTTCACGAAATAATTTATCCCAAGTTCTGATATCAGAACGAAGCAAGTAGGCGCCGGCAGGAGTATCTCGAACAAAGCCCAGTGATTTCAAACCATGAATCCGTGAAGCATGCCTATTCAATATCCTAAAATGTTTTGAATCGATAAGTTTCCAGCGGATGAAAGGGCCACGAGGCGCGTTTCGGATCGACGAAAAAAATGGATACAGGGTTATTTGCCTGTAGCCCGAGAAGATACGGACTTGAATGTCGACAAAAACGCCTCGACCGTTATAAAGCGCAATTACATCATCAGGATGAACTTTACCTGTCCAGAATCTGTCAAGATACTGGTCCCAAATTTCCATTGCATAAGGATCAGTAATACGAATGGCGTGATTGAATACCCTATTCCAATAATCAACAGTAGGTTGTGAATCGACTGGGTTCAACTCAACTCCCCAACTTAAATCTGCCTCATAACTACCGGAAATTATATATGCGTTGTCATCGACAATCACCAGGCGTGCAGCAAGGCCACCAATTGCCCGAATGTCGATACAGGCTTTTTGTATCAAATGTCGCGTGTCCGGTTTCATGATATCAGGAGGTTTGGAATCACCTAAATTCAGAAGATCACGACGAATTAATACTCGCTTGCTAACCAAGGATTCACAGGTGGAGCTCAATAGCTTTAGTATGTCATCAGCAGGATTCGGGTCGACCAGTAAGATGGATCGTTTGGCTGACGGTATGATCTTTTCTGTCAGAATTCGATAGGGATCAGGACTACCGAATCGTTGAAGTGGGAAGAGATAGCCTTGCATTGCTCCGTCGGTTCCTGATCTATAAAGGTTGATAGCGTTTGATAATATCCGCCATTTCTAAAGTGAAAAGGCTTAAAAGGATATCTTTTTCCGGATAATCAAGCATGTGGAAAATAGCAGATACTTGATAAGGCTCGGAAAACATACTGGTAATTCGTCGTTCCAATGGTGTTAAAGAAACACCTTTTACTTGCTCAGACATTGGCTTTTTTCCATAAAAAACTGTGCTGTCGGGAAGATGGTCAAGCCAATTGTTTGAAAAGTCAGCTGTATGCATAGCATCCAGAATAAGTCCTTGTGCTGACAGATCCAATGGCACCGAGTCTCTGTCCGGTGTCGAACCAGGAAGACAAGAGTAGGAGCCTTCCTGCCATGTCAACAAATCAAATAGGGAGGTTTCGAGTTGTTCTTTGACGGCTGTGAAAAGCTTGTCGATAGGCAGTATTTTAAGTCGAATAATTTCATTCGGTGAACCAATTAAGTTTGGCGGCGCGGCTTTCAATTGATTCAACTGCTCTTCAGTTATCATATTCTTTCGGAATAGAAAGTTGTCAAGACGCTCCTCATCTTTGTTTGTAACAGATGAAATAATCCTACCGCGTTTCCAGAAAACAGTTTTTTTAGTGTCTTCTTTTCGACATGTGATTTCGCCTGTAAAGTCGTGCATGATACACCGTTGGAAAATAGCCAGAATATGCACATCTTCCAAAGAACCCTCGGTCAGGTCAAAACTGGGTTCAATTAATGTAAACGAAGTTCTTTTCTGGGTATTCGCAGCGCTTTCTTCTAGCGACTGGGGTCCTCGGCGAGCCTGCACATTCGTTTCCGTCGATATAGCCTCATAACCTTTGCCGGTGTCCGTCTTTGAAACAAAAACAGGAGGCGCTACGTTTTCGCTTTCAGGCTCATCAGGAATATCTATTACTTGGTAGATGTCGATCTCTTCTTGTTTAGATTCATCTACTTCCAAGTCAAATGCCAGTATTTCCAGTTGATTACATGCATAAATATAGTTTTCAATTTGTGGAAAAACGACATGGCACATTTCACCAATGTTTCGAAGTGTGCGTTTCCCATCAACTATTTGCATCATAGCCATTTCTTGTAACGTAAGACCATATTGTTCAGCTTTTTCGGGAAAATCAGGTGATAAATGCGGGATACTGGTTGGCGCCGGCAGTAATTCTCGATGAGTCCACCATTTTTTCACTCGTCTGATACCTTCAAAAAGTAGCGTAGGAGTGCAAAATGGTTTGAGCGACATTTGTGAAGCATATTCTGGAATATCCAAGCTTTGCCATTGATATACCCCGATAGGCTTAATAAAAAGATTGGCTATCATGTCGATCAAGTACATGTTGAGCCACCAGGTAAAATTTTGAGGATCGAGTAGTTTTGATTCTTTTAAAATCATGGCATAGGTGTTGGGGTCACTTTTCGGGCCACCAGATTGAACCCGTGCCGCGATCAGTTCTTTTCCTGATCCGCTACCAGCTCGATTTCTCGCGAGATATTCATCGATATCATCTTTTTTTGACAAAGTCTCAGCAAAAATCAAATCGCCGTTTTTAAAATAAAGCGTTCGGGTTTCTTTATTGACAATTAAATCCAGCACTCCAGATTCTTTGTGGATAAACAAACGTGCAAGAATGGCGGCTGGGGGTACAGCTTCAAGATCTCCTTTGCTTTCAAGAGGAGGGACAGAGAATTTAGATTTGAGGCTTCTAGCCAGCTTATCCGCTTCAGATGGAACGCTAGGCCTTATATCTTCAAAAGGCCGCAAACGTGACTTTACGATATCCATTAGTTCTACAGGTGAAAAAGGCATCTCGACAAAATCATCGGCGCCTTGATTCAAGTAATCGACTCGAGATATTTTTCCGGGTTTTCCATACAGTATTATTAAAGGAAAACGTTTGTATTGAGGATCATTTCGTAAAGTTGTACATAGTGATCGCGTGCCGATTCCCTGTTGCGAAGAGTTGGTCAGAATGACGTCAACGGGTTGTGAATTTAAAAATCGAAAAAGCTTTTCACTGGAAGTCAAATCATAAAACTCAAAACCAGCACGTTTTACCGCACTTTGCAGTGTGGCGCGTATTTTTTCATTTCGCTCAAGGATAAGTATACTCCGCTTAGCCATGAATAGTCTCCTTTTCCCCGGTACCTATATGCACATTTCGTTTCAAACCAAAACTAATTTATCATGGATTGTTTATATTTTTCAAGGTATACAACCTTGTAGCTGTCTAACACCGAACTTTATTTTGAAACTCCAAAGATACTTGAGTATCTAAACTATGACGGTTAATTAATTCTGGTGATTGACCTGGATAACCGTTAACAGTCGGTCGGTTGTTCCGGCCAAGTGGAAAGGAGTAACAGATGGCTTATCTTGATCGTATATCAGGGGCTCCCGTTTTATCGGAAGTTGTGGATTGGATGCAGGAGCTTTTAACCAAGCAGGGTTTTAATCCGCTGAGTCCATACCGCAAAAGTTCTTATATGAAACAAATTCTAGAAGAATCCCGACGAAAAGTTGCGAAATTGATTGCCGCAGAGCCGGCTGAAATTATATTTGTGGCGAATGGAACAGAGTCCGTTAACATGGGGATTTTTGGCCTTGTGCGCTCTGCAGCTCGTTCCAGCCAGAAGCGAAGAATTTTAGTTTCAGCAATCGAACATGTCTCTGTTATGAATGCGGCTAAAACTCTAGAAAAAGAAGGGTATGAGATTATTACGCTTCCGGTACAAATTGATGGAAAAGTTGATAAAGAAGCATATCTGAAAATATTAGATAACGACACTCTATTAGTATCGATACAGATGGCCAATCCGGAAATCGGCACAATACAGGATATCCAATTCCTAGCGGAAAAAGCCTCTGAAGCAAAAGCGTTGTTTCACTGTGATGCGGTGGATGCTGTTGGATGGATGCCTGTAGATGTCAAACAGTTGAATGTCGACGCTCTTAGCTTTTCCGGCACCCAGTTTGGTGGACCCCCTGGAGCTGCAGCTTTATATTTAAAAAGAGGCGTTTCACTGATGCCGATGTTTTATGGCGGATTACAGGAGAGACACCGAAGACCGGGACTTGAAAATGTTCCTGCTATTGCCGGATTCGGTTTGGCGGCTGAAATTGCCGCTGATACAATGTCTGATCGAATGAATAAAGCTCGGCATCTTCAAGAAAATCTATGGAAAGGGCTTTCACAGATCGAAGCTGTTGAGTTGACGGGGCACCCAGTTGACCGTATTCCCGGACATGTATCGTTATTGGTTCGCTTTGTTGAAGGGGAAGCCCTGCTGCTGATGTTGGACATGAAAAATATCCAAGCTTCAAGTGGTTCTTCTTGCACAGCAAAAGATTTAAAAATCTCACCAATATTGACAACCCTTGGCATAGAACATGCCGACGCCCAAGGCTCATTAGTTTTTTCGACTACCCAATCTACAACTGACAATGATATTGATTTGGTTATCCAAGAGCTTCCCGGAATAGTCGAGAGACTCCGTTTGATGTCACCGCTGTGGAAGAAAGGATCATAAGACAAAAATTCCGCTATAACGGCGGTTGCTGAAGTGAAAAATAACCTGGTTATTAGGGTTTGAAAGGAGAAAAAGATGTATTCGGAAAAAGTAATGGAACATTTCGCCAATCCACGAAATGTTGGAGAACTCGATAATCCTGACGGTGTGGGTCAGGTAGGAAATCCGACTTGTGGAGATATGATGGTTTTTCATATCCAGGTCAATCCTGAAACGAAAGTCATAGAAGATATTCGTTACAAAACATTTGGGTGTGGTGCAGCTATCGCTGTATCCAGTATGGTCAGCGAGATGGCAAAAGGAAAAACGCTCGACGAAGCGTTGCATATCACCAATGCGTCGGTAGCAAAAGAACTTGGAGGGCTTCCGCCACAAAAAATGCACTGTTCTAATCTGGGCGCTGATGCATTACATGCAGCAATTCGAGATTATCAAGAAAAACACCCCGAATCATAAGTTGTAATCCGATTCAATAACGGATAACTCTGTTTTTCTTATCTTTTCGTCGATTAACTCACTTTTTGTAAAAAGAATGCGCAAACTGTGTGATCGGTACTTTTATTTTTATTGTTTTGCGCTAATATCTGTCTCCCTGGTAAAAACAGGATTGACTGCTTGCACCAAAGGAGACCACAGTAATGATTACACGGGTACGTATTGCGCCCAGCCCAACGGGAAGCCCTCATGTCGGCACCGCTTATATGGGGCTGTTTAACTATGCATTCGCTAAAAGCCGGAACGGGGCTTTTATTCTTCGTATCGAAGATACGGATCAGACTCGATCCCGGCCTGAATATGAAACTGGTATTATCCAAGCGCTAAAGTGGATTGGTTTATCATGGGATGAAGGTCCGGACGTTGGGGGAAAATTTGGACCATATCGCCAAAGCGAGCGGACTGAGATCTATAAACAACATGTGGAAACCTTGTTGAAAACAGGAAAAGCCTATCGCTGTTTCTGTACACCTGAACGCTTGGCAGAAATGCGTCGCTATCAACAGGAAAACAAACTCGCTGAAGGATATGATGGGCTTTGCAGGAATCTTGCGCAGAGTGAAATCGATGAGCGTCTGAAAAATAAAGAACCCCATGTTGTCAGACTATCTGTTCCACAGGATGGTGTCTGTGTCATCAAAGACCGGCTACGTAAAGAAGTTCGCTATGATTTCAGTCAAATCGATGATCAAATACTGTTGAAAAGCGATGGTTTTCCAACCTATCACTTGGCAAATGTCGTCGATGATCACCTGATGAATATCACGCATGTTATCCGTGGCGAAGAATGGCTGCCTTCAACACCCAAACACTTGCTTCTATACCAAGCCTTTGGGTGGAAAGAACCTGAATTTATTCACCTTCCTCTCCTGCTAAATCCAGATGGTTCCAAATTATCTAAAAGAAAAAATCCCACATCGATCGACTACTATCGGGAGGCGGGCTTTTTGCCGAATGCTTTATTGAATTACCTTGGGTTGATGAGTTATTCACGGCCTGATCAAGAAGAAAAATTTGTGCTGGAAGAGTTTGTCTCCGATTTTGATATCGATCGGGTCAGTTTGGGAGGAAGCATATTTGATTTGCAAAAACTTCGTTGGCTCAATTCCCGTTATATCCGTGAGAATTGTACTGCTGAGCAACTGCGTGATATGTTGGTTGAGTGGCGTCTGAATCCTGATTATCTACTCAAGATCATCCCCATGATGAAAAATCGGATGCATACCTTAGGTGATCTGATTCCTGCTTGCGCTTTTCTGTTTGCAACGGAGATTGAATATGATGCGGAAGATTTGCTTTCGAAAAACCGTAAGCGTGACGAGGTTGCAGAAGTTCTACAATCCGTGGCCTTTCAATTAGAAAAAATTGAACAATGGAATCCAGTTGAAATTGAAAAGGCTATCGATGGGACCGCCCGATTTTGGTCCGTTCCAATTCGTGAAATCACTTCGATTATGTTTGTTGTGATCAGTGGCGCCAAGGTCGCACCTCCCCTGTATGAATCAATGGCGCTTCTTGGGCGGGATTTAACACGCCGTCGATTGATGAAAGCTATTGAGATAGCAGGGGGAATCGGCAGAAAAAAATTGAAAAAGTTAGAAGAAAAATGGCAAGCCTGGACTGCTCAGGCGGCGGATACGTTTTAAGAGGAAAAAAGAAATGGCGAATAAAAAGATTGATATAGTTCCGGAAGACAGCTCGTCCGGGTCGCATTTTATCAAAAATATTATCAACGAAGATAACCGTACCGGCAAATTTGGCGGTAGAGTTCATACACGTTTTCCCCCCGAACCCAATGGTTATCTCCATATTGGGCATGCCAAGTCTATCTGTCTGAATTTTGGCCTGGCTGAAGAATACGGAGGAAAATGCAATTTGCGCTTTGATGATACGAACCCGGGTAAAGAAGAAGTGGAATTCGTTGACTCGATAATTGAAGATGTTCGATGGCTGGGTTTTGACTGGGAAGATCGATTGTTCTTTGCCTCAGATTATTTTCAGATCATGTATGATTTTGCTGAACAGCTTGTTTTATCTGATAAAGCCTATGTGTGCGATCTCACCGCAGAAGAAATAAAAGAATATAGAGGAACTCTAAAAGAACCCGGACGTGAAAGCCCATACCGAAATAGGACAATAAACGAAAATCTGGATTTGTTCAGACGCATGCGAGCCGGGGAGTTTCCGGATGGATCCAAGACTCTACGGGCAAAAATTGACATGGCATCAGGAAACCTGAATATGCGTGATCCGGTCATCTATCGAATTACCAGAGCATCTCATACCCGAACCGGTGATACATGGTGTATTTATCCAATGTATGACTGGGCCCATGGACTTGAGGATTCTATCGAGCGCATTACGCATTCGTTATGCACACTCGAATTTGAAGATCATCGGCCGCTTTATGACTGGTTTTTAGAGGCATTGGATACCTATCGACCCCAGCAAATAGAATTCGCCCGATTGAATCTTACCTATACGGTGATGAGTAAACGGCGGCTCATGACATTGGTTAAAGAAAATCACGTCCGCGGATGGGATGATCCAAGAATGCCGACCCTTTCCGGTTTAAGACGACGCGGATACACGCCTGAATCAATTAAAATGTTCTGTGATAGAATCGGCCTTTCAAAGGCAAACAGTATTGTCGATTTTGGTATGTTGGAGTTTTGTGTTCGGGAGCACCTGAATCAAATTGCTCCACGGGTCATGGCTGTTTTGGAGCCATTAAAGGTGACTATTACCAATTATCCGAGCGAAAAAGTTGAGTGGCTGGAAGCTGAGAATAATCCTGAAGATCCATCAGCTGGAAAACGCACCATTCCATTCAGTAGTGAAATATATATTGAATCTTCTGATTTTATGGAGAATCCGCCCAAAAAATATTTTCGATTAGCTCCCGGCACAGAAGTCAGATTGAAGCATGCTTACTATTTGACATGTGATGAAGTGATAAAAAATGAACATGGAAAAGTTGTTGAACTCAAATGCCATATTGATCCAGACAGCAGAGGAGGATGGACTCGAGATGGTCGAAAAGTTATGGGAACCCTTCATTGGGTGTCAGCCGGACATGCAATCGATGGTGAAGTAAGGTTGTTCGAACATCTTTTTAGTCAAGAAAACCCAATGGATGTGCCGGAAGGCAAAAAATTTACGGATTTTGTGAACTCCAATTCTGTCACTGTTTTGGACACTGTGAAATTGGAGCCGGGGCTTAGCGGATCAAATCCTGGATCACGATTTCAATTTCTTCGGCAAGGCTATTTTTGTGTCGATCCTGATTCTACAGAAAGCCACCTGGTTTTTAACCGAACAGTGACGTTGAAAGATACCTGGCAAAAAATTCAAAGGAGAAAAAAATCACGATAAAAGTGTTTTCATCTGATCAGACCCAGTATCCCTGTAGGCCAAAGTCTTCTATCGTTTTTATTGATTCAGATAGAAAACTGGAACCTTTAATGCGAGTTCTCGAATCAGAATATGAGATAGGAGTCGATTTAGAGGCAGATTCTTTACATCACTATAAAGATCGGGTTTGCTTGATTCAAATTACAACAACTCAAAATGATTGGATCATCGATCCGCTCCAAGGAATTGCTTTACAGCCGATATGGAAGATTTTTGAAAGCCCTGATTGGATGAAGATTTTTCATGATGCAGACTTTGATCTCCGCAGTCTGAATCGTGACTTTAATTTAAAACTGAAAAACATTTTTGACACAAAAATCTCGCTGGAATTACTTGGACAGAAAAATGTCGGATTAGCATCTGTTTTAAATGAATATTTTCAGGTGGAAACCCAAAAAAAATTTCAAAAATATCACTGGAGTAAGCGTCCTTTAAGTCCTGAGGCAATTACTTATGCAGCGGGTGATACTCGTTACTTGATTGAATTGAAAAAAATCTTGTATGGCGACCTCATGAAAACTGAGAGGTTCGCATGGGCCAAACAAGAATTTGAATACTTGGAAACGATTCGATGGCAGCCTAGCAAAAAAGAATCGCTTTCCTATTGGCGGCTGTTTGATAAAAAAAAGTTGAGTCCACAATATCGAGAATGTCTTCGACTGGTTTGGGATTATCGAGAAGCCTTGGCACAGGAACGTGATAAACCAGTGTTCAAAATATTTCATGACAGTGTTTTTATGGAGTTGCCCTATTTCTTCTCACACCCGCCGGTGAAGAATGTGACACCTTATCTTAAAAGAATAATACCTGCTGCTTATCGTGAAACTATTGCTGAATTGATTGTTCAGGCACAGAAAACGCCGGATGAAAAATGCCCGGAGTACTCATCGGCATTGTTCACGCCCGCACCACCTTATGATAAAGAGCTCTTCGAAAAGTTGGTAAAACAACGTGAATGGTCAGCTACACAGAAAAAAATTGATCCTGGAATCATAGCCGGTAACAATACGCTGAAAAAGTTAGCTCGATTGCCCGAAAATGATTTGAATACCTATGAGACTGTTCGACAACTCTCGGGGATTCGACCTTGGCAATGGTCATTACTGACTACGAATGACCAGACGGCAGACAAATCCAATGATGACGAATGATAACAGATGTGAATCCTTGACATGATTTTTGCAAGTAATAGGGATGTGTGCTTTTTGATTTATCGCTTTCGATGAGACGGAAAAGGATTAAATTTGATTTGTTAATGAAAATTAGTATATAAATGCCTAGGTAAAACCCTTCAGATAGACTATCATTTAATAATAGTTTTATCTGATAAATAAGGAGGAAAAAGATATGAAACGATATATGTTAATGGGCCTGATGACTCTATTTGTCGCTCTGCCGATTATCAATGCAGACAGTGTAGTTTCGGATAATAAAATCCAGACCGGTGTTGATAAACTTTGGCTGACATCAACTGAGGGCGCGCCCGATGAAACTGTCATGGTTGATGTCATGATTGAAAATGCCATTACAAAAGTGGATGCGGTTACCATACGATTTCGTTATGACACGACCAAACTGCAGTATATTGACTGGGAAGACGGAACCTTGAATCCTGGCTGGGTCATGTTTAATCTCAATGAAAGTGAACCAGGGTTGATTATTCTTGGTGGATTTTGCATTCAAACGGCAATTGAACCGGGAAATAAAGGCTCACTGGCTCGCTTGAGTTTCAAGGTTAAACCCGATGCTGCCGGTGATCCGAGTTTTGTTAAAGTCGATACGCTTTTAGATGATGTCAAAGATTTCAACTCGGAAAATGGAAAAATTGAATTCAAAAAAGCGGTCCTGGTAAAATAAGCGCTTAAGAGCTAACACAGATTAATAATACGCTGCATGGCTGGATTTATAGTATTGCGGCGTATTTTTTATCACATGTTTAATTTTTTCTGAGGCTTTCAAACGCTTCGAAATCCAACGCCTCAATTCCGGTAAAACACTTATTTCTGAGGCCTGATCCACATACAAACGATTGATCTGTCTGACGGGTTCAAGGCTGTCGGATTCATTTTGAACCCATGGAGCGTGTGGTGGAGCACGAAAAATTGATATGTTCAGATAATCTGGAAGATTGTTTTCTAGAAAACTCAACGCTGCTTCCCAATCATCAGAAGTTTGTCCCGGGTAGCCGAAAAGCATATACACAAATGAACGAATACCCACCTCACGTAAATACCGAATAATTAATGGAAAACGCGTAGAATCGACCCCCTTGTTCATGGACTGAAGAAGGGGTTGAACAGGGGTTTCAAAACCAAGCTGAAGCATTCTACAACCCGCTTCAGCCAGCTTTTTGACAAATGAAAAATCTGTTAACTCCGCAGTTGCCCTGACAAACCCTGACCACGTGACCGAAGTATCCAGAGTTGAAAGGATTTTCAGGATCGTCGGTGGAATCGCATGATCGGTGAAATGAATGTGACGGGGAGAACACCTGGTAGTAGTCTCTTTCAGTCGTTTGATCAAATTGTCAGGTCTGTCCATTAGAAATGGTTCTTTACATTCTTCACAAAAACTGCATTTCCCCCAATAACAACCTCGGGATGTGATCATGGGAATAGTTCGAACTGGTGTAAAATAATGAGAGAAATCAATTCCCGTAAAATCGATAGTGGGAAAATGTAAACGGGTATCAGGAGATATGCCGAAAAGTTTTCGGAGTAGGGACTCGCCACTGCCCAGTACAACAATCAATCCTGTTGATTGGATGTATTCTATGCTTTTAGCCGACAGGCAACTCATGAAACCGCCACCCAATATAATTTTTACGTTTGGATATCGGCGCTGTATCCATCCTACAAGGAAAAGAGCGGCAGAAATTTGACTTCTGTAAACGATAGATATTCCGATCAGGTCTGGTTTGATCTGCTTAAAAGTGTCTTCAACCAAGTGTTGGACAGGGTTTAAAAGCGGATGGCTTTCCCTTTCTATCATCGATTCCAATGATTTTGGTCCAAAATCTTCATACTGATGATCCACGAAATCTCCAGGCGTCAAACTAATAGAGTACTTGGCGGCATAACCTGCTAATAGGTCTCTATAACCGGACATGATTTTTCGATACTTATCGTGGCTTTGATAGGTAGTGGGATCGCACAGCGAACTCATGATATGTTGTCTACGTAGGATAGAGCGATGTGTGCGATGAGAGCCGTCTTCAACGACTTGGGTAGGGATATGATTAGCGGCCAATGCATTTAAATCTAATATAGATGACTGAATACCGGCCGGTGATCCCCAGGTTTGGATATCTCCTTGAAGCATTCCCAGCCCAACAGGTGGTGATGCATTCCGTGTCCAGGGTGGATAAATAAAAAGTATTCGTTTCATCAAATAGCTCTAGACTCACTGTTCAACAGGGAATATAGGACATAATTATGAGATGATCGATAGAAAAACCTGTATCAGCTCCGGATCATAATAGGATCCCGCTCTTGTACGCAGTATTTCCACTGCTTCTTCGTGAGATAGAGCTTTTTTATAGGGCCGATCATGAGTCATGCTATCGTATGCATCAACAATAGCGATTATTCTGCTCTCCAACGGAATATTTTCACCTCGTAATCCTAAGGGATATCCTAAACCATCCCAACGCTCATGATGTTTTAAAATAAATTCGGCAACCGGCGCCAGATCGGAGATGGTTAAAGCGATGCGATAACCAATCTCTGAGTGTTCCTGTAGTTCCTTGATTTCTTCTTCCGATAGAGGATCTTTTTTCATTAAAAGTGTTTCTCGGAGTCCAATTTTCCCCAAATCATGAAATTGGCTTAACAGTTCCAGGTCTCGCCGCTGGTTTTCTGTTAGATGGAGTATGTCTGCCATATAATTGACAAGTTTTTGTATTCGATCACCGTGTCCAGGAACAACGTAGCGTCGTGTTTCCAATGTTTTCAGTAGAGCTTGGATAATATTACCTCTGGAATTTCGGCGTTGATGAAGCTTATTATGATACATATTGCGGTCCGCTATTCTGAACAGTTCGGACGGTGTTTGAACTCCTTTTTCATCTATCGCATATCCAATTGATAAGGATATGTGTAATTCCGGTTTGGAAGCATTATGTTTACTGATCTCCATTTGAACATTATCCCTGAATTGCTGAATGGTCTCACTAGCAACGTTTTGCAACAACACGGCAAACTCATCGCCACCAATCCTTGCGATAACATGGTTGCGGCCAAAAGTTTTTCTTAATATTGCTGCCGTGTATTTGAGCAGCTTGTCGCCCAATTGGTGTCCCATTGTTTCATTGATCAATTTCAAACCATCGACATCACAGACTACAATACCTAATCGGATGTGTCTGTTACGTTCCAATCGTTGCATTTCTTCCTCGAAAAAAGCACGGTTGTATAGTTTGGTCAGGGCATCATGCATACTGAGATATTTCAGCTTGTTTTCCATTTTTTTCCGTTGAGTGATGTCGATAACCACGCCTCTGAAACCGTGGTATTCACCAGTTTGTTCTGAAACCATAGTCATATATAACAAGCCGGGAAACCGAGAACCATCTTTTCGGCAAAACGTATATTCCACTATTGGTATCTTTTCGCCTAAAAATCGCCTTACTCTAATGCTTTGCGCTTTATCCTGTGATTCTGGAGCAAGCAGACCCAAGGCATTTAGACCATCTGCTAAATCCGTTTTTGACAACTGGAACATCCGGAAAATTTCTGAATTTGCGTAGTGGACTTTAAATAAAAGGTCGGCTTCAAACAGACCGACAGGAAGCATTTCAGTCAAGTTTTGGTATCGTTCTTCGCTGATCCGAAGATTTTCTTGCAGTTGATAGTCTTCTGAAGCTTCACGAATCAGCAGAACAAAACCATTGACGGATTCAGAATGCACAGGAGCGCTTTTTATTTTGAGATGGTGTTTTTGCAAATTTATTTCTATGTAAACCAATTGTTCAGAGACAATTTCCGTTTGTAAACTTTGAGGCGGGTTCTTGATTAGATCCAATGGCGATTCATCAAGTGATAGGGTTTGGATTGGTAGAATTTCAAGCAGTGGTTTTCCGATGGCTTCTTTGAGTGAGTATCCCGTAAGAGTTTCAGCTATTGAATTCATTTGGATCACATTATTGGACACATCAATAACGATGATTGCTTCACCAAACGCATCAAAAAAACTCAGGGGATCACATAGAAAAAAACTTGATTTTCGCTCAAGATCATTTGTTTGGTCGCTGTTTTCAGCCCGGTTTTTTTTTGTCATTGCGTTGCCCTCGCAGCCCTCGCCAATATGAATACACTCTTAATATACCATATTCCGTACAAAAATGGGCAATGACAGTCTCAGATCTTAAGAAACTCGCTCAATTATTCAGCTTTGCCAAGCATCAGCAAAACGACCGGTAAAGCGCCCGTTTTCTATCAAAACCTCTTTATCTGCATAAACTCGACCACCGTTTCTCAGATCATGAACAATGTCCCAATGAATAGCGGACCGATTTTGACCTAGCGTTTCTATATAGGCATCTCCAAGAGCAAGGTGGATTGTGCCACCCATTTTCTCATCAAAAAGAAGATTTTTGGTAAAGCGTGTAACACCCCAATTTGTCCCGATACCTAACTCCCCAATTCGACGAGCGCCTTCATCGGTATTCAACATTTCCTGTAAGAATTTATCGTTAGTGTCGGCATGGGCTTTGACAACTTTTCCATTTTTAAAAGTAAGATGGATACCTTCAACAATTTGACCAAGATAATAACCAGGAAAAGAAAAGCGAATGAACCCGTTGACATCATTTTCAACCGGGCCGGTGTAAATCTCACCGTCAGGCATGTTCACAGCGCCTGAACTCTCACAGATGCGACGGCCTTTGACACCTAAAGTCAAATCGCAATCTGCCGATTCAATGCGAAATGTTTCAACACCCTGTAAAAGGCCGGCAATTTTTTGTTGTCTCTGCCGTAAAAGCTTCCATTGTTCCAAAGGGTTATCATGATTTAAAAATCCGGCTGAAAAAATGAGCTCTGCAAAATCCCTGAGCGATATACCGGCATCCTGTGCATAAGCGTGAGTGGGAAAACTTGTGATGTTCCAACGGACTCGTTCTTTCCGCAACCGGGATAAATCCTGCCGAGCCTTTCGCACTTTTGACATTTTTGTAGGATCGATTCCCGTCATGTTTCGTGTATTTGACTCTGCTAGAACGTGTAAGGAAACATCATAAGTATTCGCCTCAAATAAGGCTATTGGCGACACATCCTCCAGTTGAGCGTCATTGGCGACATGATAAAAAATTTCAATCGCTTCACCGAAAGAAGGTCGAAGCACTGGAAAAGCGCCTTTCTCCAGGCAGCGGCGATATAGGGCGAGCATTAAGGGCTGCGCAAGAATTTCACCAGTGATTTCAACGCGTTCGCCCGGCTTAACGTTCGTGCAAAAGTCCACAATGACTTCAGCCCACCGCTCAAGACGGGGATCACGATCATAATAATTCAACATCTCGGACCTCCTGATGAGAAACAAAAAAAAATATTACGAATGGAGCGATACCATCGAGCAAAAACCAATATGAACGTATTTCAGGCTGAATAGGAAGTCAACGCTTGGCAGGCAGGGTAAACCTGTTCAATCTCAAAGTTGTTCACTAAAACCAATACGTTTTTTTTTGAATTCTATTGATTAATACGGCTTTTACAGTATAGAATTACAAAATGGAATATGAGTTTTTATCCTGCATTAGACTTTAAATGAACCATCCAAATAAACTGCAGTTGCTCCCGGTTATTCATTTGTGCCCGCTCTCTATTCAGCTGTTGACAGAATGTCTTTATACCAATCGATAAAAGCTTAAACATTCCATGATTTATTAATGGGGATCATTTCGAGGAGGACAAAAATGAACAGAACGACGAAATGGATAATTTTACTGAGCGTGATGCTCTATTTGCAGACAGGCGTCGGCGCAGTAGGGTGGCTCAGTTCGAACTCACCGATTCTGGAGGTGATGGAAAACAATTGGGATAACGTGGATATCGACGTCTTTATTGACGGTTTGAAGGGGGAGGATGTCAAAACAAAGGGCGGAGTTTTCACTCAGTTGTCATTGGATGGAAGTGCGTTTAGGGGCGAAATAGGTGAGCCTCGCCTGCCTGTGATGCGAAAGCTGATCGAGGTGCCGTATGGTGCGGATGTGACGCTGAAGTACCACGTTGAAGGCGTTAAAACGATTGAGCTTGGAGAACACCAATTGATTCCGGTTCAACCCCCTGTTCCGAAATTGCCTGGAGCATTGGAGGCGGCTGAATTTCGTATTGATCACAATCTGTATCGACAGGATCGGTTTTTGACTGAACCGGAAGTTCGAATACAGGATATCGATTATTTGCGAGGTCACCGTTTAGTCGTCCTGGAAATCTCGCCAGTAGCCTATAATCCAGCAAAAAATTTGATTCAGTTAGCAAATCGAATATCAATATCATTGGATTTGCATGGCGCTGACAAACGGCTGACGGAATGGAAGGATTATCGGTATTATTCAGCTCCATTTGAAATCTTTTTTCAGGACAAAGTCATCAACCATGGGAGCTACCGTAATCGAAGTTTTGTTTTCCCTCCTCCAACACCGATTGGATACATGATATTGAATATTCCTGCCTATTCAGAGGCTATTGAGCCGTTCGCAGAATGGAAAACAATTCAAGGATACGATGTGACCGTGGTCGAAGTTCCTTCCGGAGCATCTACAAGCACGGTAAAAGCGCTGATTCAAGACGCCTATGATAATTGGCCGAATCCACCAACCTACGTGCTGCTCAACGGCGATACCGATTCGTTGCCCGCCTATACCGGCGAGGCGTCTGGATCAGCGGATGATAACCAATATACTGAGCTGGAAGGCGTCGGTTTTTATACGCCCGATGTGATGATCGGCCGCTTTTCCATCCGAAGTGTATCTGACCTCGAAAATATCCTGACAAAAACTCTTCAGTGGGACATGACATCGATGCCGGACACGTTCTACCTGAAAGATGCAGTGTTCTTGGCATCGTCAGACCATGGATCAATGCTTGAAGGCACTCATGAATGGAGTTGGAACAATCATATTTATCCTTACGATCCGGCGAACAATGTCTATCACCCGGTTTATGAACGCCAAGGTGGCAACACATCGCATTTTGCCGCGAACGTTAACGAAGGCCGTTCGCTTGTCGTTTACTCCGGTCACGGATATGGCGATGGTTCAGGAACAGCATGTATAAAATTTGTGCATTCGGATGTTCAGGCCTTGGCAAATGTCGATAGATATCCACATGTAATGGTATTTGCCTGCGGAACCAATTTGCATGATCAAGTGGTGTCATTTGGTGAACGATGGCTCCTTGAAGCGAACAAAGGGTCGGTATCATTTTGGGGAACGTCGGCCAGTTCATATTGGAGCGAAGATGACGATCTGGAACGTGAAATCTATCGGATACAGCACGAGGAACTCCAGTATTCGTTGTCGGCTATGTATTTTGCCGGGCTGTATAAAATTTATGAGGCGGGTTACAGCCGAGCAGCGCTTTATTACGATATTTACAACCTGATGGGCGATCCCTCGTTACCGATTCATGGTCGGATTCCTATGACTCCTGCGATCGGAGCTCAATTGAGCACAACGCCTAATCCCCAGACATTTGTCGTCAATGTGGCAGATGATAACGGTCCGGTAAAGTACGCATTGGTTGCAATACATGACGGAAATGAATTGCTGGGTTCAGCATTTACTGATGAAAACGGTGATGCCGCCGTCTATATCGAACCGTTGACGCCAGGAGAGGCTGTGATAACCGTCAGTGGTCAGAACCTGGAAACGACTCAACAGGATTTGTTGATCATGGCGGCAGGATGTGGTTATGCCATGATGAATCGATCGCTTTATAATTGTGATCATGAGATACAAATTGCGTTGTGGGATGCAGATTTAAATGCTGATCCAGGGATGGTGGAAACAGCAGAAGTAATGATTTATTCAGATACGTTGCCGGCTGGTAAGATGGCGCTATTGGCGGAAACCGGGCCGGATACAAGTGAGTTTCGAGGGTCGATTCAGATGTCGGCTACCCAATCTGGACCGGGATATCTGCAGGTGTCTCATGGCGATGAGATAGTCCTTCATTATTATGATGAAGACTGTGAAGGCGAGCCGGTCGATGTCTATGATTATGCTGAAGTTGACTGCATTGGCCCGGTAATTTCAAATATAATGGTTTCAAATGTCACTATAGATTCAGCAAAAATCAGTTGGATTACAGACAAACCTTCGACGACTGAGGTTATCTGGGGACAATCGACCCCATTGGAAAATCAGGAAGTCGGTCCCGGGAGAAAGACGGAACACAGCGTTACGATTTCAGAATTGGAAACATGCACGGAATATTATTTTTATGTCGTTAGTGAGGATGCAGCCGGTAATGTTGCAATCGATGACAATGGCGGCATGTATTACAAGTTCACCACGCTGCAATTAATGATACTCTTGGAAGAAAATATGGATACTGACCCTGGTTGGACGTATGAGGGTCTTTGGGCATGGGGCCCGGCTTCAGGTGTCAGTGGTAATCCACCGAGTGGTTATACAGGGACACATATTGTCGGGTATAATTTGAATGGCACCTATCAGAACAGTTTACCGGCAACGTATATGACCACGACACCGTTTGATTGTTCGGGCGCCAGTCAGGCATATTTGAGTTTCTGGCGCTGGCTTGGCATTGAAAGCGCAACATGGGATCAGGCCTCTATACAAATATCCATCAATGGAGGCTCCAGTTGGAGCACTGTTTGGGAACACACAGGAGGCACGCTTCAAGAAACTGCTTGGTCATACCAGGAATATGATATCACTGACTGGGCAGCTGGTAATAGTGACGTCAGGATACGATGGAGCATAGGCCCGACCGACTATTCGGTCGCTTACTGTGGCTGGAATATCGATGATGTATTGGTGTCTTACACGGCGCCCTGCAATGTTCCTCTTCTGGTTCATGGCGACCATGACATCGATGATTCGGCAGGCAATAACGATGGCTGGATCAATGGCGGTGAAACCATTGCGATGACAGTGACGCTGGATAATAAAGGTGTCACGGCGACAAATGTCACGGCGACACTTAGTACGACCAATCCGAATATAACGATAACCAATCCAACGGTTACGTTCCCGGATATTCCTCAAAGTGGTAGCGCAACGGCGAATGGTGCGTTTGTTTTTTATGTCGATCCGGCAGCCGGTGATGGGGATGCCATTCCATTCACCTTGGCGTGGAGCAGCGCGGAAAACAGTGGATCGGCATCCTTTTGCGAAATGGTTGTGGCTCCGTCGCTTATCGTTGAAAACACCCAAATAGAGGAGATTTCCGGCGGTACCTTCAATGGTATTTGGGAACCAGGTGAAACAATTCTTCTGAAAGTATTGGTAAATAATCAGGGTAATGGCGCCGGATATGACATCAGCGGGACCTTGAGCTGTAACAAACCGGAGTATGTGATAATCGAAACAGCGACAGCTAACTGGCCGGACATTTCAAGTGGCGACAGCGCCTTGACTGAAGCGCCTCATTTCCGTGTGACAGCATCGCCCACCATGCCGGATCCGACAACTGTGGTTTTCACAGTAAGCTTTGAAGCGGAAGGTTATTCAGGTCAGAGCGCTTTCGAGGTGGATTGCACATTCTCCAATTTCACGCGGCGCTATTCCTGGAACATGGATACCAATCCTGGATGGACAACGGAGGGTGATTGGGAATGGGGAGTACCTCAAGGAATGGGTGGTGATCCCTCGAGTGGATATACCGGTGCGAACGTTTACGGGTATAACCTGGCGGGAACGTATACGAATTACATGTCGGAGACGAATCTGACATCCAATCCCATTGATTGTACAGGCTTGAGTGATGTCGAAGTTCGGTTTATGCGATGGCTCGGCATTGAGTCGGGCACCTATGATCATGCGTATTTTCGAGTTTCAAATGACGGAGTGAACTGGTCCACGATATGGAGCCATACGGGTTCAACATTCACTGATCCTGATTGGCAACCGATGGTTTATGATATTTCATCAGTTGCGGATAACAGACCGACTGTATATCTACGATGGGTCATGGGCACGACGGATGTTTCGGTGACGTATTGCGGCTGGAATATCGATGACGTGGAAATATGGGGAGATACAGATGGTCCTTTGCCTACTCCGACACCAACCCCTCCACCCTCGCCAACACTAACGCCAACCAGGACACCAACACCAACTCATGGACCTCCAACACACACACCAACCCCCGACTGTATCCATCATGGAGATGTTAATTTCGATTCAACCATTTCGTCAGAAGATGCTCAATTGGCTTTCTTGATAGCTTTGGAATTGATGACGCCGACATACGAAGAAGCATGCGCGGCAGACTGCAACGGAGATGGGGTTGTTTCATCTACGGATGCTCAACTGGTTTTTCAGGTGGCTATGGGTACGGGTAACTGCATCGATCCATTATAATTGAGTGCGAATTCTGAGCGCCGGTGAGAGCGCCGGCGCTTTTTTTATGTCTGAAATTATCCAACGGAATTATTTGATCAGATCGACATCAAAAACCTAAGTAATCTGACATTTTTCCTGGTTTGTTTTGACAAATACATACCTGACAGTGTAAAATTTACCCAATTAATGAGCTGCCAGGCAGTAAAAGTGGTGTGATGAAACAAGTTTTTGTTCCGATAAAAAAGTATTATTTTATTCAAATAGCTAAAGCTCAGTTCCCTTATATCTATGCAAAAGGTTGAACGTCCGTCTTTTTTACACTATGTCCTAGCGCTCACGCCTGCTGCTGTTTTGCGCCTGATTTTGGGCTTATATCAAACACATCAGCCTGTATTTGAAAAATACTTGACCTTAGGACGGAAGCTACTCACTCACAAGATACAAACACCTTTTTCCTCGAGTCCGTTTTATACGCTGTGGATTGGAATTCTTAACTCGTATTGCGGTCTGAATGGTGACATCATACGTTGGATTCAGTTTATTCTTGGGCTGTTAAGTGTCTTTTTGATCGTGCGAATTGGATCGGAGATATGGAACCCTAAAACGGGTGTTGTGGCCGGCTTGTTTTATGGTTGTCTGTCACCCCCTTTGTTATATGAAAGTGATCTGGTTACTTCATCACTTGAAATCATGCTTGTGCTGGTTACATTGAGTACGATCCTGGCTGCAGCCAGAAAAACCTTACCGTATCACTTTATTATTGCTGGTCTGATGATGGGATTGGCGACTCTCATTCGTCCTAACCTACTCTTGTTGATATTTTTGGTTGTCATTTGGCTCTGGGTCACTATCAAAAAGAAAGCATTCGCTCTTAATTGCATAGCTCTGTTTGGGCTTTCTGCAGCGGCTGTAATCGCACCGGTAACGCTTTTCAACTATTGGCGAAGTGGTGAGCTGATTTTAGTAACGGTTTCTGGAGGAAGTGTCTTTTATTCTTCTAACAATTATCGAGCGGAAGGGTTGGGATACTCTCCACCTCAATCACTGACTGAGCTTGAAAGTGAGATAATGAAAAAGGGTTCGGAAACGTTTCCGGTGGAGCACGATTTATTCAAGTATTTAGCGGAAAGAGCTTCAGGTCGAACGCTGAGCTATCGTGAAATGTCTTCTTTCTATTATGATGAAAGTTATTATTTCTTAAAAAAATCACTATTTCACGGGATTTATCTGTTCATTTCAAAATTCTTCTATCTTTTCAACAATTACGAAGTTCTTGATACCGCATCGTTGATAAACGCTGGTTTTAGAATCAAACGAATTTTTCCTTTCTTACCTGGTTTTGGTCTGGTGTCATTATTAGGTTTGATGCAGATATGTAGATTTCGGCGACGGAATTCGGAGGAGTGGCTATTAATTCTGTTTTTAACTCCTCATGTTTTGACCGGCATCATGTTTTACATCAACGGTCGCCTAAGGGTTTCCATGATACCGTTTTTGGCAATTCTAGCAGCAGCAGCGACATTTTATTTGATCCAGCAGATAAAAAACAGCAGCTCGACGATTTGGATCAAGATACTCTGGATAACAGGGATAGCAATCTTCGTTTATGGTCAGAACAGTGTTATCCGAAATCACAAATTGGAAGAGACACCGGCGTTCCTTCATACTATGAAAGGACTGGCGTTTTTTAAATCCGGTTGGCTAGTCGATGCCGCACAGGAATACGAAAGCGCAGTGGCAAGCAATCCTTTAGGAGCTTTGGAAGCATACGGATACCTATCCGAAATCTATCGGTTACAAGGCAAAATTGAGCAAGCTGAAACAGCGGGAAGACACGCCGTTGGCGCCTGGTCGCTGGATGAACTCGATCAGTTGTTGGAACAGCGTGAACCCGCTTTTTCTAAACGACTGGAAGTCCAAATGGTGTTGGCATTGACTTATCAACGTATGGGCAAATGGAATATGGCAGGAAATCAATACGAAAAAATCTTGACTAAATGGCCTTGGTTACCGGACGCTCTATATAATCGTGCCTTGCTTTATCTGTATGAGTCTCCTCCGAATTACGGCAAAGGCGCCGGTTTGATTGAAGAGGCTTTGAAATGCGGCTTGAAATTAGACCTCAACTCAACAAATGCACGGAAAAAATTGCAGGATTGCTATCTCCATTTAGAATTTTCAGATAAAGCTTTACAGGAACAGGCCCAGATTGAATGGGAGGAGTCACTTCCGCTTCCACTATAGCCAGCATTGAACTCTAGGCTTGAAAAACAATGTTTTCCTCATTTTAAAATCTTAGATGAGTAAAATGAAGGCATGGTTCTTGTAACGATCAAGCAAATTCAAATAGGCTGATATCGCCTGATGATTTTCAATAAAAAGAGTAATTTATTGCGCAAGGGGCTTACGAAAGAATATGCCAAGGAGATGCCTGCAATATCATGAAACTCTTTTTGGAAAATCGACAGTTCTTATGAACATAGCGTTTTATTGTTTTGTACGACTATTTTGGAATAATTTTAAATTCTATATTTGAGCTTCTGGCATGATTTTTGGAAAGAACTAATGTGATTTAATGCGCGTGTGTGCGATCAGCAACCTCGCGTAACGGACAAACTCTGTTTTTTAGGAGGAACTTGATGAACAGTAAATCAAAACTAATGGCGCTGATTTCTTTGATACTGGTGATGTGCTCAGGCGCCAGTGCAAATAACTGGATCAGCCATAACAAACCTCTTGTCGAGGTAGCGGAGAGCAACTGGGATACCATCGAAATCGAAGTGGTTATAGATGGTTTTCAAAACCGTGATCTCAAGACAAAAGGTGGAATTTTTACACAGTTGTCTCTGGACGATAACGCTTTTAAGGGCGAAGAAGGAGAGCCTCGATTACCGGTGATACGAAAATTAGTCGAAGTGCCTTATGGCGCTGATGTAACGCTGGACTATCAGATTGAAAGTATTAAAACGATTGATTTGGGTGCGTATCAGTTGATTCCCGTTCAGCCGCCTATCCCGAAGTTGCCGGGAGCCCTGGAAGCTGCTGAGTTTAAGATGGATAGTCGCGTATATCGACAGAATCGGTTTCTGTCGGAACCGGAAGTGCGAATTCAGGATATTGACTATATGCGGGGTCATCGCCTGGTCGTTCTGGAAATCTCACCGGTAAGCTATAATCCAGGTCATAATCTTGTTCAATACTCTGCGCGGATGTCGATTCGCCTGAATTTGCAGGATGCTGATCAGGAGTTGACTGCGATGAAAGATTACCGTTATTACTCAGCCCCCTTTGAAATGTTTTTTGAAGCGAATGTTATCAACCATGGAAGTTACCGTGACCGAAGCTTCACATTTCCACCGCCGGCCTCTGTTGGATATATGATATTGAATATCGCAGCGTATACTGAGGCTATTCAACCGCTTGTAGAATGGAAAACGGTTCAGGGATATGATGTGACAGTGGTGGACGTGCCCTCCGGCGCGACAACGACCACCATAAAGGCCTTGATTCAAAATGCCTATGATAACTGGCTCAACCCTCCGTCTTATGTGCTTCTAAACGGTGACACGGATACCCTGCCGGCTTATTCAGGTGAATCGTCGGGTTCCGCTGATGATAACCAATATACCGAACTTGAAGGTGTCGGCTTTTACACACCTGATGTGATGATTGGTCGTTTTTCGGTTCGTAGCGTAACGGACGTACAAAACATTCTGACTAAATCACTTCAATGGGATATGACTTCGATGCCGGATACCTCTTATTTAAAGGATTCCTTGTTCTTGGCGTCATCAGATCACGGATCGATGCTGGAAGGCACGCATGAGTGGTCCTGGAACAATCACATCAAACCTTATGATCAGTTGCGCAATATTTATCATCCTGTTTACGAACGCCAAGGAGGAAATACTACTCATTTTGCTGCGAACGTCAACGAAGGCCGCTCATTGGTCAATTATTCAGGTCACGGCTATGGAGATGGTTCTGGAACGGCATGTATAAAATTTGTGCATTCGGATGTTCAGGCCTTGACAAATGCCAATAAATATCCACACGTGATGGTATTCGCTTGTGGAACCAATCTTCACAATCAAACGATTTCGTTTGGTGAGCGGTGGCTGCTGGAAGCGAACAAGGGTTCGGTATCATTCTGGGGAACGTCCGACAGCTCTTATTGGGACGAAGAT
The DNA here is from genome assembly GCA_964404285.1 of uncultured bacterium. GTDB lineage: Bacteria > CSSED10-310 > CSSED10-310 > CSSED10-310 > CSSED10-310 > JBASEY01. Next base: position 184,129 of record CAYOJK010000001.1, on the reverse strand, counting down.
GATGATCTGGAACGTGCGATTTACCAGACTCAGAACCAAGATTATCAGTATTCTTTGTCAGCCATGTATTTTTCAGGACTCTATAAAATCTATCAAGCTGGATATAGCTCAGCCGCATATTATTACGATATCTATAACTTGATGGGTGATCCCTCCCTGCCGATACACGGACGAATTCCAATGGTTCCTGTGATCGACGCTCCGGTTAACACCACACCGAATCCTCAGACGTTTACCGTGACTATCTTCGATGACAACGGCCCGGCGAAATATGCTCTGGTGGCAATCCATGACGGTGTTGAATTGCTGGGCTCAGCATTTACCGATGAAACAGGGGAAGCTGCGATTTATATTGATCCATCTTCTCCTGGAACAGCAGTGATAACGGTCAGTGGCCGGAACTTGGAAACGACCCAGCAAGAATTGCAGATCATGGCGGCAGGCTGTGGCTATGTGGTGATGGACCGAGCGCTTTATAATTGTGATCATCAAATAAACATTGCCCTGTGGGATGTTGACTTGAACGTCAATCCGGGAGTGGTTGATACGGCTACGGTAACTATTTCTTCCGATACAACTCCAGCAGGCAAGACAGTGGTGTTAACCGAAACCGGTCCGGATACCAGCGAATTCAGAGGATCGATACTGACGTCATCGACCCAATCAGGCTCAGGCTATCTGCGTGTCTCTCATGGGGATCAGATCACACTTCATTATTACGATGATGATTGCGAAGGTTCGCCGGTTGATGTCTATGATTATGCAGAGGTCGATTGCATTAGTCCGATGATTTCAAATGTGACGGTAGAGGAGGTGTCAATCGACTCATTCAAGGTGTCTTGGACAACAGATAAACCGACCAATACGGTTTTAAACTGGGGTGATTCAATTCCTTTGACGAATCAAGAGACAGCCCCTGTGTTGACCACTGATCACAGTGTAACAGTAAAAGATCTTGATGACTGTACACTTTACTATTTCACAGTTGCCGGAACCGATGCGGCTGGTAACACTGCCCTGGATGATAATCACGGATCGTATTACACGGTTATTACGTATGAACTGGTAGTTATGCTGGAAGCCAATATGGATACTGACCCTGGATGGACGTATGAAGGGGAGTGGGCTTGGGGTCAACCGGCGGGACAGGGTGGCCAATACGGTTCACCTGATCCGACCAGTGGTCACACCGGTCTCAATGCAGTGGGATATAACCTCAACGGTGACTATCCCAATAGCATGTCAACAACTTATTGGACAACCACTCAAGCTTTTGACTGCTCGGATGCCTCTGAAGTCTATTTAGATTTTTATGCGTGGTTAGGAGTCGAAACATATTATTATGATCATGCATATTTAGCGATCAGCAACAACAACGGCGGTTCCTGGAGTGTCATTTGGGAAAACCCGGGAAGGATGGACGGAGGTTCCTGGGAACCTTGGAATTTTGATATCTCTGACAAAGCAGCAGGCTATTCTCAGGTCAAACTACGCTGGGGTATGGGACCGACGGATTCCAGCTGGCGTTTCTGTGGCTGGAATATCGATGACGTTGTGGTGAGTTATACCCGTGAATGCACTTCGATTCCCACTCCCACACCAAAACCTGATTGCCTGAACACAGGTGATGTCAACAATGACGGTGAGCTTTCAGCAGAAGATGCACAATTGGCATTTCAAATTGCGATAGGCGCCTTTGCTCCTACTCATGACGAAGAATGTGCGGCTGATTGCTCGGGTGACGGCATTGTGTCTTCTACTGACGCTCAGTACATCTTTCTGGCCTCACTAGGCTCTGAAAGTTGTGTGGACCCTCTGCCAACCAGATGGGCGTCTTCACGGCTTCTCAATTCAAACTTGAACCGACTGAATCGTATCGACGGCTATGCTTGGGTTCAGAACACGTCAGGAATGGCGGGAGAAACTCTTACAATACCCATCAAAATTCAGAATACAGGAACAGAAATAGATGCGTTCACTTTGAAAGTAGAATTTGATTCACAGTATCTGATTTTGCTGGATGTGATGAGCAGCGCTTTGGATCCCGGATGGGTGGATTTTGGTTGGAACCAGGTCGATGAAGGTTCTGCAATCATCGCGGCCTACTCAATCGGTCTGTCCGATCAAGATCGAATTCCTTCTGGAAAAGAAGGTGTTTTAGTGGAAATGATTTTCCTACTAAATACAGATGTCGAGGATACAGGCATTGTCTTGACCAACCTTAACGATGATCTGAAAAATTTCGCGCTGTTGTAATCTTACAACAAATATCTGATTAAACGCCGGGCTCGTCCCGGCGTTTTTTTTTGAATAGCGATTGTTCATTGTGTCGGCTGATAGAATTGATGTCATAGGCTTTGCTGTCATATGCAGTAGCTTACTGCTACATGTTGCTTTTGGTAATCCTCGCGAATATTTCTTTTTTTATTGAAAAATCTCTTACAATTTTTCCCTTGACAAAGCGAGTATTTTTAACTATATGAGGAAAAATCTTCCTGAATTGTAAGGGTTTTAAACAGGAATAAATAAAAATGAAATGTTTTATTGTATATTTTTGCTTTTGTATTTTTGGAATACTTCAAGTTCATGGACAAATAATGGGCTATCCTTTACCGGGAAGTGCAGACTATCCGGAAATGGATGGTCGCCGAATCGATAGAATCGTTCTGGAAACTGATCGCTCTTTTAAAGTTGTTGTCGTCGATGAAAGCAACCGGGTCGCTTTTTGTGTTTCTGACAATCTGAACATTCCTTACATTGTGCGTTTTGATCTCAATACATTTTCAAAAATAGATCGATTGGTTCTGGATAACGGAATCACGGCGATTACAAGTGGTGCAATAGACCCTTTTTCTGGAAATATCTGGTTTGGATCGAATGGATATTGCCTGATAATGGATCCTGTTAAGTTCGAAATAATAAGGATTATCCCAATTGGAAATTGTCAAGTGACCAAGATCTTGTTTCATTCCATAGAGCAGAAAGTGTTATTACTTTCGAAAAGTGATCCGGATGGCGTGATCGAGATGGAAACAAAAGATTTTTCATTTGATTTTTACCCATTTCCCGGATTTAAAAATGTTTTCACTGATGCCGTCATCTCATTGCAAGAGTTGGCCCTTGTGATTTTAGCATCATCGTCACCACCCTGTGTGATCCTGGCTGATTTGAATGACTATCAGACAATATCGGTAACGGAAGTTCAAAGTGATTACCCAATCACTACCTTTGCGTTGAACAGTGTGAAAAATGAACTTTATGTCGCAGCGACAGGGTCACCTTCTTTTATTAATCGGTACGATTTTCCTGACATGAGCTTGAATGGGTCTATTGCATTGCCTTCCGGTGAACGGCCTCGCGGTTTCATGTTTTGTGATGATCAAGGCGCTCACGTTTATGTAAATGATGGTGACAGTTCAGGGGGATTGATTAAAATCAAAACCGAATCCTTCCAGCGTGTTGACCGGTTGGATTTTGCAGATTTGAAGCATCCTATCTGCTATGACAGATTTGATGACACTATTCTAATAGCGACAGAAAATATGCCGGGAGGGATTCTTCAGGTCAGCTTGGACATGTTCACAATACTCCGACAACACGAGTTTCTTGATTGTGAAACATCTGCCGGTATTGTCTGTAGTGCACCAGTTCTGGATACGGTCTATCTTGGCGTTAAAAACTCAGGAATATTCAGGCTGGCCGGATTCAATTCCCAGACAGGACAAAGAAACTGTCATATTGACCTGCCGGCAGTGACGGGTTCCGTTATTTTGAGCGCCTGTGATGAGCAAAACTCGATTGGTTATTTTGTAGAATCCGATGATACTTCATGGATTATATCGATCAATCTGCAAAAGGGTGAAATGCTGGATCGAAAACAGCTCCCCATAATAGAAGGTTACAAAGATTTTATATATTCAGAAGCGTCCAACTCATTGTTTTTATTGTCAACCGGTTCAATATTTGAATTCGACGCCGCCTCTTTGGCGCCAATTGATTCAATTGACCTAGAATCATATATCATTCCAGCTAAAACTTTTGCCTTGGATAGGCGCCATTCCTGCTTGTTGGTAGGTGGAGGTGGCAATTCCGGTAAAATGATCCAATATACACTGTCTCCATTGGCGTTTGACGAAGTTATCGATCTTGATCAAGGCGAAAGAAAAGTTGTTTTGATGAGGGCCGATGCGTCTTCCTCAGAAATTTTTATTATTGTCGATGCTAGCCCCTATAAAATTAAGAGATTTGACACAGTATCCCGAGAATTTACTGCGACGGTCACTCTGCCGTTCTCTGGAACAAATTTGGTTGGCCTTCACATTATACCTTGTTTGAATCAAGTATTGGTTTTTGAAGAAACAGGAACAACACGAATCCATCGGCTGGATACCTGTGACGATGACTGGATATCACCGGTAACTCTTCAATCTGGTGAACGCTATTTGGATGCGTGTATGGTTGAATCTGCGCCGTACGCATTTATCAGCCTGGCGGGTATTTGTCCTTCGATTGTCCGTTATGGTGCGACTCAGGCACATGCTATTCATGGTTCTTGGGCATCTCTCGATGAAGCGTCATATCTTGAATCCTTGAATTTTTATTCTCATGAAGCGGGCAATCACGTCAAGCTGGCGGTTTACAATCGGACTGGTTTGTTGTTATGGGAATCTGAGTTTGTCGAGAATAGCATCGAAAATGATTGGTTGAAAGTTTTCATCAGTGATGGCTTTCCTAGTGAATTAAGACTAGATCCTGATGAGTATTTGTTGGCTTTTCAGGTGACCGGTGACGGATATTCACCTTCAGCCACCGCTTCATCGATCGGCAGCAGCATCAGATCGCCTTGGCCTTGTGGGATGTTTCCAAACACTTTGGTGAAATGGGATGAAACGGATGTTTTGTGGTCGTTTTATGGGAACTGTTCATCCTCGCCACCGTCACCTACATTTACACCGCCACCAACGCCTACATTTACACCGCCGCAGGAAACTCCAACCTCGCCATCTCCAAGTCCAAGCTCCGTTCCTTCTGCGACCCCGACAGTGAGCTTTACTCATACACCAACGCCGAAGCCCACATTTACACCGCCGCCATCACCCACATTTACACCGCCGCAAGAAACTCCAACCTCGCCTTCTCCAAGCCCAAGCTCCGTTCCTTCTGCGACCCCGACAGTGAGCTTTACTCATACACCAACGCCGAAGCCCCAGCCTACTGCTACACCTACATTATTTCCGTCGAATACACCTAAACCAACTGTGAATCCAACAGATACTCCCGGGTATACGCCGACACCGGAGATAACTCATTCCCCCACGCCTACAGTTCTTCCGACGGACACGCCATTGCCGACGATGGCGCCGACAATAACTCCAAGCCCTACCGCGACGCCCCGACCAGGCTCTGGAGTTGATTTGTCGCTGACACAAAATGAATTTTATCCCGGAGACCACTTTCGGCTCCAGGCGCGTTTGGCGAATATGGAACCCTCACCAACAAATATCGAGCTTTATATCATTTTGGATGTGTATGGTAATTACTGGTTCGGCCCTCGTTGGTCTGATAATTGTGATGCCTATAAAATCAATGGTTTTATTGGAATAAGAACCATGACAATTTTCGATTTCACCTGGCCGGAGGTGGATTCCGAAGCTCAGGGTATCGTCTTCTGGGCAGGTATGGTGGCGGAAGGCGAATCGACACTTTTTGGTTTTTATGATCGAATCGAATTTGCATACGCTGCAAAACAGGAAACTCCGACACCCGAACCCACCGATACGTCGACTCAATCCCAAACCCCTACTCCTGAGCCGACCCAAACAGCAGCTCCACCTGATGAAATACGATATGTTTTTGCCACAAAAGACCCGATGACCTATCAAGGCGAAAATTGCCAGGAACCGGATATATACTGCTTTGCACCAGAACGCATGAATTTTTGCTCCGATTGGCGCCCCATTGTTTTTCTTGAAAATATTGGTGCGCAACCTGTAAACATCGATGTAAAAATTGAAGGAAGCGATCCATACGATTTTCAGATCGAAGATCATAATTTATATATTAATTCAGGGGATACAAAGCCTGTAAAGATACGATTTTGCCCCTTATCACCCCCTGATCTGCTAAAAACCGCAAACATTATCATGGAATGGTCCGGAGGAATTCTGATAATCGAGGTAAAAGGGTGGTGTGTTGCCGGAAAACAGGAAAGGTAAAAATGAAAAATCGCAATAAACTGATTTTTATAGGCGTCGTCTGCATTTTTTGGATGTGGATGGCTGAAATACCCGTTTTTTCAGGTGTTATGGGTATCGATGAACCTGGAACGACAAACTGGTCAAATATTTGGTTCGGCGCGATCGAAAATGTATTGATCCTGGATAACGATACAATGCCCTCAGGCCTGTCGATCGATAAACAGCATGACATCACACGAGTCCATTTTGGCTATTCATCGCCATATTTTCGAAAAGTTGACCAGCAATCAGGTGATATCGCCGAACCCGTTTGATGGAATTATGCGTTGGGCTCCATCGTTGCATCACATCCGATGGACCAGATGGATCGAACTTTATTCTTGTCTCAACAAATAGACCATTCTTTTTTGATTTCAAGCCTCCAATACCGATGACACGATTGTACGTGTTGATCGATTGGATTGTATAGTCAAGCCCCCATTGATTTATTGTGAAAATTCCAACTGCGCTTATTTTTGCAGCAGCAATAGAAAGGGACTTCATCGATACACCTTTGAATCTACCCAATTGCAAACACTAGATTTGGAGGAAATCGACACCTTGATTACCGATCTTGTCATAGATACGAAACAGGATGTCATTTGTATTTTGTCTCAAGATTGTCCCGGCGATGTCATCATGGTCAATTGTGACAATCTGCAACCGATTGATTCAATGACTCTTCCAGAAAACTTAGAATGCAGGTCTGGGGTTTTGAAACCGAGTGAAAATCAAATAATTGTTGTCGCAAAGGATCAACTTCAGACTGGGAATTATCTTGTTCAGATTAACATGAGGACTTTTACCGCTGACATAATTGTACAAGTTCCGTCGTCTATATATGACGTTGTTTCCATAGGATTTTATGAATCGAATTTTTTTGCTGCATTTTCTGGCGAACAATCAAAGCTTATGTGTTTTGATGGAGATGATCTGACCCATCTTGATTCAGCCGATTGTTCTGAAGAATTTGGACTCATCAGATTTGCTGCGAAAAGCGAAAATACTATTGTTCTGATGGGAGATGGCTACCCTTCCCAGATTGATGTTTTTTGCTGTGACCCATTTGCTCTTCAACGATCCATACCCTTTACAGGTACGGATGAGCATATCTACTGTTCAGCAATAAATCCGCTGCACAATCAATTGATGATCTCACGTAACGGATCGAATCCAGCAAAGCTTGTCCTGATCGATCTTGAGTCTTTTTCACGTTTTGGAGAAATCGAATATGACATGAATTCCTCCGGGTGTTTTGCGTTGTTGTCTTCAGATAGGACCGGTGAATTTACCTACGGGTATCACGATGGTGAACCGGGATTCCTGGTCAGAATTCGCAATGACAATTATCGGGTCGATGCCATGGAGCCGTTGAATTTGTCAGGACCATGTGTCGATATGGTAGTGGATCAAGAGGATTCCTTATATATTATATATGGCGAGACCTTGGCGCGTCATAACCTGCAAACTCTTGAACATGAAGAGAGCATCGTTTTACATGCTCAACCTTTCGCAGGTTTGAAAAAAATCCTGTTGGATACTCATCGGGATGAGCTGGTCGTTATCAATCAATATGGCACAGTTTATAAAGTCAATAAATTGCCTCTACGGGTCATTAATGAGACCGGTTTGGCCGAGATCACCGGGATGGTAACAGACGGAATTTATATTGCAGATCAGGATTTATGTGTCTTTGCCATGAACGATTTTCAGCAAAGACCCGCACGCTTGATTGATTTGCTTCTGGATAGCTTTTCGTATCGGGATGAATGCGAGTGCAATGATTTGGAGCTTGAAATATCGTCCTTAATTTATGATGACACGTTTCAGGTGTTAAATCTTGCCACATACTATCATTGGGGAGGAATACTCACTTATAAGACAAATCCTTTTGTTCGATTGGCTTCTAATACATCTTTATCTGTCAGGCGGTTAACTGAAAAAGGGGTTTTCGACATGGTTTCCCGGCGAGCATACTGGTTTAATTCAGCCTTGGGATGTAGTGTATTTTCTACCCATAATACCAACAAAGGGTATGTCACGGGCTCGTCGGCGACGTTGCCGGAAGCGGCTGATATCCGCCAGATATCCTTGTATTCCCATCTCGCTACCGGTTCTGTGCGGCTGGCAATTTACGATGATACGATGCAGTTGTTGTGGGAATCGACAGAAATTGTAAATACCTGCCAAGACAGTTGGATTCAGGCGCCGATCGCAGAAGGCTTTCCAAGTGTTCTGGAGCTTTCTCCGGGTGACTATTGGTTGACATTTCAAGTGAATAGTATGGACAGGGTTTCGTCTGCACATGAAGGAAAAATCGGTGATGGTTTCAGGCAACCAGCAGTTTTTGGGTCTTTTCCAGAAAAACTCTGGTATCCGGAAAGCACATCGGACAGATGGGCTCTTTTTGCCTATTGGGAACCTCTGTTTCCGACTGTGACGCCAACACCGGATCCCACCGCGACCCCGACACCGTCGACACCGGATCCCACCG
>CAYOJK010000001.1:0-175299 GCA_964404285.1 uncultured bacterium | reverse complement strand
ACGCCAACACCGGATCCCACCGCGACCCCGACACCGTCGACACCGGATCCCACCGTGACACCATCACCGCCATTGCCGACTCAAACACCACAACCAACTGCAACTGATACACAAACACCCACTGCTACTATGGCTCCACCAGCTCCAACCGAGTCACCTATTCCGACAAATACACCGACCTCGCTGCCAACCTCACCACCCTATATCCCCGGAGTACATTTGTTATTAAGTCAAGATCTTTTTATGCCGGGAGATATTTTTCTGCTCAGTGCCCAGGTGACCCCGGAACTCGGTACGCCAATACCGGCAACCCTTTGGATAATTCTGGACATATACGGAAGCTATTGGTTCGGGCCTCGATGGACTCAGGATTTGGACTGGTACAGCTTGGGACGATTAGACAGCATCATTATCAAAACGATTTTGGAGTTCACCTGGCCACGCGATTGCGGGTCACTTTATGATATTGCATTTTGGGGCGCCATGCTCCACGCCGAAACCTGGGAACTTATCGGCGCCTACGATAGAAAGCAGTTTGGTTTTCATGATTGATTTTCTGGCTGCCATCCTGCCAATTGGCCACAGGCTGCTTGTATGCCGGATCCCCGACTATTGCGGATCCGCACAATAAACCCTGCAGTGTGAAGGCGATTCTGAAATGCCAAAATGGTGTTCGACTCTGACGGTTTGAACCGCGAATTAGACGTGGCATTATAAGGTATCAGGTTGATTTTGTATCGCCGTCGATTCAGCAGGCGAATCAACTTATCGGCTTGCTGAAGTGAATCATTGATACCTTGCAACATCACGTATTCACAGGTAATTCGATGTTGCCGCGAGGGTAACGGGTAGGCATTCAAAGAAGATATCAACATTTTCAAAGGGTATTTTTTGTTGATTGGCATTATTCTGGATCGTGTTGCATCATCGGCGGCATTCAGCGAAACAGCAAGATTGACGCCTAGACCGGCTTTGCCCAAACGATGAATTTCTGGAACGATACCTGCCGTTGAAAGCGTGATGCGCCGAGGCGACCATCCCAAACCTCGAGTATCTGTTATTCGCTTTATAGCCTCGATCACTGCATCGGAATTCAATAAAGGCTCCCCCATACCCATAAACACGATACTACCATGGGCGCCACAACCGGTGATTTTCTGGGCATGGAGAACTTGTGATACGATTTCACCGGAAGACAGATTCCGGACGATTCCCATGGCGCCGGTTGCACAAAATCGACAGCCCAATACACAACCGACCTGGCTTGAAATACATAGGGTATATCCAGTTTCCGAAGGCAGATAAACGGTTTCGATGACATGATTGTCATGTAAAGCAAACACAAATTTATGTACGCCCGTTTCATCGGTTAAAGACTGGTGAAGAGTGGTTCCGAGAAGGAAAAACGACGTATTCAATGAATCCCGGAGCTTGTGGGGTAAATCCGTCATCGCATCGAAATCCGTCGCCCCCTTTGAATAGAGCCAATTGAATAACTGGGCGGCATGAAAAGATGGAAAAGCATGTTCGGATAGCCAAACAATCAATTGATCGTGATCCAAATCCGTAATAATTTTTTTTTCAACCAGCCTTTTTCCTTTCATAATCATTCCTCAAAAAATGAATATCACTTTTGACGACGAAAAGGTAGGCGGACTATTAACTGTACCGTCGGATGGATTTGACAATAAAGGCTAAAAAACGTTTAATTATATAAGCGATGAGGGGGAATATACATGATAAGCATTAAAGCGAATAAAAATATTTTAATCCTAAGTGTGCTGATTGTTATCAGTTTCCCAACGCACAGCGCCTATTTCTGGTTTGAAAATGATGGATGGGAAGAAGGCTCAGGAGATCCGTTTCACCAAGCTGTTAATCTGGAATTCTGTCCAAACCATTTTCGTGGAGACTATGCCTGTGCAGTTTTAGATATAGACAGGGATTGTATCATCGATAAAATTGGTGTGCTTTTTCATGGTAATACTACTGAAGAATTTATGTTCTGGATTAGAGCGTATGATGGAACAGGTATTCTCCCTGATCCGGGCGGTACCATACCGTCGGCGCCTTCTCCTATTCCTAGAGCTCAATATGTCATACAGGAACCAGGTTTTATTGTGTTTGATTTATTGGATCCCGAAGTGAATTGGCAGATCGAAAGGGAGGCCGGTGATAAATTGGTTATCTGTTTGGAATATATGGGCACGCTAGTGTCGGGTGAGGATATTAACAAAGACATTTGCACAGACACCAATGGTATCGATCCAGGGCGCAATCTTCTCAGGCGCTGTTCCTCGGTGTCATCTCCGCCTACGCCTTTGCCGTGGGAGTTTGCTGAGGACAATGGCTATGCGAATAATTTTATTATTAAAGCTGGGTGGTGGATTCCGGATCCGACGGCGACGCCTACGCCCAGTAATACCCCGACCTTGACACCGACGAACACGCCGACGTCGCCTCCGACTCATACACCGACACAGACGCCGACACAGACGCCGACGAATACGCCGACGCCGACAGAAACGCCGACGAATACGCCTACTGAGACACCGACGAATACACCGACACAACCACCCACGACGACTCCTATGCCGACATTTACAGAGACACCTTTGCCGACGGAGACACCGGAGCCGACGTTCACGCCAGAGCCATCAACAGGAACGCCTACGTTTACGCCGACTTCCGAACCGACTTTTACACCGACTACAGCGCCGACGGTTACCCCGTCGCCGGAGCCGACGATGACGCCGACCGCCACTATGACGGCCGGGGCGCCAACCTTCACGCCGACCCCGGTTCCGACGTATGAACCTTTTCGATTGCCGTTCATCGATGATTTTGAAACCATTTTGCCCTGGGAAACCGAATCGATTTATGGCGAATGTCTCTGGCATCGTGATACCGTTCGATATTATTCGCCGTATTTTGCTTGGGCATATAACCGTGGGCAACCGAGCTTCAATTACGATACTGGAGTCAGGAACTCATGTGCTTTGATCTCGCCCAAAATCACTCTGAACACTTGTGCTCATCCTGAGTTGATCTACATGGATTGGATTCAGAATGAAGAGCGACCGGAGTTCGATATCTGTCGAACAGAAATCACTGTAGATGGTGGTCAGACTTGGGAACTCTTATTTGAGACGTACGATAAAACGGAAAGATGGGTGCGTCGCGGTCCGTTCGATTTGACACCATATGTCGGCAACATTGTTCAGATTAGATTTCGTTTTGATTCGATAGACAGTCAATTTAATAACTTTGAGGGCTGGTATATCGATGATGTATCGGTTTGTGAGCGGGTCGATCCGACACCGACACCTGAAATTCCAACGAGCACACCGACTTCGACGCCAACACCTGATACATCCGGCCGTCATGGCATGGAATTGCTTTTGAACGAGAGAGTGTTTCATGCCGATATGACGTTTCATTTGGAAATGATATTGACCAATACGACAGCAATCGATATTCCTGTCGATACATACATCGCGCTGGATGTTTATGGTACTTATTGGTTCTGGCCATCCTGGGATCACGGCATCGATTTACGTCAAGATATCCTATTGGCCGGTAAATCTGTACGAGAAACCATCTTATGGTTTGTGTGGCCGGACTATAATGGAAGCTTCGATGATGTCTATATCTGGGGCGCTACTCTAGAGGCCGGTACCGCAAACCTTGTTGGGGAACTCGATTACGTCGTATTTGGCTGCAATCTATAATATGATATTTTTTTACGCTACTGACTGAAACAATGTTTTGAACAGAAAACTATGCATGTGAACAAGGTTGAAACAAAGATCAGATGAACGATTCCCTGTCCAGTGGTATGGCCCATACATCTCAGAGTTCCAGTCCTTATCTTTCGGTTGTTGTCCCGTTTTTCAATGAAGAGGCCAGTGTGCCGATTCTCTATCAGCGTCTAGTCGATACATTGAAAGGACAAGGTATCGATTACGAGTTGATTTTTGTCGATGACGGTAGCCAGGACGGGACTCTTCGTGAATTGCGCAACTTACCGGACTCAGAAAACCGTGTTCAAATAATCAAATTATGGAGCAATTCCGGGCAGACTGCTGGGCTGGCAGCAGGTTTCGATCACTGTCGGGGCGAGGTCATCATCAGTATGGATGGGGATCTTCAACATGATCCAGCTGAAATACCGGAATTTTTAAAGTGGATTCAGCAGGGATACGATGTTGTCAGTGGGTGGAGAGAAAAGCGGGTCGATCCATTTTTCAGTCGAAAACTTCCATCTAAAATCGCCAATTGGACGATGGCGAAATTGTCTGGTCTGGACCTTCATGATTTTGGAACGACTTATAAGGCCTATCGAGCTGAAGTCATTCAATCGGTGACGTTATATGGTGATTTTCATCGTTTTATCCCCGTTCTAGTCGAAGGTATCAAGCCTAAGATCAAAGAGATACCGATAAAAAGTTTGCCACGCGTCGGGGGCGAGTCGAAATACTCGATCAGCAGAACCTTCACCGTTTTTTTTGACCTGATCCGTATTCATTTCTTGACAAAATATCTGTCAAGACCCCTTCAGGTTTTCGGAACGATTGGTTTTACTCTTTGGGCGCTGGGCTTTTGTATCGCTTTCTACCTATCCTTGATAAAATTTATGTTTTCGTTGTCGATCATGGAACACCGTGCCCCGATGTTTTTGCTGTCGATCCTGCTGATGCTGACAGGCACTCAATTTTTGACTTTGGGGCTGTTGGGGGAGATCATGGTGAAAATCTATCACAAACTCCCCGGCACGAAAATCTACACGGTTGAAAAAGCGCTGTCGCCGGATAAAATTTCCTCCGAACCGAGCTCTGTCAATGACTCAAGTGAAATATCCTGATCGGTATCGGCTTGGAATTATCTGGCCGATGGCGGCGATATTTCTGGTATCCGTGGGATGTTATCTTGCTACTCTGTGCCCAGGAGTCTATTGGCTGGACAGCGGCGAATTTCAAGCGGCGGTTCCCACCCTGGGTATCCCGCACAGCCCGAGTTTTCCGTCCTACGTGCTGTTCACGCATGCGATCTGTCGCTTACCTCTTGGTGATAGCGCTTTCCGTGTCAATGTCGCCACAGCGTCTGCCGGTGGTGTGATCGGGGTGTTGGCCTTTTTACTGGCTCTGAAATTGTTTGGTTCGCAAAACGATAAGAACAGATGGCCGGCGTTCTTTGTTGGCTTGGCAACCACGTTAAACCCGCTGATTTGGTTTCAAAATGTCAAAGCGGAAGTATATAGCCTGAATATGGTCTGGATTCTGATCATTTTGCTTTGTGCAGTCGATATGTTACAGCATACGGATAACCGCCGCCGAATGTTCCGAAATCTCAATATGATCGCTCTGATGTTTGGATTGGGAGGCGCCAATCATTCGCTGTTAACACTACATTTGGCGCCCGCTGTTGCCCTCATGCTGCTGTTTGTCATTAAAAAATTCAAAATCCGCGAACTTCTGTTCACAGGCCAGGTCGCGTTGCTCACACTGTCAACCTATCTGTATTTGCCGATCAGAGCAGTTAAAAATCCTGCATTGAACATCGGCAATCCGATAAATGTGATGAATTTTATCAATGCGATAACGCGCAGGGGAACCCATAATCGGTTTATGGGAAACAAGGTTGGTGAATGGTTCGGTAATTGGCCGATATACGGTGATTTGATCCGCGATCAATTTTCAAGCTTTTTCCTGTTCATAGCTATAACGGGCCTCCTTATCCTTGTTGTAAAAAATTTCAAATCAGGCGCGGTTCTTCTGTTAGCTGCTCTGATCAATATTTCGGTAACGTTGATGAACAGGAATTTCAATATGAATCCCGATACCGGTCCGGCTTATTTGATGATGTCAACGATTATCTTGATCATTGGCTTGGGAGCAGTATTTCAAACCGTTTTAAAAATTTGCGACTCCGTTCATTTTCGACAAATAGTCACGCCACTTGTGATAGCAAGCATGCTGTTTATCCCGAGTGTTTGGGCTTGGGAAAACCTGAAAAGCGGGGGACTATCTCAGGATATTTCCGCGGCTCTTGTCGGAAAAGGGATAATGGATAGTTGCCCTGAAGATTCCATTCTATTTTTTGGCGCCTATTTCAATCTGCCTTTTGTTATTTCTTACTTGCAAGCAGTCGAACACTATCGACCGGATATTGTCGGTATCAATCGCTTGGAAATCGTGTATTGGCCGGGCGGGCTTGAAAAAGCGCTTAGAACCTATCCGGATGTGATGGCGACGCTTTTTGAAGGTGATTATGCGGATACATTCCGATATCTTGCCGGACGAAGCGCCAGGCACAGTGAGGTGATTCCTTATGATGAGGCAAGAAATTTACTGTTCAATGCTAACGCATGGGTAGCGACAAAACAGGCTGAAGCGCGGTATGTTTTTTGGTTCTCCAGTGAGGACGATCATTTGCTGCGTTTGCCGGTTCATTCTCATGGGCCGCTATTGCGATTGGGTGATCTGATGCCCGAACAACGTCAAGTTTTGGAGAGGCCATCAGATATATTGGCTGCACGGGTGCAAGCGCACGACCGTAGAATTTTTCATTCCACTCGGGGAGCTGAAGCTTTGGGAGCTTTTTATGATTTACAGTGTGCGACATTGAGGGATCGGGCATTCGTCGAGGAAGCGGAGCACGCGAAAAGCTGGTCGAATTTTTACGATCCAGCTATTATAGGTGCATGCCAGTGACAGGTGACAAATTTTGTCACTTTTGATGCCCAAATTCGTCTTTACACATTATGTTATTGATTTAATAGGTTTTTTATATATTTTAAACACTGTAAAAGTGAGTATTGATGGGGACTCTGATTCTTACGGAGGAAAATTTTTTCTAAAAATAATTTGACATGGGTTTCAGCAGCTGATAGATTTAATTATGTAATTTGCTTAACGTGATGATTTATAAGGATTTAATTGTTTGTTATTTTCGATGAGATAGAGCAAATTCATTTTGGCATAGTAATTGCTACTTACTTTTGACGAGAACCGGAAACGAAGGTTTCCAAACAATATAACAACTCATCAATTAGGAGGAATCCAAATGAGAGGTCAAAAAGGTTTTACACTTATTGAATTGTTGATCGTTATCGCGATCATCGGAATTATTGTTGCGATTGCAATTCCGAGCTTGCTGCGATCCCGTATGTCAGCCAACGAAGCTGCCGCTGTCGGTTCATTGAAGACCATTGCAGCCGGTCAAACTGACTATAACAACAACTCCAACCCCCACACCTATACAGACAGCCTTGCTTGCTTGGGATCAGGAATTGGCGCTGGCCACACATCCTTTATCGATCCATCACTGGCATCAAAAATTAAGCAGGGTTACAACTTTGAAATGGTGACCGGTGCTGATGTTACTATGCCGGGCGGCGCTGTTGCTTACTGGGCATGGTCAGCCACTGCTTGGCCGATCGTTTACGGCTCAACCGGTATCCGATCTTTCTACATCGATGAATCCGGTGTGGTTCGTGGTGAGGACGTTGACGGAGATCCCGGTACTTGGGTAATGCCGACCAACAACTAATATTTTAGAATTGACACGAAAAAGGCGGGAAGTTCTTCCCGCCTTTTTGTATGTACTTGCAAATAAAACACGAATTTCCTAAATTCAGCTTCTATGAATGTTAAATCAACAACTGTAATCAGCGCTATAACAGGGCTGATCGCTTTTAGTCTGATCTTTAAACTTGGAACTCCTGGGTTATACTGGGGAGAATCCGCTATTTTAACTTCAAGAGCATGGCAACTGGGTGGCTCTCATCCACCCGGTTATCCAGGATTTCTGCAACTCGTTCATAGTATTCAAATATGGTTTCCACTCGGCGATCTCGCCTTTCGTGCCAACCTGATCGGCTGGATAACGTTAGGGATATTTACCGGATTGCTGTGCAAAATATTTCTCGACCTGAATCTGCCTACCGGCATTTCTATATTTTCCGCCCTGGGGTTTTCAGCGCTGTCATCAGTTGTCGATGCCTCGTCATCTGTCGAAGTATACTGCCTTCACCTGATCTTTATCCTGTTGATCATTTTGTTCAATATCTCATATAAAGTGACCAATACGTCTTTTTATTTAACGGTATTTGTCGCTTCACTTGCGTTGACCCATCATCTCACTTTTGTATTACTGCTCCCCGGCCTTGTGGCATGGATTTATATCGATAGGCGCAAGCAATTAAAATCAAGCCATCTGGTTCCAGCAATCATCTTTGCGTTGTTGGGATTCGCTCTGTATATATATCTCCCTGTAAGGCACAGCATAAAACCTGATTCCGTATGGGGAACCCCTTCTTCTTGGAAAGGGTTCATCAAGCTTGTCACTGCATTTGAAGAAGCTCGAGGCTCTTTTCGAAGCGGTTTGTCTCAATGGGCGGCAATACGATTACGTTGTGGAAATATTCTCAATCTCATTCGCGAAAAGGTAACTCTACCCGCCTTGATTTTGATCATTCCAGGATGTATCAACCTTTATCAGCGCTTAAAAGGATTGCTGTTCTTCCTGCTCATATCATTCTGTATTTTGACGGCTTCCGTACTGATGTATGACAGCCGGGAAACAGAATCTTTTTATCTGCCTGGGCTCCTATTTATCTGGATACTTTTAGTTTTCGGGATAGACGAATTGTCCCGGATAATTTTGGAGAAAAAGTGGATACAAAAACAACTGGCCTTGACCCTTTTAACCCTTGTCCCAATCATTTTGTTGACGTCTAATTTGCTTCTGTCCTTGCCTTCCCGTCTTGCCGATGTCGAGGTTCCCAGAAAGATGGCACAGATGTCGTTGGATACAATCACAGACGACGCTTTGATTATAAGTCAACGGAGTGATTGGTGTTTTCTGCACTGGTATCTTATCGACATCGAAAAACGTTCTTGTGCAACGGTTGTGTTCCAACCGCTGTTGTCGTTTTATTGGTATTACAACCGCTTGGTGCATGATGATTTGATGAAAAGATTCCTTCCCGAAGATGATTTTGAGGATTCTTGGTCATGGAATTCTGCGGTTACTGCTTCACTAGTAGTCCAAAACAAAAACAGACATATCATTCGGTTAGCTGATCAACGGATTCTAGAAGATATCATTTCTGCCGGCTTTCACGCTGATAAATCGGCTTGTTCCCTGTTTGGACATGAATTTGGGTGGAGCGATAAAAATGAGCCTCGGTGGACTAATCCATCTTTTTTGACGACGGGACGACTTGATCCCGCTTCTCGGCATGCTGTTGGAGCTTTATACTATAACTATGGGCTGTGCCTGGAAAAAAACGGGCTGTTGCATGAATCAAGATCGGCATTCAACCAGGCGGTGACGTATCAAGACCATGGAAACTAAAAGTAGAAAACCATCAATCGAAATAATGGATAGCCTTTATAAATGGAGATTTCTATTACTCGGCATTTGTCTGGTTGCCGGCACGGTTGTACGGTTTACAGCTCTGAATACTGTTCCCGGTCTTGAACACGACGAAGCATTGATATGCCTGGGCGCCGCTGAGATTGTTGAGCAAAATGTTCGCCCATTTACGGGTGATAAGGTCTACGAAGGCCCGTTATTGGAATATGTTATCGCGTTTTTCATGAAAATCTGCGGAATCTCAGTTTTGACTGCCAGACAGGTTATGGCCGGCGCCGGCGTGTTGGCAGTTTTGCTGATCTATTGGGCCGGTGTTGTCTGGGGAGGATGGAGAGTTGGTCTTTATTCAGCCATGCTGATGATATTTTCAGCCTGGCATCTGGCTGTATCCCGTGTCATTTATGCCTGTAATTTATCTCAAGTGTTCATAGCGCTATGGATTGCTTGCATCGGATTATATCTAACATCACATAAAAATCAGCGCCTTCTGTTTGCCGCCTTGGCTCTTGGCTTGGCTGCCAACGGGCGCTTTACAGCCTATTTCTTGATTGTTCCAACTGTGTTGATGATCCTGATATACGAGAAAAAACGGAAATGGTTACATATTTCTACTTTTCTTGCCATGTGTTTTCTGCCTTCAGCGCCGCTGTTACTTTACAACATTCGTCATTCCTGGCCAGCATTCGCGGTTTTAAAAGGATCGGGACAAGAACACCTATTACAACGAGGATCACAGTTTATCCCAAGAATTTTAAGTTTTATTATGACGGCTTTCAGCGCTTTAGCAGGTAAAAAATTTTGGTTGGATTTCGATTGGACGCCTATCTTGCCGATCTATATTCTGCCAGGTCTGATAATTTTTGGTTGCTTGGCTGTAAATATAATACCGGAATTAAAACAGCCCAAACCACCTTGGTTAATATATACACTTATCGGTCTTCTGATCGTTATTCCTTTGGTTACAAAAGTCGGCGCCAATCATCGCGCTGGTTTTCATCCCCACTATCTGGATCTAGTCATGCCTTTTCTTGTGTTGGCAGGAGCCTTTGGCTTAACTCTGCTGGATACATGGAAACCGCGGTTGGGAATGATCATGGCTCTAACAGCCGTTTTCTGGCAGGTTTCTCTGTTGTTCGGCCAATTCGTGCCTCTTATACAACAGAAAGGTCTTCCCGGGCGCTGGACTGGTCGATCGACACGTTTGGCACACTGCATCGAGCAGAATTTCAACGCTGATGAAACAACCGTTATCGTTCCATGGCGATTTGGCGCAGGCTATCCTGAAATTGCTTTTACATTGCGTGATTTCACTGTAAAACCTGTATTGGATACGTTCAAAGGTTTTGAAACTGCTAATGACACAACACCCCCTTCACATATCGCTCAAGTTTCCCCCAATCTGGAATTGCCTGTGCCTCCTTGGACTGTCCTGACTTGCCCTAAAGACGAAAGCCTTAGAGTCTATTATATTGACTCCCCTGGCTTTTATATTGATGGGATTTGGGACGAAAACAACGGCATGCGTCATTATATTCGCTCCGTTATACAAAACGATTCTGTTACAGAATGGCCGGATGTGATTATTTCTGACGGAACAGCAGACACTCGGTTGACCGTGTTGAAAAGACAAAATCTGACACGTTGTCATCCATTGTTTATGGGAACAAATATTCAAGTATCTCCCCGACATAAAAAGATATTTAAAGCATTTGAAGAAGATATTTTTGCGCATCAACTTGTCGCGGAAACAAAAGAGTCGGACCAATGGATATTTACCTGGGCGGCTTTCGGTTATCCTTCAGACAGAATACAGATAATCCACAATGGGAGCGCTTTTGAAGGAAAATGGTCAGGGACAGCTGTTTTTTACTGATCAATTACTCTGCCGGAACATATCAAACCATCGACTTTATCGATAACAATGTTTGTGATCGCCCCTTTTGGTATTTTGTGGTTCGGCAGTGTAACTCTGATATAATTGTCGGATAGGGCTTGAGGCAGACCGGTTGCCTTATCGATGACCCCCAACACAATTACCGATAATTCTTTGTCGATCATTCGCTTTCGAAACGAGATCGCTTTCTGATAACCCAAATCACGCAGAGCTTGGCATCTTGCTTTAATGGTTTCTAGAGATATTTTATTTGGAAAAAGTGTCGATGGTCTGCCTGATCTATCCGAATAAGAAAAAACATGAAGATAGTCGATAGGTAAATTCTCGACAAATCGATACCCTTCTTCGAATTCAGACTCTGTTTCACCAGGAAATCCTGTGATCAGATCCGCACCGATACATGCGTCAGGTGATGCAGTTTTAATCGTTTCGATTATCGACGCATAATCTTCTCGTGTATAGGACCTAGACATCATTTTCAGAATTCTGTTGCAGGCGCTTTGAAGCGGTATGTGGAAATGTCGGCATATTTTTGTCGAAATAGTGATTATTTCAATCAGTTCTCGATTGAATTCCATGGGTTCAATGGAACTCAGACGAATTCTAGCTATTTCTGGTATTTTTTCGATTGCAGCCAGAAGAGATGCCAAGTTTGTTGCCGGTATCAAGTCTAGTCCATAAATACCCAAGTCGATGCCGGTCAAAACGATTTCCCGATAATTATGGTTTGCCAGATTTCGGATATCCTGAACAACTAAATCCGGAGCCTGACTCCGGCTGGGTCCGCGCACAGTTGGGATGATGCAGTATGAGCAGTTGCGATCACACCCTTCCTGAATTTTGATAAAGGCGCGGGTATAATTTCTAAATCTGCTGATAGATAACCTTTCGAATGGAGCTTCCCCTATATCCGATATGGCGGTGATAACCGGCTCCCCTTTCCAAACACGTTGGACATATTCAGCAATTTGATTTTTTTCACGGTTTCCAAGGACAGCTCGAACATTCAAAAGCTTTAAAAATTCATCCCTATCTCTTTGAGCTCCACAGCCGGCGATGATAATACGTGTTTCGGGCTGTTTTCTGGCCAACGAACGAACCATTTTTAAGATACGCTGATCGGTTCGTTGCGTCACTGTGCAGGTGTTGAAGATCACAATATCCGATTTCTGGTCTGAGGAGACAAGCCGATAGCCGGATTTTTTCAGTTGCTCAAGCATTCCCATCGATTCATACTGATTTAATTTGCATCCAGACGTTCGAATCGTGACAGACGGAAGGGTTTCCAATTACTTCTCCTTATAACATGATCAATTAGGTATCAGTACCTAATCGCAACCATGGTAAACCGATTTTTCCATCCAGTAAAGTGGTGAGTTCCGATGTGGATTTGTGTTGTTTAACATGGTACTAATGATAGAAGTAAGCCTATGGTTTAAGAGGGTTTGGAAATGAACGAAAAAATTTCGGATGAAATCAAACAGGCGCATGATAGAGTGGCGGATTCCTATGGCCTAGCGCCTGTAGAGGGGTCGATAAATCCTGAATCGTATGCTGGATGGAATTTTCAAGCTCATGTTGTTGAACCTCTAGGCAGGATCGTGGCACAACACTGGAAAGGCGCTCACATTCTGGATGCCGGTTGTGGAAACGGTCAGATAGCGGAAGCGCTTCTTAATGCGGGCGTTGGAAGTATCACTGGAATCGACTTCAGTGAAAATATGCTTAAAAATGCCGAAAAACGATTTCAGAAGTACAATGATAAACGTAAATTCATACCCCTAAAAGCCGATATAGACAATCCTTCCACATTTAAACCGGAGTCATTTGATGGCGCTATTCTGTTTGGTGTTTTGGAGCACTTAGATAATCCCGGTAAAGTCATCAAAAATATATTTACATCCCTAAAGCCTGGTTCAGTTTTTGTTGTGGGAGTTCCTCGCAAAGGTTCACTCAGTCACCTAACCTATACCTTGTTCGGCGAAAGCCCTAATCGTTGGGGCCGAAATTCACGCTTGAAAGATAAGTTGCGGTTCGCTGAAAAAAATCGGTTTTATCGTTTTTTTACGTTTAGCGAGATGAAACAGATTATATCGGAGATACCGGAAGCCATTATTTTAGAGCAGATTCCTTTTGCTTTTGGTCATATGGATGGGATTCCTGGATATCCCCTGCGCTTAGCTGGAAAAAATATCAACATTGGGCACATGCTGCTGCGATTTTGGGGAAAAACATGCCGATTTATCGGCTTAATTCCTGCTGGTGAGTTTTGGTTGATCAGTAAAAGTAAAATTGAACAGCTATAAAATGAAACTGAATCAACTTATGGTTGTTCGCCTGGAAAATCCCCGGTATCTTTTTTATCATCATAGTAAAAACGGTGTCCAAATACTGCCGATAAAATACTTATATCAATTCCATCGATGATACCGTCCCTGTTTAAATCCGCTTTTTCAACATATTGAGGATCACCTGTATGGCTGCCGAAAGCGGTGGCCATTATAATTAGGTCACCTCCATCCACACGCTTGGATCCATCGATATCCGCAGGCCGTTCATCATATATATATAAACGGCCACCCGATACTGCAAGAAACAGCCAGTCGGCGGCGATGCACAAGTGTGAAACCGGAGCGAGCAAGCCATTTGACCAAGAGGTAAATGTTTTTCCGTTATCTTGGGTTAAATACAAAACGGAATGTCCTTCGGTATCTTTCAAACCGGTTATCAATTGCGACTGGTTTCTAGGGTTGACGCGTACAAAATTGACGTTTTCAACCAGTAATGGCCACCAAGTTTTCAAGTTGTCACGGCTTCGAAAAAGCCCGTTCGAGGTGGCAGCAAACAATGATGGTGGTGTATCGTATCCGCAGCCTGTGACGGGTTTGGCTCCATGCTCTTTCCAGCTTTCACCGATATCAGTCGAAATATAGCGCCCCCAATGGGCTTGCCAATATGATGAAAAATGCCACACGGGAGGCGTTCCTGGGTCATTGCCTTCAAGAACATCATACCAGTCAACCCCTGCATTTTCGCTTTTTTTCAATATCAGCTTATCATTGCCAACCTGCTGAAAAGCTCCCAATAATAAGCCTGGAGCAAGATGCGAAGGACTTAAATATCGAATTAAAGAATCAGATATATATCGCAATTCCCAAGAATCTCCGTTATCGGATGAATACCAAAGCTCAAACTCACCGTTATATCGCGCACATGCATACCATGAACGCTGTTCCGCTAAATCTATCCAGAGATCTTGAACAAGTCGGTTTTCAGCGAATGGCACCTGTTTCCAGGTTTCACAACTGTCACTGGTTCGAAAAATTGCGCCGCCACGAGTCACTACAAAGAAAACGCTTCCATCAATAAAATCGGAATGAACAGAGCGAGTATCTTCTGATAGTGATTCTACAGGAGCCCATTGAAACGGCATCCCTTGAACGTGTGAGCCGAGAACCAAAAGCAGAGCGAAGACGATAACTTTCCGCATATAAAGACTCTCCTTACAGTATCGGTTACAGGTGATCCGGATCACAACCGGTAATCAACCGATAAACTTCAAGATACTTCATCCGAGTCGCATCGACAACCTCGGCAGGCAATTCCGGGCCTGGATAAGATTTGTCCCAGTTGAGCGTATCTAAATAATCCCGCACATATTGTTTGTCATAGCTCGGTTGAGACTGACCAACGATATAGGATGATTGTGGCCAAAATCTTGATGAATCAGGCGTCAGACATTCATCTGCTAGAACCAGTTCGCCGTCGATCAAACCGAATTCAAATTTAGTATCAGCTAAAATAATTCCTTTCTCGGCAGCATAACGACTACCTTCGTTAAAAATAGCCAGTGATAATGTTTTAACTTTCTCTGCGATCTCTTGGCCAATAATATCGATCATATTTTTTTCGGTCACAGGCATGTCATGACCAGTTGAAGCTTTAGTCGTCGGCGTAAAAATGGGTTCTGGGAAAGCTTCTGATTCCTGAAGGCTTTTTGGAAGCTTCAGGCCGTAAGGAGATTGTCCGCGTTGATATGCTTTCCACAGTGAACCAGAAATATAGCCTCTGACAATACATTCAAAAGGCAGTATTTCCGTTTTCTTGACGATAACACTTCTACCTTTCAGCAAGTGTTCTGCTGGTAATAGATAACGAGGAAAAGCGCTGAAATCTGTCTCGATAAGATGATGTCGTCTGATGGAAGACAGATTTTTAAACCAAAAGTTGCTGATTTGCGTCAAAATCTTTCCCTTACCCGGAATCAAAGTAGGTAAAATCACGTCAAATGCCGATATACGATCGCTGGCGACAATCAAAAGGTTTCCATCGGGCAGATCATATAAAGAGCGCACTTTTCCTTCTTTCACCAGCTTGATTTCTGGGATTTTACTCAATACTTCAAACATTCGGTTATTTCCTTTCTACCAATCGTCAACAATAGATTGTTCAGTCCATGGTATACACCGACCATCAAATGCATCCATGTTGTCGATTGAAAAAGTGCGTGCATCAGCAAGGTAATCCATCAAGTCACCGGCAAGCATTTCGGTTTGTCCTCGATTAGCAGCGGTGATGTCTGCTGTTAAACCATGCCAGAACACTCCTGCAGCTACAGCCTGTTCGGGTTCTATATTTCGGGCAGCCAGTCCTGCTATCAAGCCGGCTAACACATCTCCAGAACCGCCGGATGCCAGGCCGGAATTGCCCGTGACGTTGACCAGATAGCTACCGTCCGGTTTGGCAATAATGGTGCGAGCGGTTTTAAACACAATGATATTTCCTGTTGTTTGAGAATATTGAGAGACTATTTCAATCTGATTATTCAAAATATCTTCAACGGGTTGTTTGACCAAACGACTGAATTCACCGGGGTGAGGTGTCAAGATATTGACTCGGTCAAGTTGGAAAAAAGGTTTTGGATCAACAGAAGCGCAATTCAGTGCATCAGCATCCAGGATAAAGGGAACATGGATTTCTTGGGAGACAAGGCGTAAGAATTCTATAGTCTCTGCCTGAGTGCCGAGTCCCGGTCCGGCCAGAACGGCAGTTTTTCCTGGCAGCGCTTCGACAATTGTCTTCACATGGTCTGGAGTAAAAAATTGGGATTGCCCCGGCATAGGAAGTGTCATGACTTCAATGAGATTATTTTCAAGAATTGTATTTAAAGGACCTGGAATTGCAACAGTCACCAATCCTGTACCTGCATGGGCAGCTGCTTTGGCAGCCAATATAGCAGCACCGGTTTTTCCTGGTGATCCGGCAATTATCAATAGATGACCCTGGCTTCCTTTATGGCTGTCAGGCTCTATGGGTTTATAAAAAACGGGAAAACATTCAGGAGTCAGGATTTCGCCGGCAAGGTTCATTTTTTGAACATTCGTTTTTGGTATGGATATATCGGCAACCATGAGTTTTCCTATTTGCTTTGCAGCCGGATAAAGCAGCAACCCGGGCTTGGGCAGGCCAAACGTGACGGTAATATCTGCATGGATACAAGGGCCGATCAAGTAACTGGAATCAGCAGACAGCCCTGAGGGAATATCAACTGAAACCACCCAGGCATTTGACGCGTTGACGGCGTTGACCATCTTGGAAAACAATCCATCGAGCGGGCGATTGATTCCCGTACCAAATAGAGCGTCGATAACAATATCTGCTTTCTTGATCTGTTCTTCTGCTATCTGTTTGTTTTCCTCGTTAATTTCTTGGATTGGAATACCAATGTTGAAAGCGGCATCTGCATGAATGCGCGAAGCGCCTTTCAGATTAGAGCGTTTTTCAAAAAGAAGAACGAATGGGACGACATCAGCTAGATATCGAGCGATGACAAACCCATCGCCTCCGTTATTGCCGGCCCCGCATAAAATGACGATTCGATGGAGATGAAGATTTTCTATTTCGTCGGCCAGAGCTCTATATACAGCTCGACCGGCATTCTCCATCAGAACTTCTGCTGGAATACCCGTTTTTTCAATTGTCATCTGGTCCAGTTTACGCATTTGACATGAATCTGCGATTTTCATGGATGATCCTCATGATTCATTTTTAAAGCCACTAATAAACTAGCATAAACGCATAGTTGAAAAAAGAATGAATCTTATTTGGTTTTGACCGGTGCAGTAAAAGCGGTCTATAATGTGAACTCAGAGGGAATGAAGCGTATATGGCGTTTAGGAAAACCATTCGAACCTACCGAAATCTTCAAAGAATGCAAGCCATTCTCAATGTGTTATTAAAACATGGGTTTGGCCAGCTGATCCGCCAGTTAGGATTGGATCGCCTGCTGCCGCTTGGAAAACGAGCTTCAGCGCTTTCACCGGATGATTCTGTATCCCCATTAGACCCTTTGACTATGCCGGAGCGGTTTCGTTTTGTTCTGGAGGAACTTGGCCCGACATTTATCAAATTGGGTCAGGTGCTCAGTACACGCCCCGATATTCTCCCTGAGAATTTTATTCTTGAACTGAAAAAGCTCAGGGAAGATGTTAAACCAATGCCTTTCCCTGCGATCAAAAAGACATTGGAAGATTCTTTTGATGACAGCCTGGAAAATGTATTTTCGGAATTTTCCGAACAACCTATTGCAACAGCATCGATCGGACAGGTTTACACTGGAAAACTTCATTCAGGGGAAGAAGTCGTTATAAAAGTTCGCAGACCAGGGATTGATCTCATCATAAAAAACGATCTGGATATACTGCACATGTTGGCAAGGATATTGACCGGTAGGGTTGAAGGGTTTTCTCATTTTGATCCCCAAGGCTTAGTCAGGGAGTTTGAAAAAACGATTCTTCAAGAGATAGATTATAACATCGAAGCATTGAATATTGAGCGGTTTAGAGAAAACTTTCGATTTGAAGACAAAGTTGTTATCCCGGAAGTCTATTGGGATTACAGTGGTAAAACTGTGATAACGATGCAAAAAGTGGTGGGTCTGCCTTTGGATGACCCGGCAGTACTGCAGACTGCCGGCTATGACCCCAAAAAACTTGCCCGAGATGGTGTATATATATTTTTGCGCCAAGTTTTAGAATTTGGTTTGTTTCATGCAGATCCGCATCCAGGAAATATTCTAGCGATGCCCGGCGGTCGAATTGGAATGATTGACTTCGGCATGGTGGGTCGCCTCGATTCCCGAACAAGCGATAATCTTGGGTCATTGATCGTCGATATTATACAAAAAGACTATGATCGATTGCTTATCAGTATGAGAAAACTCGGGTTTGAATTTGATGAACTATCAAGCACCGATTTACGGCGAGAGATAGTGGATATAGTTGAATTGCATTATGGGTTACCGCTTAAAAAAATTGGAATTGGTGAACTGCTGTCAAAATTAGTTGAAACGGTTCTTAGGTTTGGAGTGGGATTACCCGGTGGTTTTCTGATGTTGACCCGGGCAATGGTGATATCGGAAGGTGTCGGAAGCCAATTGGATCCGGATATCGACGTGATAGACATTAGTAAACCCTTGATAACAAAGATACTCAAACGCCGTCGAAATCCTAAACAAATAATGGAAGACACCGTATCGACATTGCAGGACCTTAGACATACGGCATCAGTTTTACCTCGATATATCGAAATCCTATTTCAGCGTTTGCTTCGAGGAAAACTCCGACTGGAGTACTCTCATGTCAATCTCGATGGTTTCTACAAAGTTATAGAAAAAACCGGCAATCGATTGTCTTTTAGTATCGTCGTAGCCGCTCTGATTCTGGGCTCATCAATAATAATGTATTCAAAACTAGGACCTTTTGTTTTTGGTTATCCGGTAATAGGAGTCGTTGGCTATACGTTGGCCGCATTGTTGGGCTTGTGGTTGCTGATTACGATTATCAGATCGGGAAGGATTTAAAGGAATGGCTTGCCTTGACAAAATAAGATAAGCTACCTTTCATTGTGGAGCAGTTGGAACGATGAATCATGTAAAAAAGAAAATGTCAATTCGAATGAGTATGCTAGTTTTAATGTATCTTGCCTTTTTAAATGGTTTTTCCGGCTGTGACGATGATGTTGTTTCTTATGATCTGAGTATAACATGGACGATGGACAACCCGTCACCTGGAACAAACAGTGTGTTTTTAGCACAGGTGAGTTCAGAACCAGATGAATTAAAATTAGCGGTCGATTTAAATTCAATAACGAACGGCCTAACACACGGCGCTTATTTTGACTTGGTTTTTCGAGATGAGGTATTTGCCTATAGTGGTTTTTCTGAAGGAATAGTCTTGGAAACAGCTGGATCTGTTCTATATCAAGTTGCTCTGGATTCTCAAGATTCAGGCAGATTAGTCGTTGGGGTGACATTATTAGAAGATGCAGCCGTTGAGAATGCTAAAGGCATGCTTATTGTATTTCGGTTTACAGCGCTTCGATCCGGATCCTCTTCTTTCTCTTTTGAAAACGCTAAACTAATGACTCCAGAAAAAGGTGGAACTATCCCGGTTACCGGAGTGTCCTGGTATGGGGGCTATGCTACAGTTATTCAGTAAATATCGAAGTCCACTTCAGTTGTTTGTGACAGGAACCTTATTGTTGTGCCTTGCTCAGACTATGAGAGCGGATATATATTTTTTTAAGGATGAAAACGGAATTATGCACATTGGAAATACATCCGCAATTAAAAATAAAGGAACACTGTTTTTAAAGGAAACAAAACAGAGTCTTCCTGCGGTGAGAAAGAATAAAACAGAAATTATAAAATTGGTTGAGGATACAGCCAAGAAATTTGGTGTCGATCCTGATCTTGCAAAAGCAGTAGCACATGCCGAATCAAGCTTTAGAGTGGACGCTGTATCACCAAAAGGCGCTGTGGGTGTGATGCAGTTGATGCCGGATACAGCTGCTAGGTTCAATGTAAAAGATATTTATCATCCGCATGATAATATCGAGGGAGGTATTAAATATCTTAAATTTCTAATGGGATTGTTCCCTTCAGATCCACCTCTGGCAATTGCCGCGTATAACGCCGGAGAAAACCTGGTGCTCCGCCTGGGAAGGATTCCAGAAATTAAAGAAACTCAACAATATGTCGATAGAGTTATTCAATTCTACCATGGATATAAAGGACATAATCAGTTTCCCTCGCAAACAAGCGGGATGTTCAAAAAAATTCGCAAATCAGTCAGGAAAGACGGGATTGTTGTTCTTACTAATTTGTAGAGAAAATGATTAAAAACCGGAAGGTTGTCTTTGAGCCAAATAATACGTAGGTATATCGGTTGCGGAAGGTGTGATTTTGATAAATAGGAGGTTTGTCGAAAAGTGAAAGGGATAGCCTATATCAACAAACGGATTCAATATCGTATACACGCCACCGATCGTGTAGATGCTGTCAATGGTGTGATAGTCGCCGATTTTGACTTGGAAGAATTTGCATCACGAATAACAGTGTTCGAATCGGGTATGGCCATTATAAAAACTCCCGACAGAACGGTTGAGTTCTGTTTAAAAACAGGAGAACTCGTATGTGGGTAAACAATAAGCATCTTGTTTTTATTGTGATGATTTGTTCTTTGACAATTCACGTTTCAATTGGAAAGACTTTATCTAAATTGATACCTGAAGATATTATTGAAATGCAAAAAAGTGGCATGAGTTCAGAACAAATCGTCAATCAGATTGTCAAACACGGCATTGATTTTGAGGTTACGTTACCCGTGCTTGAAAATCTGGTCAGTAACGGTGTTTCCGATGGTATTATTGTCGTGTTGATGGGGCAGGATTCATCTAGATCTGCACCCGTGAAAAACTATATTCCGGCTGGACATAAACAGCCGGGAGTAACGATTCTGACTGATCCATCGGGTCTGGAACTTTATATTGATGGAAAACAGCAGGGAGTGACTCCTGGGCTGTTCAATATGCTGAAAAAAGGCAGGCATTTGATCAAGGTTGAACACCCATTATTTTTTACTCGACAAGAAGAAATCGATTTTGATGGCGCCAATGATATTTATTTGAAATGGAAAATGGAACCTCGAGAACCAGTGGTGAGAGTGCATTTGAATGTGGACGGAGTAAAAGTCGATGAAGCCTGGTCATGGATCATTCGTACCAGAAGCCAATGCCCAGGCTGTGATGCTAACCTTAACCTTGTCCCGTGGCAGACACGTGTTAAGTCCGGTGAAGCCATTTTTCTATTGGATGATCAAACCAAACGTCAGTTTCGCGGCTCAGGTGTTGCCTGTTTGGAACTTAACCTTTGGCAGGGTGAAGTGCGTCGTGATATGCCGCTACGACATTTGCCGCCACCCACACTCCGGTATTATATCTCGGATATCCAAATCAACGGTATAGAATTGGTCGACTTGACTGTCAATATACGGTTGAAAGAAATCGAACAGGCTGCCCCCGATATTAATTTGGTGAGCAGTACGGGGTTTTTAATCATGGCTGGAGATCAGAAACCAGATGAACGTGAGTATTCTTTCTCTGGCTCATCCTCTGACTTGATTCGATGAAAAAACGTCTCCGTATCACAGGCGGATTCTTAAAAGGTAGACATATAATCGTCCCAGACACCATAGAATTACGCCCGGTAACTGAAAAAATCAGACAGAGCTTTTTCGAACACATCAAATATGATTTAAATGGCCGAAATTTTATCGATGCATTTGCCGGAACCGGTATTATGGGATTTGAAGCCTTATCAAGGAGAGCCGCTCACGTCATCTTTTTGGAAGCAAAATCAGAACTCTGCTCAGTTGTACAACAGACGATCAAATCATTCGGATACCAAGAACAGGCCACCGTAATTTGTGGTGATATCCTTAAAACAATCGAAAGGGCGCTAAAGTTGTTACCTGAAGCGATCTGTTTTTTTGATCCACCGTATAATGATCCAATGATGCCGACGGTATTTAATCTTCTGTCCAATTCTGAATTCAGCAAGGGAATCAGCCTGATTGTGATAGAGCATCACCATAAACATGATCCATTGTTAAACGCATCGGGATGGAAAATAACGCGCTCTGTGCGCTATGGTGAAACTGCGTTCACTTATGTCGTGCCATCTCAGCAATAAAGAAAAGAGGCTTTAAAATGATTCATGCAATATATCCTGGAAGCTTTGATCCTATTACCAACGGACATCTGGATATTATTCATCGTGCCCGGCTTATTTTTGAAAAATTAACGATTGCTGTTGTTGTCAATCCATCCAAACAACCCCTTTTTACATTGGCTGAACGCGTCAAGATGATAGAAGGCGTTTTGAAAGATGAAAACCTTGCTATCAGTGTCGGTAGCTTTGATGGACTTTTAGTGAAATACGCCGAAAAAATCGAAGCTAAAGCAATTGTCAGAGGACTCAGGGCTTTATCGGATTTTGAATTTGAATTTCAACTATCCTTGATGAACCGTCGTTTAAAGCCGGACATTCAGATGGTCTATTTCATGTCGGGCGCAGAAGTCACTTATCTGAGCTCTGGTTTGGTGAAGGAAGTGGCCTCTTTGGGGGGAGATGTCACCGGCTTGGTACCTGACAGAGTCCTGAAGAGGTTAAACGAAAAATTATCACTCCGTCGATAGTGTCGCAGACATAAAAGATCGTACATTATCACGATTTCGATAGGGGGCTAAGACAAATTGATCAGGAGAGAAAACCTTTAAAAATCTTTCCCATTCCCCATGTGTCATTAACTTTCCTGTTTGCCAATCCTGAGTTTGAAATTTCCAAAGAATTTTGGAGTTAGGAACTAAAAAACTGTTATGTAAATCCTGTCTGACTAGTTGGAGTTTAACCGCGATTTGCTCCAATGTCAGATTCAGTTCCTTAGCAATTTGTAGCTGGTATGCCATGACTGCCCAATAATCAACAGGAATCGATGCGAATTCTTCTAGGTCTTGGCTTAACCAGAGACGTCCATTTTGTGGTGAAGCCACTGTTTCATAATACAGATTGCCGGCGATTTTAAGACAAGGGCGCTGTTTTTTTAGTTCAGTCACTATGTATTTAAGAGCTTTAGCCAAAGAGCGTGATTTGTGCCGAGCCCAATTATAATAGGATGGTCGATATCGATAAGGTTTATTGGCTAGATTGAACAGTTCATTCAAATCATTTTTTTGGAAAGCGCGCCCTTTGTAAGTCAACCATGAATACGTCAAAAAGTCTTCATATTGACGTGAGACAAGGTCATCTTGCAATAAAATACCATCTACTCCGGATTCCGCTAATTCATTCAACATACCAAGAATTTGATTCCCGGCGTCAGATCGAAATATGTCCAGATGACCTCCAGCAGAAACGTCACCAGTTACAGGATCGACGACCGGGCTGTCCCATTCAGGATGGGCTTGACGGATCCATTGGCTTTTACGTGTGGTTATCCAGGCAAAGACTTTCATATCAAGTTGATGCGCTGCTGCCAAAACCGGCGTTAAAATATCAGACACAACAGGCTCGGTTGATGAAGCGAAATATACACCTGTCGAATGCTTTTCAGGTAAAAATTGGTAAGGGCTATCACCAGGATTTTTGAAAACTCTTATGATCAAGGTGTTAAATCCGAAATCTTTCAAATATTTGAATTCTTCATGAAGAGAGTCAACATCACGGCTCTCCAGCGTAAATATCTGAACACACTTGAGTGTTTCCGATGTCACTAGAGACGTGCTGAACCCTATGAGCAACAGTGGGATAATAAGTTTGACGAGATGCTTCATAAGCCAGGATAATAATATGGTTAGGTTAAACCTTCAACAGGAGGAAATCATTTATATGGATCGGCAAAAAGCAAAAGAAAGAATTGTGTATTTACGGCAAGAATTGGAACAGCATAATCGGGCTTATTATATTTTCGATGATCCGGAAATATCTGATGCAGAATATGATCGATTGATGAGAGAGTTGAAGGATTTGGAAGCTAAATATCCTGAGTTCGATTCAGTTAATTCGCCCAGTCGTCGAGTAGGAGTCACACCATCGCGAACTTTTGCTGAAGTCAGACATGGTTCCCCGATGCTTAGTCTGGAAAATGTTATGTCTATATCGGAATTACGTGATTTTGATAGTCGTATCAAACGCTTGATGAAAACTGAAGAGCGGATTGAATATGTTGCTGAACCAAAGTTGGATGGTTTAGCCGTTGAATTGGTTTATAGAAATGGACGTTTTATTCAGGGAAGCACAAGGGGCGATGGGTATACTGGTGAGGATATTACAGCGAATTTGTTGACGATTAAAACCCTTCCAATCCATCTGACTGTAAATAATAACCAACCGATCCCGGATACATTGGAAATCCGAGGAGAGGTGTTTTTATTGACGGAAGAATTCCGGCAACTAAATGCGTTACGATTGCAGCGCGGTGAAAAGGTTTTTTCCAATCCCCGGAATGCTGCAGCCGGATCGTTGCGGCAACTGGATTCTAGGGTTACTGGTGAAAGGAATTTGTCAATTTTTTGTTATGGTATTTCTGAAGATTCGTTATCTGGTTTTAAAACGCACGGCGATGTTTTAAACATATTGAAAAGTTGGGGTGTTCCGGTCAATCCAATCTGGAAAATTTGCCCGGGAATCGAAGAACTTGTTGAGATGTATCGTGAAATGGAATCGAAGCGACGACAGTTTCCTTACGAAATTGATGGTATGGTCGCTAAAGTCAACAGGTTGGATTTTTGGTCAGAGTTGGGTTATACGACGCGAAGCCCACGTTTTGCAATAGCCGGCAAGTTTTCCCCGGACAGAGAAACGACTCGTTTAAACGATATTATCGTACAAGTGGGACGAATGGGGACTTTGACACCGGTGGCCATTCTTGACCCTGTTTCAATTGGTGGTGTTACGGTTAAACGGGCAACTCTGCATAATGAGGATGAAATCAAGAAAAAGGATATTCGAATTGGTGATATGGTTCTGGTTCAGAGGGCAGGAGATGTCATTCCTGAAGTGGTTATGCCGATTACTGTTAATCGAACTGGCGCAGAGAAGTTATTTCAGATGCCTCAAGAGTGTCCTGTTTGTCATCAACATGTTTTTAAAAATGAGCATGAAGTTGCGTATCGTTGCATCAATCCAAGTTGTCCTGCGCAGGTTCAACAAAGAATTCAGCATTTTGCTTCCCGAACAGCGATGGATATTGAGGGACTTGGGTCCAAATTAGTGTTGGCGCTTGTCAAGAAAGGTCTTGTCAAACATATTGCCGATATCTACACATTGAAATTCGAAGATTTGGTTGTGTTGGATCGAATGGGCTCAAAATCAGCCGAAAACCTTCTTGAACAAATAGAAAAATCCAAACAACCTGATTTGGATAAATTTATTACGGCTTTGGGTATTCCATTGGTGGGAGTGCATACAGCACGATTATTAGCTGAAACATTTCAATCGATCGATAATTTTCGAATTGCAACCCAAGATGCTTTATTGAGTATTCATGGTGTGGGTAATGAATTGGCAGCATCGATCGACTATTTTCTTCATAATCCAGAATCTATCAGTTTGATAGATCAATTGCTGAAAGCAGGTGTAATGCCTTCTATTATGGCTGAAAGTAACAAAAGCCGAACGGGAATTTTTGAAAATCAAACGGTTTTATTTACTGGAAAACTGACTGAGATTACCAGAGATGATGCTCATCAGCGTGTTTTGGAAAATGGCGGAAATATCAGCAAAACGTTTACGTCAATGGTCACTTTGGTAGTGGTTGGAGAAAAGCCTGGGTCAAAGCTTGAAAAAGCCCAAAAAGCTGGGATACGGCTTATAGGTGAAAACGAGTTTTTGCGACTTTTTGAAAAATGAAAACAGATGAGACGGGCTGATGTTTGACGAAAAGGTGTTTATACGATATTTTATCGATCAAGAACTTTTGGATAGTTGCTGGAAGGGCGTAGGAATTTGAACGTAAAAGGACAAAATCTTGACGATATATGGTCGCGGGTTCTAAAGCGATTGAGATCTGATAAAAATTTGATGAGCCAGCAGATGTATGAAACGTGGTTCAGGCGAACAAAGCAGATATCCGCGGGAAAAAACCACATCGTTGTTGAAGTGCCGGCAACAATGTATGAAAAACATTTGAAAGAAAAATATGGGCTGATGATTCAACGGCTTGTAGAGGCGGAGGCGCAATGCCGTGTGGAAGTGACGTATGAATTGGCTGACATTGCAAAGCTGCCTCCAGACAGCCCGCTATTTGAAAGTCTGACAAAAAATGATCCGGCTGAAGACAAGACTCAAAACCTGAAAATATCAACAAGGAAAACCAGAAAGATGCCTGAAAAAACGCCGGACGTATTCGGAAATGATGGTAGTTCTTATTCTGATTCTGGTTTGATTCCTCGATTCACCTTTGACGCTTTCGTTGTAGGGCCTTCTAACCAGTTCGCACACGCAGCCGCAAGCGCCGTCGCACATAACCCAGCAAAATCATATAACCCCCTTTATCTTCATGGTGGAGTCGGACTGGGAAAAACGCATCTCATGCATGCAATCGGAAATGAAATACATAAGAATAACCCTAAATCAAAAATACTGTACGTTGAATCGGAACGCTTTACAAACGAGGTTATTCATCATATCCGTTTCGATAAAATGAACGCCTTCAGACAGAAATATCGAAATATCGATGTTCTGCTGATCGATGATATCCAATTTATAGCAGGTAAAGATTCTACTGTTGGAGAGTTTTTTCATACGTTTAACTCTCTCTATAATGAATCTAAGTTGATCGTGATTTCCTCCGATCAACCTCCACGCCAAATTTCAAACCTTGAGGAAAGAATTACTTCTCGATTTGAATGGGGACTGATTGCCGATATCCAACCACCAACTCTTGAAACAAAAGTCGCTATCTTGCAAAAAAAAGCAGAAGAAGAAAATTTGGATTTGCCCGATGATATTGCTTTGATTATGGCATCACGTTTAAAATCAAATGTGCGCGAACTTGAAGGCGCATTAAAAAATCTTGCAGCGAGGGTATCGCTGACAGGAAAGAAAATAGATGTGGAAGCTGCTGTTGAGGCGATGAAACCGTATGTTTCCGACGTAGAAAAACGGGTCACGGCTGAAATGATTTTAAAGCAAGTCGCTCATGTGTACAACGTTAAAATTGCGGATTTCAAAGCAAAAGGACGGACCAGAGATGTAGCGGTTCCTAGGCAGATCGCTATGTATTTGTGTGAGACACTGACACCATTGTCATTAGTGGAAATAGGAAAAAAATTCGGTGGCAGAAACCATTCAACGGTGATACATGCCTGCCGAAAAGTTAAGGAGGAAATGGAGTCAAATTCTGATCTGAGAAGTCAGATCGACCTTTTAATCAATACACTGAAAAACTAAAAAATGGGTTTTTCGGCGGAACTATTCGTCGTTATGCGGTCTTTTATTTATAAAATATATGTAATTTTTGCGATCATTCACTTGGTTGGCTGTATACATTGGAAAAAAAATGATGTGATGGGACCTGTCGATTTGATCCTGGATGATGAGCAACCTGTAATGGAAAAGAATCTGTTAACTTTTGATGAAGAGCTTTTTCAAGAATCAGGTACAGAAGAAGAGTTGTTAGATATAGAAAAAATTTCTGATCAAATCTGTGAGGGTGACCAGGAGGAAGAACAGCTGCAAAAAGCCTTGGTTCAATTAAATGTTCCAGAGGTTGGACTTGTAGGCAGATGTAAAAATTATTTTTTAGTCAAATATAGAGATGATTATGAATCTGCTTTAGTGCGTCGTAGGTTGTCAATTGAGATGATTCAGGATCAAGTCCGTCAAAGGGGTATGCCGGAAGCGGTTAAATGGATTCCAATGGTTGAATCCTGGTTTTTGAATTCGGCAACGTCAAAATCGAATGCGGCCGGCTTGTGGCAACTGATGCCAATGACTGCCCGTTCATTTGGCTTAAGAATAGACAAGTGGATAGATGAGCGACGAGATCCGGTCAAAGCGACACAGGCAGCCTTGGATTTACTAGAGTATCTTTATGAAAAGACCGGTAATTGGTTTTTGGCGTTTGCAGCCTATCACAGCGGTGAAGGATGTGTTTTCAAAGCAATACGCAATAACGGGAGCGAAGATTACTGGGAAATGGCACAAAAAAAAGAGTTCTCCCCACAAACTCGTTTTTACGTTGCAGCATTGATGGCGCTTGCTTTGATTGAAAGAGACCCTGAATCACACGGGGTCATGTTCCCAGCGCCAAAAATGCAGGAAATGGCTGTTCTATCGTTGGACAAACAGTTGGACTTACGTTTTCTTTCGGAAAAAACAGGGATTCCACTTCAAAAAATAAAAGAACTCAACCCAGCTCTGAAACGAAATATAACACCTCCGGAATATCCTGGTTTTGAATTAAATATACCGGTTGATCACTTTAAAAAAATACAAGATTTTCTTGCTTTAGCAAATTCTGGGGACAAAGAAATTGAGTATGTCATTCAACCTGGGGATACGTTGATCGGTATTTCTTACCGCTTTGGAATTACGGTTGAGTCGTTGATGGCAACAAATCTACTGCAAAATGATTTGATCATTGCCGGTCGGAAATTATTGATTCCGGCTTTTTGAGTCAGGCCAATTAAATGTTCCTGACGAATTCGTCGTTTTAAAAGGTTTTAAGGGTTGACACGACCCGTCAAAATCACTTTTATGGTCTCAATAATGATTTTAAGGTCCAGCCAAAGTGATCGGTTATAAATATATGCTAAATCATATTTCAATTTGTTTTCAGGAGACGATGCATAGCCACCATTGACCTGTGCCAATCCAGTCAAGCCGGGAAGAGCTTTAAATCTCTCCCCATACCCTACAACTTGATTGATGTATTGATTGACAAAATGCGGTCTTTCAGGCCTGGGACCGACAAAACTCATATCTCCTTGAAGAATATTAAATACTTGTGGTATCTCATCTATTCGATATTTTCGCAAAATACGGCCTAGTGGAGTGATGCGCGGATCGATTTCTCCAGTTAAAACCGGGCCGGTTTCTATCTCAGCATCTCGAATCATTGTTCTGAGCTTATAGATCGAAAAACTTTTTTTATCTTTTCCTACACGTTCCTGTTTAAATATTATTGGTGGTCCCATCAGCAGGAATACAAAGAGGCAAGCAACTAGTAAAATCGGTAAGGATAAAATCAGAACGGCCAAGGATATTATGATATCGAAAAATCGTTTGGAAGCTGGTGTTTCCGGATGCTTAATCATCTCGATAAGAGGAATATCATACAGGCGCAAGTGATTAATTTTTCCAATCAATATCTCATAAAAATTCGGTAGGATACAAATACGTGTCGGCAACTGTTCTATTTTACTTATTGAATCGACAAGATTTTCTTGCCATGTTTGTCTTTCTGACAGGATAACTTCATCGATATGGTGTTGATCGATGATCTGCAGTAATTCGTCACGAGTCCCAAGAACAGGAACCCCTAATATATCGGCAGCCGGCTTCCCGTTAGCATGATCCAATAGAACGCCCTTGATAGTTAAACCGTATGTTGGGAGTCTTCGGATTTCTTCGATAATCTTTTGGATGCCGTCATTAGATCCGACAATAAGTACGCTTCTTTCAAGGCTCTGAGTTTGAAAAATACGCCTAATATTGACGTGCCATATACTGGTAAAAATAATCAGTAGGATCCATATCATTATAAAAATTGATCGAGGAAATAGAATATCTTGGCTGAAAAAGTAGATTGAAACCAGGATTAGCGTTTCTAACGTAACCAATCGAATGATTAAAGCAATGGATTCATGTTTTCTTCTGAGAGACATCGTATCATAAAAACCATGAAGATATAGAAATAAAATATGCATGAAGATAAGAATCCACAGACGATGGTTAACGATTTCCATTCTATCTAATGGCATTTTCTCATGAAAAAATATCAGTGCACTCTTAGATCGAAGCCAGTAGGAAAACATGTAGATGACAGGAGTCCAGATAAGGTCTCCCAAAAATAGGACAAAAACTGTCAATCGTCGAAGTTCACTAATCTTTTTCACGTCGTGATAACTGTTGCTTGGCCATAGGGATTAAATTTAAACACAAGAATATCAGTAGATGAATTACAATACCGGAATAAATAAGAGCGCCCGATAGCGCTGAGTAATCATCCTTTAAGAACTTCCGAAAGTATCTGAACATAGCGATGTGGCTATGATAAGTGCTTTTCATTGGTTGGGTTTGTCTACTGGCGCCATGAAAATGTGTGATGGTTGCTTCTGGAGAAAAAAAGATTTTCTTTGATGCAAGTTTTGTTCGATAACAAAAGTCAAGATCTTCACCCATTAGAAAATAACCTTCATCAAACATACCTATGAGTTCTGTCAGATTACGTGTAAAACTCATAAAGGCTCCGGCAACAGCATCAATTTCATGGGTTTCATTAATACCTTCGATATCCAATTCATAAGAATGAGCTAATTTATAATTAGGAAAAAGACGAGACAATCTAAATAGTCTGAAAAAAGCGCTTGATGGAGTAGGAAAACTTCGTCGGCATTGCTTTTGGAAGGATCCATCTGGATTCAGCACTTTTCCACCGACAATGCCTGCATCCGGGTGTAATTGCCAGAAAACTCTGAGTGAAGACAGGGCATTGGAATGGATGATTGAATCGGGGTTGAGCAAAACAAAGATATTACCACGGGCATGTAAAAGCCCGATGTTGACTGCTGAAGCGAAGCCGAGATTGGTTTGATTTTGGATCCAAACAACTTTTGGAAAACGTTCTTGAACCATAACTCGAGCATTGTCTTTTGATGCATTGTCAACAACAATGATTTCGTATGTACCAGCT
Organism: uncultured bacterium; assembly: GCA_964404285.1. Classification (GTDB taxonomy): domain Bacteria; phylum CSSED10-310; class CSSED10-310; order CSSED10-310; family CSSED10-310; genus JBASEY01. Next base: position 144,267 of record CAYOJK010000001.1, on the reverse strand, counting down.
TGTTCCGATTTTTCTACGGATTCAATACAATTGACTAGAAGATCTGGGACATTGTAAGACACAATTATTATCGAAATCATTCCTATTCGCTCCACAATAACATACACTACTCATATTGACGTTTGGCGTCAAGGTAGGGGAGTCCTTTCAAACGAACGGTTATGGGTGATAATTCTCAGAAAAAAAATCGATTCAGGCAAAAAGATGTCGCCGTCATTTGCACGATTTTTCTGATTTCGTGCCTGTATTTTTTAAGTTACTTCAATTATGGGATGAATATTTGGGATGAAGGAGTTCCTTTAAATGGGGCTTTGCGAATGTTTCAAGGTGAAAGGCCTATTAGAGATTTTTTTGCCTACCCGCCGGGTCGATACATTTTATATTATCTATCAATGAAAATTGGTGGATTGCATGTGTCGTCTCCCAGAATTTTACAGGCATTTCTATCAGCCTTTTTTGCTACTCTAATCTGGCTGATAGGCAGAAAAGCAGGCCTGAAAAAAAGCGCTATAATTCCTTGGGTTATATATCTATTAACTCCCATGTATTACTACTATAGATTTTTTTCATTCAGCCTTGTTCTGATGATCATAAGCCTAGCGCTTCAACTGAAACCCCTCACCTATTTAAATACGATAATTAGCGGTGTTTTAGCATTGCTTATCTGCTGGTTTCGTTTTGAATTGGGAATAATTTTATTGGCGCTGTTTCCTTTTCTTATGGTGATTAACTGGAGATTAAAAGATAATCGGCCCAATATGATAAATGCTTTGCCAAGCTTTATTTTGTATGCGGGTCAAATAAGTTTGGTGTTATATACAGGAGGTATCAAGTCATGGCTTCATTATGTTGGGTTGTGTACAAATACTTTTTCGGGAGGATTCAAAGGGATGTCACTTTCTTGGCCACCTTTGTTTTCTTTCCAATACCTTCAAAATAATAATTATTTTTCGTTGTTTCAGGACAGCCTTTTTTATGTAACGGGAATTATACTGCTGTTGAGTGGGTTGTCTATTATCTTGTCAAAGCAATTTAATGCGTGGCGGACTGCAATCGTTATAACGGGATTTATCGGTTTCGGATTGGTTATCTGGCGAACTGGATTTGGAAATTTGTTACGCTGTTTTCCTCCGATCAGTATTTTGTCGGTTTGGTTGATAACAAGAAATAAAACATATCAGGGTATAAAATATATTGTCGGAACCTTTTTCTTTGTTGGATTATTATTGGACTCGCTGATAAAAAATCCCCATATTTATCAATCTATCGGTGTCATCAAGTCAGATAATGTCCTGTTATCTCATCCCCGTTACTCGGCTAAAGTTTTTGCTTCTGAATGTCGTCAAATGTCTGAGCTGATCAGTGGTCTTGAGCAGTTGAAAACCATGCAATATCAAACGATGATGACGCTTCCTTTTCATCCACTATTGAATTTCATAACAAATTTGCAAAATACATCATACTTTGAATGGCTTCTACCCGGCATGCTTACTCATCCGATCTATTACCAGGATATGCTTGAGGAAGTCAGTCAACATGCACCGGACATTTTTTTAATCAATGATATACCCTTTGATGACGAAGAATCACGCCGTTTTTCGAAGCAATATCCTGAGCTGATGATGTGGATATTGAGTGATTATTATCGTTGGGAGAGAGCTGCGGGTTTTGATATATATCGTCGAAAACCTAAAGATTCTCCTTTGTTATTACATGACTTCTCGGATGCCGTCGCGCATGCTGTTGGGATTAATACAATATTGCAAATACAAGGGCTTGTGGAGGACAAATCGGAAATACTCGTTCAAGAGTGTGGCTCGGAAATCCAATTTGAAATATCTCCGCTAAATGACACTGTGCTCTACTGCGTGGTTTTGTTTGAGTCATCATTGTTTTCAGAAGATTGCTCGTTAAGAGCTGAAATCAGGATCAATGATATACCCGTGAGTACGATAGAATATGACAGAAATGAAAATTATGCTTTTCTGGCTGTTCCGATTCTGATGCGTTACGACGAAGCGACCAGGTTGGACCTCGTTACTTCATGTTCCACGGGATGTTCTGATGGGCGTGTAATCTGGCTGAAACCCGTTTTTCTTGAATTGGAGCTATCCAATTGGTACATTGACATGTATTGTGTGTTGCCTTAAACTCGAGCCTGTTAGGGGGTTTTAATATGGCAAAAAAATTAACGAACAAAATAGTGATGGCAAGCGTGTTGATAATGGTAATATTTGTTACTGGAGTTCGGGGACAGGTGAATCCCGGAGCTAGTTTGCCGTTTGCGCCGCCCTTTTATCAACGTCCGGTTTATGCCCAGTTTTTAAGTTCGTCGTATGTAATAAAAGGGGATTCAAAAGGGATTTCCATTATTGAGATCGGGAGTAAAAAAGTTACAGAAAAGGTGTTAGAAGATACTGTGATTACAGCTATGATGTCTAATCCGCATAAGGAAGGTCATGTGGCCTTTGCATCGGATCAAGGTGATGTGTATCTCAGCTTCTTTGCTGACAACGTTTTCAAATATACAAAATTGGATTTGCTTCAGCAGGCATCAGTCGGCATTGTGAAATCCATTCTTTTTCATGATAGTTTACCTGACAAAATCTTATTTGCCGGTACGGACACGATAGCGCTTTGCTCCTTTGATGGGAATGAGTTGATAGTGAATAAAACCGTTTCGATGGAACCTTATGAAGATAGGATTGTATTTGCTTTTTCGGATATTATTAGTGATGAATGGTTTTTGATTTCTGGAACGAAAGAGTCTCGCTATCGATGTAATTGGGAGACGGGAGAATTAGTGAGTATTCCGGAAAAAACTTTAGAACATGGCGCCCATTTAAAAAAAGGTGGGTTTAGCTATTTTGCTCTGGGTGAAAACCAGGAGTATTTCAATATATCTTTTATGTCGGCTCGACCGACTTTTATCAAGCGTCATCCCCAGAAAGCGAATGTTTTCATGGCGGCGACAATCGGAGTTGCGCCTTTGATGATCACGTTGGAAAAAAGAAACCATTATGATCTACGGTATTTGGCAAGCAACCGTTTTCTAACCTTTTCTATAGATGTTGATCGGAATAATTTTGATCATCTTATTTTTACGACATCTTCCGGGGTTGTATTCAGCGATGACGGAGGCCAGAGTTGGGGGACACTCGAATAGGCGGAACATGAAGTTTTTCGAAAGGTGGATTTTAACAAGTATTTTGTCGATTGTTCTGATGCTATGTTTGTTCGGGTGTTCAGAAGTCGACGTGACAGATTGGGTTTCTGATGAGATTGAAGACGCTGTTTTCATTGCGGATGATATAACAGCCAATCCAAATATTCAGCTAAAGAAATCTTCTGGATCCCAAATGAAATACGACGATATTTATCTGAAAACACTTTTCAGTCCAGATAGAGTTTTTCTAGATATTGGACAGGAAGATATTCCTGTTGAACCAGAGCCGACACCAGCGCGCATGCAGATAGATGTGCCAAATTTGGAATTGGTTGGCACACTGCAGAAGACTGTTGATAAAAGTAGTTATGCCTTCATAAAAAATGCAAATGACGCTGATCCATCGATGCGAAACAAGGTGCGAAAGTATGGACAAGGTGAGTGGATAGGTGATTATTTGATATCATTGATAGAATCTAATCGGGTAACCCTAATGCGTGGGGAAGAGATTGCATTGCTGCAGTTGAAACCATCCCAAGTTGCGGGGAGACCTCCGGCCAGAGGAGGCCGGCAGCCGGTAGCCGGTGGCGGCCCGACACAGCAAAGAGCTGTCCCCGGGAACAATCAAAGACGCCCCGCTTCTCAACAAGAACGGGAAAAAGAAGAAGAAATGAAGAGAGAAAAAGAAATGGCCGGCGCTGACAGGGCTGAGTCTCGTTTTACTGGACGGGGCAGACAAATGCAGCAAAATAATGCTGAGACTTCTTATTCTTCAGGAACAAGGGGTTCTACGGCACCGTATTGGGCGTGGTCGGATTCACAAGCAAGCTCAAATTCCATGGCGCCGGGTCAACGAGGGTGTGGGCGCTGATAAAAAAAAATTGGATACCGATAGCTATTCTAACGCTCCTGACTTGCCTGTTTTTTTTAAAAGCTTTTAAAACAGACGAGCTTTTTTTCTATATGGATCACGGCTTTCAAAATGTTCCTTTCCGGTATTATGCTTTCAGTCAAATCAACGAAGGACGAATGCCTTTATGGTGTCCGTTTTCTGCTGCAGGTTTTCCTTTATTCGCGGAAGGGCAGAGTGGCGCATCTTATTTATTGATCTGGCCGTTTTATAATCTGTTATCGTTTGTGCAGGCGTATAATTTGACGCTAATTATCCACGTGTTGTGGATGAGTTATGGTTTTTATTTTTTATTTAGAAGATTCCGTTATGTGCCGGTAGCTGCTTTGGCTGGAGCTGTTTGCTGCACATTTTCCGGTTATGTCATTCGTAAGTTGATGTTTGTAAACTATATTCAAGCTTTGAGTTGGGCTCCTTGGTTATTATCTGTCATCACCTTTCAAAAGGGTTTTGGAAAAGTCGATTCGGTTAAACCGATTGCATCCGGTATGGCGATATTAGCGCTGATTTGCCTTGCCGGGCATCCACAAGTGATAGTTATAACGATCACATTGTTATGGCTTTATGGCCTGTTGGGCCCAGTATTTATTCCTTATAGACAAAAAATCGTTCTACTGACGATGATTACAGTGGCAGGGATAATTATGGGAGCCTGGCAATTATTACCAACGGCAGAACTCATGTTTGAGGCATCTAGAAGTATCGACCTGTCACCCAATATGTTTTCAGCCCAAATGCCTCTGCCACCCTCCTATATCCCAAATTTGATTTTGAATGATCCGTTCGGTAACGCAGCAACAGGATCGTTCGATATTAACAGGTGGCCTGCTTATGAATGGGAATTGAATATATTTATTGGTCTTTCAACTGTGGCGCTTGCTCTAGCCACCTCATGGAAATCACGACGAGTTCGTTTTTTTGGATTTTGTATCGTAACTGGGCTTTTTCTATCTTTAGGACCTTACAGTTTAAGTACCGATATCCTTCGCTTACTACCTTTCACCAATATGCTTAGAGCTCCTGCCAGATGGGCGTTTCTGATGATTATTGGATTTTCAGGTTTGTTAGCGCACACGGCAAATGATTTGGTCTCCGAAAAAAGTAAAGAAACCTGTCGGAAGTATTTTACAAGGAGTTTACCGAGCTTATTGGTGTTACTCACCGCTGCATGGATGTTTCTTCGCCAAAATCAAGCTTGGAATACAAATCCTCAATTTCAAAAAGCATGCTTCGGAGCCCTTGTCTTTCTGATACTAACCACTGGCCTGATTGCTGTTATCTGGGTTGTTAAGCATAAACAGGCAGGGCTTCTGATCCCATTGCTGGTGTTCTCCGAACTGTTTTGGGCGCATCACGCCTATCCTTCAACAGGTGATAAAAGTTTGTTGTTTGCTGAGCCGCTTGGAATGACCTCTATCACAGATCAGGATTCCCGTATAATGTCGTTGTATCATTCCAGCTCAATACTCATTCCAGAAGACTGGCATGGTGGATGGATTAAAAAAGACCACAGCGATTATGCCAGGCTCAAAGATGTATTTCCGATGTATTCCGGTATGATACACAAATTGAAATTGCTGACATTTGATGAATGGAGTCCTTTGCATTATTCGAGTTATACCTTATGGGCACAGAATGCCGGAAGACTTGAGCGGCATATTATAAAATATTTTAATGTCAGATATATATGTTCACCAGTTGCCAACAAATTGTTTAAAGGCAGTGAACTGATAGCAAAAGACAACTGGGTGATTGATGAAATTTCTGAGCCTTATAGGGGAAAAGCTGTTGATTTCAGAATACCCTTAGCAACTGACGCTGATGATGAAAGTATATTAAAACTCATAGCAGACCGTTCGCTGAGTTCGAGGGAAGTATTGATAGTGGGCTTAGAGAGCGAGAGCCAGTATAATAGCGAACAATTGCACGGAACAATCTCTATCGATCGACAGACGGAGCACTCAAAGGAAATTACTGTCCAGATGGATGATCCCGGCTGCATAGTTATTTCTGAGGCATTTGATCAGGGATGGAAAGCTTTCGTTGATAACAAACCAATTCGGATGTATCGAGGTGATCTTTTGTTTCAGGCACTGTTGTTACCAGCGGGGTTTCATCGTTTGAACCTGATTTATGATCCTGTATCCTACCGATTAGGTCTATTTATTACATTACTTGTGTTACTGTTTTATGTTTTTGTTTTATCCAATAAGTATCAATCGAATTATTTTTTTAAAGAAAAGACACCTGATGATCAACCGGATCTGAATGGCCTTTATACATGGTCGGCCATTGTGGTGATTTTAATAGTTGCCGGATATTTTTTGCGTAACTCTATTTGGAATGATTCGCTGGCAAACTGGTTTTTATGAGAATAGATTTCATGGAAGGATATTGAAAAAGGTGTCTTTGGGTGTTACGCTTTACCTGTTAATTTCCTAGGGGAGTTTACTATGAAAATAAAATGTAGCTTTATATTGTTGATCAGTTTCTTCATCTTTCCCGGATGTGTCAATAAAGAAAAAGCAGTGACTCGCCGGCTATGGCAACTGGAAAGAGAAGCAGCGATTGCTATTCAGACACAAGACTATTCTCAAGCTGAAAAAAAATTTTTGAATGCTTTGGACCTAAAGCCAGATCTAGAACATATAAAGAATAATTTGGCAATTTTATATGCCGAATATGTAAATGAACCTGAAAAAGCCATTAAAATTTGGGAAGAGCTTATGAAGGAAAAACCATCGAATGCTGCATATCATAATAACATTGCCGGTGTTTATTGGCGTGAAGGCGAACTGGACAAAGCCATAGAATCTTACCAGAAGTCGACCGAGTTTCATAAATCTTACCATATGCCATATTATAATATGGCTCAGATATACATGGAAAAAAAAGACTGGAAAATGGCCGAGGAAATGGCAACGAGAGGTTATGGTTTTGCACAGGGTGATGCCCGAATGAATCAAATTTATATCAAGTCTTTATTGTTAAATGGTAAAAGAGAGCAAAGCAAAGAGTTAATTCAAAAAGTCCCTGTTGATAGTACGTTGAGAAAATCACTGGATTTGACTTTAGTTAGAATCTATATTGGAGATAAAAATTATTCTGAGGTGGCATCGTTAATTGATAGCCTGCTATCAAAAGATCCCTCAAACGAGCTTTATCTAGCTGAGAAAGTTGAGCTGTTATCCGCTCAGAATGCGTCCATTGATGAAATTGAAAAGGTTTTCCTGCAGATGGAACTGACAGAACAATCTCAATTATTGCCTTGGATGAAAAAACTGGTTCAGGCTAGAAAAGAATACGCAGATTCAAACCTGGACAAAGCCATGGTTCTTCTGGATGAAATGGAAGGGCTGGGTATAGCCTACTTCGAAGGATTGCGTCTTCAACTGATGGCGACTATTTTTCGAGATCAGCACAAATACGACAGGGTAGAGGAGCTTATGGAAGAGGTCTTGTTTTTTGCGCCTGAAAGAGTCATCATTTCAGATGATGCAATTGTATCTGAAAATGAGGAGGAGAGATGAGAACCTTTACAAGGATATTGGCATTTTATTCATTATTGGTTTTTTGCCTGATATCAGTTAGCTCTGCTGTTGAAAAACCGGGAATGGACAAGACGATGATGCAGCAACGTCGCTTGAGAGCAAGAGTAGAAGATTATATTTCTAGTCAAAAGTCCGCTAACATGGACACTCTATATCAACTGTTCTCTCCGGCATTTCGAAGAGAGATGAGTTTTGATGATTTTCAGAATTATGCTGTTGGGATTTCTATTGGCTTGGTGGCAGTTTTTATCGAAGCGATAGACATCGATGGTGATGAAGGCATGGCTTACATGGTCGAAATGGGATTTAGGGCTGGTTTGCCATCTCCATCCTTGGCGCGGAGAAAAACAATGAGCTGGATTTGGGAAGAGGATGACTGGTATGTGAATCCAGCATCACTTCATAGCGGTTTTGAACCGGTTATCTGTGGTAATTCAATCAAACCTGTCAAGAAAGGATCCGATTTTGAAAGAATGCCGACCTTTCCGCCCTGTGGATCGTCAAAGCGAACACCAAAACCGGATTCTAAAAACTAGATGCCACTCTAAATAAACGGTTTGGCAGTTAAAATTCCGGCAGTTTTCTGTTTGCTTTTCTGAAAAATAACACAACTCCTGAATTATATTTCGTGGGATGTAAGAGCCTGTTAAAATAAATAATGAGGCTTTGTTGCTGCTTTTTATCGTTTGAAGCAAGGAGAGTTAGATGAAATCATTTCATGATAAAAATATATTACCTGTTGAATTGTTTATAGAATTAGCCCGGATACATGCGCCCTCAGGCCATGAACGGGAGACAGCAGATTTTTGTAAAGAAATGCTTCAGAGCATGGGAGCGCGCGTTATTGAAGATGATGCGGGCACAAAAACAGGTGGAAATGCAGGAAATATTATTGCTGTTTTTGAAGGAGAAGATACCACGATACCTCCAATTCTTTTAAATGCCCATATGGACACAGTTGAACCGGGCGGCCAAATTGTTCCAATCATTAGAGGAACAAGAATAATCAGTGAAACGGATACGATTTTAGGTGCGGATAACAGGGCCGGGCTGGTGATGATTCTGGTTGGATTGAAAGAATTGTTCAAAAAGTATAAAACACACCCTTGCACAATCGAAGTGGTATTGACCGTCAGCGAAGAAAGCGGGCTTCAAGGAGCGATAGGTTTAGACTATGGACAACTTAAATCAAAACATGGTTTTTCGCTGGACTCCAGTGGTCTCGGAAGAATCGGAATAGGAGCTCCATACTATAATGCAATCACCGTAACTGCCAATGGGAGATCTTCTCATGCTGCCGTTAATCCCGATGAAGGCATCAATAGCATTTTGATCATGTCCGATATCTTGAAAAAATTTCCTTTCGGCCAAATCGATCCGGAAACAACCTCAAATGTCGGGACGATTTCTGGAGGCGCCGCAAGGAACGTTGTTCCAGATACGTGTATCACAGAATTAGAAATACGAAGCCATAACCTGAACACAATCGATGCATTGACGGAAGTACTTCATAATATTTGTGAAAACACTCGTAAAAAATGGCACGTCAATGTGGCTGAAAAAGTGGTTTCATCGATGATCGATGTGCAGGTTCATCGTGAATTTGATGGGTTCTTGCTTAGCTCCGATAGTCCTGTTGTTGCTTGTGCATCTCAGGCTCTGACTGCAATTGGGCGTGAAGTGATGCAAAGCAGGAATATGGGAGGAAGTGATGCCAACGTTTTTAATGCAAATAAAATTCAAACTGCGGTTATCGGCACAGGGCAAACAGCGGTTCACAGCCACGATGAATACATTGAAATCAAAGATTTGATTGATGGTGTCACGTTAGTTCCCTTGTTAGTCGAGACCTGGATACAATGGTGGTCACAGAAAAAAGCTTGACAATATCAGACTAAGAGTTTATATTAGTGATCAGGTCAAGTGTTTAACAAGGAGGACCAACTATGAGCAAAGTAATAGGAATAGATCTTGGAACAACAAATTCATGTGTTTCTGTGATGGAAGGTGGCGAACCGACGATTATTCCGAATGAGGAAGGTAATAGGACAACACCGTCTGTCATTGGTTTCGTCAAAGATGGTAGCAGGGTTGTCGGTCAAGTGGCCAAGCGGCAGGCCGTAACAAATCCTGAAAAAACAGTGTATTCAATCAAACGGTTTATGGGTCGACGTTATCGTGAGGTAGCTGAAGAAATCGGTATGGTTCCTTTCAAAGTTGTTGAGGGGAAAAATGGTGATGTCAGAATAAAAATCGATGACAAGCAATTCAGCCCTCCGGAGCTTTCTGCCATGGTATTACAGAAACTCAAACAGGCCGCTGAAGATTATCTGGGTGAAAAAATAACTCGAGCGGTGATCACTGTTCCTGCATACTTCAATGACAGTCAACGCCAGGCAACCAAAGATGCCGGTACAATTGCCGGGTTGAAGGTGGAGAGAATCATCAATGAACCCACGGCAGCGGCCTTGGCGTATGGTTTGGAAAAGAAAGAAGATCAGACCATAGCAGTCTATGATTTTGGTGGTGGGACATTTGATATATCCATTTTGGAAGTGGGTGATCAGGTGGTGGAAGTCAAATCGACCAATGGTGATACCCATTTGGGTGGAGATAATTTGGATCACAAAATTTACACCTGGATCACAACAGAATTCAAAAAGGAACAGGGCATCGATTTGTCGAATGACCCCATGGCTCTTCAGCGTCTTCGGGAAGCAGCGGAAAAGGCTAAAATCGAGTTGTCCAGTGTTAAAGAGACCTCTATTAATCTACCCTTTATAACTGCTGATGCATCTGGGCCGAAACATTTGGTGATGACTTTAACGCGAGCTAAATTTGAACAGTTGGTTGAAGATGAATTAAAACGCACTTTGGAACCTTGTCGAAAAGCTCTGAAAGATGCCGGATTAGAGCCTGATGCGATCGATGAAGTGGTTCTGGTTGGTGGTTCGACACGTATCCCCAAAGTGCAGGAAATGGTACGTGACTTTTTCAGAAGGGATCCTCACAAAGGTGTGAACCCTGATGAAGTTGTTTCCCTTGGCGCCGCCATACAGGGAGGTATTCTTGCGGGAGATGTCAAGGATGTCTTGTTGCTGGATGTGACGCCGTTATCGCTGGGTATTGAAACGCTTGGTGGTGTTATGACAAAGCTGATCGAGCGTAATACAACGATACCGACTAAGAAAAGCGAGGTTTTTTCAACAGCGGCTGACAATCAAACTCAGGTTGAAATCCATGTTCTACAGGGCGAAAGGCCTATGGCAAACCAAAACAGAACTTTAGGTCGATTTAACTTGGTTGGTATTCCACCGGCTCCCAGGGGAATGCCTCAGATTGAAGTCTCTTTCGACATCGATGCAAACGGTATCGTCAATGTGTCGGCAAAGGATCTGGGCACGGGAAAAGAGCAGAGAATTACCATTACAGCATCTTCAGGTTTATCGAAAGATGAAATCAATAAAATGGTTGATGATGCAGACGCTCATGCTGATAGTGATAAAAAACAGCGAGAGCTTATCGATATCCGCAATCAGGCAGATAATCTGATTTACAACACCGAGAAAGTTCTGAATGAAAATTCGGATAAGATTTCTGATGTTGAAGCCGGCGCTGTTCGCACAGCGATCGAAGACTTGAAATCTGTTGTAGAGAATGGTGATAAATTTGAAATAGAGCAGAAAATAAGCGCATTGACTCAGGCATCTCATAAATTGGCTGAGATCATCTACAAAGAAGCTCAGGCAAATCAGCAGCAGAATACATCCAACACTTATACAGGGCAGGAAGAAACGCATAAATCCGGTCAAAATGATGTCGTCGATGCTGAATTTGAAGAATCAAACTAATTGAAGAGAAAACAGGGGACCAGAGAGCTTCTAAATAGGGTGTTCTCTGGTTCCATTTAAAACAGAAAAATGGAAGATTACTATAAAATACTTGGTGTCGATAAAAAGGCATCCGCGGCTGATATTAAAAAAGCCTATCGTAAATTAGCACGGAAGTATCATCCGGATGTGAATCCAGGAAACACTGCTTCTGAAGAACGGTTTAAAAAAATTTCCGATGCATATTCAGTTTTGTCCGATCCCAAAAAGCGCGCGGAATATGATGAGTTTGGCTCAGGATATTTTAGGCAACCCGGGCAGAGTCAAGCGTATTCCGGGGGAAATCCTTTTGAAGGGTTTGATTTTAACTTTTCGCAGACGGGTAGGCATGATCAGCAGGGGCCGGGGAACTTTCGTGATTTTTTTAGAGATATCTTCGGTCGTGAAGAGTCGGTTCGACGAGGCCCTGTTCAAGGACAAGATATTCATTACAACTTGGAAGTATCATTTATGGATGCCTTCCGTGGAGTTACAACGGAATTGCAACTTCAAGCGCCTACAGTATGTGATAGGTGCAATGGCGATGGAAATGAGCCTGGAACGTCTGCACAGACGTGTCCGGTGTGTCAGGGAACCGGCCAAGTTGAGTCGGCTACGGGTCCGTTCAAGGTGGCGCATGCTTGTCCTAATTGTAAAGGTTCAGGCAAAGTTAACGTTGCAAAGTGCCAAAAATGTCATGGAAAAGGTTTTGTGCCTCAAATGCAGAGAATTCGAGTCAAAATCCCTGCCGGCGTTGACACAGGATCAAAAGTGCGAGTGGCAGGTAAAGGGCATCCAGGCGAAAACGGTGGATCCGCCGGAGATATCATTATTTCGATCAATGTCAAAGAGCATCCGTATTTCAAACGAAGCGGTAAAAACATCATGCTTGAAATTCCAATTACGGTATCGGAAGCGCTATTGGGCGCCAGGATTTCTATTCCAACGCCAGGTGGTATGGTCAAAATGACAATTCCGCCCGCCTGTAACGTCGATCAAACGTTCAGGTTGTCTGGTAAAGGGTTTCAGGATATCAAGGGTGGGAAAACCGGTGATCTTATGGTAAAAGTTAAAATAGTCTCACCGCCGCAGGTGCGGGAGGATGTGAAGGATCTGATTCGTGAGTTTGATCGGTTGAACCATTACGAGCCCAGGAAAGGAATGTTTGGCCTTGACTGATGGTAAATATACTATTGGTATCGTCGCTGAAATGCTGAATATCACGCCTCAGACAATCAGGGGCTATGAAGAAAGAGGGTTTATCACACCCAGGCGATCACAGGGAAATACACGCCTCTATTCCGATGACGATGTCGATACCTTAAAAATGATTCTGAAACTGACTCAGGATTTGAAAGTCAATCTTGCCGGTATCGAGGTGATCATCAAGCTTGTTCAACGCATCCAAGCAGTGGAAAAAGAAAAGGATCAACTGTATCAAATGCTTTATGAAGCAGGTAAAATTCTTCGGAATTACATGGATCAGATGGAGGGGGATAAATTTCCGATGAGGACATCGATGAGCACATTGATCCAGATTATCGACTTCGGAAAAATGTAGTGTTTGGAGAAAGGTAAATGGCGACCCGCAACAAACGTGATTACTATGAAATACTGGGTGTCGATCGAAATGCCGATCAACAAGCCATCAAGCAAAAATACCGAAAACTCGCCTTGAAATATCACCCGGATAGAAATCATGGTGATAGTGAAGCAGAGGATAAATTCAAGGAAATTTCCGAGGCCTATCAGGTATTGTCTGACCCTGTGAAGCGGCAAAGATATGACCAGTTTGGACATCAAGGACTCAATGGGGGCGGGTTTCAATCATACTCGGGGTTTGACGAAATTTTTGAATCTTTTGGCGATATTTTCGGTGATATTTTTGGTTCCGGAAGACGATCACGAACCAGAGCAACGGCTGGAGACGACTTGCGGTATGATTTGGCGATCGAATTCATGGATGCGGTTAAGGGCATTGAAAAACAAATTGATGTTGAAAAGTTGGCAGCCTGCGAAACGTGTTCCGGAATCGGTGCAGAACCGGGATCAAGCCCAACCCTTTGTCCGCAATGTGGTGGTAGTGGGCAGGTGCGCCGTTCACAAGGCTTCTTCACGATTGCAACGCCATGTCCACAATGTCGTGGTTCAGGCCAATTTATTCAAAACCCCTGCAAAAACTGTAGAGGATTTGGAAAAGTCGAGAAACGAAAAACTCTTACCGTCAAAATTCCTCCAGGCGTCGATAGCGGATCTCGAATTCGACTTCGTGGTGAAGGTGAACCGGGTAGCTTTGGTGGTCCGCCAGGTGATTTGTACATCGTTATCAGGGTAAAAGACCACGAGGTTTTTCAGCGCCATGGTGACGATATCTTGCTTGAATATCCGATTTCATTTGCTCAGGCTGCCCTGGGAAGTCATGTTACAATCGACTTGTTGGATGGGGAAGATACACTCAAAATACCAGCGGGCACCCAAACCGGCAAAAGTTTTGTTCTGAAGGGGAAAGGCGTCAAAAATGTCCAAAGCGGTTACCCCGGTGACTTTTATGTCAAAGTCATCGTTGTCACGCCGACACGACTTGACCCGGAACAACGGCGATTACTTGAAGAACTGGCCAAAATAGAAGGCACTCCCGTCCTGCCGGGTAGAAAAAAATCGCTGTTCGAAAAAATCAAAGACTCAATCAGTTGAGGACTCACCGAAGTATTCAACAAGCGCTGATTCCTGCTTCAAAATCTCCAAAGCGCGATCACCTTCATTGAACATCAAATCCACGGTTGCCATATAGGGAACAAACTCCCCGTGCAGTTGAGAATACTCCGGATGATCATATTCATGTAAAAGCACGCGTAAACCCGCTTGGTGAAACTGATTTATGTCCAAGTAGTTTCTGCACAACGGTCCGCTGATATAATCGGTGATGCCCAGTTTAAGACAGATTTCTACCAACCGACCGGTTTTATCCGTCGATTCGATCGATAGATCTGATGAGCGCATCGTTTTGACCGTATCGATTTGCAGCCAACGCACATGCAAGTCGATCAATGCAAGGTCCAGAGCCGTCAGATTGTCGTAATGAGTGTTAAGAATAGAGTCTATTTCTGGAAAAAAATCGTTGAAAAACGGAGCCTTTCGATAATTGAAGCGGATCGCCTCGATGTGTTTTCTGGCCCAGTTTTGAGAATTGTCAATCTGTGTATGGCGCAATTCTTGTTCAAAGCAACCCTTGGTGATAACCGGCACGGTCAGCCAGATAGGGCCTGAAATGCCTTTTATCCGGTTCCTGTTTCGCCATCCTCGTTTGTCGTATTGAACATCGTCATAGAAAACAAAAACATCCGACAGAGCCATCTGGTTGAAAAACCCGAGCCAAGGCAGGTAACCAGGTTGTAAAATCGTTCCTCGCATTTTCACCCTTTATTTTTTCACGATCAGATCAAACCGGTATCCGGAACATCTGACATCCTGCTTCTGGCCATGAATTTCAACCGTTTCTGCTCCCAAGGTTAAAAGATGGTGTTGAAGATCTTTGAGTGAAACAAACAGCCAGTTACTGATTCGGTGCATAAAAGGCCTTTCTGGATCGTCCCATCGCTTTATATCATCGATTGGGATCAGATGTTTACACTCTTCTACAAAAATGTCCCCAATTAACAGAATGCCTCTCGGAGCAAGCACTCTAAACAGTTCGGTCGTTGCATCCCGGGCATGCTTTTGAGTCGGTAAATAATGAAACATATTATAGCAGAGCACTCTATCAAAACTATCTTTTTTGAAAGGAAGATTACTTATATCGCCTTGAATGAAGTCAATCGCTTCAAACTTGGCTTTGCCGCTACGAAGAGGTGTTAAGCAGAAATCGATAGCGATAAGGTGTTTGGCATTCGGATTCAAACGACTCAACAGGTAACCGTTGTTACACCCGACATCCAGGATGCGATTATGGGGACAGTTGGAGAGATCGAATTTGGAACGGATATCTTCCACAGTAGCAGAAAACTCTTTTTGATCAGGGCGCCTGCCGGTCATGCCGATTGGATCAGTGTATCGATGCGTGTTGTCTTTCCATTCTTCCTGCATGATTTTTCGATGTGAATTCATAGCGCCCCCTCGCTAGCATCCTAAAAATAACAGCGTATTTATAGCGCATTCTTCGGTATCGGACAAGCTGGTGTGATTCAGACGCTTCGGCAACGAAGAACACTCGTTTCGATGCGTAATAGTGTTATATCAGGTCTCCGCTCCAAAGCTGTTCACAGAAATTTTGCCATGGCAATAGGGTAATGCCGGATAATAGTTTTTGCGGAAATGGATCCCGTGAGACGATAATTTTTTTAGCCGGCTTATATTCCTGACCAAAAAGGTGTAACCCGTTGGGTTTCAAACTGCTTGCTTGTTTACCGGATTTTATCTCGAGGGCAACTTGTGCATCACCCAATATCAGATCAACCTCGGATCCATTTGCCGTTCGCCAGAACGATATCGGAAAATCCTTTCGGCTGTAATGTCTATAGGCAAAACATTCTTGAATGATAAAATGTTCGAAGATGCGACCGAATTCCCTAGTGCCGGGATTCAAAGTACGGTAATCGAGCAAGGTTGCAATTATTCCGGTATCAAAAAAATAAAATTTCGATGTTTCTATCAAACGGCGGGATTTGGATCGTTTCCAGGGCTCCAGTAATCGTCCGATCAATG
Source organism: uncultured bacterium (assembly GCA_964404285.1). Lineage (GTDB taxonomy): Bacteria > CSSED10-310 > CSSED10-310 > CSSED10-310 > CSSED10-310 > JBASEY01. Next base: position 128,070 of record CAYOJK010000001.1, on the reverse strand, counting down.
TGTCCTCAAGAATCTGATAGTATTCGCGGATTGTTTTGACCGAAACACCAGAATCGCGGGCAGCATTAGAATAATTCAACAGCATGCCGCTGGTCAGGGCGGCGGACTGCAGAAATCTGGAAAATGCCGGAAGGTTCCGTGTCAACGCCTCAGCCTGTATTTCTTCTTTCAAATAGTCGTGTACGTATGCCTTCAAGTCCATAAGACTATTAGAAGACAGATAATGCGATGGAAGAAATCCGGATAACAGTGTTTTCTCGAGGTCGAATGACCCCAATTCAGCAGAAACAAGAGGATACAGTTCATATCGCCAAGCTCGACCTCCCAACAAATTCACCTGACCACGCCTGAATTTCCGTGCGCTGGAACCGGAAAGTATAAATCGATAAGGTCGATTTTCAATCAGCCAATGAATTTCGTCCATTAGATGAGGCGCTTTTTGCACTTCATCGATAATGACGGTGTGGTTTTGTTCAGCGTCCAGCATTCGACGCAATTGCATCGGCTCTCTACTCAGCGCAAGGTAGAGGTCATAATTCAGTAGATCCAGGAACAAAGCTTCCGGAAACTGATGTTTCAGCAACGTTGTTTTACCGGTTTTTCGCGGTCCCCACAGGAAAGCCGAACGGTCCATGGGAAGATCGATTTTCAGAATTCTTTCAATCATAGTCATCACCTCGGTTTTTTATACGATAATTTGGAGCAAAGGTCAAATTATTGGCGATAATTTGGAGCATGGGTAAAAATATTCGGTAACAGCTTGGATCGCAGATGCAAGGAGGCCTGGTGACAGCAAAAAAATCAGATTTTTAATAAACGGGGCAGGTGTCAATAAGTTCTTGACATGACCAGCGATTTGTGAGACTAAATATCGTTGAAATTAAGAATTGCATGTGCATGAGTGAAACACTTTCAGCTACTCATGGTTACAGTACCGTAAAACTATAAAGGACCCTCTGTGTCAATATGAATGAGACACCTAGCCTATAAAAGATTAGCGTAGTAAACTTTGAGAGCGAGGATAGAAAGGATGCGATGGAAAATAGCCGGGATCAATAACACGGAAAACCTTGACTACAGACAAAGAGTCAGTCCTTAAATGAACGCCGCGGGCGTCTCAAAGGTTTGACTCAATCCGTCTGGAATCCTCTGGGACTTTGTCCAGGCGTACGATATATTCTAATAACTTTTTATGCTCGTAACTGGCCAATTTTTAATTCCTCACTTTCTAGAAAATCAGCTGTATGTAAACGTTCCATGGTCTTCATATGCGGTATGAGTAAAATCAATTTAAATCAGCGACCTTTGTCACATGCTAGTACTCAACGTCTTCGAATTCTTCAAAGTGTGAAGCACCGCATTTCGTATTCAATTTTTTGTCTCGCAGATTCTTTAAACTCAGCGTGTCCTGCGTTCCAGCAGTGCAAGAAATTTTCTTCACATTGAAAAGCATAATCCAGTCAGGACTATTTATGCTCGTTCTTCTCCTTCAATAATTTTAATCTCCTCATCGGCAAGACCGTATAAATCATAAACCATCCGGTCAATTTGCCTTTCGAAGACCGATGTGTCTTCACCCCGATCTTTTCCAGAAATGATCTTATCGACAAGGGAAATGAAGGGTTGTTGCTGGGAATGTGGGATGTCTGGAACAGGAATATTTTCAAAAAATACTTTTCTTAATTCTATTCCTTCGCTACCCAAAGGCGGGAAGTGAGTTTTAAAAGCGAATTCAAATAGAGTTGAGTTGAAAAAGGATATTAAATATTTAAGAGAATCACCAATTATCATAAAACATTTATCATTAAAGAAAATTGTTTCTTTAACATAAGAAAAACATTTAGTGGTATCTGAGATTACTGGATAAATAATCTTCTCTTTCTCAAAATCCTCGAGATACGCACAATTTCTAAGATTCGACCAATGATCGCCTTTGTCTTGTCTTTTTTTAAGCTCTGCTTCATATTGTTTTAAGTGTCTATAAACAGCAGGATAGTCTTTTTTTACATTTATCCGTGGAATTTTTCCTCTCACACCGTTGTGAGTGTTTATCAACCATAAATCCTTATATTCCGCCTTATATCGTTTAATATCTCGGCCTCTCAAAACCGGCTTAAGAATCACTTTTGTTCGTTCACGCTCAACTTTATCTTGACAGTTGCTTAAAATTTCTTCCTTTATTTTGCCATCAATTATAAATGCTTTGTTATAACCGGTTTTTATACCATAATTAATCTGCACGTCCCATTCTTTCAATGGCTTACCTGCGCGTTCGATTTTTTCTATAATCCGTTGTTCTGAGGGTGATACTATTGTCCAACTCTCTTCAGTCAGATTTTGTAGAACTATCCATTGGTCTTCAAATCGATCAAAACTGATTATTTCTTTCTCTTTTGAAATATCCAGAGCATTCACGGAACAGGTAGGTGTTTTTTCATCTGTTTTTTGCATAATCAGTATATTGGTATCCACCGTAGCCGATTCAAAAACATCACTTCCCAAATCGATTAACGTGACGGGTTTATGTTTGCAAAAGAACTCTCGAGTGCTTTTACCGTATGCGGCACGCATCCATTTGTTAGACGTTATAAAAGTCAAATGCCCTTTTGGTTTCAACAAGTTTATGCCTTTTTCGTAAAATAGGCTATAAATATCGCTGCTGCGGTCAAAGGTCTCATAATTCTGGTTTTTATACAGATTCGCCAGTTGTCCACCATTGCTTTGCAATTGAATATATGGCGGATTACCAATCACCACATCAAATCCCACAAAATCACCGTCATCATTCAGCGCTTCTGGAAATTCAAAACGCCATTCAAATGCATTATCAAAAATTTTACTTGTTTCTAATTCTTCTATCTCTTTTTCAAGCTTTTCAATCTCGTTTGTAATTTTCTTAACCTTGTTTTCCCATTCCTTCTTTTCCTGTGGTGTGAATTCAAAGATACTTTTTTGTTTTGTCAGGGTGTATAAATCACCTCCCAAGTTTCTTAGTTTCTTCTTCTTGGGGTCATTGAAAGTACACTCCATCCGAAAATCTTTTTTAATATCATCAATAATTCGTAACATATCTTTTTTGTGTTCTCTGTTCTGGGCATTGCGATAGGCCGATACTGCAACCTTATAACCATCAATAGTCCATTTGCTGTTTCCTAATGCCTTTTTAATATCTGAATCTAGGCTAAATCGATTTATGAGAGAGTTTCCAGTTTTTATGTTGATATCGATATTGGGAAGTGTTTCAAGCTCGTTATTGGTTTTGTAATAAGCATTTTTTAAAAGCTCGATCCATAATCGCAAACGGCATATTTTTACCGAGTTAGGATTTATATCTACCCCAAAAAGACAGTTTTCTATAATTGTCTGCTTTTCATGAAACAGTGTTTCTTGAACTCGTTGACTCTCTTTATTATTCGGTTTGTATTCAAACAACTCACCTTCTTCGTCCGTTACGATAAGCTCATCGTTTTCAACTTCAACCTGATATTCCTTCAGGCGCCTGCCTTGACGATCTTGCAGGATTTTAAGATCGTTTTTAACAGCAAGGATTTCATTCAGAGCTGATACCAGAAAATGCCCTGATCCAACTGCTGGATCGCAAATTCTAAGACTATTGACTATCTCATTAGCTTCATCTCGGCTATCAATTTTGTCATAAAGGTCTGTAAGGTTTTCACAATTCCAGTTCTTTACTTCATTAAACTTCTGAACAACCGCTTTGCGTATAGTTTCACGGCTCATGTACATGGTAATAAAGCCAGGCGTAAAAAATGAACCATCTTTATAACCGTTAATTTTTTCGAATATCAATCCTAAAACAGATGCATTTATAAGCGTTTTGTTTTCTTCCTGTATTTCCTCTGATCCTTCACTACTAAAATCATAAGCGCTTAGGAATTCAAATAGATATTCCAGCGTTGGGATTACACCACTACGCTTTTTACCCGTGTCTGTTTTTAAAACAGTCTGTTGATAGATTGGCATTTCAGAATTGTTATTCAACTGGGTAATCGAGAAGCATATATGTTCTAATTCTGTCATCTCGAAAAGCGAGGAATTCAGGTAAGGGATTTTCTCAAACATTCTTCTAACATTTGCATTACGTTCGTCATGTTTTTTAGCCAACACCTGGAAAAACAGACTGTTTAAGTCATCATAATTTTTAACTCTTTCAATTTTTAGAAACGAATATGATTCATCACCTTTGTGGTAGGTAAGTAATTGCGCTTCCAATAATTTTAAAAACAATATTCTGTTTATCCAAGTAATGGTAAGCTCTAGCGCAACATTGAAAAACTGTTCTTCTTTAGTTTTTCCGTATTTTTCTGGCTGGTCCAATCGTGATATTTTATCCAGGCTATCAATTTGTACAATAGCATCTTCCAAAATACTGCCAGAATTTCGTTCACCTTCCTTGCTTCTTTGAATAAGTCTTTTGCTCTTTTCTTTAACCTCTGTCAAACCGATAATATGCAGCAGTTCGCTGTAAAAACTTTTATCAAGGCTGTTACTATCATTGGCAAATGGAAGCTTTAAAAGGTGTTCAGGTGATAAGATTTTTAAAAGAGCTATCAGTTTGTTGTCATCAGCTTTATTTCCATTTCGAAGAAATTGTTGGTAATCCTGAATGTTGAAATATGTAAATTCAATTACATTTTTAAAGTTTGCAATAAATGGGTCAGCAATTTGTCTGTAGAAGAAGTCGGTTTTAATGTCTGCCAAACGCCCGCTCTCAAAATCGTTGAATTGTTTTACAAAGTGTTTGTTTTGTGCAAACATTCTGTCAAATGTTGTCGCATCAAAAATAAACCATTCATTGATATTTGTGATTATCAGATGTTTTACTTCTAGATTATTTTCGGTGATTCGTTCGCGCAAATAGTAAAGCACCAGTTCATGAAATGCCTTTGTATTGAGATTCGAAGTGGTTACTATTTCACTTCGGTTCGTAGGCTTTTTGGTTTCGATAACTACACCTACTGAACTATTCGCTTTGTCTCCGTTGTGTATTACAAGGTCTGTTCGTCCTTTGGTATTGATAAAATGATTCGGTTCATAATAAGTTTTTTTAAAAAAATCGATGACTAGATTTTTGTGAAACTCTTCTGATTCTGTTTCATTGATCCTGTCAAGTAACTGGATAAGATTATTCTTAAAATATTCAAATTCTATCCTCTTGGGTTTAACTTTTAGAAATGCTTTGTTTAGAGCTTTTCTTGGTTTTAAAACATTTAATCCAGAGGTATTGGCATCGTTTTCTTGTGTATTCATAAACAATCCTCACATTTTCTTACTGCTAATAGTACCCATTTTTCAGCATAAATGAAAGAACTGGTTGATAAGGCTTTTTTAGACAAACTATCTGGTGTGATATGAAGATTGATTTTTTATCTGCGAAACTGCCCAGTTCATTGCCGAGATAAACGTATTAAACTGTGATTCTTTCGTTATCATGGAGACTTTATAACTAGGTCTTCTTTCAATACCGTCTTCTGGGATATCAACATTCTTAATTTCGTTTAACTTACTGCGCAACAGATTGCGCATGTCGATATGATCGAATGGTGGCTTTTGTTTTAAATGCTAAAACTGTATCTCGATCGCGCCGTATGTCCTAAGCACAAAAAAACCGTAGGACACTCCCTTATAATCCAATACGGGCATGAATGATCCCATCGATTTTCCCGTTCAGATTCTTGTGCTTTTTATATTCCGATGGCGTCATGTCGAATGCCGCCTTGGATATCTCCGCTGTCAGTATCGCGTATTCGGACGCTTCCCTGACACCACGCTTCTGCCATTCATCGGTGAGTTCATCCCGGATTGCGATTCCGCGCATCCGCTTTTCGATCCAGTTGTCACTATATCCCTTGGCTTTATATAAAGCCCGGGTGCGCTTTGTCGCCAACTCTGGATCTTCGATTTCCTGAACCAGTTCGTATCCGACTTTTGCGAGCCATCGTTTGAATGGTTCTGCCTTGGGTGACGGGATTGATTGGATTACACGGAAGAGAAGCTCTGTATTTGCGCAATCGGCGCTTCTCATCTTTCCGTCCGGAGCTTCTAATTTCAACCCGTGACAAAATGTCACGACTTCACTTCCTTCTTCTTTCAGTCGTTGTTTTAACTTGCGCCAATAAGCGCCTGGATCGGCGCTCTCTGTTAAAATTGAACATACATCAACTACCGAAAACCACCATTCATTATTGTGAATGGTTTTCCGGACTTTCTTCCCTTTGAAAACTGCAATTTTTGTATCCATAGTCCTTGCCTGTGTTAATGAGTGCAAACTAACAAACATAAGCCTTTGCAAAGGCAGCAATGCTTGTATTATGGAGGATTTTGGGTGATTGGTCAATCCGACCCGAATTTCACAAAATAATCCAAAAGAAAAATAGTCTTTGCTACAAGAAAAAGAGCTGTTGAATCATCCTAACATAAGGAGCTATTTGAATTGGCAGATTAGTAATTAGATAATCGGATGTATAAGGTGTTGATCACTTTGATGGCATATTCCTTTGGAGGTAATTGTCATGAGAATAATAGCTAAGATCTTTCTTATATTCTTACCCTTTTGCTTATCCGCACTTGCTTCAGGACTAAATAATCTACTTCTTGACGATCAACTGAAGCTAATAAGAAAAGTTGAATATTCTGAGGTGTCAATCACGAGTGAGCCACAGATAATTGAGGTGAATAGTCCAACCGTCGAGACATGCCTAAGAGCATTTATAAAGAGAATCAAGGATGGATACAATCCGGATTATTCAGGGACATTCGACAATTCATATTTGAATGAACTGATGATAGGAGTGGAAAGATTAGATCCTTATTACAGTCAAAATAATCATGCTCATAGGAAAATAGAATTTAGGTTTACATCTGACAAAGGCGATCCACTGACATTCGTGTGTGATGTCAGACTGAGCACAAACCACAAATATGTCGGCATTAATATATTGCAACAGTTTGTCGGTTACGAATTGATTCAGTCACGCTTTTTTTTATTAGATCATCAAGGCAATATTTTGTGGGAACCGCCCACAAAGGAAATACAAAACAAAAATGACGTAGCAAAAATCAATCCGTCTTTCCCCGGGATTCCCTGGTCTCAAGGAACCCGTGTCGATATAAAGCCTGTTGAATATTTTATTATTTCGAATAGTGGTCAGCTTTTTCTGACTCACGGACATTTTCTTCCGAACAGAAATCTGACCACTAAGGCACTCTATGAAAGATCAGGTGTACTTTTAAAGGATTTTGGCACATCACCTATAGAATTCGCCGTCTTCAGTGAAGATGGAACCCGGCTTCTTGTTAAAACGAGTGCAGATTCATCTGATATTTTATCAGTAATCAGATGTTCTGATGGAGAAATTCTCTGGCAACCAGAACCGGAGACCAATCCATCAATGATGTCTTCAATTAATTTGTCGAGAGATGGAAAAAGCATCATATTTTGCGAGTCACCAAAACGATCAAATTCAGAAAAGTTCTGTGTTCTATTAGAGGAGACTAGCAGTTCTATTGCCGAAAAAAGGATCTCTTGTACTGCTCTATCCTCTGGATTTTTAAAAAAGTGGGGAGATATAAGACAGGTTATGGTAGGCGGGGTACTTTACAAATCAGAATCAGATGTTGAAAGCCAACCCGAACACCTAAAAGAATTGAAGAGAGTATACTATGGCCTGTCTGATCCTATCGCTTGTGATGATGACCAAGACTATTATTTCTGTGTCGGTGACTCTTTCAAAGCTGATTTGGAATCTGGGATAACAAAAGGAAATAGATTACTCTTAATCTTGAATTCTGACTTGAATCCGGTTGCTCATGCAAAAATTCAAAGAGAATTTTCTACCAAAGGCCTGAGGAGCCGTGATCTAAAGAATGCCCGAGTTATCCTTGATGAAAAAGTCGGACGCATATATCTCATAACCCAGTCGGAATTCGTTGAATTTCAGTTTCCTCCTTTAGCCCAAATAGAGGGAAGATGAAAAATGAGAAAGGTCACCTTTTGCTCGATAGCTTTCCCGCTGTTCCTAACTTACAGGGTTAATTCTGCTGATTGTTGGCCTGTATATGACTGCCCGCCAATTTACCGATCCCACCGGAATGTGTCAATTACTTTCAGACACCTGCATCGTTCATTTAAAGTGTAAAAGATGGAGAGATATGAAGGACAATTGTCTCGAGAAATAGGTGTCAGCGCCGGTAGTATAACAGAGCGCCGAATACTTTGTATTCTGAGGGAATTTTACACCCTCGAAGTGTCGGAAAAACAATGATGTACATCCTGAATGATTCTAATCCGGCTGTTCGGCAGTTCAAAATACTGAATATTGTTGTTCTCCTAGCAGAAATCATGGAACCGGTTCGTGAGTTTTCAAATCGGATCGTTCTCTATGGTAGCTATTCAAGAGGAGAGAATGCCAAGGACAGCGACGTTGATATCCTGATTATTGGCAACAGAAAAGAAGAGATTAAAGAACCGTTTAAGCTCTATTTATCCGAAGATGGGAAAGAGGGGATCAAAGTTCAGGCAGTCATTAAATCAACGGCAGAATGGATGGCTTTAGAAAAGCGAGCCCCGACCTTCTTCTCCGGAGTAGCTAAGGGTATAGTGTTGTGGGATAAACAAAAAAGGTCGGCACGCCGTGATTGGCGTGCCGGTTGAAGGGTTAATGGTAATGAGGAGGAAGAGGAGCAAACTCAGTAAGTATGCGCCTGTGTCCAGTGAGATCTGTCCAGCGCACGATACTGAATGGCTTCTGCAAGATGATGCGATTCTATGGTTTCGGAATCCGCCAGATCAGCAATGGTTCTGGCGACTTTCAATATTCTGTCGTAGGCTCGAGCCGTCAGCCCCAGCCTTTTCATGGCATGTTCCATCAAACGATACCCGTCACTGTTGAGCTTGCAATAGGTCCGGATTTCACGGGATGACATGTGAGAATTGCAGTGTGATGCCAGGTTGCCATTTGACGAGGCCGATTCCGAAAACCGCGTCTGCTGAATCTGTCGAGCGGCTTCCACTCGTTCCCGAATGGACTTGGAAGATTCCCCTCGTCGGCGATCCTGCAGATCGCTGAATTTGACCGCGTTGACCTCAATGTGTAAGTCGATACGATCCAACAATGGCCCGGATATCCGCCCCAAATATTTAGCGATGATATCCGGTCTGCACAAACAGGTTTTTTCCGGATGTGAGTAATAACCACATGGGCAGGGTTGCGTGGAACAGTTGCCACTTACGCTCAAAGCCTCGAAACCATTGCCTTTCTCGTACCCGGAAACGCCAAGAACGATTGGCGACCATATCCGCAGGAGACGGATGGACTTGAAGCTTTTCCAGAGAGATGTTGCCAACATAATCGGTGTTGACGAAGGCACCATTCACAACTGGGAGATGTCTCACTCGTATCCCCAGGACAAACTGATCCTAAAGATTATCGAGTTTATTGGGTATGACCCACGTAATCCGTAATTTCACCGAAGCAGGTTGTTTCTTGGGGTAACTGGTGATGACGGATATGACTTTGAGGATACCGGGAAAATCTGCGGTCATAGTATTTTACTACGCATTAAAGCGCCTTGCCAGCGAGGATGTAAATGATGTCAAACTTTCTCCGGTCACACCAGAAAATACCGTTGATTGACTTCAGACCAGTTCCGGGGATATGATCAGCAATAGACGTTTGATTTAGTTAGGAGGGAATTGTAATGAAACTGGCAATCCTGATGCTTTTATTAATTACCTTGGTGTATTCTTTTTCATCATTTGCAGCCACGATCACAGTTGGCCCCAGCGGTCAGGATTATCCAACTATCCATGAAGCTTTGATAGCCGCGGAATATGGGGATGAAGTTGTCGTTTATCCGGGAACTTACCAGGAGCAAGTCACGATGAAAGATGGAGTAACCCTGAAAAGTTATGACCAGGGAACGGATGGTTACAATGACTATTTCTATAAGTCGGGAGTCACGGTAATTGACGGGAACGGTTCATTTCCTGTTGTAGAGTTGGCAAACGACTCAAGGTTGGAAGGGTTCACAATAACCGGAGGAAGCTCGTCTGGATTTGCCGTCCATGGATATTTCGAAACGGTTGAAGTCGTTGGCAACCGGATAATCAACAATGCAGGAGGCGGACTCTATCTCCTCGGTGATGGCATTATTCATAAAAACCTGATCGCTGAAAACGGGGGAATCGGGCTTGAACTGGTCTATTCGTCAGCCTTTGTGCACTATAATTCCATCGCAAGCAACAGTAACGACGGTATCCGGGCTTATGAGTCATCAGCAGACATTCAGGACAACATCGTCGCGGGAAACGGCCAGACAGGGATGGGAACGGCCGGAATCCGGTGCTCCGGATCAGCCCTTCCCACACTGGATTATAACGATGTCTGGAATAATTTGGACGACAACTATGTTGGTTGCTCAGCCGGTCCGAACAGCATCAGCCAAGACCCGCTTTGGGATTCGAACTACCGAATCAATGAGATGTCTCCCTGCTTCGATGCGGGAACAGACCAGGGTGATGAATACCCTTATTGGAGTTCAGATTTTGATATGGGATGGTTTGAATATGTGCTTCCCCCACTGCCGAGCATGAGCATTTGGGGAATTTTTATTGCCCTGTTTCTCATCGGAGGAGTTATGAAAATGAGAAGAAAGGCCGTTTTATCAATCGCGATCTTGCTGGCTCTATCCATTCCGGCGACCTTTGCCCAATCCACGATGTTGACCATGGCCAGCGGCAACAATCAATCCGGTGTCCCCACAAAAGACCTGGAAGAGCCGCTTGTCGCTCGGCTAGTTTACACAACAGAGGTTGAGCCGACAAATGATGCTTTTGTGGATCAGAGATGGCCCGATCAGAACCTTAACGGCACAGACTTGAATTTCGGAAGAAGAATAGTTGTCACGCAGCCCAGGGAAGCTTACACGTATCTTAAGTTTAATAACCCCTCATATCCATACAATGTCTTGGGTGGCACCCTGAGGCTTTACGTTTACGATACTTATCCGTCGTCAACTCTTTTGCATGGATGGATGTTCAATGTTACCGAAGACTGGTATGAGACTTCAGTGACATGGAATACTCGACCTGACTGGTATGAGATCAATCCCGGCGAAGATTTTACAATCGTCGATGACCAGTATAATTATTACGATCTTCCGTCCGGTTTGGTTCAGGATTGGTTCTCAGCGAGTCCGTCCAGTTATGGCCTTGGCCTTTGGGCAGTAGGAACCGGTTACGATTATTACGCTTGGTGTTATAGCTCGGAGTATGTTGGAGATCCTCAGAAGAGACCAAAATTATTGATAGCCACAGACGATCCGCTTTCAGGTGTCCCCGGTGAGAATGTCGTTTTTGAATGGTCAACAACGCAGTATGGTTCTTACACCTTACTTGATAATGTAACCACAGACTCAGAGGGTAATGCCTCATGGATCGGCCCGTTACCGAACTATGAGGGAGATATCTGGGTTCGGGCAACCTGCGCCAACGCAGACTTTGGCTCCCCTGTCTATTTTCAAGTCTATCTTGAAAAACCGGTTATTACCGGAACGGTTACAATCGGTGAATATCCCGGAGAAACGCCTGTCGGCTCCGGAGAGGATGTAATTGTTATAAATCTGGTGGAAGACTTCTACTTCACTGTTCAAACCAATGTAGAAGGCGTATACACCACAGCAGATGACCCGACAATTCTTCCCCTGGGAACGTATTATGTTGTTGCTCTAGTCGATGATTGCCAGGAATCTATGGAAACGGTTGTCGTTTCCGAACCCAGGACATATGAGCGTGATATCCAGGTTGTATGTGCAATGATCCACGGCAAGGTGCGTTCTCCCACAGGCCCGGTCAGCGGAGCCACAATAACGCTGAATCCTGGCGGGCTGACAAGAGAAACCACAACAGAAGGAGACTACTACTTTGCGCTCAATCCCGGAACATTCCCCGCATCCTATACCGTCACTGCCGAGAAGAGCAGCATCTATGCCTATCCGAATCCGGAATATGTGACACTGACGGCAGACAACCCTGTCGGAGTAGCCAATTTCTGTTGGATCAGCACGAATAAAGATCGAGGGCATCCAGGGGATGATTACGTGTATTATCCTGAACATTTTTCAACGCCAGGATTCGATGCCAACCATGTCAATCTGGCCGGAATGCCGGAAGAGTCTATCGATACATTCACCGGGAAGGTAAACCTGACTTATACCGACCTCCATCTGTCGGGCAAAGGCGGTTTGGACGTAAATGTTTTGAGGACATATAGCAGCTGCATCAAAGAGCGGACGCCGTGGGGTGACGACAATATTTTCACTCAAAAATTCATCCCGGAAACCTGTCTTGGTCTTGGTTGGGATATTCATTTTGGGAAAATCCTAAATATGGATAGCGATACGCCTGTCATCGTGATGCCTGACGGGTCCCGGCATGTCGCATATGAAGTGCCACATTCAGGAAGTCAGGGAGGATATCCAAAATATACGAGTGACTTGTGGAAGCTTGAAAAAATCAACGTCAGCGGGCTGGCCTATGATCTTCTCCTGACAACGACCAGCGGGATAAAATACTACTTCGATCGCTCAGATTTTTATACGGAGACCAATCTGGTTGAGTGCTGGCAGAAGGATTGCGCTGCGGTCAGCGAGATCCGGAGCGCGGATGCTGATGGAGTAAGCGGTAATCGTATCTCCATCGCCTACGGAGTTGAAGGCGGACGTATGGTCGTGGACAACGTGACCGACACCTATAGCAGAGTCGTTGAGTTTGATTACGCATCCGGATTTCTGACGCAAATAAGAGGCCCGAACAACAGCGTCTATATTGAATATTCAGTCACAGAGTTCGGTTATGGCAGGAACGCTTTGGATACGGTTATTGCTCGTGCAAACGGAACTGGCGGAGATCCAGGCGACATGTCTACTGCATACAGCTATGACGGTGATATTGCATCACCGGCCTTCGGAGTTCTGACAGATATTCTGCTTCCAACTGGCGGCACCATCACATATGCCCATGAAGAGCACGAGTTCCACCTGAAAGCTTTCGATGGAAGCAACATCTATGATCGAACCTACGCAGACATCTCGATAGTTTCCAGAACGGCAGACGGCTCAGATGTCACGGCAGGAACAACAACCTACAGCATCGCGACCTATGGCCCGCTGGATCAGTATACGGTTGTGAACGACCCCTTGGGTAATGACACGCAATATCGCTACTGGAATTATTACTCCACAGATCTCGGGGATATCGCGGAGTGGAAAATCGGATTGTCCGCGGAGATTATCTACTATGATGGTCTGGTATCCGGGGGATCGCCAGTAAAGACGGAAACAAAAACCTATGAGTCCAGGCGGCTTTCCAGGTGGCGTAAACTAAACAATGACCGGGAGTATGTCCATTTCCCGGTGATAACTCAAACTGATACAATTCTACATGGCACCACAAAAGGGGGAAGGATCTCGCAACTCATTAAAACCGTTTCGCAAGAACCTGGTCACAATCAAAACCTGTATTCAAGCCAGGTTCCGCTATTGAAGCAACAGGAATCCCGCGGACAGGTAAGCTCCAAAATAGAATACATCTATCCAGGTGCCGATGGGGATCTGGCAGACCTTGAGAATTATGTGGCTCTCGGAATGCCTGGAAATGTGATCGAATACAACTACTCCGATACCGCTGAGAGGACGACCAGCTACATTTATGTCTGGGAAAGTGCTTGTTCCGGATATTCTAACTTCAGGACAGCCAATTTTCTGAGCGGAGTTTACCAAGAAGAAATAATAGAGGGGAACACCGGTGGCACAGTCAAATCCAGAACACGAAGTGAGTATTTCAGTAGTCTAGGTGACCCCAAATTTACTCGCTTGCAGTCGGTGAATCAGTGGACAGATCCGTCCACCGGATCCCCTGACATTATAGTGGGATATGCTTATTACACTTCAGCAGGAGATGCAGGCAATCTTTACACGATTACAGATGCACAAGCCAAGGTGACTACATTTGCCTGGAATGCCGGAACCATTTCTCAAATCACCACTCCTCAGCAGTTGCCGGATTCAAGTTACATGACGTTTTCACAAGGAGTTGACCCGGATACAGGCCGAGTGACAAGCATCACCGATCCGAACGGGAACACGACGAATTATGTTTATGACGATCTGGGGCATTTGATCCAGATAACACCACCCTCAGACCTGCAAACGGCTCTGACATATGATGTGACTGGCGGACAGGTAACATCAACACAGGGATCGTATTCTATAACCTACAATTACGACGCTCTAGGCAGATTGAAACAGACCATAATTCCGAGCGACCAAGCCGGGCCATCCTACATTAATCAGGAATACGATGCTGTCGGGAATCCAAATTTCATCTCGGAAGCATCATTTTCGTCTTCTTCAACAGACGGAATGTATTACACATATGGCCCCCTCAACAGGTTGATTGACGTGACTGATCCGGACGGAACAACGACCTATTCCTATGACGGAAATGAAGTGACTATTACTAGAGGAACCCAGACAACAGTGAAATTATATGATGCTCTGGGCAGGCTGGATCAGATTACCGATGCCGACAGCAAGCTTTTCGACTATGGATATGATGTCCTGGATAATCTGACGTTGGTAGATCATCCCAATGATGTGACGTGTTCTGACCGGACGTTTATCTATGACGGCCTAGGGCGCTTGACAAGCGAGACACATCCGGAAACAGGCACCGTCACTTACACCTATTATAATTCCGGCCAAGTCGAGACAATCTCCAAAGCTTCTGGCAGGGTTATCAGCTTCACGTATGATGAGATCTACAGATTAACTTCAAAGAATGCCGGCAGCGGAGCAGATCAAATCAAGGTGGACTACTACTATGATGGAGATGACATATTGAATTTTACCGGTGATGACGCTCCAGGTTTTTATGTGGAGGCTTTCAATCACCGAACCGGTGCTGTAGTGCGTAAAGGTGTGTCTCTTAACGAGGAGAGCATTTTAGTCTGGCCGGAATTTGATGTCCAGGGACGCAATCTATTAAAAGATGTAAACCTTGCAAGTCCAGCACTGACTGCAAGTTATTACTTTGGATATGACACGCTGGGGAACCTCAACAATATCGTTTATCCGTCCGGAATCGATGTTTCTTACACATATGGAGCGGGAACAAATCTACTGGAAACAATATCTCTTACCGGGAGTTCCGGAACACAGACCATGGCAAATGGTCTCCTGCACAATCCGGCAGGCGGGCTTGAAGAGTATGTGTTTGGCAATGGAGTTGTAACGACAATTTCTCATGATGTTCGAAATCGGCCATCGAGCTGGGTCACGCAAATCGGCGTTGATGATTTAGTGAACGATAGTTTTGCCTATGATGCCTTTGGTAACATCACCGAACTTGGAACAACCACCTTCACGTATGACAATTTGAACAGGATTGAGACGGCCACCGGACTTGGGAGCAGGAATTTCACCTATTCCTATGACAGCGTGGGCAATATTCTGAGTGTTGCCAAAACCAATCCCTCAGACACCTCAAGCTTCACCTATTCCAATAACAAGATTGCCAGCGTTACTCATGATGCTGACGGCAATATGACCGATGACAGCATTTATCTTTACACCTACGATGAGCTAGGGAAACTGATCGATACCGACTCTACAGTTCAATACCGATATGACGGAATAGATAAGAGAATTTACAAGGCAGAAGGAAGCAACACATTCATTTATTCATATCTCGGAGAACTTTTACTATCAGAGTTCGATACATCAGCAATGCTTTTCATTGATAATATTTATTTAGGTGGAGAACTCTTAGTAAGAGTTACAGATGATGGAGCAACAACTACTATCATTTTTGCGCACCTTAATCACCTTGGCTCCCCAATGGCGTTCACTAATGATGTTGCCACAATAGTATGGCCGGAGCAAACAGGCGGCCTGCCATATGAGGTGCACAATTACGAGCCCTTTGGCGCAGATTTTGATGATCTTGGAAGTCCGGTGTTTTCCGCACAAGATATTCGATACACTGGTAAACTGTTCGAATCTACAACCCAGAAACACTATTTCAACGCTCGTTATCTTAATGCCATCACCGAGCAAACAAACTATGAATTGCCTCCAAGGTTTTTAAGTCCTGATGCTATAAAAGGATATTTGGAAAACCCGCAAAGTTGGAACCGCTATACATTTTGCCAAAATAACCCTGTAAATTTCACAGATCCTAACGGTCTTGAAATATTTTTCAGAGGACCCCATTCAAAAGCATTGGAGGGAATGGTTTTAAGTTTAGAAAATGCATCTCCAACAGTAAAAAGCACTCTTGCTAAATATAGAGGAACTCAAAATCCAGACTTAACTATAACATCTGGCCAGAACCTTGTAGATCCAACGGGTATACCAGCCGAAGGAACACATAAAGCAAGGATTTCTCCCGCAATGAAACTTGATAGCACAGGGACTAAAGTGACAGATACTATAAATCCCGATTTAACAGTTCTATACGGCGTTACAATCACCGTCGAGGACGTGCTCGTTACAAGAAACAAAAAGTTAGCAGGTGTATTGATACATGAGATTGGGCACGCAGAAGACGCAATCAGCAACCTGGGGACTGCTGCACAGGAAGCATATGATTATACGGTTCTAAAAAAACAGTATGAGCCCCATAATAAGAGACCTGAAGAGATTAGAAATATTCCCTATATCAAAAAGGTCCTTCAGGAGGTGAAGCTTTATGACAAACGGCAAAGGAGGACGAATAGATTAAGCCCAACAAAGGAGTTACCATGAGATTGTCACATTTAACGATACTATCCGTTTTTTTCATGTTCCACCAAATTGCATATAGCCAGGTAAAGATGGAAATCGAACTGGAGAAAAAGACATTTTATGAATGTGAAGAAATGCAGATTAATCTTAAATTGATGTGTGCAGATGATGCCGAGGGTTGTATTCTCGATGATAAGATCTTGGAAAGAGTAGGCTCTGACATACCTTATCATTTTGTCAAACTAGATGATCCGGCAATTAACAAAGGATTCCTTGTTACAGATGTGCATTTCCCAATGGGAAGGACTTTCTTCTATCTGCCAAGCTCAAGTTATCTTGTTTGCCAAAAGACTATAAACTTAAAAGACTTTGAGCTTCCAGAAGGTGACTATGAACTCAAGTTCACGTTACCAGCATATAAAATGCCAGAAAAGGTGGACAAAACAAATCTAAATGAATATAAGACAACTCCTTGCATAGACCCAATAGTTGCTACAACAGTCTTCCATCTGAAGAAATGACAAACCCAGGAGGATCAAAAGAGGATGAAATATTCAGATTTTATCCCCACAAATACTTCTCAGGGGAAGTGGTGTTCATTGCCAGCTAATTAATCCGCTGCTATTATACTTACGAAGCCTAAGGGGTGATTGCGGACTCATTTTCAGAAGTCCAAGTTGGAATATGGAAATCACCGTCCAATTTACGAAAAAAGGTTCCGATTATGTCTACTGTGGCCTGCCAACTGCGATTTTTAGGTTTTTTCGATATTATGAGGTACGGAATTTCCAGTTGTACATGCAGTTTTCCGTCCTTCAATGAAAAGTTCAAACCGAGAGATTGGACAATTTCCCGTTTTTGATTGAATGATCCGGTCTCGAACCGTTTTTTCGCTTCATTCGCGAATATAAACGCCTTCTCTGAAAGTTCAAACCATCTACTCGCCCGATGCTCCGTATCGGTCAATTTTTCTTTTAGGCTGATCAGTTCCGATAAAAGTTCCTTTTTCATGGAGGCATATTCTGAATCGTTCACCTGATCTCTCAGGCGCATCCGGGTTAGTTCGTCAAGTTGCTTCTGGCAGGCTGCATAAGCTCGTTGCTGGGCTTTGAATATCTGCTGTCGGTCAATAATCTCGCTGTCATTTTTCTCTCGCAGATACTGGATAGCCCAATCCTTGACCTGATCGGAAATCGTAATATCGTCCAGTATTTTTAGGATCTGCCGTTCCAATTCCTCTAATCGCACATATTTTTGGGAGCATTTGGCTCCTTTTTTTCGTTTTGTACAGTGGTAATAGATATACCGAGATCCGAACCGATTTTTGTGATTGCTCGCGGTAATCTGACAACCGCATTCGGCGCACCGGATCATTCCTGTATAAGCGAAATCATGTTTTTCATATCTTGGACGTTCATCCCTTCCGAGTAATCTCTGCACTCGCTCGAACTCGGCGAGTGTCACCATCGGTTCATGCGCTCCCTGGTATGTGTCGCCATTGCGTCTGATCAGCCCGTAATAGAATGGATTCTCAAACAGCCTATAAATCATGCTCCGACTGATTTCCTTGCCGCCTGTCCGCTTGAACTTCTTCGTCTTAAAGCCCCAGTCATCGCAGGCTATCCGGTGGATCTCAGGGACGGAATACGCGCCGGAAAGCAGCATATTCCACATCTTTCTGATCAGCCGAAACCTTTCTGGATCTTTCACGATTGTCTTGTTTTTTACATCGTTCAGGTATCCCATGGGCGCGACGCCCGGAAGCCAGCCTTTTTCGAGCTTCGTTTTGTTTCCACGCCTTACGTTCTCGCTCAGGCTGTCAACGTAATACTTCGACTGGCCGAAGATCAGGTTAAGCATGAACTTTCCCTGGGAGTCGTTCTCGAAACGGTACGTCGGAAATTTCAGCTCTTTCAGCTTGCCTGTATCGAGCAGATAAATAATTTTCCCGCCGTCAACGGAATTTCTAGCAAGCCGATCCGGATGCCAGGCAATGATCCCGTCAGCTTCTCCTTTCTCGATCCGCTTGATCATTTTGTCGAAAATCGGCCTTCCAGGCTGCTTCGCGCTCTTCGATTCACCCTCGATATATTCCACGACTTCCAGTTTCTCTCGCTCGACAAAACTATCCAGCTCTTTTTGCTGGGATTCCAGGGATAGGACTTGTTTGTCCTCCGATTCGGTCGATTTGCGCGTGTAAACGAAATATTTAGGCATCTTGTTTGTGATTATTTCGGAAGTCCTCAGGCTGGGGCTGGCAAATGATCCTGAACATTGTCAGCACCTTGTTGGCAACCCGGTATGCTTCCTTGTCGGAAAGCTCCTGGCCGTAGTCTTCGCGGATAATTTGCTTGAATTCTTCAAGCTTCTTTTTTGAAATCTCCATTTTGTTTGCTGGAAGTTACTTCTGCTTCCAGCATAACGGAGATACCGGGCAAGATCAGGCAACTTTGCTTCTCTTTGGAAGTATTTGAGGTGGAAATACCTGCGCGGGATGAAAAGAAACGTACGTACAATACCCGTACCACGTACCGGGTCAAGGTACATTCAGACCGAGTTATCCACATGGAAAATCGCATAGTTTAGATAAAAGAATCGTCTTTGATCGACGGTTTTTTTCTCATGGGAAACAATTTTGGGAGCGTATCTGTGGACAGGTTGGTAGGATTAAGAGACCTAATAAATCCGGAGATCCGGAGGATGCTCCATGAATACTAAACCCATAAAACCAAATCCTCCAAACCAAGTCGCGCTTGTCAGAAAGCTGCGCGGACTGAACCGCAAGAAGGCGGCAAGCCTTCTCGGTCACAAGACAGCCGTGGCAATCGGCTACTGGGAAACCGGGTTCAAGTCGCCGAATCTCAAGAACGCTCTGAAGTTGCAGTTCCTGCTTAACGCCAGGATCGACCAGTTGTTTCCGAACCTTGCCCGGGACGCTAGGGATGAACTCATTCAGGAGGGCTTCCGACCGGAAGATATTTCAGCTCAGAAAGCTCATCCGCCCAACAGCTAGCAAGTCCTACACCGCTACCCATGCGCACTTGGAATGGAAAAAATAATTCGTCCATTCTACGGAGCAATATTTATGTAATCTAATTCGCTCAGATCGAATAATCATGCAAGACCAGAACAAGAAAATATTCGTCAAATTTTACATAGAAGCCCGGAAGTCCGGGCTGCTCTCGGCAATATCAGACCGAGACTGGAAGACTTTGTGCGTTCTCGCAACATACATGAACCAGGACGGGAAATGTAATCCATCGCAGGCAAGGTTGGCGAGGGATATCGGGGTTTCGCATACGTCAGCCTGGGATCGTGTAAGATCCCTCAGCAGATTCCGATTAAACGGAAGGCCGATCATCGATATCGCTGAGAAAAAGCGAACGCCGTCCGGCCGGTTCGCATCGCTTAACTACCGCATTCTGCCTCATTCTGGACTCGCAATCTTCCACTTCCAGAAGGAAGAAAAAACAGGCCAATAGTCCACAGCTTTTACACGGAACCCGCTTCCGTTCCAAGATTTCACTGACCGGTGCCACTTGGAAGAAACTAGAACCAAGTATTTATGAACTAGAAGTTACGAGACGCAACGACGGACTGCTTCCAGTAAGAAACAACGGACGACTCTGATTGCCGTAAAACCTTACTAATCAGCCACATTTCCTTGTGGATAAACAAAACTAACGACAATGAAAAAAAAAAGAAATCGATTCTATCCAATTATCTCACGCATTCAAGCAAAAAGCCTGGCGAAGCAACTCAATGAGAAGAATTGGAAGCAATTCCTTGAAATCGTCTCGAATGTTCCCCGGCCATTGATCCGTATGGCGCTCAGGGAAACCGAAAGGGCGAACAGCATCGCGATCATACCTCGATCCAAAACCGATTCATTCATCTCCCGTCTGAAATTCTACGCGAAGACATTCGGCATAAGGTATCCAGAAAAATGAATGGAAACCCACTTTTCACAAGAAGAAAGAAGCGGAGATCAAGATTCAAGAGGGACACGGTAAACCCACCGAGGATGAAAATAACTGAGCGCGACATCCAGATCGTCAAATCCGTCTCCGAGCTGAGGTTCGCGACGGCCAAGCAGGTCGCGCTCATGATCAACTCAAACCTTCAAACAGCCAGGATCAGGCTTTACCTGCTCTGGCAAAACAGATTGCTTGATCGAGTTGATCTCCCGTTATTCGTTGGCGAAGGTTCACCCCCGTCAATATACGTTGTCGGCTCGCATGGCCGGAGATTGATTGCAGAACAGCTCGGAATAGAACCGGGAAAAGTATCAAGGGTGGATTCCAGCCGTAACTACTACTTCCTGCTTCACCATACGCTGAGAAGAAACGACTTCAGGGCAGCGATCCTTGCCGCATGCCGAGATCGTGAAGATCTGGACTTCCTGTTCTGGAAGCAGGATCGGGCTGTTGGCGACACCATTTTCATTGAAAATGACAGAGGCCACCATGTTCGGGTTCCGTTGGTTCCGGACGGGTTCATGTGCATCCAGACTCCCAAGGGCAGGATGTGCGCGTATGTGGAGATCGACAGGGGAACCATCGGGCATCGGAAATTCAAGCTGAAGCAGCGTGGGTATTATGAATGGTGGAAGCATAAGGGTTATGTCGACAGATACGGCGTGCGGAATTTCCGAGTGCTGACGGTCACGACCAACGACCGGAGGATGGGTAACCTCATCAGGACGACAATAAAGGCCAGCGATTCCGGAAGGGGCAGCGGCTTCTTCTGGTTCACGACCTTCGACAGAATCAACTTGGAAAATCCATCAAGCATCTTTGAGCCAATATGGTATCGCGCTGTCAGCGATTATGACCGTCCCATGGCTTTGATTCCCGAATGATCCAGAGTCATTCCTCGTTTACTCTTGAAAGCCAGGATCAATAGAGGCTGCCGAGAGCCAGCGAGGAATCTCCTGGGGCTTCCTGGGGGCGCCGAAACACCATAAGTGCGTCCTTAATGACCGAAACTTGCCAGAGTCGTCAGATCTGCCGGATTCCCGGCAAGAAATGGGTTTCCGGCAGATTGCAGGAGGCCGTTGAAGAGGCGTTCATACTTCAAGCATGGACACTTCTTTATCGGCTATCACCAGAGTGATATCGCTCATTTACAAATAAATAACCCAATCGACAGCAATAAAGCTGTGTAACCGAACCTGTCAGGAAAGGAGGTAAAAGCCATGAGAATCCTGACCAATTTCTCGAAGAAGGTCTCCACAGGAGACTACGAAAACGAGACCTTCACGGTCTCCATGGAATGCGACACCGAGTTCAACGACATCGCGGAAGTCGCGGATTACCTGTTCAAGGAGGCGGAAGCAGCCGTGTCCCGCCAGCTTGAGAGCCGGACGAACGGGAACGGAAGACCCGCTTCGACACTCCCGGAAAGCGTCATCCAGGCGAACAAGGGAAACTGCTCCAACGGTTCCGTTATTCCGAGCCAGTTCAAGCGGGAACAGAACAGCGGGAAGAAGAACGGCGCGATGACCGAATCCCAGCGGCGTTATCTGTTCCGGCTGCTCGCTGAGAGGGGCATCGAGGGCGACGAAGCACTTTCGACCCTGATCCAGATCCTCAAAGTCAATGATCTCAACGACGTGACGAAGTCCCAGGCGAGCAAGCTGATCGACGACATGGTCAAGCAGGCGGCGTAACCGCAAACATCGAAACGGGCTGGCACGGGATAATTTCCCTGCCAGCCAAGCAGAAAGGAGGCATTGATGCGTGATTACATCAGCGTCAGCCAAATCAACTTGTATATGATGTGCAGCTTGAAATACAGGTTTTCCTACATCGACGAGATCGAGCCGAAATTCAAGCCTGCTGCGCTGGCATTCGGAAGCTCTTTCCATGCCGCGCTTGAGTGGCTCCATCGCCGGCGGATAGATCATGCTCCGAAAATCTCCGAGGAAGAAGTTGCCCGGATATTCAAGGCAGACTGGTACGCATGGAAGTTTCAAAACGTTCGGTTCAAGGACGGACAGAACCATGATTCACTCACCGAAACCGGCCAGAGGATGATCCTCAAGTACATGGAGAATCTTCCGGAAAAAAAGCCGCTGGACGTAGAAGTAGAGTTTAGGATTCCACTTGTGAATCCGGAAACTGGCGAAATACTCGACATGGATCTGAAGGGCGTGATCGACCTGCTGGAATCCGACGATACCATTGTCGAGCACAAGACATCGGCGCGTGTCATGGACGAGAGCACGGTGAACGCCAGCCTTCAGCTCACTGCGTATAGCTACGCGTTCCGCTACTTGTTCGACCGGATCGAGCCGGGAATCAGGCTGGACAACATCACGAAGTCCAAGCAGACGCGAATTGTGAGCTTCAAGGTGCAGCGGACGGAAAGCGATTATGTCCGGCTGTTCAATGTCGCGAATGCCGTGTTGCAGGGAATCTGCACCGGGATCTTCTTCCCGACGCCAAACTGGATGTGCACGGACTGCGAGTATCTTCAGGAATGCATCGAATGGAAAGGAAATTCCGGGATGCGGCAGTTCCACGTAAAGGAGGTGGCAGCATGAAACTGATCAGCATATCTGAAGCAATCGAGACGTTGCGGGAAAGGGAAAAGCGGTTCTTCGACATGACATTGCCAGTATCCGAGATCCGGATGAACCCGGACGGCACGATGAAGTTAAGCGGATTCATGAATTCATCGCCGTTGCAATCCCAGGCCCTCAATACGCTCGCGAACCGGATCGGCGTGCAGGCCGGATACCTCCGGCGGTGCGATGATGATCTCGTAGATCTTCGGGCGCAGAACGTGAACCGATGGCTCCAAAAGCTCTCCCAGGACAAGGAATTCTTGGTCCGGATGGACGGGCGCGAGTGTCGGGCCGTACTTTCGACTTCTTATGTGCCGGTAAGCAACCTGGAACTCCTCGAAAGATTGCAGAAATACGCACCGGACATGAACGGAACCTCGAAGGTGAACCTGGAACTGGATGCAACGGCTATTATTAAAGGTCTGACTCTTTTCGTCTCGATAAATTAACATAAGCCTAATGATTAGTCTTAACCCTATTGCAAACAAAAACAGATCATTAATTTCGGTCATAATAATAGGCATCCTCGCAATAACCTGCTTGATAAATTACAAAGCCCTCATTTTGACGCAAGGGCCGCCGACATGGGATGGAGCCGACCATAGCCTTAATGGTTTGAATATTTAATCAGCGCTAAAAAATCATGATTTTCGAGCTTTTGTAATTGCCACGAAATCGCAGAATTTGTGGCCGTTTCTTCATTCGTGGATTCTTGCCGTTTTATTTTTCATAGGCGGTCCATCTTTTTTATCGTCTCGTTTATTGTCGTTGATTTTCTGGGTGGGGACAATCGCTGCGACGATATGGGCGGCCCGTAAGAGTGCAGCGCCAGGAGCTGCGTGGACCGCCGGTTTGATTGCCTTGGTTCTGTCTATCACTTCCCCAATGATGACACTGTACGCAGCACAACCGATGCTCGAAATGCAAGGCGCATTTATTACGGTATTGACACTTTTAGCGGCGGCGGGAACGGGCAAGAAATCTAAAATCACAACTGGAATATTGCTGCTTATCGCTTTGTTCACAAAATATGTGTATGCGCAATTTCTTATAGTAACGCTGATCATAAGTTATTTTATCGATCTAATTGATTCACTGCGATCAGGTAAAAATGAGAAAAATGAGGGGGTCGGTTTTTGTGATGCTCTGTTTCTATTCGGTCCTGCGCTGATTGGAGCTATAATGTGGTTTATGCGCTCGGAAGCGCGGGCCGGTTATCTTGCCGCTTTACAAAATCCATCGACCCGGAAACGAAAGAAATGCTTCAGGAGGTGAGGCTTTCTGACAAACGGCAAAGGAGGACGAATGGGATAAGCCCAACACCTGAAAAACGAAATACAAAAGAGCTTGTTAAATTTGGTGCTATGATTCTTTTTTGTGCCATCATGGCTTTGTTGTTTTACTTGCCTGATGTCATTACTTATGTCTCTCAATCAAATGAAAGCTACGTATCAGACGAAGAATACTTAGACTATCCGTTTTGGCTATCTGCTTCAGAGGGTTTGCTATGGTTGCTTCTCATTTCGTTTGGGATCGCTTTTTGGAATAAACCCAATAGCATGCTTGTGATGTTTTGTTACTTTACAATAGGCTTTCACTTGTTTTTCATATTTTACACAAGGAAACATCTCTTTGCAGCGCCGTTCGAAACGTTTCAAATAGTAGCTTATTTGGGGGCATCTCTTCTGCATTTGCTAATCCCGATACTTTTCATGATTCGACAGATTCGTTGTGTTAGAAGTAATAATGAACCATCGGTTTAGCCATGAAATTGTCACATTTAATGATTCTGTCCGTTTTTACTTGACCACCTCACTTCACTCCTGCTCGAATAAAAGAAAATCTTGAGGACATGATGAAAAAGGCGAGTAAAAAGGAGAGGTTATGAAAAATTTTAAAATACATCTGATATATTGGCTTCTACTGATCATTGATGCAAATGTAAAAACCCTGTTTTTAGCTCGAATCCCCTTCGCAAACCCTTGAAAATACAACATCGATTTTCCTGAAAATTACTTTTTACGCACACATCATCATTATATCCGCAGCTATTTATATGAGTCAAAATTGGCAAAAGTTTTTTTCCCAGAAACAGAAGGTGAAATAGAGCTTATGGTAGATATTGACATTGTAGATCCTCGGAGTGGATCAGTAGTGGGTTCTTTAAAAAGCGGGCTTGTTCTGTCGTATCCAAATTTTGACGAATTACACGGATGTAATGTTGATGGTCATGCAAGTAGCGGTCACGATAGATTTAAAATGCTCGTAAATCTGGAAACAGCATTATTAACCAAATCTAAAAACGTAGATGAAGGCTCGATCAGGAAAAACATCTTTATTCTGCAAGAAAAGAAACAGTGAATAAGATACTGATCTGTTTCTTGATTTTTCCTTTGGCAATTATCACGTCCCACCCTATTTAGCATGTTAAATCCCACGTTAAATGGCAATCGGGAATAGCCTGATCACAATGTCAATAAATCCGGTCGTTGTTAGTGTCAAGTAATGTTTGCAATTTGGTTTTGGGTTTCCAGATAGTGTGAACGATCTTCTTATATGCCTGTTTGGTAATTTACAGCGTTTCATCACCCTTATTTCTTCTTCCAAAAAGGTCGGCACGCCGGGTTGGCGTGCCGGTTGGAGGGTTAATGGTAATGAGGAGGAGGGAGGAGGAATAAATTCAGTAGGTATGCGCGTGTGTCCAGTGCGATCTGTCCAGCGCACGATACTGAATGGCTTCTGCAAGGTGATGCGATTCGATGGTTTCGGAATCCGCCAGATCGGCAATGGTTCTGGCGACTTTCAATATTCTGTCATAGGCCCGAGCGGTCAGCCCCAGCCTTTTCATGGCGTGTTCCATCAAACGATACCCGTCACTATTGAGTTTGCAATAAGTCCGGATTTCTCGGGATGACATATGTGAATTACAATGGGATGCTAGGTTGCCATTTAACGAGGCCGACTGTGAAAACCGAGCCTGCTGAATCTTTCGAGCCGCCTCCACCCGCTCCCGAATGGATTTGGAAGATTCTCCTCTTCGGCGATCCTGCAGATCACTGAATTTGACCGCGTTGACCTCGATATGCAAATCGATGCGATCCAACAACGGCCCGGAAATCCTACCCAGATATTTAGCGATGATATCCGGTCTGCACAAACAGGTTTTTTCCGGATGTGAGTAATAACCACATGGGCAGGGGTTCATTGCTCCGACCAGCATGAAGCGGGACGGGTAGGTCACTGATGCCAGAGCCCGCGTCAATGTGACAACACCGTCTTCGAGCGGTTGCCGCATGACTTCCAGAACATGACGTCTGAACTCCGGCATTTCGTCTAAAAACAATACCCCGTGATGAGCCAGACTGACCTCCCCCGGCATCGGATAACTGCCGCCGCCGATCAACCCCGCATCCGATATCGAATGATGAGGCGCTCGAAACGGCCGCGTAAAGACCAACCCCTGCCCAGGATCGATCAGACCGGAAATCGAGTGTATTTTGGATATGTCAAGCGCTTCTTCCAAAGACAGCGCGGGTAAAATCGTCGGAAGACGCCGCGTCAACATGGTTTTACCTGAACCGGGAGGCCCGATCAGAATAATGTTGTGGCCTCCGGCGGCAGCGACTTCTATTGCACGCTTCGCATGCTCTTGGCCTTTGACATCGAAAAAATCAATATCGGTGTTACGCTCGATCTCTCGATTCTGAAAAAGAGTTTTGTCGAAAGGTTTAACTGTTCTTTCGCCATTCAATATTTGAATGACTTCCAGTAAGTTTTTTACTCCATAAACCGTCAAACCATCGACAAAAGATGCCTCCGGCGCATTTTCAATCGGAACTATCATGCGTTTCCAGCCATGTTTTTTGGCGCCGGCGGCAATAGGTAGAACACCTCGAACCGATCGAATATCACCATCCAAAGATAACTCCCCAATGATCAGTGTGTCCGGGTATTCACGATCGGGTAAAATCTCCATCGCTGATAAAAGGCCGACCGCTATAGGCAAATCGAAAGAAGAACCCTCTTTCCGAACATCTGCCGGAGCCAGATTGATCGTGATTTTGGCCGGCGGAACACGATACCCTGAATGACTCAAAGCGGCAAAAATCCGCTCCTTACTTTCCCGAACTGCCGTATCCGGAAGACCGACCGTAAGAAAACAAGGCAATTGACCCCATCGAATAAAAATCTCAACCAATACCGGTTGAGCATCAACGCCTAAAATTGAACTGGTTTGAATTTTCGCTAACATCTCATTTCCTCCTCGATGCCTGAAATCATCCCTGTATAGAGCAAGAGAGATGCCGTATTTTGTTCAAATATAACCTGTTGAAATATAAAGATTATATGTTTTTTACAGTCCGAACTGTCCGAAATGCGGACACCCGTGTCCGGTTTGAAAGGGTCGGAGCGAATTTGAGTTGTTACGGATAAAAGGAAGCAAACAAAAAATGTTACTGGGTTACCAATGACAAGTTAAAACACTTTTTCTGCAATTGGTTCACGATGTCGCGATAATCATCAGCGTTATAGTGGCCGGTGTAATGCGTTAAAAGGTAGAGCGCCGCATTTGTGTATCCCAGGTTTTCGGATAGCTCTGCAAAATGAATAAAAT
This sequence comes from uncultured bacterium, assembly GCA_964404285.1. Taxonomy (GTDB): domain Bacteria; phylum CSSED10-310; class CSSED10-310; order CSSED10-310; family CSSED10-310; genus JBASEY01. The sequence continues at coordinate 100,078 of CAYOJK010000001.1, read as the reverse complement.
CCTGTGGAGTAAAAGCTCCGCTCACCAGCTTTTTGATCATCAATAGTCGATAATGGTGACGCAGAGCCGGCAGTGGCAGTTTATCGAGGATTTCCGTTATTTGGGTGGGCGTTAAATCCGCCTGCACATCGATAGGTATTTTGCTGGCTAAACGCGAGAGGAGTTCCCTTTGCATGGTCAAGGATGAGTCGATAAATTGAGGGTATTGCGTTTCAATTTCGGTGGCGGTATCGAGCTTGCCTCCGGCCAGCAAAATTCGATAATACGTGACCACGCTGTCAGGAAACGGAGGTTTTATCTGCACACTGCGGTAAGCATAGTTTTCCGCCGTTTCCAGATCCGTTCCGATAAGGTAGTGATAGGATGCGACAGCATTCAGGGCTAAACGGTCTTTTGGAGCATTTTCCAGTATGCGTTGATTCATTTCGATGGCCAGGTCGATTTGGCCGCGTTCCGCCATCGTTAGAGCGACATAACGTTTGAACTCAGTTGTCGTTGCGTGTTCGAAAGCGGTTTTCAGATAGCGGATACCATCATCCCAGTTGCCGAATTCAAGTTCATTGTCTGCCAGATTCAATAACACCTGATTTTGCAGCTCATTACGATAAGGGTTCCAGCGGCTTTTCGGCGCTAAAGGGTTCAATAGCAGCTTTTTGCTTAGATTGACGATGTCCTCCGACCGATACTGAAAATCGCGGGAAATAAAAGCCATTCCATTCGGGCTGAATACCGGATACTCCTGAAAAAACCGAAACGAAGTTGCAACTGCGTCTTTTGCAGGTCGCTTTCGACCGAATGAGATCGGCTGAAGGTTTTGACCTCTATCCACCAGCGCTAGGTCATCAGCAAAACGCTCGACAGCCGTCAATAGAGCGATGCTGTTCATCGCCGTATCGCCCTGATAATAAAAGGTGCTTGTACCGGGCACAGAAGCGAGCATTAGTTTTCCGTAACTTCGCAATAGTGTCTTTTTCAGCAATCGGACTTCAGGAAGAGAAAAGGTAATGCCAATTCCAGCGATCAGTGCAGCGGTGAGAATATCTATAGAGTGATTTTTGTTTAAGACGGAAATTTTGATACGTGATAGAAGTAAGCTGGAAGCAATATACAGCAACCAAACAAATGGCAAAAAGTAAGAATCGATATCGTGAATAGGGTAAACAAGAGGAAATAAAATGATACCGATCAGAAACAATTCCACAGCATTGCGCTCAACTTTCCCCGAGAAAGATTTTCGGGCAAGAATCAGTCCTGGGATTCCGATCAGCCAGAACAGGAATTGGATAGGCGTCTGAATTTCTTTGGGAATCGATCCCAGACGTGAAAGCAGCAATTCCAGAGTGAATCCGGTTGCAAGGCCGTGAAATTGTCTTCCGGTGATATGTGCGATGAAAGCGCGAAAATCAGACGGATTGTGCCAGCAAAACAGAGGTTTGCCAGCGGCGCGTATTGGCAGATAGAGAACAGGAGCCAGTCCTAAAATGAACAACAAAACTCCTGTGGTTATAAAGTGTCGCCGGTGTTTGATCGAAGTCCAGTGTTTGGAGTCGATTAACAGAAGCAAGGGTAAGAAAAAAATGGACATCAAATGGTTGGTCAGAGCCAAGGCAATGGTAAAAACGGCAAGAAAAGCAAAGCGGACGTCGGCAGTTGTTCTGTTTTTGACAAGAGCGTAAAGAAATATCGTGGTTAGGAGGATTTGAAATCCGTAAACTTCAACAGAGACACATTGAATCCAGAACAGAGGTTCTACGGCAACAGCCGCCAGTATGGGCAGAACAAACCAACTGCTTCTGAAGAGCGATATAAGAATGGCATAGGTGAACAGTAGAGTCAGGCATCCGATGACTATGGAAAAAAGGGTGGTACGGAAAGCTTTATCCGCAAGCGGGATTGTATTTGTAAAAAAGTGAGCGATCGATGTCCAGGTAGGATATCCAGTTGGATGTGCGATACCCAATGTATCGCCGGCTGCAATGAGTTCACCGGTATTAGCGCCGGAGACAGCATCGGATGGAGATGACAACAGAAAAAGCGCAAACGAAGCGATAAAGGTCGCACAGAATAAATATATCTTTCGTTTCTGATCTGAAATTTTCACAAAAGCAGTCTAGCATGATTATATTTCGGATGAAATTGAATTTAATCCTTCAGGTTCTTGACACATTAAGATGACCTGAATAGAATCATTCATCTTGATTACTGCGGATTTAATTCGGAGGGTATTTTCATGGATAAAAAACAGCTTGAATATTTTGAAAACAAACTGTTGGAATGGAAAAACACACTGCTACATGAAACCAGTGATGCAATATCGGAATCGTTATCAGAAGAATTATCTCGCAAAGGTGATTATGGTGATTTGGCTAACAAAGAGGCGGATAGAAATTTTCTTTTGAGAATACGTGATCGGGAGCTGAAACTGGTTCAAAAAATTGATGCCTGTCTACTCAAAATCAAAAATGGAACATATGGGTTGTGTGAGGGATGCGGTGAAAATATCGATATAAAAAGGTTGGAAGCGAGGCCGGTCGCAAGCCTTTGTATTCACTGTAAAACTGAACAGGAAAAGCATGAACGGTAATTGAGTGTAACAGACTTTGAAATCTGGCGCTATTCATTCAATTGAACACATTATCCCAGGATTTGCCGTTATTGTATTGTGTGTTTCTTTTATAATAGGACACCCACTTGCGCTTCATCCCCTTTGGCTTATCGTAGTCACCTCGATTTGTATTTACTCCTTCTTCAAACTAGTCCTAGGAGGCCAAGCCGACGAGTTCCGTTTTCAATGGGTTTTCCCTCTGGCGATAGGCACCATCTGGCAAATCTATGCATTACAAGCTGTTGACATATTTCCTCTGCTTTATGTAACAGTATTGTTCGCTTTTTTTAGTCTTCGTTTCCAAGAAGCTGTCACTGTTTCAGTGATTCTGGTTTGCTTGACAGGATCCAGCGCTTGGGGCGGCTTTATATCCATTAATCAGTTTGTCTGGTTGGCAATCTTCTGTATAGCTTTAGCGTTATTGACACGGGTTCAATCTAGAGAAAAAGAATCTATCTTGGCCAGATATGATGGGACATTGAAAAGAATTGATGAGTTTCGGTCCCAAGCTGAGAAAAATCTGCTGTCGGATGAAATTCCAGATCTAGATACAGAGACACGTTTCGTTAAATCAGCAGCAAACGAATTCAAATTATCCGAGCTTCTAGCGGAACTCACTGAAATCATCAATACGATGGTTTCCTTTTATTCCTGTATATTTTTCTGTTTGGATGAGCGTGACAATACTTTAAAAATTCAAGCATATAAAACCAGATCTCGCTTTTTCGAACCTAACACAGTCATCGATCCAACTGTCCCAGGTATTCTGTCTCATGTTTATAAGAATGGAAAAAAGCTGAAATATGATCGGGTGCCTAAAGAACGACAAACTCCTGAGTACTATGCTGGGGGGGAGAGAATACAGTCTTGTATTGTCCATCCCATTTTGATCAATGACAAAGTGGAAGGCTTACTTGTCGTTGATTCTAAAGTCAATATTTCGTTTGGTGAGAATGAAGACAAGATCTTAGCGATGTTTTCAAACTTGGCAGCCAGTCTCATCATGACCTACCGGATATTCTTACGAAAAGACCTTTATGCCGGATATATGGGAGGGTTTTATCAAGCTGTCAGGGACATGATACAGACAAAACTCGATCTAAAAACGCGTCTCGAAAAACTGATTCAGATAAGTAATATGTTCAAACAAAGTGAAGAGGTTGCTGTTGTTGTTCCGCACGAAGGAGGAACAGGCTCAATTGAACATGCTGAAGGCGAAACGTTGACCAGGATGATCGGAGCTGAAATTGAATCAGATTCCCTATCCGGTAAACTCATGCAATCGCAAAACGATGTGCTGATTCCGACGTATGAAGAGATGCGAAATGATCGAATCCCTGTTTTTTATGCTGGTGAACCAAGAATTGATCTGAACAGCATGATGTTTGTCGCCTTGCCGATGCAAAACAATCTAAAAGGTATGTTATTTTTAGGCTCGACAAGAAAAAATTATTATACTCAAATAGATAAGGACGCATTTGCGATGTTGGCAGCTCAACTGGGGGTTGCCTTGGAAAATGTTATAAATCTGCTGAAAATTCAAAAACTGGCCGAAACCGATGGTTTGACGGGATTGAATAATCACCGACGCTTTCAGGAACGGATGTCGGAATTGATTGCTATTTCTCGTCGCGAGCCAATGAGATTTTGTCTGCTGCTTCTGGATATCGATCATTTTAAAAGGTTCAACGATACTTTTGGTCATCAAGCTGGTGATCAGGTCCTGATACATCTAGCAAAGGTGATGAAACAACACGCTCGGGAAATCGATATTGTCGCCAGGTATGGAGGCGAGGAATTTGCCATTGTACTGAGACAATGTGAACCAAAAATGGCAGTGAAAATTGCGGAACGAATCAGGAAAGCAAGTGATCAGCAAAAGATTAAAATACGTGATCAAATATTGAATATAACCGTCAGTATCGGAATTTCATGTTTTCCAGAGCATGGCGCTGATGCAGCCACTCTGATTGCGGTTGCTGATGAAGCATTATATCGAGCAAAAGAACGTGGCAGAAATCGGGTTGAACTCGAACCCGTAGAAATCCACTGACTGCCTACTCAGTCTCCTCTTGCTTGACGTTATCCCATTCCAAATCGAGTTCTTCTACACTCATCAACTTCATCTTTTCAGCTCCACCCAAACGCTTTTCAATACGAGTAAACCGATGTTTGAATTTTTTATTCGCCTTACGCAGAGCGTCTTCAGGGTTGACATCCAAAAATCGGCATAGGTTTACGATGGCAAACAACAAATCCCCTGCTTCATCTTCGATCCGTTCCTTACCTTCGTCGTGTTTGATCTCGTACACTAATTCGTGGAATTCCTCTTCAACTTTATACAAAACATCTTCGATGTTATCCCAATCAAAACCGGTAAGAGCCGCTTGAACCTGGTATTTCCAGGCGGCAGTGAGTTGCGGCAGGGCAGTGGAAACCGTATCTAAAATGGATTCATCTGAATCACTTTTATGCTCGAGATATTTGAGTTTGGTCCAGTTTTCAACAACTTCTTGGCTGGTTTCAACTTTTAAATCATCGAAAACATGTGGATGGCGATACCGTAACTTAGAGTTTATGGCCTTTAATACTGTTTGGATATCAAATCCGTCAGTCAGACCTTGTTCTAAACGTTCAGAAGCTATTTCGGCATGTAATACGACCTGCAACAGAACATCACCGAGTTCCTCCGCCAGGGCGGCCATGTTGTTTTCTTCAATGGCGGCGACAGCTTCATGGGCTTCTTCCAGCATATAAGGAATCAGAGTTTGATGTGTTTGTTTGCGATCCCAAGGACAACCGGTCGGACTCCGCAGAGTCCGAATAATGTTCAAAAGTTCAAGGAAGAGAGATGACGCTTGCTCCTCATTCATAATGATAAAACCCCCTGAATTTGTCTATACCATGCAAGGTGGGTAAATACAATTACACCGATTTAATTGAAAAAAAATGAAATCAAGACTTATAATGAGCACGGTTTGGCTTTGAAAGGAAATAAATATGGCAGGGCGACAGATCATTTTGACATTAATTTTGGCCTGGTTATTTGTCCCGCCAATGGTGGCAAACGGGTTTGACAGATCTTTTCAGTCGCGAATTGGAGATGACAGCTATAATGCGAAATATGACTATAATGGAGATGGAATAATTGACGGATACGATCTGGCTGTTCATGTTTCGGGTTCTGAAAGAACTGTTCGAAAGCAGGGGGAATGGGCTTATCGAGCAGATAGAATATTGGTTAAGTACCGACAGGAGAGCGGTCAAATTGGTTTGGTTCATGAATTAGTCAGCGCAGGGGTAAATCAATCGGCTTTGATCAATATGATTGTGCCGGATTATGTTCAGATTCCTGTTCCCTCGGATAAAACTGTTGAGCAGTTTTTATCGGATATCCAACAGCTTCCCTCGGTTGAATCCGCTCAATTCGATTACTTGTGTTATATGTCCAAGATACCCAATGACCCCTATTATTCCATGCAATGGAATTTCAGGCATGTTGGTGCAGAAAACGCCTGGCTATTGACTAATGGGGGAAAAAGTGAAGTTGTGGTCGCAGTCTTGGATAGCGGTATAGCTTATGAAAATTATGGTTCATACACCATTGCTCCCGACCTGGTTGGAATTGCCTTTACGCATCCGTACAATTTTATTGATAACACCAGTCATGCCAATGACGATGAAGGTCATGGAACGCATGTTGCCGGCACTATTGCTCAAGCGACTAACAACGGTATAGGCGTTGCCGGTTTGGCTTATCGCAGCACGTTGATGCCGGTTAAGGTGTTGGATTCAAAAGGGGTGGGGTCTTCTGGAACGCTGTCGCAGGGTATTCGTTGGGCTGCTGATAATGGGGCAAAGGTCATCAACATGAGCCTTGGATTCCCTATTGGCAGCGATGGTGGAAAAGTCGTCCGGGATGCGATTGCGTATGCTTATTACAAAGGCGTTATCCTGGTGGCGGCATCCGGCAATGACGCTTATGAAACCTGGTATACCGGTGGAGTGTCTTACCCAGCTGCTTTTAATCAATGTATTGCAGTGGGAGCTATTCGTTATGACAAAAAAAATGCCTACTACTCGAATTATGGGCCTGAGTTGACGTGTGTGGCTCCGGGCGGAGATATCAATGTGGACCAAAACAAAGATGGCTATCCAGATGGGATTCTTCAACAAACTATCGCGAAGGGGAACCCTCAAAAATTCGGATATTATTTTTATCAAGGCACATCTATGGCAACTCCACATGTTTCAGCGGCAGCCGCTTTGTTTGTATCGCGCATGGGCGGGGGGCCTGATGAGTTTCTGCAGGCAATCAAAGAGACCAGTTTGGATCTTGGGCCAAAAGGTTTCGATGAAAAATACGGGTATGGACTGATCGACATTCCGACAATCGTCAAACGAGGTTATGGATGGGGGGCTAACTAATGAGACAGATTATTGTTTTAGCTCTTCTATTGATCTTCCCTATCAACAATATAGACGCACAATCTTATCCTCAGGTCTCAATTACAGCCAGAGCAGGGTATTATTTACTGCCGAATTGGTCGAAGACCTATGACGTCATTTATGCAAATAATGGCGAACTAATGCTGGGCGCGGAGATTGCCCTAAAACTTTCCGACTACTGGAAAGTGGGTTTGGCTGTTGACAGTATTGATGGAGACGGCGTAAGAGTTTGGCCGGATGGAAGGGGGGGATGGGAGAAAACTGGTGAGAAGATCACGTTTGAATTATTGCCGATAACTCTGAATTTATGTCGGTATCTTCCACTCGAAATCCCTGTTACACCTTATTGGGGGCTTGGCATAGGTTATTGTAGCTTCAAAGAAACAGAAGGTTCTTCTAAAAGCGGATTAGGGTTTTTGGCTCTGGCAGGAGTGGAATGGTTGATAAATAATTCATTTAGCCTGTTGGTTGAATCAGAGTATTCATCGTATCCTGATATTATTGGATCAGGCGATTTGAGTTATTATTTTAGTGAGAAAGATGTAGGAGGGTTATCGTTACGATTATCCGCACGGTATTCTTTTTCATTGGGGATATAAAAAACAACAAAGATGAGCTGTCAAATATTGGAAATAAATCCTTTGAATCCTCAACCTAGACGTATCAAACAGGTGGTTGAAAAATTGAAGTCAGGCGGCTTGGTAGCGTTTCCGACAGATTCGACATATGGCATAGGCTGTAATGTTTACGAAGTGGCTTCCGTAGATAAATTACATCAGATAAAAAATCGGGATCGGCAGAAACCTTTTTCTTTTCTCTGTGCAGATTTGTCCAATCTTGCGCAATATGCCAATGTGGGTAATTGGGCATATAAATACATGCGAAAAGTAACTCCAGGCCCTTATACCTTTGTGCTTAACGCAACTCGATTAGTCCCTAAAATACTTAGAACAAAGCGGGCGACAGTTGGAATACGTGTTCCGGATAACGCCATCTGCAATCAGTTAATCTGTGAGTTGGGAAATCCGATCATATCGACGACGGCAAAAGTCGATGGCATGTTTCTGGCAGACCCCAAACAGATTCGTGACGTTTTTGGCATACATTTGGACATTATCATCGATGGTGGGCTTATAACCCCTGCTCATACGACGGTTTTGGACATGACTCAATCGGAATTGGTTGTTATTCGAAAGGGAAAAGGAGAAATATAATGACGCAACCATACCGGATAGATTTTGAATTCTTTTTTGAACTCCCGAACAATCCTTTAATAACCAGCTTGTTCCAAAAGCGCCAGCCTGTTTGGACCGGTTTAAATAGAATTTACCCAGTATGTCAAACGTTTTTTGATGGTATAAAAAGTACGCAATCTCTATCAGAAAATTTTCAAAGCCAGACCTGGATTACTCGAGACAATCAAAGTGAGACTGTTATTTTCGTCGTAAAAGGCTTTTCTGCAGAAAAAGACACGGTGTTTTCAGATGTTCAGATTGCGATTGGAAAAGGTTCTTCGATTGAACCAGGTGCGGTGATTAAACCACCTTTGATCATCGGTAGAAAAACGGAAATACGTCAAGGGTCTTATATCCGAGGTGGCGTGATTGTCGGTGATTCCTGCACTATTGGCCATTCCTCTGAAGTAAAATCAGCTGTTTTAATGAATCATAGTGAAGCGGGTCATTTTGCATATATTGGCGATAGTATTATCGGAAGCCATGTCAACTTAGGCGCCGGCACCCGGCTAGCCAATTTGCGATTCCGATCGCTGGAACAGAAACAAAAACAACTATTTCCAGAAATTGACGTGAACGTCGGCAACGAAAAGCTTTCGACAAATCTTGCAAAATTTGGGGCAATATTGGGGGATGGAGTCGAAACAGGATGCAACTCCGTGATTGCCCCTGGTTCACTTATCGGCCGCGAAACCTGGATTTATCCATGCGTGTTTGTTAAAGGCGGTTTTTATCCTGAGCGCTCAATAGTCAATACGGACACTGTCCTATTGACCAATAACAAAAAGTAATCACCAATATGTTGTTACACCCAAATATAACCATTGACCAAGTATCGAAATTTCCTTCAGGGAAATATGTGTTAAAAGTTTTTAATCCGGAAACGATTTCCTGGCTATCCGAAAAAGGCGCTCCCATACATTTTTTCAGATGTTTGAAGAAAAACGGAATATTTGAAACAAACAGTCAAACATCTTCAAAAACACCAGTTATCATATCTGATAATCCTAAAAAGCTTGAGCAAAACCTGACAAAAGAAAAAATCTTAATGACCGAAGCGCGTCAAAACATTCATCTAAATATCGATAACTTACCGGAATTACTATTTGCCTATCGTGTTTCAGAATATTCGCCGATAGCTTCGCATAAGCATTCTATTTCTGTTACACTGATCAATATACGGAATCCTGGGGATAGACGCTGGAATAGTTTAGGCTTGCCATCATCGGCACAAATCGTGATGGGAGCGCTAAAAAAGGCTAAACATCTCGTTCGATATAGACCTGTAATTGCAGCATCAGACTCGCTGGATTTTGTCAAAAACTGTGATTGTGTTGGGATTGGTGTGTATGAGGACACCATTTTTGAGACGATTCAATTGATTGAACGAATTAGAAAAATCAGTGACTTGCCGATAGTGTTAGGAGGGCCAATGGTCACGCTTATGCCTGACTACGTAGCGGCTCATTGTGATCAGGCTAATGCTTTTTTACGAGGGGAAGTAGAAGAAACTTTCCCGAAATTCCTGGAGACGTTTTTTGCTGAGCTGACGAAGCCAAGTATTACGACACTGATTAAAATGGCTGATATGGAAGGGCTTTATACTCAAGGGGAAACCTGGGCGGTTTCCGGCGAATTTCAACTGGCGCCGGTTATTAATAATTTTGACGATATTGAACTGGCGATCGATCAGGATAATGACCCGGACCCTGCTGTCGGTTTTGAATATTCGACATCACGTGGTTGCCCAAGATCGTGTGTTTTTTGTTCGCACGTTCATGGTAAGAAAATGCGCACCTACCCTGATTACGTTGTCCGGAAACATTTAACATGGATGTATGGATTGCTGGACAGCTCAGCGAAGAAAAAGCAAATTCAACCGGATCATTATACAATCAATATTAATGATGATGATATTTTATTGGATCCGGATCGGGCGCTGAGAATTTTGGATATGTGCCGGTCAACGGGATTTCGACTGTGGGGTATTCAAACATCGATCGATTCTTTGAGTTCTGAATCGTTAAGAGAAAAATTTTTCACGCAAATCCAAAAACGCGATTATTTTGTGGATGCCAAACCTTTATTGTGGGTCGGAACAGATGCTTTTATGTCGAAACGATTGAAACGTTTGGGAAAGCCAGGGTCTTCAGAATCGATCACACAGATATGTGCGGACATCGATCGATTCGGATTGGTTGGATACCACTATTGGATTGTTACGGATGCTGAAACTGATTGGCCTGAGTTCATAGAAGAACTTCTTTTTCTGGACACGCTTTGCACAACCTATCCAAATTCTTTTCGTATTCTGCCAAATTCACCATCACTTATTCCTTATCCTTCAACTGCCGTTTATACAAGGCGGATCAAAATGGGTTCTCTTGACCGTATTGTGTTGAAAGGATTACTTGAAACACCGACTTATCCTGAGTTGAATTATCCGGTTATTCAACATGAAAGACCCCAAGATGACTATTTATATGCATTGGTTGAACCTTTTGCTCAAACACCTGAAAAACTGCTCATCCAGCCAGAAATATTTTTGAAGTTGATCAAAGAAAATCGTGTTGGTAATGCTATAATGGAGTGTTTGAGGGTTTTAAATATGGCAATTCAAGCAACATTGAACGCAGAAAGACGTAAACAGTTGAACCAGGTTCGAGAGCGTATCCTGTCATTCAGCGGAATATATCAGGGCAGAACGGAATGAGTTTGATCGAAAAATTATTTGTTTATTTATTAGTTGGCATGGTGTTTACGGGCTGTCTGTCTACGCCGAAACGGCTGTCAATTGAAACATCGGAAATGCCGTCAACTGAAAAAGCTGATTTGTTTGATCAGAATGTTTACGAATCAATATTACAGGCTCATTATCTGAGTTTTATCGGATTGGTGCCCGAGGCGATTACTATTTTCGATGATCTTTTAATTAGGTTTCCTGAAAATAGTGATTTAAACTTTCAATATGCCAAGTTTTACTTAGACCTTGCTTTGAGAGCTCAGAGTCCTGAAATTGCCGGCAACATGCTGGAGCTTTCAAAAGGTGCATTTCTTAAAACAATAGAGCTTGATCCATCACATTTTGAAGCACAAAAAATGATGGCCAGTATTTATATAGAAACCGAAGAATTTAGGGCGGCGACAGCTATTTTGGAAAAGCTGATTGATAGGAATCCCGATGATGCTGCTATAAAAATCGATCTGGCACGTCTTTTTATCCATGAACAAAATGCTGAAAAAGCTATAGATATGCTTAATTCATTGCTTGAAGATGATACAATCCCGAATCCTGATGTTTTAAAGGTGCTTGCATTAGCCAATGCTGAATCGAATCATTTTGAAGAAGCAATCACGATATATAACAACTACCTGAAAATATCTTCAGATGATTTTGAAGCAATGTTCAACTTAGCGCTTTGTTATTTCCGCTTGGACAGATATGAGGAGGCTGAAGAAATACTGGCTTATCTTCATCAGACAAGAGGATTAGCTGTTGATTTTGTAAATTTGTATATAGATGTTTTAAAAGCTCGAGGAAAATTTTCTGATGCGGTCGAATTGCTAAAAGTTGTTGCACAAGACCCACGTTTTGAAATAGACGCTTTGATAGCGATTGGTGAAATATATTTAAGCTTGGAAAATTTCGAAAAAGCAGAAAAATACTTTCTGCAGGCGGTAATGAAAGCGCCAAATAATCGTCAAGCGACATTTTATACGGCTCTTGTCTTTCAAATACAGGGTAAATGCCGAGATGCCTTGAGAATGATAGAAAATAACCTGGAAGAAAAGCCTATCTCAACTTTGTCAGCAGACCTGGCCATCCATTGTCTGTTGCAATTGAATCATAATGATATGGCCTTGAACATTTGTGATCGATTACTGGAGGAAAGGCCGGACGATCTTAGATCCTATCTGATATTTGTAGATGTATTGGAACAGATGGATCAGCATAAAAGGGTTATAGAGATTTTACGCAAAGGTGTTGAAAAATTTCCCGAAAATTCTTTTCTGAACATCTATTTTGCTTCAAGGCTTGAACAACAGGGTGATTGGAAGGAAGCCATAGAAGTAGCAGAAAAAATTCTTGAAAGAGAACCGAACGATTCAGATGCGGCTAATTTTATTGGATACGTTCTTGCTGACAAAAACAAGGAACTGGATAGAGCGCTTTCACTTATCAAGTTAGCCTTGACGCAATTTCCAGACGAAGCGGCTTATCTTGACAGCCTTGGCTGGGTTTTATTCCGGATGGGTAAACTGAACGAAGCCTTGGAAGCGATAGAAAAGGCAAGTGAAAAAATGCCGGATGACCCGACTATTATTGAGCATTTGATACATGTTCATTGGGCATTGGGTGATCGAGAAAAAGCTTTGGAGTTATGGGAAAAGGCAACAGCTCAATTCCCCGACCATAAGGGCTTGATCGACGTAGGCTTTTTATTTTCTTCAACGAATGAAGAGAAATAATCGCGCCATGAAAATTATTGTCAACGTGACGATATTGAGTCTAATGCTTGCCCTTACAGGCTGTTCCTATCATCAGTTATCACCTGCCAAAGCGCCACCCAGTTTCAGAACGATTCACGCAACAGCAAAAATTATCTCTCCAGAAAAAATTATTTCAGCCCCTCTCTTTATTGCCTTCCCAACAAAAAAGTCAGTTCGGATAGATGCGTTGGATGCATTTGGGGTAACACAAGTTGTCATCTTGCTGGATTCAAGGCGTTTGGAATTATATTCAATGGCTGATCGATGTTATGCCGTCAAAAAATCATGGTTGTCCAAGCTGGGACATATTTCCGGTAGAGCATTCAATTATCAGAATATTATTGAGTGGCTATTTCCTGAATCTTGGCCTGAGAAACCTGTGACCTATCGACTCTTTTCATATAAAAAACAGTATCTTGATATCAGTCATTTCCCACCAACTTTTGATGGTAATGGTAGGGTTGTGATCAGTTACCCGGTAAAAAATGTTGAAATATCCATCAAATGGAATGAAGACCGGCTATCTTCGTCAATGCAATCATCGATGACCTTACCTGGAGAATGGTTAAAATGCATGAATTTTCCATTTTCCGACGCTATACTTAAGGTGGAATGATCATGCAGATTGAATGCCCTGCAAAGATAAATTTAATGCTTGAAATTCTGCATAAAAGAGATGATGGATTTCATGAGTTGCAGTCAATTATCCAGTCAATATCGTTAAGTGACAAGATAATTCTTAAGAAAAAGCGTTCAATCGGCATATCATTTTTGTCGAATTCTGAAATTATGATGCAGGGGTCGACTAATCTTGTCGTTAAAGCGGCAGAAACCTTTTTTAGTGAGGTCGAAGAACCCGGCGGTGTTGAAATTTTTTTGAAAAAAAGAATCCCTGTTGGTGCGGGTCTTGGAGGTGGTTCTTCAGATGCGGCTGCTACTTTGAAAGCGTTGAATATGTTGTGGGGAGAACCTCTTTCACGGGAATGTTTGCATAACTTAGCAGCAGGCCTGGGTTCAGATGTGCCATTTTTTATTAATGGAGGAACCGCGTTGGCGACAGGTCGTGGTGAGATCACTGTTCCGCTGCCGTTTGTTGGTGAAATACCGGTATTGCTGATTAATCCTGGATTTTCTGTTTCGACTGCAGAGGTTTATTCCAGGCACAAGTTGTACTTGACATCATCTAACAATGTTCTTAACATACTGCCCGTTTTAATGTCCGGTGAAATGACCGGCATGGAACTGATCAGAAATGTTCAAAACGATTTGCAAGGCACGGTTTTGAAGCTTTATCCTATGATTGGTGATATGCTGAACTGGATGCACGGTCAGGGCGCGGATACGGTTTGCGTTTCCGGTAGTGGAGGCACAGTGTTTGGATTGTTTATGGATTCAGATTTAGCGTCCAGGGCTGCTGGGAAAGCAAAAGAGCTTTTTCCATGGGTTTACCTCGCTCATACAGTTGCAGGGACCTGTTAAGGAGATAGATGTGGGAGGAAATTGGGGCGTCGGCAAGCGGCAAGCCACTGGTTTTTGGCACCAGCATTCGTAGGTTCGAATCCTACCGCCCCAGTTTTTTTTATAGATATTGGTTTAATAAAAGTGATATCCCAGGAGACACAACGTGAAATCCAATTATAACATGAAAATTTTGTATGGGTCAGCACACCCGACTTTGGGTAAGGAAATTTGTGGTCATTTGGGTATTCAACCAGTCGATGTCGATATCCGCCGATTCAATGATGGCGAAATATTTGTTCAAATTCTTGAGAATATCCGCGGTGACGATTTATTTATTATTCAACCCACGTGTTCGCCCGCCAACGAAAATCTGATGGAATTGTTGATAATCATTGATGCAGCTAAACGCGCATCTGCGAAACGAATCACGGCGGTGCTTCCCTATTATGGATATGCTAGACAAGATCGAAAAGACAGGCCTCGGGTGCCGATTACAGCAAGACTTGTCGCAGATTTGTTGACAAAGGCTGGAGCAGATCGAATCATTGCGATTGATCTTCATGCCGGCCAAATACAAGGTTTTTTTTCAATACCCATGGACCACTTGAATGCAACTCCCGTTTTTATTGATTATATTCACAAACGATCGTTTAAAAATAATTTGATGGTTGTTTCACCAGATGCTGGGGGGGTTGAACGAGCCAATTTTTTAGCACGATGTCTTGAGGTCGACTTGGCGGTAGCTGATAAGCGAAGATTAGCGCCGGGAATTACCAGCACAATCCGAATCATTGGGGATGTCAGTAATAGAAGTGTTTTGATTCTGGATGATATTATCGATAGTGCAGGGACACTTATGAAAGCGGTTGAAGCATTGAAGATAGCGGGTGCTGCTACAGTCACCTGCTGTGCGTCTCATGGAGTGTTTTCGCCACCGGCAATGGAAAGAATTCAAAATAACGAATACCTGGATGAAGTGGTTGTAACAAATTCAATTGCTCATTCAGAAGAGATAAAAAAGAACAAAAAGATAACAGTGTTATCGATAGCCTCACTATTGGCCAAGGCCATAAGATGTATTCACAATGAGGAATCGGTGAGTTTTCTTTTGAATGTTGGAAACAAAGGTCGTTGTTGAGGGATATAAAGGAGACAATCAATGAAGCTGTCGGCAGAAGTTAAATCACAGGTTGGGAAGGGCGTGAATAGACGCTTAAGAAAACAGGGACGTGTACCGGCGATTTTGTATGGAAAACATCAAAGTCCAATCCCTATGTCTCTCAACCAATTGGAAGTCGAAAAAGTTCTTGCGGTTGGAGGCGCTGGAAAACTGATAACGCTGGATATTAACGGTTTAAATGTCAAAGATAACCAGACGTTGGTCATGTTCAAAGAAATCCAGAGAAACGCTTTGACGGGTAAACTGGACCACATGGATTTGTATAGTGTTACCCGTGGTGAAAAGATAACCATTGTGCTTCCCATTGTTTTTACTGGGGATGCAAAAGAAAAGGAAAAGGGCGGAACACTTCAATTTGTGACAAGAGAAGTCACGATTCAATGCTTACCCAGAAATATTCCAGAATCTATAGAAGTGGATATCAGTTCGATTGAGATGGGCGCCAGCATTTTTATGGGTGATATCAAGCTTCCGGAAACAGTCAAACTTCTTGACGATCCAGAAAAAGTTGTTGCTAGTATAGTTACGGTTAGAGCGGAAGTTGAAGAACCTGTTGGTGAAGAAGGAGTGGAAGAAGGGGCGCCGGAAGCTTCTGAATCCCAAACAGATGCGTCAGCTTAAGCTGGGGCCCTTTTTGGATTCTGGTATATGTTACAAAAGGAAAGCAGGAATTACCGTGGAATTATTGGTTTAGGGAATCCTGGAGCACAATATGCAGAAGCACGCCATAATGCCGGTTTCCTGGTAATTGATGAATTACAAGAAAAGTTCAGAGGAACACCATGGCGGCGTTTAGCAAAAAGTTGGGTTTCTGATATTAAAACCAAAGGAAAAACGTTGCATTTGTTAAAACCACGAACATATATGAATTTATCGGGAGAAGCTGTTCTGGAATATGTCAACAAGTTTCATGTGGAACCTGAAGATTTGATAGTGGTTTATGATGATGTCGATATTCCGGCTTGTCAGATTCGTATCCGACAGGCAGGTGGCCATGGTGGCCATAATGGTGTACGTTCTATTATAGAAAAATTGAACTCTGCTGATTTCTGCCGGGTGCGGGTCGGAATCGGAAGACCTGAAAATGATAAAAACCTGGTTGATTTTGTGTTGGGTTCACCGCAAAATATCAATGAAACGATAACGTTTCAAAAAACGTTGGAATCAGCCGTCAAGGCAATTGAAATGGTGTTGTTTGAAAGTGTCAAAGCGGCAATGGATAATTTTAATAAAAAAACAAGTTAGCTCTTTGGAGTAATCAGCCGAATCGTTAGTTAAACAGAACGATTTGAAAAGAAGGAAGGCCTGGAAATGTATGAAACGATTGTTATTCTAAATCCTAATACCACCAATGAGGACCTTGAAAATAAAATCTCTGATTGGACTCAGCTGGTAAAAGAATTCGGCGCTGAAACAAAGCGTGTCGAACGCTGGGGAAAAAGGAATTTGGCGTTTGAAATTAAAAAATTTCATCAGGGAATTTTCATTATCTTCCATATCGATGGAAAGAACGACGCAATAGTCGAGTTGGAACGCCGTTTTAAAATTGCCGAAGATGTTATTCGTTATCAAACCGTTAAATTGTCTGCTCTGGAATATAAAACATCAAATGAACTCCTGGACAACTTGAAATCTCAACAGCAAGATGAAAACAAGAGAATCAGCGTGAGATCCAAAGACCGCGATGCTGAGGATTTGGACGAAGATGAGGACATGGATACGGATGGTGACTTTGATGAGGAAGCCTCTGAAGATACGGCTTTGGAAGATGAAGACACCGAGTTAGAGGACAATGAAACGCAGGACGATCATATAGAGGCTGATACTGAATAAAAAATAACTGTGGAATGGTTAAGTCCTTTGTTTAAAAGGTTGTTTGTATTATCAATCCACGATGTTGTAGAAGTCGGGCTTTCTATATAATAGCAAGGAGTTAACACGATTATGGATGTAATTTTAAAGCAAGCTGTTGAAGGTTTGGGAAAATCTGGGGATGTCGTCAAAGTTGCTACAGGCCACGCTCGGAATTACCTGTTTCCGATGAAGTTAGCAGTTGAAGCAACACCGCAAAATATGCGTATACTCCAAAAACAAAGGAGGCAAAAAAATCTGGAACAGGACCTCCTGGATTCTCAGAGAATGAAACTAGCTGAACATATCAATGGGCTGACATGTGTCATACAAAAACAGGCCGGTGATGACGACAAGTTATTTGGGTCAGTTTCTCATGTTGATATTTTAACTTTTTTAAAAGACCATCAAATTGAAGTCGATAAAGGACAAATAAATTTAGATAAGCCCATAAAGTCGTTGGGTGATCATCAAGTCGGTATCAAGTTGGGCCGAGGAGTTGAAGCGACGCTGAAAATTACTGTCGAAAAGCAGATGAAGTCGTGAGGAAACAGGCAAAAGTATCAAAAGAACTTGATAGAATGCCGCCTTATGATGAAACGGCGGAAAAAGCTGTAATTTCATCCATTTTTAGAAATAACGAAGTTATTCATGACATTATACCAGTCCTGAAGCCAGAAGATTTTTTCAAAGATAGTCATCAAATTATCTATGCTTCCATCCTGAAATTATATGAAAATTCCAGCCCCTTCGATGTAATAACTGTTAAAAATCAAATAGAGAAACAAGGTGATTTAGACAAAATCGGTGGTGGATTGGGATTGTCTGAAGTAATTGAGTGGGCCTCACTAGCAACAAATGCCATTCACTACGCTAGAATTGTCAAAGAAAAATCCCGCATTCGAAATTTGATCAGCGCTGCTCAAGATATGTTGGCAAACTGTTATCTCCACGACCAGGAAAGCAACCAAATCATTGATACGGTTGAGCAAAAGGTGTTTGAATTATCAGACCAAATGACGACAAATCAAATTGAGCCTATCAGTACAGCATTGGCAGAATCTTTCAAAGAGTTGAAAGAAACCTACCAGCAAGGTGTCTCCGGTTTAAAAACCGGATTTATAGGTTTTGATAATCTAACGGGTGGCCTTCATCGCGGAGAATTGATCGTTGTTGCCGGAAGACCGGCAATGGGTAAGACAACATTGGGAATGAATATTGCCGAATATGTTGCTCGTCAGCATGACGCCGCTACGTTGATTTTTAGCCTAGAAATGGTGCGAGCACAGGTTGCGCTACGATTGTTGAGCTCAGAAACACAAATAGAACTCCAGCGACTTCGAAAAGGTGATATACACAAAAATGAGTGGAATACCATTGCGGATGCGTGTGGAAAAATAGGAAAATTACCCTTGTTTATTGATGATACACCCGATATTTCGGTGTTGGAAATGAAATCAGTTGCTCGTCGATTATCAAAAAGAACGCCGATTGGTTTGATTATGGTAGACTATATACAACTGATCAGGGGTGAGGGAAAACCGGAAACCCGTCAATTGGAGATTTCACAAATTTCCAGGTCATTAAAATTTCTGGCAAAGGACCTTAATTGCCCGGTTATGGCTCTGTCGCAACTATCAAGAGCTGTAGAAAATCGACCTTTTGGCAAAAAACGGCCGATGTTGTCTGATTTAAGAGAATCCGGCGCTATCGAGCAGGATGCTGATTTAGTTGTAATGTTATATAGACCGTTCTATTACAAGGAAACAGAAGTAGAAATCAATGGAACACCCTGTCCTTCACAGGGATTGGCAGAGATTATCATCGCAAAGCAACGAAATGGCCCTGTTGGAAGTTTCTGGCTCGGCTTTCAGGATTCTTATACGCAGTTCATCAATATGGATACTTACCTGGAGACTCCAACTGATCTCCCTCGGCAACAAGCTGGGAAATGGGAGGTTGATCAGTTTTGATAAACAAGCTCTTAGAACTGATCGGTCGCCCCGTGGTGAAATTTCTTGTAGAAACGGGACGATTAGGTCTCCTTTTTTTTTCTACTCTATTCTGGATGATCCGACCACCATACCGCGTCAAACTCCTTTTTAAACAAATGGAAGAAATCGGGGTAAACTCCGTATGGGTGGCAGCCCTGACAACGACGTTTACCGGAGGCATTCTGGCTCTTCAAACCTATTCTTCTTTTAAACGCTTCGATGCTGAATCTCTTATCGGAACAATGGTTGCCATTTCTATGTGCAGAGAATTATCTCCTATCCTGGTCGGCTTGATTGTCGCTGGGCGAGTTGGATCAGCTATGGCGGCTGAACTTGGATCAATGCGTGTAACCGAACAAATCGATGCGCTCTACACACTTGCTGTCAATCCAATACAATATTTGATCGTTCCCAGAATGCTGGCCTGTTTTCTAATGATGCCGATTTTGACATTGTTCGGGGATATACTGGGTATTGGAGGGGGATATATCGTCGCAACAAAAATCTATGATTTGAATCCGGATGCTTATATCGCCTCATCATTCGATTTTCTCACGTATGAAGATGTTTATTCAGGCCTGATAAAAGCTTCTGTATTCGGAGTCGCTATTGCCATCGTCAGTTGTTATAAAGGATTCACAACTGAAGGCGGCGCTGTGGGTGTGGGAAAAGCGACAACTGCAGCCGTTGTTATATCGATGATCTTGATCTTGATAATCGATTATATCTTGGGCGCTCTGTTTTTCAGTATTTAAAAATGACCACGGATCATCACGATACGTTTACAATTCGAATTGAAAATCTACATAAGGCTTTCGGAAGTAAGAAAGTTCTTCGTGGAGTGAACCTGAATATTAAAAAGGGTGAATCTATCGCAGTTATCGGTGCGAGCGGCACAGGAAAAAGTGTGCTGATCAAGCATATTATCGGTCTCCTTAAGCCTGATTCCGGAAAGATATTCGTCGATGACATCGATGTTTCAACGCTGGATCAAGCACAACTCAACGAATTTCGAAGTCGTTTTGGTATGCTTTTTCAAGGGGGAGCATTGTTTGACTCGTTGACGGTTTTTGAAAATGTTGCGTTTCCGCTTCGTAATAGAACGAAAATGAACGATGCCGATATAAAAAAAAGGGTCATGGATTTGTTGGAGATGACGGGGATGCAGGATTGGGGAGACAAATGGCCGTCAGAGCTATCCGGAGGTATGAAAAAACGAGCAGGCCTGTCAAGAGCTTTGGCAATAAACCCAAGTATTATGCTGTACGATGAACCAACAACAGGGCTCGATCCGGTTATGGGAGGAATTATTGACAGGCTGATTGTGAAAACAAGGGATCATTTTAACGTTACATCTATTACGATCACGCACGATATGCGCAGTGCAACTCGAATCGCAAATCGAATTGCAATGTTGTATAAAGGAAAAGTTATTCAGGCTGGAACTCCGGAAGAAATAATGAATTCTGCTCTGCCTGAAGTGAGGGAGTTTGTTCAAGATCGTACCGCTATAATAGATTTGGATCATCGAGAATGAAAATAGGGATAAAGTGACAAGGGGTTTGCCATGAGTTCAGAAGCAAAAGTTGGATTGTTGATAGTGGCATGTTTTATCATTATTGGCATATTTACTTTCAAAATAGGTGGCGATCGAATGCCGTGGCAAACTGAAGACGGCTATAGGCTTCATATCAAATTTGACTCTATCGGAGGCTTAAAACCTAAATCCAAAGTTCGTTACGCCGGTGTTGAGGTGGGACACGTCGAATCAATTATGCTGGAGGATGGGAAAGCAAGAGTTACCATAAACCTGAATCCTACTGTCAAAATACCTGCAAATGCCAGATTCTTAGTTGGATCAAGTGGGTTGATGGGCGATAAATTTGTGGCGATTAGTGGTGGAACATCGCGAGCTGAACATTTGGCCGATGAGGAGCATGTCTATGGAGATGCCCCTGTGGATATGGATCAATTGATAGCATCGATAAACCGTGTAGGTCAGGATATAGGAGAAATTACGACTTCCTTGAAAGAGGCGATCGGAACTGGTGGTGACCCCAATAGGTTAGCTGCTATTCTTGAAAACATCGAACTGCTGAGCGCTGGCTTGGCTAAAACAGCAACAGCAAATGACATGGCTCTTACTGAAACAATAGCCAATTTTCGGGCGATTACCGACGATCTTAAAATCTTGATCCATGCCAGCCGAGGTGATATGGGTGATACAATTAGTGATGTCAGGCTCATTGCTGCATCTCTTGCCGAAACGCTTCCCGGAATTGCTTCAGATTTAGAACGTGTGTTGAATAATTTAAATGACCTGATGGAAGCAAACCGTTCAGATGTTGATAAAACGGCACGACATGTTGCCTCAGCGTCAGAAAACCTAGACCGATCTATGGATGGTTTCAGTAGTATCATGCAAAAAATGGATTCGGGCAGAGGAACTGTCGGGAAGTTGATCAACGAAGATCGATTTTATGAAAATTTGAATGATGCTGTCGTTGACATTCGGGATACTGTAAATGAGGTCAGGTCCTTTATTGGGGGTGTAAGTGATTACAAGGTCTATGTTGGATATAGAGGGGAATACTATCACGATATCGAGGAAATGAAGAATACGGTTTCATTGAAGATTCAGACGCGCCCCGATAAATATTACCTGTTTGAAATTGTCAACAACCCTGAGGGAAGTAGTGTAGAAGAAGAGTTTTTCTATGACTTTACCGATTCACCGGATTTTGTCGGTGACTCAAATCGTCTCCATTACACTAGGCGAATTCTAAATTTGAATCGTCCTGTTTATTCGCTTCAGATCGCTAAAAATTACCATCGTCTAACGTTAAGGGGGGGATTGATAGAAAGCGCCGGAGGGTTCGGCGTCGATCTGAATTTACATAGAAAAAAATTATGGCTGAGCTTGGATGCATGGGATTTTAACCGATCTATTGATCCTCATTTGAAACTGTATGGACGATGGGAAATAGGTGATGCATTCTATGTCACCGGTGGATGGGATGATTTTCTTCTGCAACGAAGTCGAGGTGACGACTTCTTTTTTGGCGCCGGTCTGAAATTCGAAGATCGTGACATTAAAAATCTGTTGAGTTTTCTTCCCTTGATGGGCAACTGAGGCGATAAATGACATCCAAATTTGAATTCAGAACCGGTATTGGATTTGATGCACACAGGTTTGTCGAAGGCAGACCGTTGAAATTAGGTGGTATCAGTATACCTTGGCCCTTTGGACTGAAAGGGCATTCCGATGCAGACGTGCTATTGCATGCCATTGCGGATGCTTTATTGGGAGCGGCTGGTCTGGGTGATATCGGTAAACATTTTCCTGATACGGATGAACAGTTCAAAGGCATTGATAGTGGAATTCTGATTGACAGTGTCGTCAACATGTTGGAGACCGAAAAAATAGAAATTGTATGGGTTGATGCGATTGTCATAGCCGAAAAGCCGAAAATCTTGCCTTATATCGACATGATGCGGAACAGAATTGGTGAATTGTTGAAGGTCTCCTCACAATGCATAAATATTAAAGGTAAAACAACTGAAGGATTGGGCTGGGTCGGACGAAATGAAGGTATTGCAGTTCAGGCAGCTGTAACTGTTAAACGTATTCATGGCGAGTAAAAGTAATCAACAGGACGTCATATTTGGCAGGCATGCTGTTTTATCAGTAATGGAGCAAAAATCTAATTCTGTCGAAAGAATTTGGGTGCAGAAAGGTTTGCATTACCCAAAGCGCCTGCAACAAATAATCAGAAGCGCTGCTGGAACCGGCGTTGTGGTGCAGCATGTCGATCGTCCTGCCCTGGATAGACTAACCGGCAATGCAAATCATCAGGGAATTGCCGTTAGAACTGCGTTGGTAACTTATCTCAACTTGGAGAGCTGGTTGGATGAAGTCACTGAGAAAGAGGTTTGTGTATTGGTTTTGGATGGCATTCAGGATCCGGGGAATTTGGGGGCGATATTCCGCACGGCGGCAGCGGCGGGAGTCGGCGCTGTAATCATACCCAAACATTCTACAGCTCCGCTGGGTGGCACAGCGATGAAGGCTTCTGCAGGAACATTGCATCAGATTCCTGTCATAAAGGTTGGTAATTTGAGGCAGGCGGTAGGAATTTTAAAGGAAAGAGGTTTTGGAGTAACGGGGATATCTGAAAAAGGTTCAGATATCCTGGAAAATATTTCTGTTGATCGAAAAAAGGCATTTATTTTTGGCTCTGAAGATCGAGGTATCCGCTTGCTTCTTCAGAGAGAATGTGATGAAATTTTACGAATTCCTTTGACGGGCCCCGCCGGCTCGTTGAATGTCAGCGCTTCGGTTGCTATCGTTTTGTATGAATATGTTTGCAGGCTGGCTCGCGATTGTAAGAAATATGAAAAAAACTCTTGACATTCGTAGAATTCAGCATAAACTAGCCCGCGCTGACTGAGCTGGCGTAGCTCAGCTGGTAGAGCAAGTGATTTGTAATCACTAGGTCGGGGGTTCGAGTCCCTTCGCCAGCTTTGGTCTTTGAAAAATGACGAATTAGGGGGGAGATACCCAAGCGGCCAAAGGGGGCAGACTGTAAATCTGTTGTCTGACGACTTCGGAGGTTCAAATCCTCCTCTCCCCATGATATTGATTTGGCGGGAATAGCTCAGCTGGCAGAGCATCAGCCTTCCAAGCTGAGGGTCGCGGGTTCGAATCCCGTTTCCCGCTTTGCTCTAGCGCCCACGTAGCTCAGTAGGCAGAGCACATCCTTGGTAAGGATGAGGCCACCGGTTCAATTCCGGTCGTGGGCTGATGTTAAAGATTCGTCGAAATTACTCGGCCGGTTTCAGGGTAAAAGGAGATAATCATGGCGAAAGAAAAATTTCAAAGGCGTAAGCCTCACATCAACATTGGTACGATAGGTCACGTTGACCATGGTAAGACGACGTTGACGTCTGCGATAACGAAGGTTTTGTCGTTAGCCGGTGGTGGGACGGAGTATCGTGATTTTGGTAGTATTGACAATGCTCCTGAAGAGAAAGAGCGTGGTATAACGATAGCGACGTCTCACGTTGAGTATGAGACAGCGAATCGTCATTATGCTCATGTTGATTGTCCGGGTCACGCTGACTATATCAAGAACATGATTACCGGGGCTGCTCAGATGGACGGTGCGATACTGGTAGTATCTGCAGCAGACGGTCCTATGCCTCAGACTCGTGAGCACGTGTTGTTGGCTCGTCAGGTCAACGTTCCGAGTTTGGTTGTTTTTTTGAACAAGGTGGATCAGGTCGACGATGAGGAGCTTTTGGAGCTCGTTGAGCTTGAGGTTCGTGAGTTGTTGAGCGAATATCAGTTTCCTGGTGATGACACGCCGGTCATTCGCGGCTCTGCTCTTCGCGCGATGGAGATGGATCCATCGGATGGTGATTGGGCGGCGGTATCGGCGCCGATATTGGAACTGATGAACGCGGTTGATACGTTTATTCCTGAGCCCAAGCGAGTTATTGACAAGCCGTTTTTGATGCCGATGGAAGATGTTTTTTCGATATCGGGTCGTGGCACGGTTGTTACGGGTCGTGTTGAGCGTGGTATTGTTCACGTGAACGACGAGGTAGAGATTGTAGGTATAACCGAGACGCGTAAGACGGTTGTGACGGGTGTAGAGATGTTTCGTAAGCTTCTTGACGAGGGTCGTGCGGGCGACAACGTGGGTTGTTTGCTTCGTGGCATCAAGCGTGAGGAAGTTGAGCGTGGGATGGTATTGGCAGCGCCTGGCAGCATCAAGCCTCACACGGTATTTGAGGCTGAGGTGTATATTTTGTCTAAGGAAGAGGGTGGTCGTCACACGCCGTTTTTCAAGGGTTATCGTCCCCAGTTTTACTTTCGCACGACCGATGTGACGGGTTCGGTGGAGCTTCCTGAGGGTATCGAGATGGTCATGCCTGGTGACAATGTCAATCTAATTGGCCGTTTGATCACTCCAATTGCGATGGAAGAGGGTTTGCGGTTTGCGATTCGTGAAGGCGGCAAGACAGTTGGAGCCGGCGTTATCGCCAAAATTATTGAATAAAAAGCGCTGATTTGAGGAAAGGATTGAAAAAAAATAAATTATGAGAGATAATATTCAGCTTGCCTGTGGCGATTGCAAACGGCGAAATTATTTTACGACGAGGAACAGAAAGAAGACTCCAAGTAAATTGGAAATAAAAAAGTATTGTCCATTTTGCCGGAAACACGTGCTGCACAAGCAGGTTAAATAGCCTGCAGGAGATTGTAATGTGTGGGTTAGGCCAGTAGCTCTAATTGGCAGAGCGCCGGACTCCAAATCCGGATGTTGGGGGTTCGAATCCCTCCTGGCCTGCCACTTTTAAGTTAGATAGATATATCCAGGATCGAGGTAAACAAAATGACATCTCAAAAAGAAACCAAAATGCAACAGACAGAAAAAACATCTCCCAAACAAAAGTCTCGGAAACCTGTTGCTAAAAAGAAACCAGGTTGGTTGCAATTTCTTGATGAGGTAAACGTAGAAATGAAAAAAGTGACCTGGCCGTCACGAAAAGAAGTCATCGGTTCAACAACCGCACTTATGATTGCTACAGTGATAATAGGCCTCTTTCTGGGACTTGTAGATTTTGTTCTAGCTAAGGGTGTTCAACCTGCAATGGCTGGTCATGCAGATATCTGGTCTTATACAACCCTTGTAGTTTTCTCAGGCATTCTTTTCTGGATTTATAAATCCAATTGAGTAACGGAGGCTGAGCACCTTATATTTCAGTGATAAGGAAGTAATTATGGCGATGCGCTGGTATGCGTTACATGTTTATTCGGGATATGAAGAAAGAGTAAAGCAATATTTACTCAAAAAAATTGAACAAGCTGGTTTTGCAGATCAGGTAGAAGAAATTTTAATCCCGATTGACAATGTTGTGGAATATAAAAACGGAAAAAAATATATATCGCAGAAGAATTTCTTCCCCGGCTACATATTGATGCGCATGGAATTCAGTGAGGCGCTTTGGTATCTGGTCAAAAATACTCCCAATGTAACCGATTTTATCAGCTCAGGTAAAAAACCCGCCGCTTTACCGGATGAAGAGGTTGACCAAATTATTGAGCAGATGCAGGAAGGGATTGAAAAACCAAAACCACGTGTCAAATTTCAGCGTGGTGAACGGGTTCGAATTACCGAAGGAGCATTTGCAAATTTCAATGGAGTGGTGGAAGAGGTTAACCAGGAGAAAAACCGTTTAAAGGTCATGGTCAGTATTTTTGGTCGTGCGACTGCGGTTGAACTCGAGTTTTCACAAGTCGAAAGTACAAATTAGGGTATGTCAGGGAATGGGTGATTCGAATTTGGAGGAATGTAATGGCTAAAAAAGTAACAGCTCTAGTTAAATTGCAGTGTCCGGCAGGTTTGGCGACACCTTCACCGCCGGTTGGTCCTGCTTTGGGACAGCATGGCGTCAACATCATGGAGTTTTGTAAGGCTTTTAATGCAAGAACTGCCAAGATGGAATCCGGCATGACAATACCCGTAATCATTACGATCTATGCAGATCGATCGTTTACATTTATAACCAAAACACCGCCTGCTTCTGTTTTGTTGAAACAAGCTGCCGGCATCGCAAAAGCTGCAGCTAATCCAAAAGCGGATAAGGTTGGTAAGGTAACCAATAAACAGGTTGAAGAGATAGCCACATTAAAAATGCCGGATCTGAATGCTGTAGACCTTGAAGGAGCTAAACAAATTATCTTGGGTACAGCAAAAAGCATGGGTATTGAAATTGAAGGATAAAAAGTGTACTATCTCACGTTTCGGTGGGAGTTCATAATCCTGAACACTTGAACCACTAGCAGGGAGGATTAAATGGCGAAACACGGCAAGAAGTTTCGAGTTGTAAAAGAGAAGGCCAAACAAAAAGAAACGTATGAATTAGCTGAGGCCTTTCAGTTTTTGAAAGACAACCAAGTTGCCAAATTCAATGAATCGATAGATGTTGCGATGAGATTGGGAGTAAATCCGCGTCATGCTGATCAGATTGTTCGAGGAACGGTCAATTTGCCGCATGGAACGGGGAAAGTCAAGCGAGTCATTGTTTTTGCTCAAGGAGAAAAAATCAAGGAAGCTGAAGAAGCCGGTGCAGATCTGGCCGGATCAGATGATTTAATTGAAAAAATCCAGGGTGGTTGGCTGGAATTCGATGTTGCTATAGCCACTCCCGATTTCATGGGTAAAGTTGGCCGTTTGGGAAAAATACTTGGTCCGCGTGGGTTGATGCCAAACCCGAAAACGGGAACGGTAACAATGGATGTTGCAACAGCAGTGAACGAAGTAAAGGGTGGAAAAATAGCTTTTCGAGTCGATAAAAATGGTATTATCCATGCTTCGGTAGGAAGGATATCGTTTTCTGTCGACCAACTCATGGAAAATAGTATCGCCCTTTTTGAAACAGTGATTAAATTGAAACCTCCTACGGCGAAAGGCACATATCTATTGAATATTGCCGCTTCGTCAACGATGGGTGTCGGACTGAAACTGGATATAGCGCATATCTCCAGTCTGCTTCGATAGATACAGTGATGAAAGGATAGAAACGTGAAACGCATCGAAAAAGAAGCAAAAGTCCAGGAAATTCAAAGCGATCTTCTTTCCGCCGTATCAGCGGTATTCCTTGACTATAAGGGATTGAATGTTAAAGAAATTACACAACTGAGACGTCTGCTTAGTGAAGTATCGGTTCAGTTTCAAGTTGTTAAAAACACTCTGACCAGGCGAGCTGCTGAAGGGACACCTTATGAAGGTGTGAAAGAGCATATAAAAGGTCCTACAGCGGCAGCTATCAGTAAAAGTGATCCGGTTGCCGGTTTCAAAATAATCAACGAATTTGCAAAGACCAATCCCAATTTGAAGTTCAAAACAGCGGTTGTCGGTAGTCAGATAATCAATCAGAGCCAGATGCTTCAATTGGCTGATTTACCGCCTCGGGAGGTCTTGCTGGCAAAATTACTGGGAACTATGCAAGCTCCGGTTGCGGGTCTGGTTAGAATTTTGGCGGGGAACATCACTGGTTTAATGAATGTTTTGAATGGAATTAAGAATTCCAAGGAGTAAATTTAGACAATTTTTATTTAGGAGATAAACACTTCTCAATAAGGAGGAAATTATAATGGCTGAGATTACGAAGGAACAATTCCTGGACTTTGTGGACAAACTAACTGTGCTTGAACTTTCAGACCTTATCAAGGAAATGGAAGAGCGTTATGGCGTATCAGCCGCAGCTCCCGTTGCTGTTGCTGCTGTCGATACATCAGGCGCCGGCGCTGCCGCAGGAGCACAGGTAGAAGAACAGACAGAATTTACGGTTGAACTGATTTCTTTTGGAGACAAAAAAATTCAGGTTATCAAGGTTGTCCGAGAAATCACGGGTCTGGGACTCAAGGAAGCCAAAGACCTGGTCGACTCACTGCCGAAACCTGTAAAAGAATCTGTAAGCAAAGCAGAAGCGGAATCAATCAAAGCAAAACTGGAAGAATCCGGTGCGCAGGTTGAAATAAAATAGATAGATTTATCCGCTTACCATTTATACGTTACCAGCCACTCAGGACGAGTGTCCTGATGTGGTTAACATGTTAATCCATACCAGGATGGAGAACGAATGGCCGAAATCAATAATGCCTCCCAATTATTGAAAAATCTTCGTTGGCGTCGCGATTATTCAAAAATTGGCTCTGCTATACCAGTGCCAAATCTTTTAGCGGTGCAACAGGATTCTTTCGAACGATTTCTGCAAATGGATATGCTCCCCGAAGACCGTGATAGAAACAGCGGCATCGAAGAAATCTTCAGGGATATATTTCCAATTGAAAACTACAACAAAACCGCTTCTTTGGAGTTTGTCTCATATGAAATCGGTTCGTGGGAATGCAGTTGTGGAAAAACCAAAGGAATGGTCAAACGGTATACTTGGAGATGTAAGTGTGGACATGTCGAAGGTGTCGGGGATCTACTGAAACTGAAAGAAGAAGGCCAACACCCTGGTGTCTGCGCCAAGTGTGGAACATCACCAAAGTATATCCTGTGTGATCAATGTGAAAAACGTGTCACGTTGAGTATGAAATATGATGTTAACGAATGTCGTCAGCGAGGTATGACATTTTCTGCCCCGATGAAGGTTATGGTTCGCCTCCTTGTATGGGATGAAGATGCCGACTCCGATATACGATCGATTCGTGACATTAAGGAACAAGAAGTCTATCTTGGCGAAATGCCTGTCATGACAGATGTGACGACTGACTTGCAAGGCGCCATCCGAGTCGGTGATAAATCTACTTTCATCGTCAACGGAGCGGAAAGGGTCATTGTCAGCCAGATGCACCGGTCTCCCGGTGTTTTTTTCAAACATGACAAAGGAAGCAAACACGTCAGCGGAAAAGTACTCTATTCTGCCCGTATCATCCCCTATAGAGGTTCATGGGTAGAACTCGAATTTGATATCAATGACTTATTGTATGTAAGAATCGATCGAAAAAGAAAAATTCTTGCCACCATACTACTGCGAGCGCTTGGTTACACGTCAAATGAAGAAATTTTAAAGCTGTTTTACACCCCTGATATTTTTACCCGTTCCGGTAAAAGCTATGTGAGAAAAGTTGACAAGCAGTTGATTGGTGAACGAATACCATGGGATCTGGCTGATCCGGACGACGAAACAAAATTCATCCTAAAAATGGATAAAAAATTCACCAGAGCCACGCTTTTGCAACTGAAAAAAGCGAATATTTCTGAATTAATATATTCCGTGACTGATCTAGTCGGTAGATTTACCACTTCCGATATTGTTGACATGGAAACAGGCGAAATTGTCGTTGAAAGTAACGAAGAATTGACCCTGGAACATGTCCCATTGCTTGAGCGGATCATGCCGGAAATATTAGAACTCGTTTCTGTCGAAACCTCGTCGATTGGCACGGCGATCCATGCAACACTTGAAAAAGATACAACAGCGGAAGATATGATCGATGAGGCGGATATTCAACGACAGGCGCAGATTGAAATTTATCGCAAACTTAGACCAGGGGACCCGTTGACGGCAGAAAGTGCGTCAAGCCTTTTCGATCGACTTTTCTTTAACCCAAAATACTACGATCTCTCTGATGTCGGCCGTTATAAAATGAATAAAAAAGTTTCTCTGGATGTCCCGTTAACACAGCGTACCTTGTTGCCGGAAGATGTTGTTGCGGTGATGAAATATCTGCTTCGTTTAAAAAATGGTGAAGGCACGATCGATGATATCGACCATATGGGAAATAGAAGAATTCGGGCAGTCGGAGA
This sequence comes from uncultured bacterium, assembly GCA_964404285.1. Classification (GTDB taxonomy): domain Bacteria; phylum CSSED10-310; class CSSED10-310; order CSSED10-310; family CSSED10-310; genus JBASEY01. The sequence continues at coordinate 69,482 of CAYOJK010000001.1, read as the reverse complement.
ACTCCTTCAAAACCAGTTTCGTATAGGCTTGGTCAGGATGGAGCGCGCTATTCGAGAGCGGATGGCGACTCAGGATATGACGACAACCATGCCGAATGCCCTGATCAATCCAAAACCTGTAACAGCAGCGCTGAATGAGTTTTTCGGTTCCAGCCAGCTCAGCCAATTCTTAGACCAAGTCAATCCATTGACCGAACTGACGCATAAAAGACGACTCTCAGCGCTTGGCCCAGGTGGTTTGTCTCGAGATCGAGCGGGTTTTGAGGTGCGAGATGTTCACTCAACGCATTACGGCAGAATTTGTCCGATTGAAACACCCGAAGGACCAAACGTCGGCTTGATTGTCTCGCTGTCGACCTATGCACGCGTTACTCCACATGGGTTTATCGAAACTCCGTATAGAAAAATCGCCAATGCGAAGGTAACAGATACAATTGAATATCTGACGGCTTTGGATGAAGACCAAGAAGTACGCACTCTTGGAGGAAGAAAATATAATATTGCTCAGGCGAGCATTCCCATTGATAAAAAAGGAAAACTGATTGGTGAGCGTATCAATTGTCGATCAGGTGGAGAACCGCTTTTAGCTGCAAGAGACGCTGTGGATTATATGGATGTCAGCCCGAAACAGCTCGTTTCAGTATCGACTGCTCTTATACCTTTTCTTGAACACGATGATGCCAATAGAGCTTTGATGGGATCGAATATGCAGCGCCAGGCAGTGCCGTTGTTGCAAACTGAAGCGCCTTTTGTTGGAACGGGGATGGAGCGCATTGCGGTTGGAGATTCAGGAGTTGTTGTTCGTGCTAAACGCGCAGGAATAGTGGAAGCTGTCAATGCCAATCGAATCATTGTTCGAGCAGATGAAGGAGATGCATCCGAAATCTTGGTGCAGGAATCACCGGTTGACATTTACACGCTGGTCAAGTTCAAACGCTCTAATCAAAATACCTGTGTCAATCAAGTTCCGATTGTCAGTCGGGGACAGCATGTGGCGAAGGGTGAGATTATTGCGGATGGTCCGGCCACAAACAAAGGTGAACTGGCTTTGGGACGAAATATCCTGGTCGCCTTCATGCCTTGGCATGGCTACAACTTTGAAGATGCCATTTTGATTTCGGAAAAAGTTGTTAAAGAGGATTTGTTTACGTCAATACATATCGTCTCATTTGATATATCCGCTAGAGAAACCAAGCTTGGAAATGAAGAGATAACCCGTGATATTCCCAATGTTTCTGAAGAACTTCTGAGAAATCTTGATGAAAGCGGAATAATTCGTTTGGGAGCTGAAGTTAAACAAGGCGATGTGCTGGTAGGAAAAATCACTCCTAAGGGTGAAACGCAGTTGTCTCCGGAAGAAAAATTGCTACGAGCTATTTTTGGTGAAAAAGGTGGAGACATAAAAGATGCATCTTTGGTCGTTCCATCAGGTATCGAAGGAACAGTAATCGATGTTCATGTCTTTTCGCGAAAAGGTGTTGAGAAGGATGAGCGCTCTAAATCGATTGAAGATGAAAGCTTGTCCAGAATTAAAAAAGACTACGAAGATGAGTTGACCATTATTCGGGATGAAGAGATAAATAGCATCCGAAAATTATATGTCGACCAAAAGGTAGCGGAAGACTTTTTTGATCCGGTTTCTTCTGAATTGTTACTCAAAAAAGACGCTGTTGTTACTGTTCAGGTTATTAACAAAATTCCGGATATCCTTGTTGAAAGAGTGCCGTTAAAAAATCATCAAAAACTTGCACCCGAACTAAAGAAGATAAAAAATCGCACGAATGAGCAGGCAGACATCATAAAATTGATTTATGATGAGAAGATCAATCGATTGCAGCGAAGCGATGAGTTACCGGCAGGTGTTATCAAGACAGTCAAAGTTTTTATTGCTGTTAAGAGAAAGCTCCAGGTTGGTGATAAAATGGCAGGTCGACACGGAAATAAAGGTGTTATTTCCAAAATAAATCCTGAAGAGGATATGCCGTTTTTACCGGACGGGACGCCGGTAGAAATTGTTCTGAACCCCTTAGGTGTTCCATCACGAATGAATGTTGGCCAGCTTTTAGAAACCACGTTGGGCTGGGCATCACGGGGCTTGGGAGATCAAATACAGGGCTTGATGGATAAGTATAAGACCGACTGTATTCCTCAGATGAAAGATTTTCTAAAGAAAGTTTTCAACAAAAAGGACACAATCGATTTTATAGAAGCCATGTCTGAGGATGAAGTTTTTGAATTATGTAGAGATTTGAAGGATGGCGTCTATATGGCCAGCCCGGTATTTGACGGTGCGACAGAATTGGAAATCAAGGAAGCCTTGCGTCTTGCAGAACTGCCTGAAGACGGCAAGATTATCTTATATGATGGAAGAACAGGTGAACCTTTTGATCAGCCGGTTACGGTTGGATACATCTATATGCTGAAGCTCGATCACTTGGTCGATGATAAAATTCACGCCCGATCAATTGGCCCTTATTCATTGGTTACCCAGCAACCTCTTGGTGGAAAAGCGCAATTTGGTGGTCAACGCTTTGGTGAGATGGAAGTGTGGGCATTAGAAGGCTATGGAGCTGCCTATACTCTACAGGAAATTTTGACAGTCAAATCCGATGATGTTCTGGGTCGAACCCGTATTTATCAGGCCATTGTAAAGGGTGAAAGCATGCTGGAACCAGGTATTCCTGAGTCTTTCAATGTATTGCGAAAGGAACTGCAATCTCTCGGACTGGATGTGGAATTAATTGACACTGAAAGACAAAAAGACAATGTAGGTCTTGAAGAAAAGATCGAGAGTAAAACCAGCTCTGAATAGGGCTCAACCTCAGGGTTGATTAACCAACTTGAATGGAGGTATTGGCTTTGGACGATATTTACACTCTTTTCGAAAAGCCAAAAGAAAATGAAAAATGGGATGCGATCAGGATACGGATTGCATCACCTGAAAAAATCGTTCAGTGGAGTTGGGGCGAAGTCACTAAACCGGAAACGATCAATTATAGGACGTTTAAACCGGAGCGAGGCGGTTTGTTTTGTGCCAAAATATTCGGCCCGACGAAAGATTTTGAGTGTAATTGTGGTAAATACAAGCGGATGAAACACCGAAACATCATTTGTGATAAGTGCGGTGTTGAAGTTATACAGTCAAAGGTCAGACGCGAAAGGCTCGGGCACATCGAGCTTGCATGTCCTGTTTCACACGTGTGGTTTTTCAAGGGATTACCTTCCAGGATCGGCAATATCTTGGATATGACGCTGAGAGAACTGGAACGGATTCTGTATTTTGAATTGTACGTCGTGATCGATCCAGGTGACACACCTTTAAAAGAAAAAGAACTTCTAGATGAGGAACGATATCAAGAGCTTCGGGAAGAGTATGGGTCTCGTTTTCGTGCAGGTATGGGAGCGGAGGCCATTCGGGAACTACTGGCCAAAATTGACTGCGATTCGCTTTCAGATGAGCTGCGACAGATTATGAAAGCAAAAACGTCTCAGCTGGCATTGAAAAAAGCCATCAAGCGTTTAAAAGTTGTCGATGCGATAAGAAAATCGGGTAATAAGCCGGAATACATGATTATGGAAGTCATTCCGGTGCTGCCTCCAGATCTTCGTCCTTTGGTTCCATTGGATGGAGGTCGGTTTGCAACTTCTGATCTGAACGACCTTTATCGCCGGGTTATCAACCGTAACAATCGATTGAAAAGGTTACAAGATTTAAAAGCTCCGGATGTCATCATCCGAAACGAAAAGCGAATGCTACAGGAGGCTGTTGACGCATTATTCGACAATGGTAGGCGTGGCCGTGTTTTAAAGGGCGCTAACAATCGACCGTTGAGATCGTTGTCGGATATGCTGAAAGGCAAACAAGGACGTTTTCGACAGAATCTATTGGGAAAACGTGTCGATTACTCAGGCAGATCCGTTATTGTGGTCGGCCCTGAACTCAAACTCAACCAATGCGGTTTACCGAAGAAAATGGCCTTGGAGCTGTTCAAACCGTTTATATTCAATAAATTGGAAGAAAAAGGCCTGGTTACAACCATCAAAAGCGCTAAAAAGATGGTAGAACAGGAACGAGCGGAAGTTTGGGATATCCTGGAAGAAGTAATTAAGGACCATCCTGTTCTGCTAAACCGTGCTCCAACACTTCACCGGCTGGGATTACAAGCTTTTCAGCCTATGCTGATCGAAGGCAAAGCCATTCAAATTCACCCATTGGTTTGCACAGCATTCAACGCTGATTTCGATGGCGATCAAATGGCCGTACACGTTCCTTTGTCAATTGAAGCTCAAATAGAGGCCAGACTATTGATGATGGCCAGCAACAATATTTTGTCTCCATCAAATGGAAAACCAATCGCCGTGCCCAGCCAGGATATTATTCTGGGTTGTTATTATATGACGACTTTACGGGATGGTGAATTGGGTGAAGGAAAAATCTTTTCCTCAGGTGAAGAAGCTGTTTTGGCTTATGAGTCACGGGAAATAAATCTTCAGGCAAAAATTTATGTTAGAATTGATGGCCAATTGGTTCAAACATCTGTCGGAAGAATAATTTTTAATGAGGCATTGCCTGAAGGATTTCCGTATTTCAACAAAATGGCGGAAAAAACGGACTTGAGGAATCTTATAGCTGAAGTTTATCGTGATTATGGTGAAACAGAATGTGTGAAATCCATTGATAGAATAAAAGAACTTGGATTCAGTCATGCTGGAAAAGCCGGAATTTCGATTAATATAAACGATTTATATATTCCTTTGCAGAAAAAGAATCTCCTGGATAGTGCGCGTGATGAAGTCTATTTAGTTGAACAACAATATCAAGACGGCATCATTTCGAACGGAGAACGATATAATAAGGTCGTCGATATTTGGTCAAAGGTCACAGAACGGGTTTCGGAAGAGTTGTTCAAAGAGCTGGTCGTGGATAGAACAAAGCCGGATGGAACGGCTATCCGTGAGAGCGGGATGTTTAATCCTATTTATATGATGGCTCTATCTGGAGCAAGGGGTTCCAAAATGCAGATTCGCCAGTTGGCCGGTATGCGTGGCCTAATGGCAAAACCGTCGGGAGAAATTCTTGAGACGCCGATTACCGCTAATTTTAGAGAAGGTTTGACGGTGCTGCAATACTTCCTTTCGACACACGGCGCAAGAAAAGGTCTAGCTGATACAGCATTGAAAACAGCGGATTCCGGATACTTGACCAGGCGATTGATCGATGTTGCCCAAGATGTCATTGTGAATGAAGAAGACTGCAAAACAGAAGATGGTATTGAGATTACGGGAATTGGCGCTCAAGGTGGCGATACAAAGACCTATTCCCTTGGGGATCGAATTGTGGGTAGAACCGCATTGAACGACATTAAAGATCCATTTACCGGTGTGATTTTGTGCAAGAAAAACGAAGAAATCGACGAAATGGCTGCTCTGCGAATTCAGAATGCCGGTATTGAAACCGTGACGATCCGCTCCGTATTGACCTGTAATTGTGAGCATGGTGTCTGCCGAATGTGCTACGGAAGAGATTTGGCAAGAGGTGGCAAGGTTGCGCTTGGTGAAGCGGTAGGTGTTATTGCTGCTCAATCAATTGGTGAACCTGGAACTCAGTTGACAATGAGAACTTTTCACCATGGTGGAGTGGTCAAAGGTGGGGATGTAAACGTTTTGGCTTTTACTGAAATTTCCGGACGTGTCATCATCTCACCTTCACTGAAATTGGCTGAAAACTCAAAAAAAGAAATCGTCGTTTTATCTCGAAAAGATGGCCGGATTATTATTGCTCAACCACATATCAGGGCCACATTCCCTGGAACGCTGACTGTTGTAGATGATCGTGAAGATGATGTTTCGGGTGTCAGACTGATTCTAAAAGGTAAAAATAAAGAAGCATCTTTCTTCATTAAAACGGATGATTTGTATGATGACAAAGTCCGAGAATTTGAAGGTAAACTGCAGATGCTCCGTGAGTCAGGTTCGGATATTGTCGAAGGAGAAATTTTGGTTGAAAAAATGAGGCAGCAGTGGACTGTTCCGGACAAGATTCCTTATGGAGCAAAACTACATGTTAGCCAAGGCCAAATTGCTCAACCAGCGATTTTCTCAAAAGTGAATGGTGTTGTTAGATTTTACCATCTTGAAGGTGATCAATTGGTTGAGTCGAGTGATGTGTTGGAACCGGCTGAGCCAGGTAAATTCCACGTTGTTGACCGTGCTTGTTTCATGAAAATATTTCAGGAAGACGAAGATGTTCGTGAAGTTGAATTGTATTATATTGCCCGTGAAGCCAGAGTTCTTGTGTCACATGGTCAAAGAATCAAAGTCGATCAATTGATTGTTGAGTCGACTGAAATCAGATCAGATAACCGCAGATTCCTTTTGGCATCTTGGGAGCAGTTTGCGATACCGTTTTTAGCTGAAAAAACGGGTAAGGTCGTTTTGGAAGATATCATTGAAGAAGTGACGGTCAAAGAAGATGTTGACCCTGTTACGGGTAAATCCAGAAAAATTGTCAGGTTGCTTAGAGATGAATTGAAGTGTCCGGAACCCAAGTGCAAATACCGTGAGTTGAAGCGAAGGGTCGGGCAAAAGCAGTATTGTTCTATTCATAAGACTGAGTTGCAGCCGCTTCACCCCAGCTATTCGATTAGAGGATCGAAAATGCGAGTTACCCTTCCTACCGGAGCTCATCTCCTTGTCGAGCACGGCCAAGATGTCAAAGCTGGTGATATGGTGGCTTTGAGCTTACGTGAAAGCCAGAAGACAAAAGATATCACAGGTGGCTTACCTCGTGTTGAGGAGTTGTTTGAAGCTAGGAAACCCAAGGATCATGCAATTATTTCTGAGATCGAGGGCGATGTTGTTTACGGAAAAATCGAAAAGGGTATGCAGAAAGTGATTGTAAAAAGCCCATATGGCACCACCGCCGAATACGCTATTCCGCGTGGTAAATTTATCAAAGTGATGGAAGGTGGTTATGTACAAGCCGGAGAACCTTTGATGGATGGCAGTTATAATCCTCATGATATCCTTGCTGTTCTGGGTGAAAAAGAACTGGTGAGATACTTGTTGAACGAAGTCCAGGCCGTCTACAGATTACAGAATATCTCTATAAATGATAAGCATATTGAAGTTATTATTCGACAAATGCTGCGAATGATCAAAGTTGAAGATGTCGGCGATACGGATTTTCTGGTTGAAGAGCTGGTCGATAGGTGGACTTTCAATAAAGAAAACAAGCGTATTCGTGATGCTGGTGGTCAGCCGGCAAGTGGTAGCCTTCAGTTGCAAGGTATTACAAAAGCATCGTTATCAACTGATAGCTTCATGTCTGCTGCAGCTTTCCAGGAAACGACGCGAGTGTTGACCGAGGCCGCTGTATCCGGAAAGGTTGACAATTTACGTGGATTGAAAGAGAATGTTGTTGTTGGAAGATTGATTCCAGCAGGAACAGGTTTTAGAAAATATAATAACACTGCGTTAAAACCAGTGGATCATGACGAAAACTCTAAACAAAAGACAGTAGTTGACACGGAAGATGCGGAATCTTCCGGAAAATGAAAAAAGAACCTGGTAACCCGTAATCCGAGACAATCTCAGATTACCTCTTGACATTGAGCTGATCCGACGGTAAATTCTCCCAGCTTTAGTGTTTAACCGTTTAAGGAGATAATCGTGCCTACAATTAATCAATTAGTCAGAAAAGGACGTGTAAAAATTAAAGAAAAATCAAATACACCAGCTCTTCTGTCCTGTCCGCAGCGAAAAGGTGTGTGTACAAAGGTCTCGACAAGTACACCGAAAAAACCTAACTCTGCGCTGCGAAAGGTTGCTCGTGTCAGATTGACCAACGGAATAGAAGTCAGCGCCTATATACCGGGAGAAGGGCACAATTTGCAGGAACACTCGACAGTTCTTGTTAGGGGGGGTCGAGTGAGAGATCTTCCGGGTGTGCGATATCACATTGTGAGAGGAACACTTGAGAGCTCGGGTGTTGAAAAAAGGCGCCAAGGACGGTCAAAATACGGCGCTAAAAAACCGAAATAAACTTTGGGATTGTGAACTAAGGAGGATACGGGAATGCCACGTAGACAGATCGTAGAAAAACGGGAAGCTTTTCCAGACCCGAAATTTAACAGCGTAACGGTGGCAAAGTTCATCAATATTTTGATGTATAACGGCAAGAAAAGCACTGCCGAACAAATTTTTTATGATGCATTGGATTTGATTGAAAAAAGAACCAAACAAGATGGATTGAAAACATTCAAAAAAGCGATTGATAATGTCAAACCGGTTCTTGAAGTCAAATCACGGCGAGTTGGTGGAGCGACCTATCAGGTGCCGGTTGAAGTATCACAGGATAGACGCCAAGCCTTGAGTTTTAGATGGGTTATTCTTTTTGCCAGAAAGCGTTCAGAAAAAACGATGGCGGATCGGCTGGCAAATGAACTGATAGATGCAGCTAACAATCGTGGCGCATCGATAAAAAAGCGTGAAGATACGCATAAAATGGCTGAGGCAAACAAAGCGTTTGCGCATTATCGATGGTAATTTAATTAGTATAGAAAGATTTAAACAAAGGAGATAATCATGGCGAAAGAAAAATTTCAAAGGCGTAAGCCTCACATCAACATTGGTACGATAGGTCACGTTGACCATGGTAAGACGACGTTGACGTCTGCGATAACGAAGGTTTTGTCGTTAGCCGGTGGTGGGACGGAGTATCGTGATTTTGGTAGTATTGACAATGCTCCTGAAGAGAAAGAGCGTGGTATAACGATAGCGACGTCTCACGTTGAGTATGAGACAGCGAATCGTCATTATGCTCATGTTGATTGTCCGGGTCACGCTGACTATATCAAGAACATGATTACCGGGGCTGCTCAGATGGACGGTGCGATACTGGTAGTATCTGCAGCAGACGGTCCTATGCCTCAGACTCGTGAGCACGTGTTGTTGGCTCGTCAGGTCAACGTTCCGAGTTTGGTTGTTTTTTTGAACAAGGTGGATCAGGTCGACGATGAGGAGCTTTTGGAGCTCGTTGAGCTTGAGGTTCGTGAGTTGTTGAGCGAATATCAGTTTCCTGGTGATGACACGCCGGTCATTCGCGGCTCTGCTCTTCGCGCGATGGAGATGGATCCATCGGATGGTGATTGGGCGGCGGTATCGGCGCCGATATTGGAACTGATGAACGCGGTTGATACGTTTATTCCTGAGCCCAAGCGAGTTATTGACAAGCCGTTTTTGATGCCGATGGAAGATGTTTTTTCGATATCGGGTCGTGGCACGGTTGTTACGGGTCGTGTTGAGCGTGGTATTGTTCACGTGAACGACGAGGTAGAGATTGTAGGTATAACCGAGACGCGTAAGACGGTTGTGACGGGTGTAGAGATGTTTCGTAAGCTTCTTGACGAGGGTCGTGCGGGCGACAACGTGGGTTGTTTGCTTCGTGGCATCAAGCGTGAGGAAGTTGAGCGTGGGATGGTATTGGCAGCGCCTGGCAGCATCAAGCCTCACACGGTATTTGAGGCTGAGGTGTATATTTTGTCTAAGGAAGAGGGTGGTCGTCACACGCCGTTTTTCAAGGGTTATCGTCCCCAGTTTTACTTTCGCACGACCGATGTGACGGGTTCGGTGGAGCTTCCTGAGGGTATCGAGATGGTCATGCCTGGTGACAATGTCAATCTAATTGGCCGTTTGATCACTCCAATTGCGATGGAAGAGGGTTTGCGGTTTGCGATTCGTGAAGGCGGCAAGACAGTTGGAGCCGGCGTTATCGCCAAAATTATTGAATAGTCTGCCAAGAGCGTCTAGCGATTAATTAGTGTTTGTGAGTTATTTAATGAGTAAGAAGTCAACCATTATGTGGAAAATGGAAATCGGAGGATAAGATGGCCGAACAAAAAATAAGAATCCAGTTAAAGGCCTATGATTACCGTCTTTTGGATCAATCTGCCGGTGAAATTGCGGCAACATCGAAAAGGACTGGCGCCAAAGTGATAGGGCCGATTCCTTTGCCTAGAAAAATTAGAAAATATACGGTGTTGAGAGGACCGCATGTTGACAAAAAAAGTCGGGAACAATTTGAAATGCGTACTCACAAACGGCTCATTGATATTCACCATCCTACCAACCAGACAGTTGATGCTTTGATGAAACTGGAATTGCCGGCGGGTGTGGATGTCGAAATAAAATTATAGAGAAAGTATGGGAGACAGGCTCATGGCCTTGGGAATTATTGGTAAAAAAATCGGGATGACACAACTGTATGATGCAGAGGGGCATTTGGTACCGGTAACTGTTATTCAGGCTGGTCCGTGTCCTATTGTGCAGACCAAAACGGTTAACAATGATAAATACAATGCGATCCAGATTGGCTTTGGAAAGGCTGGTAAAAAGAAATCCCTGAACAAGCCATACAGTGGGCATTTCAAGGCTTCAAAAGTTGAACCCACTGCAGTACTTAGGGAATTGAGACTCGATAATATTGAGTCTTTTGAAATCGGCCAAGAGCTGAGGGTGGATATTTTTAAAGCCTCCGAAAAGGTCAGTGTGACGGGTTATTCAATAGGAAAAGGCTTTACCGGAGTAATGAAACGGCATGGCTTTGCTGGTAAAGAAGCTTCACACGGAACGCATGAAAGTGTAAGACACGGAGGATCGATTGGCGCTCGAACACCGAAAAGGACGATGAAAGGCAGAAAAATGCCGGGACGGATGGGTAACCAGCGTTTCACGGTAAAAAACCTGAAAATCATGTTAGTCGATAAACAGAATAACTTATTGATGATTAAAGGTGCGGTACCGGGCGCTAAAGGTGGTTTGGTCATTGTTCGAAAAGCTGAACGTGAGGTGCTTTGATGCCTAAGGTAGATGTAAAGAATATCAAAGGAGAACTCCTTCATCAGATTGAATTGCCGGATTCGGTGTTTTCGGTGCCGTATAACCCTTCTATTGTTCAGGAAGTGATCCGGATGCAGATGGCGAATAGACGGCGAGGAACACACAAAACAAAAAACAGAACGGAAGTAGCGGGTTCCATGCAGAAGTTGTATCGGCAGAAAGGTACCGGTCACGCACGTGCAGGTACCGCTAAATCGCCGCTCAGGCGAGGCGGAGGAGTAATTTTTGGACCGATTCCAAGAGATTACAGTTTTTCTCCTCCTAAAAAAGTCCGTAGGAAAGCTCTTTGTGTGACGTTGTCAAAAAAACTTTCAGACGGTGAATTGTCGGTAATGCAGGAATTTGAGTGTGATGTAATCAAAACAAAAGAGTTGTTGTCTCGGCTGGATCCAAACAATCAGAAAATTAAAACTCTGATTGTGTTAGGTGAAATGCAGGAAAATACCCGGGAAAATATACGCAAATCTCTTCGAAACGTACCTTATTACCAGGTGCTCCAAGTAGAAGGTTTGAATGTATATGATCTGGTGAACAACAAAAATATTGTTTTAATGGAAAAGAGCATTCCGATCATTTCAGAAAGGCTTCAGTGATCATGGACCCATACAAAGTTTTAATGACACCGGTAATGACGGAAAAAACGACAGCTCAAAAAGCTGAATCAAATAGTATTACCTTCAAAGTACATCCTGATGCGACGAAGAAGGATATCAGGGAAGCAATTACAGCGATTTTTAAAGTGAGAGTTTTGGAAGTACGAACCATAAGTATGAAAGGAAAACCGAAAAGAATGGGAAGGTATTCCGGACGAAAATCTCATTGGAAAAAAGCGATTGTAAAACTTGCCCCTGGTGAAAAAATCGCTTATTTCGAAGGTGTTTAGACCGGGGAGAATTTTTATTATGTCAACAAAAAAATATAATCCGACATCTCCCGCAAGACGTTTTCTAACGGTTTCAGGTTTTGATGAAGTTACCAAAAACAAACCGGAAAAATCGCTTGTAAAAGGACTACCTCAGAAAGCGGGACGGAATAATACCGGTCGCATTTCAATGCGAAGAAGAGGTGGTCGCGTAAAGCGCCTATATCGGATCATTGATTTCAAACGCGATAAAACCGGAGTACCGGCTCGAGTTGCGGCAATCGAGTATGATCCCAACAGAACAGCAAATATCGCACTGCTTTTCTATCATGACGGGGAAAAGCGGTATATCCTTGCCCCTGATGGCCTGAAAGTTGGTGATACAATTGTTTCCGGGCCTGAGGCAGATATCAAAGTGGGCAATGCTTTGCCGTTAAAAAATATACCGGTTGGAACCTTTGTGCACTCGATTGAGTTGAGACCAGGAAAAGGTGGTCAGTTAGCGAGAGGCGCCGGTACATTTGCCCAAATTCTTGCAAAAGAAGGCAAATTTGCTCAATTGCGTCTGCCTTCGAACGAGGTTCGTCTTGTTCATTTGGTGTGCATGGCGACGATAGGGCATGTGGGAAATCAGGAACAGGAAAATATTACTGTTGGTAAAGCCGGTCGAAGCCGATGGCTTGGTCGACGTCCCAAGGTGAGGGGCGTTGCCATGAACCCGATCGATCACCCTCATGGTGGTGGAGAAGGAAAATCGTCAGGTGGAAGACATCCGGTAACGCCTTGGGGAGTATCCACAAAGGGGCATAAAACGCGCAAAGCGAAACTGTCAGATAAAGTTATTATCAAACGCCGATCTCGGTAATCGGAGGATTAAAAGTGGCTCGATCAAGAAAAAAAGGACCTTATGTTCATCCGAAACTGCAAAAAAAGGTTGACAAGGTCATTCAGACCAATGAAAGAACGATGATCAAGACGTGGTCTAGAGCGTCCATGATTACGCCGGACTTTGTTGGTTTGACGATCCTTGTGCATAATGGAAAAAAATTTGTCCCGGTATATATCACTGAGAATATGGTCGGGCATCGCTTAGGCGAATTTTCGCCGACACGGACATACCGAGGGCATGCCGGTAGCAGCTCATCGCGTGTCCGATAATCGATAAGGGTGATCATCATGGAATTCCGATCGCAATTGAAACATACAAAAATTTCCGCCTTCAAAGCCCGGCAAGTTGCAGATCTAATACGTGGAAAAAAAGTGGAAGATGCAATTTCGATGCTGCATTTTATGCCTCAGAAAGCGTCAACTCTTTTCGAAAACGTTATAAAATCAGCTATAGCCAATGCCGAACAGGCAAGTGTTCCGGCTGCACCTGAAGATCTGGTTGTCAAACGAGCGTATGTAGATGAAGGTCCGACTATGAAACGGATTAGGTTTAGAGCACAAGGGCGGGTTAACAGAATCAGAAAAAGAACCAGTCATATTACAGTGGTTTTAGAGGACGTCTCGGGCGGTTCTGCTGCGAGTTAGGCGAATACATGGGATTTGTTTGCTGATTTAGGAGGTGTGTGTTGGGGCAGAAAGTCAATCCAAAAGGACTTCGGCTTAAAGTAGTTAGAACATGGTCATCAAGGTGGTATGCCGACAAAGACTATGCTGACAAATTGCACGAAGATTTGGCTATTCGAAATTTTATCAAGAAAGAAGTCAAATATGCTGGAATAGCTAATGTGGAAATCGAACGTGCTGCTGAGCAGGTCAGGATAAATATACACGCGGCACGCCCGGGTATTATTATAGGAACTAAAGGGGCGGAAGTTGAACGGATTAAGAAAGCTGTTCAAGAATTGACCGATAAACAGGTCTTTTTATATATCAAAGAAGTGAAAACACCGGAAACGGATGCGCAATTGATTTCAGAATCGATCGCTTTGCAATTAGAAAAGAAAGTTGCATTTCGTAGAGCGATGAAAAAAGCGCTTTCGAACGCACAACGTTTTGGAGCTAAAGGAATTCGAATTGTATGCTCCGGAAGACTAGGCGGAGCTGATATGTCCAGACAAGAAGAATACCGAGAAGGACGTGTTCCGTTGCATACGTTACGAGCTGATATAGATTATGGTTTTTCAACAGCTCATACAACGTATGGAGCGATCGGTGTCAAGGTCTGGGTTTTCAAAGGCGAGGTAATTGCGGGCCAGGAAGAGGAAGATACGCGGCGGCCGAGTAGGCAGGGAAGAGGTCAAGGAAGACCTTACAGAGACTCCCACGATAGTGGCCGTCCGCAAAGACGACGAATGGAGACTGTCTAATGTTACAGCCAAGACGAACAAAATACAGAAAAGTCCATAAGGGGAGAACGAAAGGAATTGCCACTTCCGGTAATACGTTGGCATTCGGGTCATACGGATTGCAAACGATCGAGCCGGGAAGGATAACGGATCGACAAATCGAGGCTGCGAGAATTGCAATGACTCGATATATCAAACGAGGTGGTCGCATCTGGATACGAATCTTCCCTGATAAGCCAATTACAAAAAAAGCGGCTGAAACACGAATGGGTAAAGGAAAAGGCAATCCGGAATATTGGGTATCAGTCGTAAAACCTGGAAGAATTCTTTACGAAATGGAAGGCGTTTCATACGAAGTGGCGAAGGAAGCTTTCCGACTTGCGGGAAATAAACTTCCTGTCAAAACGCGTTTTATTGCGCAGGGAGGAGAATAGGGAAGCTGATGAAGGCACAAAATTTACGAGAAAAAACACTTGAAGAATTGAAAAGTGACCTGCGTGAACAGCAAGAAGAATTGTTTCAATACAAATTTCAGGCCACATTGGGAAAACTTGATAACAAAATTGTCATTAGAAAAATCAGAAGAAATATTGCTCGATTGAAAACCATTATCAACCAAAAACAGAATCAAATCTGATAAAGTGATAGGTACAAGTGTCATGGAAGAGAAAAAAATAAGAAAAAGTAAAGTGGGTGTTGTTGTCAGTGATAAGATGGATAAAACGGTCAATGTGCTGGTAGAGAGGCAATTCAATCATCCTGAATTTCGTAAAATTGTCAGACGTCGTAAAAAATTTATGGCGCATGATGAAACCAATCAGTGCAAAATTGGTGATCGCGTAAAAATTGAAGAATCCCGGCCGCTGTCGAAACGCAAACGCTGGACCGTGGTAAAAATACTTGGGAAGTAAAACAAATAAAAATGGTTATTTAGAAGGAGGCAGGCCATGATTCAGTTGCGAACAGTGTTGGATGTAGCAGATAATTCCGGCGCTCGGAAAGTTCAGTGTATTAAAGTGTTGGGTGGCTCAAGAAAAAGATATGCAACTGTTGGGGATATAATTGTGGTTGCTGTTCGTGAGACGATTCCTGGATCAAATGTTAAAAAAGGGTCGGTTGTGAAAGCTGTAGTTGTTAGAACAAAAAAAGAGGTTCGTAGACCGGATGGCAGTTATATTCGGTTTGATAGAAATTCTGCAGTGCTTGTCAACAACCAGAATCAACCAATAGGCAACCGTGTTTTTGGGCCGATTGCCAGAGAATTACGAGACAAAGCTTTCATGAAGATTGTTTCTTTAGCTCCAGAAGTGCTTTAAGGAAAAGAAAATGAAAGAAAAAAACAGAAAAGTATTTATTAAAAAAGAAGACAGAGTAAAGGTTATTGCTGGAAAGGAATTAGGAAAGATCGGTCGGGTGCTGAAGGTTTTCCCGGATTCAGAAAAAGCGATAGTTGAAGGCATAAACTTTATTAAAAAAGCTGAACGACCGTCACAAAAAATGGCAAAAGGTGGGATTGTTCAGAAAGAGGCGCCGATACACTTGTCAAATTTGATGGTTGTCTGTAAAAACTGCAATCGCGCCAGCCGTGTTGGACGCAAAAAACAGGATGATGGGTTTTCCGTCAGAGTTTGTAAAAAATGTGGAGAGTTACTGGACAGATAATTTAATGTCAGCATGTGCTGTTATCAGGAGATGGATAAGGTGAACGTACCAAATATTAAGAAAAAGTATGACACGGAAGTTGCTGCAGCTCTGCAGAAAGAATTTAAATACAAAAATGTTATGGAAATACCCAGACTAGTAAAAATCGTTGTCAATGCAGGTTTGGGCGAAGCGATCCAAAATCACAAAATTCTTGATAATGCGGCTGATGAGATGGCGCGGATCACTGGTCAAAAACCGGTTATTACTCGAGCTAGAAAATCCATCGCCGGCTTTAAACTAAGGGAAGGAATGCCGATCGGATGCACGGTCACATTGCGAGGAAAGAAGATGTATGAATTTGTTGACAGGCTCTTCAATGTTGCTTTGCCGCGTGTTCGAGATTTTAGAGGTGTATCGCCTAGAAGCTTCGATGGGCGTGGGAACTATACTCTTGGCATTAAAGATCAAATTATTTTTCCTGAAATTGATTTTGATCGCGTTGAGCGTGTCAATGGTTTTTCGATCACTTTTGTTACGTCAGCTAAAAGTGATGAAGAAGGTAAAAGTTTGTTGAAGCGTTTGGGTATGCCGTTCAGAGTCTAACGTTAAAGGTAAGGAGCAGTATTTTGGCTAAGAAATCACTTGTTATTAAATGGCAGCGTCAAAACAAATTTAAGGTTAGAAATTACAACCGTTGTAGACGTTGCGGTCGCCCAAGAGGCTACATGCGAAAATTCCAGCTTTGTAGAATTTGCTTTCGGGAACTGGCATCGAACGGCGAAATTCCCGGTGTGGCTAAATCGAGTTGGTAGATTAAGGAGAGACAAAGCTATGATGACGGATACAATTGCAGATCTGTTGACACGAATTCGAAACGCTAGCGCTGCCAGAGCGGATCATGTCGATATTCCTGCTTCAGGCATGAAAATTGCCATCGTCGATATCCTGAAAAATGAAGGGTATATCAAGGATTATGGGCGTGTAGACGATACGAAACAGGGCATCATTCGTGTTGAATTGAAATATTCTGCTCAGGATGAATCGGTTATTCATCATATTCACCGAGTAAGCCGACCCAGTAGACGGGTTTTTGTTAAAGCGGATGCAATAGAAAGCGCGTGTAATGGTCTGGGTGTGTCGATTATCTCAACATCGCAAGGTGTGATGACGGATAAAGAAGCAAAGCGGCGCAATATCGGCGGCGAAATATTATGCGAAGTCTGGTAATTTAAAACCAGTCAGAGAGGATCAGACTCATGTCAAGGATAGGAAAATTACCAATTGAAATCCCCGTTGGCGTTCAGGTTAGCGTGAATGGACGGGTTGTCACCGTTAAGGGGCCTTTGGGTTCGCTGGACTATACCATGCCGGAACCTATTTCAATTTCAGTTGAAGAAAAAACAATTGCGCTTGAGCGGGAATCAGATTATCGAGAACACCGTTCACTTCATGGCCTGGCAAGATCTTTAGTGGCAAACATGGTTTACGGTGTGTCTAAAGGATTTGAAAAAAGACTACTTGTTGAAGGAGTAGGGTATAAAGTTCAGCTAAAGGGTGATTCTCAGATTATTCTGAACATCGGTTTTTCACACGCAATAACGCATGATATGCCGGATGGCATTACCGTTACGGTAGATAAAAATAAAATAATTTTAAAGGGTATTGACAAGCAAAAGGTAGGTCAGACTGCTGCAGAAATACGTAATTATCGGCAGGTTGAGCCTTACAATGGAAAGGGAATCCGGTATGAGGATGAACGTGTAAGGCGAAAAGAAGGCAAGCCTGGCACCTAATATACCTGGTTTTGGAGACTGACTTATGGATGGGTATTACAAAAGAGTAAAAGCGCTACGCTATGCAAGACAACAGCGTACAAGACAAAAAATCAGGCGTGTAAGTGATCGGCTGAGATTAGTGGTCTTCCGGTCAACTAAGCATGTGTATGCACAAATAGTGGACGACGCAGAAGCCAAAACAGTGGTTTCAGCCTCAACCATGTCCAAAGAATTCAAAGATTCCGAAACGCAGACAAAAGGTATTGAGGCTGCAAAATGGGTGGGTAAAAGAATAGCTGAAAAGGCCCTGGAATCAGGTATCAATCAGGTCGTATTCGATAAAGGCAAATATCAATACCACGGACGCGTCAAAGCTCTGGCCGACGCCGCTCGTGAATCAGGACTGGATTTCTAACGGGAGTTTTTTGATGAATATTCCAAGTAAAGAAGACTATGAATTTATAGACAGAATAGTGGGAATTAAGCGAGTTGCCAAAGTGTCGAAAGGTGGTCGCCGATTTAATTTCAGCGTGGTAGTAGTCGTTGGCGACGGTGCTGGAAGTGTTGGGTATGGCCTCGGAAAAGCAAAGGAAGTGCCTGAAGCTATTCGTAAAGGTATTGAAAAAGCAAAAAAATCCATGGTGAAATACCCCATGTTAGGTAAAACCATTCCTCATGCAGTAATCGGTCAATATGGAGCCGGACGAGTATTGTTGCGCCCGGCAGCAAAGGGAACCGGGGTTATTGCCGGGGGACCCGTGCGAGCAGTCTTAGAAGCTATGGGGATTGAAGATATTCTGACCAAATCTCTTGGTTCAAATAACAAGGGAAATATGGTGAAAGCGACCCTAGCCGGCCTTGAAAGCTTGTTAAGTAAAGAAAAAGTTGAACGCCTGCGCGGCACGGAAATCTGATAAGAAATGAGGCTGAAATGGCTGAAAAACTGAAAATTACCTGGGTAAAAAGCAATATTGGAGGATGCAAAAAATTTGAACCTGTCTTGCTGGGTATCGGTCTGAAGAAATTGAACCAAACAGTTATTCGATCCAATACTCCGGAAATTAGAGGCATGGTCAAAAAAGTCATTCATTTGCTGGAAGTCGAAGAAATAAACGAATGAGGTTTACCGTTATGAATTTACATACTTTGGAAACAGCAAAAGGCGCTCGAAAAAAAATCAAAAGAGTCGGGCGAGGCAATGCTTCGGGATGGGGCACCACGGCAACGAGAGGCACCAAAGGACAGAAAGCTCGTTCCGGAGGCCGAGTAAGACGAGGTTTTGAAGGTGGTCAAATGCCTTTATACAGAAGACTGCCTAAAAGAGGTTTTACCAATTATACTGAGAAAAAATACGCGCCTGTGAATATTGGTACGCTTCAAGATCGATTTGAAGAAAATGAGACGATTACTCCAGACCTTCTTTTCGAGAAAAAAATAATCAAGACGATTCAGGATGGAGTTAAAATTTTAGGTCATGGTGAATTGAATAAGGCTTTGAATGTTAAAGCCCACAAATTTTCAAAAACAGCCATTGAAAAAATTCAAAAGGCGGGTGGAACTACCGAGGAGCTTTCATAGTGTGGGAGTCAATCAGGAACATCTTTAAAATTCCGGAACTTAGACGAAGAATTCTGTATACGCTGGCGTTGTTGTCGGTTTACCGCATGGGAACTCATATCCCTATCCCGGGAATCGATAGTGCGATGCTGGCCAATTTTATGGCGCAACATACCGAAGGTATTTTCGGATTTCTGGATATGTTTTCCGGCGGGGCTTTTAATCAGATGACAGTGTTCGCACTGGGAATTATGCCGTATATCAGCGCATCGATTATACTTCAATTGATGACGGTGGTCGTTCCCGCCTTGGAACGCCTATCGAAAGAAGGTGAAGCGGGCCGAAAAAAAATTACCCAATATACCCGCTATGGCACCATTGGCTTGTCGTTGATCCAATCTTTAGGTATCGCAATCGGTCTTGAAGGCATGCATCAAGGATCGCTTATCAAAGGCGGCGGAGGCTGGGGTTTCCGTCTGATGACGATGATCACTCTGACAGCAGGCACATCATTTATCATGTGGTTGGGAGAACAGATCACTGATAGAGGAATTGGAAACGGTATCTCACTTATCATTTTTTCAGGAATTGTATCCGGCGTTCCAAGAAGCTTCATTCGTACGGTTCAGCAGGTTATTAGAGCTGAAATGCGTTTAACAAGTCTGATTCTTATTATACTAATCATCATTATAGTGACTGCTGGAACAGTAACTATGCAACAGGCGCAAAGACGTTTGCCGGTGCAATACGCGAAAAGAGTGGTCGGTAAAAAAATGATGGGTGGTTCAAGCACTCATATTCCGATCGGAATCAATTCTGCGGGCGTCATGCCGGTTATTTTTGCATCATCGATTATCATGTTCCCTGTCACGATTCTAAAATTTATTTCTTCAGAAGACAGGGTGATCGTGCAGTGGTTGGTCGATAACCTGGCGCCGGGATCATTGCTTTATAATGTTTTGTACATAGCGGCTATTATATTTTTTACTTTTTTCTATACCGCTATCATTTTTAACCCGGTGGATCTTGCTGATAATATGAAAAAATATGGGGGGTTTATACCCGGTATCCGGCCAGGCAGAAACACATCACAATATATCGATCGAGTGCTGACTCGTGTGACGTTGGTAGGAGCTGTTTTCTTAGCGGCGATAGCGGTTCTTCCGACGTTCTTATATCGATTTATGGATGTTCAGTTCTACTTTGGCGGCACAGCCCTATTGATTGTCGTGGGTGTCGGTCTTGACACTATTCAACAGATTGAATCGCATCTTTTAATGCGTCATTACAACGGTTTTCTGCGTAAGGGTAGAATACGTGGAGGACGAAGATAATCATTATGTATAATACCTGTCATCGCTTCATATTTTTGGGCGCTCCGGGTTCAGGCAAAGGAACTCAAGCTGACTATTTAAGTCGAAAATTCGGTATCCCAAAAATCTCGACAGGTGATATTTTTAGACAAGAAATTAAAAATGGGTCCTCAATAGGCAAAAAAGCAGCTGATTATATTACAGCCGGCCTTTTTGTTCCGGATGACATTGTCATTCAAATTGTCAAAAACCGACTCCAGGATAAGGATTGTCAAAATGGCTTTATCCTGGATGGGTTCCCTCGAACTGTCACCCAGGCGAAGGCATTGGATATCAATCAAGTCAAAATTGATCAGGTATTGGTTTTAGATGTCGAAGACGAAGTTGTATTGAAGCGGTTATCTGGTCGTCGAATCTGCTCAAAATGCGGCGCTATGTATCATATGTCTTTTAATTCACCGGCGCAGGACAATATCTGTGACGCTTGTGGAGGATCGTTAATCATTCGTAAAGATGATGATATTGAGACAGCAGCAGCTCGAATACGTTTGTATCATAAGGAGACGGCTCCAGTAATTGATTTTTATCAAAAGCATCCCACGATTAAGTGCTTCCGAATCAACGCTGGTCAACATGATAATGAGACACCGGATATTGTTGCAGAACGGATAGCGAAGGTGTTGAGCCAGGAGTGTTTCAAATGATTTTTCTGAGGTCATCGGCTGAAATAGATATCTTGAGGCAAGCAAACCAAATTGTTGCAGAAACGCTTGATTTGATTCAGGACAATATCAGCCCGGGCGTTACGACAGCCTATCTTGACCAATGTTGTGAGGATCATATTCTTTCGCGTTCCGGCAAACCTGCCTTCAAAGGATATAGAGGATTTCCAAATGCATTGTGCATCTCAGTCAATGACGAAATTGTGCATGGAATTCCTGGTCCAAGAAAGTTAATGATTGGAGATATTGTCAGTTGTGATGTTGGAGTCAAATACAAAGGATATTATGGCGATTCAGCAGCAACGTTTCCTGTGGGAGAAATTTCTTCAGAATCACAGAAACTGATTCGGATTACTGAAGAAGCTTTATATTTAGGGATTCGACAGGCAGTTGTCGGAAACCGCGTATACGATATTGGCCATGCTATTCAGACGCATGTTGAGAATGAAGGTTTTTCGGTTGTTAAAATATTTGTTGGGCACGGCATTGGTCGTGAATTACATGAAGATCCTCAAATTCCGAACTATGGGCCTGCGGGTCTAGGGGCTCGCTTACGCGAAGGAATGGTGCTTGCAATCGAGCCGATGGTCAATATGGGGGGTGAGGAAGTTGAAATTCTTCAAGATGGGTGGACAGCGGTAACAAAAGATGGTAGCTTATCTGCTCATTTTGAACACTCGATAGTTGTTCAGGGTGGTGAACCGGAGATATTGAGTGTGCGGAAAAAACAGGCGTATCAAAAAAAAACGGTAATTTTGAGTGATTGTGGAGTAATAAAATGAAAGTAAAAGCATCTGTCAAAAAAATTTGCGATAAATGCAAGATAATCAGACGTCATGGAATTGTCCGGGTGATTTGTGTTATTCCTAAGCACAAGCAACGGCAAGGATAAAGTCTGCCCGGAACCAGGAGGAGAGAATGGCACGTATTGCAGGTATTGACCTTAATAAAAACAAGCGAGTAGAAATTGCGTTGACCGGTATTTATGGGATTGGCCTGACCAGTTCGCAGCAGTTACTAGCCAAAACCGGAATCAATCCGGACACCAAGGTGAGTGATTTGACTGAAGCAGAGGTTAGGCGTTTACGTGAGCTAATCGAGAATGAATATAAAGTTGAAGGTGTGTTACGTCAGGAAGTTCAGGTCAGTATCAAACGGCTGATGGATTTGGGGACATACAAAGGTCTTCGCCATCGTCGTGGCTTACCGGTCAGAGGCCAGCGAACACATACGAATGCTCGCACACGCAAAGGTAAAAAAGCCAGAATCGGCGGTAAGAAAAAGTAGGTTACAGGGAGATAGACAATGGCCAAACAGCGAAAACGAACCGGAAAAAAAGCCGTAAAACGTGACGTTCGACAAGGTATTGCTCATATCCAGTCGACGTTTAACAATACGATTGTAACTATTACAGATATGCAGGGTAACACCCTTGGCTGGTCATCTTCAGGGGTTTCAGGCCAAAAGGGATCCAGAAAATCTACTCCCTTTGCTGCTCAATTGGTTGCAAAAAATGCTGCAACAAGAGCTATGGAGTATGGGCTTAAATACATAGAAGTCTATGTCAAGGGGCCTGGGGCTGGAAGAGAATCTGCTATTAGAGCTCTACAAGCAGCAGGATTGGAAGTAAAAGCTATTAGAGACGTTACACCAATCCCGCATAACGGCTGTAGACCTCCAAAACGCAGACGAGTATAATTGGATAGGAAAACAATAATGAACAAACAGTATCATATTATTGATAGAGGAGATTGAGTCTTGGCCAGATATACAGAATCAGTGTGTAGGCTTTGTCGCCGTGAGGGAGAAAAGCTTTTTCTTAAAGGCAATCGTTGCTTTTCCGAAAAATGCTCATTTGATCGTAGAAGTTATCCTCCCGGCCAGCACGGACAGAAAAGAGTGAGAGTAACAAACTACGGTATTCAGCTCAGAGAAAAACAAAAAGTGAAACGAATGTACGGCCTTATGGAAAAACAATTCCGACTTTTATTCGAAAAAGCAGAGCGAATGAAAGGGGTTACAGGGCATAATTTCATGAAACTACTTGAATTACGGCTTGATAATATAGTGTATAGAGCTGGATTTGCCTCATCTAGAAGACAGGCTCGTCAACTGGTCAGCCATGGACATATTGTAGTGAATGGACGCAGATTAGATATCCCATCCTGCTTGATGGAAGTTGGAGATGTTATTGAAATCAAGGAAAAAAGCCGAGAAATTGTGCCGATAATGGCGGCTATTGAATCGGCGCCGGAGATACCGGACTGGATCACAGTTGACCGGGAAAATAAACGAGCTGAAATCCTGGCAGAACCAACCAGAGAAGCGATTACTCATCCGATTCAGGAACAGCTTATCGTCGAGTTTTTCTCGAAATGATTTTTGTTTTGGTTATTTAAGAGGAGGCATTCGGTCCATGCAGTGGAAAAATTTACAAAAACCAAGAAGACTGAACGTGGACTTCGATACACTGACAACTTGTTATGGCAAGTTTTGGGCGGAGCCATTAGAACGAGGGTATGGAGTTACTCTGGGCAATGCGTTGCGTCGGGTTATTTTATCGTCTATACCCGGCGCTGCTGTGACATCGGTTCGACTGGATGGAGTGTTGCATGAATTTACGACAATTCCCGATGTTGTGGAGGATGTCACTAATATAATTCTCAATATTAAACAAATGATCCTAAAACTGAATGTCGATCATGCAAAAACCATCGTGTTGGAAAAGTCAGGACCCGGCATAGCAACGGCTGCAGACATTCAAATAGATGCTGACGTAGAAATCCTCAATCCTGAATTGCATATTGCTACTCTGGATCGAAATGGCAAAATCAGAATCGAAATGAAGGTGCAAAAAGGACGCGGCTTTAAAACAGCAGAAAATCATCATGAGGAAGATCAGCCAATCGGGGTCATCCCTATTGACGCTGTGTTTTCACCAGTGCGAAAAGCAAGATTCAGTATTGAAGCAGCTCGACTAGGACGTGATACCGATTATGACAGACTGATAATGGAAATATTTACTGATGGCTCAATGAGACCTGATGAAACGGTTAGCTTAGCAGCACAGATACTTCGAGATCAGTTTTCTTTGTTCGTAGATTTTGAAGATACCCATGTAGAAGAAGATGAAAAACAGGATGAACAATTCGAAGAAATTGTTAAAAACTTGGGTCGAGGTGTCGATGAGCTTGAACTGTCAATGCGGTCACAGAATTGTTTGAAAAATTCAAATATCAAAAAAATCTACGAATTGGTTCAGCGTTCTGAAGCAGAAATGCTTAAAACCAAAAATTTCGGCAAAAAATCTCTTAATGAACTCAAGGGAATCCTCGAAAGCCTGGGTTTACATTTCACAATGGAAGTGACGCAGTATGGATTTCCGGCTAGAGATAAAGATGCTGAAGAAAATGATGACTCTGAATCCGATGAAATGAATTAATTCCACCTGGTTTAGATTGCCTGTATACAAAAAAAAAGGAACAGATTATGCGACATAGAAAAATTAAAGGAAAGCTTGGAAGAACCCCTAGTCATAGAAATGCTATGCTGAGGAATATGACGGAATCGATAATCACCCACGAACGCATTCAAACAACACTTCCTAAAGCAAAAGAAGTACGCAGACTTGTCGATTACGTAATCACATTGGCAAAACGAGATGATCTGCACTCACGCCGCCTGATCTTAAGGGTTATTCCCAATAAAACCGTTGTGACAAAACTGTTCGATGATATTGCTCCCCGATATAAAAATAGAGATGGTGGGTTCACTGCAATTCATAAAATTGGAATAAGAAGAGGTGATGCTGCTGAAATGGCAGTTGTTTCCCTACTTCCTGATACATCTGAAGTCAAAGATAAGAAAAAATAGAAAGCTGGATTCTTTTCCGAACTTGACGATTTTACCAGCGACATCTGAATGTCGAACTTGATCCGTTAACATAATTCATTTCATTCTTAATAGAGCTAAGAAGTCGAGACGTTATCGGTTTGTCCCGATTTATGCGCTTTTAAAAGTGATTCCTTCAGTTTTTGAGCTCTCCGTCGGCCAAATCCAGGTATAGCAGAAATCTCTTCTATCGAAGCAACTTTTATTGCATCTACTGAGCCAAAATATTTTAATAGCGCCTTTCTTGTGCTTGGCCCAATACCAGGAATACTTGTCAGTGTCGATCGAAGCATTGCTTTATCACGAAGCAGCCTGTGATAGGTTATCGCAAATCTGTGAGCTTCATCACGGATTCTGTCGAGATAAAGGGTGACCTGTTGATCGGAGTCAAGAATGATTTCTGTGCCATCTCGAAGAAAAATTGCCTCATTTTGACGATTGTTTCGTGCTTTTACTAGAGAAATAACAGGAATATGGTTCAGCTCCAGTTCAATTAATACGTCTAATGCCGCGTTTAGTTGCAAGAATCCACCATCGATCAAGAAAAGATCAGGAGGTTCTTGACGAGTGCTTACGGAGCCAGTTAGGCGGCGACGAAATACCTGGCGAATTCGGTCAATATCGGATTTTGCTGAATCAGAAGTCAACTTATAGCGTCGGTAGCGAGACTTTTCAGGTTGCCCGTTAAAAAATGAGATAACCGAGCCAACGGCATGTTTTCCTTGGCTTTCCGATATATCGATCGCTTCAATTCGTAGAGGAGGTTTTCCTAGCTCTAACAAGCTCTGAAGTGCGTGTGTCGTATCCGAAACGGGTGGCAAATAAGAGTCTATGCTTCTATGCAGTTTCAAGTTGGATGCAGCTAATCGAATTAGTCGGGCTTGTAGTCCACGAGTTCTACATAGAATCCGGACTCTTCTACCAGATAGCGTTTTTAAATAGGACTCTATAGTCTCAACTTCATCAGGAAGACAACTGGTAAGAACTGTTGTAGGGATAGGTGGTTGTTTCCCATAGTAATGCACCATAACATGTTCGGCAATTTTTTCTAAAGGCAACGGTTGGTCGAGTTGTAGGCGCACATGAGCATTACCAGAAAGCATTCCAGAGCGAATAAAAAGAATCTCTGCATGCCCTTCCATATCTGTGTGTTCAAAAGCAAAAACATCTATATCGATAGGTTTAGGGAATAGTAATTTGCGTCCACCCGAAATATTTCGTATTCCCTCCAACTGATCTCGACGAACTGCCGCAGCTTCAAAGTTTAATTGTTCAGAAAACGTTATCATCTCCTGCTCGAGCTGATGGATCAATTCATCGCTTCGTCCCGATAATAACAACTGAACCTGATTGACTGTATGACGATACTCTTCGTAGCTTACGTTTCCACGACATATACCCGGACATTTTTTCATTTGGAAATTCAAACATCCTCGTTCCAGCCTGTTCAGTATTCCTTGGCATTTTCGAAGAGGAAAATATTTATCGATAGCCTGAAGAACAGAACGAAGCGTTTTACCGGAGGTATAAGGCCCAAAATAGAGGGCGCCATCCCTCTCAAATCGCCTGACTTTTGTCAGCGTCGGAAAATCTTCTTGAACGCTCAAACGCAAAATAGGATAACGCTTGTCATCACGAAAACGAATATTGAAAGGCGGTCGATGCTTTTTTATCAGCATATCTTCCAGTAGAAGCGCTTCAACATCGTTAGGAGTAATAATCCAGTCAACAAAAGAAGCTCTATCAATCATTATTTGGTGACTTGGACTTTCATCATGAGAACTCAGATGGCTGCGAATTCGGTTTCGCAAATTTTGGGCTTTGCCAACATATATGACAATCCCTTTACTATCACGAAACCGATAGGCGCCAGGCAGATTCGGCGCTGTTTCAATAGCAGATGAAAGATCTATGAACGGGGATTCTTCGATCTCATGACCTCCCTTAATTCAAATATACGGTCACGCACCGAGGCCGCTTTTTCGAATTTTAATTCTTTTGCATAACTAAGCATTTCGTTCTCAAGATGCAGGATCATATTTTCAAGTTCTGCTGCCGACAATGAGTCAGCAGCCGAGTCCGGACCGATTGGAACGGAATAATAATCCGATTGACCGTCTGCAAACCCCGTTAAATCAATGTCTTTAACAATGGATTTTGGAGTGATACCGTGAACTTTATTATAGTGAGACTGCATTTCTCGTCTACGTTCAGTTTCTGTTACTGCTTTGACAATCGAGTCAGTTTTTTTATCGGCATAGAGTATGACAAATCCGTTAATATGACGTGCGCAGCGTCCAATTGTCTGTATCAGAGAGTTTGTTGAGCGCAGAAATCCTTCTTGATCGGCATCGAGGATGGCGACAAGAGATACTTCAGGGATGTCCAAACCTTCTCTGAGTAGATTTACGCCGACTAGGCAGTCAAAATGTCCCATCCTCAGTTCCCGAATGATTTTGATGCGTTCTAGAGTTGTGATATCGGAGTGAAGATAACGAGCTCTCAACCCGAGATCAACATAGTAGTCTGTCAAACTCTCAGCCATTTTCTTTGTCAAGGTCGTCACGAGTGTTCGTTCATTTCTATCGGCTCGAATCTTAACTTCTTCGTAAAGATCATCTACTTGACCGTGTGCAGGTCGCACTGTTACCACTGGGTCCAGAAGTCCGGTTGGGCGAATCAACTGCTCAACAACTCGATCTTTGCTCAGATTGAGTTCATACTCAGCCGGTGTTGCAGATACGTAAATACACTGGTGGACCCGTTCCCTGAATTCGTCAAAGGTTAGCGGACGATTATCGCGAGCTGATGGGAGACGAAAACCGTGGTGGATCAGGTTGTCTTTTCTTGCTCTATCACCGCGAAACATCGCTCTTATTTGTGGTAAAGTGACATGGCTTTCATCAATAAAAACGATAGCATTCTGTGGAAGATAATCCAGTAAGGTAGGAGGAGGTTCGCCGGGTTGCCGACCGGTCAAATGGCGCGAGTAATTTTCAATTCCAGTGCAATAGCCGGTCAGCTCAAACATTTCCAAGTCATACTGAGTTCGTTGTAACAATCTTTGTCGCTCCAAAAGACGGTTTTCTGTCGCAAGGTAATTCGCACGCTCTTCCAGCTCAGCACGGATATTTTGAATGATAAAAGGTTGTCTCTTGGCATTGGTGACATAGTGAGTGGCTGGAAACACCCGAACACGATCGAGCTTTTCTAGGACAGTGTTTTTTAATGGATCGATCCGACTAATACGGTCAATGCTGTTACCAAAAAATTCGATGCGTGTGGCATTGTCATCGCCCACCCCGAAAATTTCGACAACATCACCACGAACGCGAAATTTTCCTCGCATAAGCACCGTATCATTTCGCTCGAATTGAAGAGCGACTAGTTTTTCCATCAACCAACGGCGACCGTTAGCTTGTCCACTATGTAATGTGATGGCTGATCCTGTATAATCTTCAGGTTCACCAAGTCCATAAATACAAGAAACTGATGCAATAATGATCGTATCGTTACGCTCAAAAAGCGCACGGGTCGCAGCATGTCGCATTCGGTCTAATTCGCTATTGATCGAGGCATCCTTTTCGATATAGAGATCGGTTGCCGGGATATAAGCCTCCGGTTGATAATAATCATAATAACTGACGAAATAATGAACCGCATTATCGGGGAAAAGGGCTGAAAATTCGCGATATAATTGAGCTGCCAGGGTCTTGTTATGCGCAATGATAAGGCCTGGTCTTTGTACTTTCTCAACAACCTTAGCCATAGTGAAGGTTTTACCCGAACCCGTGACTCCCAAAAGTGTCTGATGTGGATGATTTTCCAAAATCCCTTCACTAAGGAAAGCAATTGCCTTGGGCTGGTCGCCGCAGGGCTCATAATCTGATTTCATTTTAAAGGTTGAACTCACTATCGCTCACTCGTTTCTCCATTTCGATTATAGAATGTGAAATCTTAAATTCAAAGCTCTGGTGATTTCCGTTTTGATCGATTATTCTGGAGGTATGAAATCTGGACGAACAAAATATATCATCTATTTTTTTAGCCTGATCGGAATTGCATTCGGAATTATAATTGGTATTGCAGTTGGAATAGTAATGCGTGATCTTCCTCCGGTTGAGCAATTAACGGAGTATAAACCGGCGACTCAGACGACAGTATTCGATAAAGATGGTGCGATTATTGGTCGCTATTATGAAGAAAGGCGTATGGTTCTTGCGCGGGATGATATACCAAAGAGGGTGGTTCAGGCGCTAGTAGCCGCAGAAGACCGTCGCTTTTATACGCATAGTGGGTTTGATTTGGTTGGTATTGGACGTGCAGTATTAAGTAATCTAAAAGCTCGAGGTATTTCTCAGGGTGGCAGCACACTAACGCAACAGGTTGCCCGTTTGATGTTTTTGACTACTGAAAGAACGTTCACGCGCAAACTGAAGGAAGCGCTATTAACGCTTTTGATAGAACGAAAATTTTCCAAAGATGAAATTATAGCGATTTACCTGAATCAAAGCTGTTTTGGTCATGGCGCCTTTGGTATTGAAGCGGCAGCTCATACTTTTTTCGACAAGTCTGCTAAAGATTTGTCGATATCTGAAAGTGCACTTTTAGTGTCTTTATTAAAAAACCCTTCATTTTTTAGCCCGATAAAACATCCGGAAAGATCTTTGGAAAGTCGAAATCGCGTTATTGAAAGGATGCTCAATTGTGGGTTTATCTCTGATGAGGAATATTCTTTGGCGATAGAAGAACCGATTCATTTGGACCCGGATATTCAGCAGGGGTTCATTGCGCCGTATTTTGTTGAAGAAATCAGACGATTACTGGAGACGGAATTTGGGGCAAATACTGTCATGCGTGGTGGTTTAACTGTTTTGAGCACCCTGAATAGAAAACATCAGGAAAGCGCTAATAAGGCTGTCCAGAAGGGTTTGGCTGCCTATGCCCAAAGAAATCCCGAAGAATCTGATACTATTCAGGCTGCTCTTGTCAGTATCAGACCTTCAACTGGTGAAATAACGTCGATGGTTGGAGGTTCTTCATTTCAAACAACGCAATTCAACCGAGTTGTTCAAGCAAAGCGGCAGCCCGGCTCTTCCATCAAACCTCTGTTGTATTTAACAGCTTTAAATCAAGGTTATACACCGTCAACTGTTATCATGGATGCTCCCTATGAATATAAGGATCCGAAAACGGGTCGAGTCTGGAAACCTACCAATTATGATTTGAAGTTTAGAGGGCCGACGACACTGCGGCAGAGTCTGGAAAACTCATTGAATGTCACCACTGCCAAGCTTATTGAAAAAACAACGATCCCTGCGTTTCTGGATATGGCTGCTCGGCTGGGTATCGAGTCTTCGTTGCCACCGTACCCATCGGTTTCATTAGGCGCCGGTGAAGTGACATTGTTGGAACTTACCAATGCTTACGCCACCGTAGCTGCAGGAGGTTTGCGAGTGCAGCCACGAATGATTCAACAAGTTACAGATAGAAATGGTAAGGTTATCTTTCAACAAGCGCCTATAATTCATGAAGCAGTTGATCCACGACCGTGTTTTCAATTGACACAGATTTTAATGGGAGTAGTACAGCATGGTACGGGATGGCGTGCAAAAGCCTTGAATAGGCCGGTAGCTGGTAAGACAGGCACGACGAATGATTACACTGATGCTTGGTTTATAGGATATATTCCCGATTTAGTGGTTGGTGTCTGGATTGGTTATGATATCCATACGAAACTTGGAAGCGGTGAAACAGGGTCCAAAGCTGCCGGACCGATTTTTACTGATTTTATGATGGATATCAGCGCAGAAGAAGAGATTTTAGATTTTGAGGTTCCAGAGGGAATTAACTGGAAAAAAGTCTGCTATGATACAGGCTATTTGGCAGCGCCAGGGTGTCCAAAAACTATTTTAGAGGCATTTAATGGGGACAATCTCCCCAAAATCGTCTGCCCAGCTCATGCTTTCGGAGAATAAACATTATTTCAGGATACTTTTCGAGTTATTCTGATTAGATTCCAAACGCCCATTATAAAAAAGAAAACGTTACAGACCCACGCGGCTAAAATAGGGTGCATCTTACTGGCTTGTCCAATTTCAATCGTTATTCTAAAAAAGATAAAATAAAACGCTCCTATAAAAATTGCCATGCCGATACCAACCATTCCACTTGAAGTTCGTGGATTTTGCGTGGCAAAACCTATCCCTATCAGCACCATTATCAGGGAAAGAAAAGGTATTGAGAACTTTGTGTGCCAGTCAACTTCATATTCACGAGTATTGAAACCTATGCTTGACAGCAATTGAATATAATCTCGTAATTCATGAAGGTTCATTTCATCGGAGTCTTTATATTCTTTTGAAAAATCATCTGGTTTTTCTGGAATCGAACTCACTTTTTCATCAAAACGATAATCAGAAATAACAGTATAAGTATCAGAATCTAGGTCGATAAATCTGCCATCCATGCTTAACCAACGATCTGTTTCCCATACCATTTTTCGAGTTTCAATTCGCGATAGAATATTCATATTTGAATCGATTTCGAACTGTGAAAACCCTGAGATTGTGTGAGTTGTCGGATCATAATGTTGAAAATAATAAATATCACCATCTTTTCCACGATACCATCGGTGAAACCGAACAAAGCGAGATCGTTCTCGATTTTTTATTCTATCCCAAGCAATTTCAACCTGACGGTTACACGCAGGTATAATGGATTCATTCAGGCCGAATGTCACCAGTGTTATC
The DNA here is from genome assembly GCA_964404285.1 of uncultured bacterium. Classification (GTDB taxonomy): domain Bacteria; phylum CSSED10-310; class CSSED10-310; order CSSED10-310; family CSSED10-310; genus JBASEY01. The sequence continues at coordinate 37,773 of CAYOJK010000001.1, read as the reverse complement.
AGAAAACCGACCAGGATAATTGGTGTGCAGATACGTAAATAGCTGATTCCACTTGATTTCATGGCAATCAATTCTGAGCTTCTGGTAAAGACTCCTATTGTTAAAATCGTCGCGACCAGAGTTGTGAACGGAATAGCGATAATGGAGAAGAAAGGAAGCTTGCAGACCATTGCGATAAAGGCATCCATCATGCCGGCATGACTATCCAGCAGGTCATCGATTTTTTCAAATAGATGCACGATTAGACTGATGGCCAGAAGGGAAGCTAAGATGTAGGAGAAAAGTTGCGAAAATGTCGTCAGTACATAGCGATCCAATATGCGTCCTATAAAGGGTAGATATTGACGATTAATCACCAAGGTCGAGCGGGATGATTCAAATGATCGGTATCTTTTTTTTCTAAATGTTTCTACTTTATCAAGAAGGTATTCCTTAAAAAGAACCCAGGATTTAAACTCTTTATTGAAAGCGGATTTTAAATAGAAAAAAGCAGCTAGGCCCATTAAGAAAAAGTTAGCGAACCAAGTTGCTATAAAAGGATTTATTTTTCCATCTTCTGCCAAGGATGTTCCAGCAGTAAGAAAAATATAATATACCAAGATCAAGCTGATCGATGTTGCAAACGCGGCTGATTTTCCCCCTCTTTGTGAAGATATACCAAGCGGCGCTGCTAGAAAGGCAAAGACAAAACAGGCAAAAGGTAAAGCTGTTTTTTTCCAAATTTCAACCCATTGGCGAGAGTCACTTCGTCCTAAATCTGTTCGTTCCTGGGCTTTAGCCATCAGTTCGCGAATCGTCATTTCCCTTTCAGATTTTAAAATAGCGGCTGTATCAAATCGAAATATTGAAAGACCCAGATCCATTGTTGAGAAAGGAGTCATTGAATAACGACGTAGATTATCGGCATACAGCTCATGAGTACAGCCATTTTTCAGCCGCAAATTAAGGACATCAGAATTGGGAATTTCATATTCATGGCCTTCTTCAGCGACGATAATTAACGGTTGTTTCATATTTCTATTATCTGCTATGAAAAGACCTTTCATGATCCCTGTTTTATGATCAACATCGTTTACATACATGACAACATCATTGAAGTCTGTGTTGAAAACATGCGGCGTAACTCCAATACTAGCTTGAATTCTGAACATTTCGAATTTCATTTCACGAAGTTTCTGGTTAGTTATTGGAAGCAGTTGAATATAAATAAAGGAAGTCAGGATATAGGCCAGAGCAGCAAAAACTAAAACAGGCGGCATCATTCTATGCATGCTGATCCCGCTGGCTTTCATGGCTGTTATTTCACTATCGGAAGATAATCGGCTGAAACTGACAAGAACTGCCAAAAGAACACTCATTGGAATCGTCATGACCAATATATAAACAGAACTCAATCCAAGAATTTTTATAGCATTGGTGAGTCCAACACCTTTGGAAATAAATAGGTCGGTCAATTTGATGATCACATTGGCCAGCATGACGAACGTGAATATGAAAACACCTAAAATAAAGGGCGCCAGAAGCTCTTTGAATATATAGCGATCGATGATTTTCACGCGAAATACACGCACAATCCGTCTGGCATTACCCTGTTGCAGGGGAGTCGGTTATGCTTTTCCTTCTTCAAGATCGGTATTATCAGTGTCCAGTCCGGCATTATATGTTTTCCGGTCTAAATCTTCTTCCGGGTCCTTCACTGGAAGATTACGAAGTTTCTCGGTTTCGGTCATCAGAGCTTTATATTGTTTTTGAAGAGTTTTCAGATTACGTTTGTGTTTTCGGGCTTGCGAGCTACCCAAAAACCAGGCGGCGATGAATCCTATACCAAAAGAAGCATAGATAACCAAAAATAAGGGAACGGTAGACGGCGTATCTATCTCCTTATATCCTAAAATAGGTTGATTTTTATTGAAGAGGTTAACATGTACTTCTTCGATATTGGCAGTGGCAAAAAGCGTAAATAAAATTAGGATCAAAAACCCAATAAATGCTTTCATTATCTTCATAGAGCATCCTCCTGCCGTAATTCAAGCTTCCCCCGAATACCTTTCTGAAATGCGCTATTGTCCGGTTTAATTCTATAATCTTCCGATTCAATGCAAATTTTTATACACATTTCGTACAATCTGGAACGAAGACGAGTGCCTATACGATCTTCAAGGGTTTCTTCTTGTTCCTGCCAGTGGTCACGATAACTGGAATAGTCAAGATCATCGCGATCAGGAAAATTCGTGGTGATAATCGTCGGCAGCATATGATTATATCTGTGATTCAAAATGAACATGAGAGTATCCCGGACCCATTGTGTCGTTTTTTCTGCTCCCAAATCATCAAGAACTAAAAGTTGAGTAGATAAGATTGGAGCAATCACAGTGTCGGCTGAGAGCTGTGAATCATGATTATAAGTCGATCGAATTGAGTGAAGTAATTCACGAAAATCACAAAAAACACAGGGTATTCCTTTGTCTTCCATCAGATAATGAAGAATTCCAACAGAAAGATGAGTCTTCCCAACTCCTGGAGGTCCTTGCAGCAATAACCCTTGATTATTTCCAGGAAAAGAGACGATGTACTGTCGAATTTGATTCTCTACTTCAATAAGGTTCGGGTTTCCACCTGTATCAAAGTTTCCTAGATAGCAGTTCTCATAACGTTTTGGAATGTTGGCATCTTGAGTAACTCGCTTTTTACGCAAATCTAAAAAACATTCACAGCGTTGACCAATTTTTTGGCCGTTAGATTCTGTTAAAACCCAGGTTGTGCCTTTGCAAAAAGGACATTTTTGATTTGATGGAACCACACTTGAATCCTCTCTAAAACAGCTCATACATTATCATTGGAAAGACATTCCTGTCAAACAAGCGCCCAGCCTAAATACCTGGCCAGATACTATCAGAACTAGATTTTTGATTGTAGCGATACAATAGTTTCAAACCTAAAAGTGTTAAATTTTCATCATAATAATCAATGGTATAGGTTTCATTTTTGATCTTATCAGCTTGACCGCCTGTAGCAATAACCACTGCTTTGCTTTTCAAACTTTTCTGCATTTTGTCAATCAAACCCTCGATTGAACTGATATAACCATAGAATAAACCAGACTGAATGTTGTGTATTGTCGACTGAGCGATCACTTCTGGTGGCTTGGCAAATGGTGCGTCAGGTAAAAGAGAGGTGGTTTTCGATAAAATCATAGAGAAAGCTTTCAGGCCTGGTAAGATAGCTCCACCAATGAAATCACCTTTTGGGTCGATAACACAGAAAGTTGTGGCTGTCCCAAAATCGATACAAATAGCAGGATAGCCATATAACGCTTTCGTAGCAAAGGCATTGACTACGCGATCAGAACCCAAAGAATACGGTGGAGAATAATGTATCTGCATACCGATTTTAATGCCGGGTTTTATGATAAAGCCAACTTTTCCAAACAATTGTTCCAAACTGATTGAAATTGGATCCAGCATAGATGGAACCACACATGATATGACAGTAGTCTCGATTGCATCTAAGGGCGTTTTCGATGTTCTCAAAAAATCAGAAAAGAGCGATTTGAATTCTGAAACAGTTCGGCGCTTTGTAGCAAAACGTGATTGTGCTTGAACGGTTTCGTCAAAAATCAGACCCATTGCTACTGTCGAATTTCCTATGTCAATTCCAAAGATCATAATCATTCACTGATGATAGCCAAAATATCTCCTGAATAGAAAACCTCGATGCGATTATCGATAAGTAACTGTAATCCACCATCATCCAATAATCCACAATATTGGCCGGTATACTCTGTTTTATCAATTTTAATGGTAACCATTGAGTCCTGAGTTGCTGAAAAAAGTTCCCATTGTTTTAGGATATGATTGGGATTTTCAAACCAGTTCACAATATCAAATAAAAATTTTGACCGAATCATAGCTGCTAATTCATGGATGGGGATATCGAAACGAGATAAACGGTTGAGTGTAGCAGCGGGAAAAAGAGGCCTGTTTGGAAGCGCTTGCGGGTTGGTTGAAACGTTTATGCCAATTCCAACGACCAGACGAGGTGATGGGTAAGATTTGCTTTGAACTAAAATACCGGCAACTTTGAATTGGTTGATCAAGATATCATTCGGCCATTTCAAACGAGGTTTGATGTCAGGGTATAGAATGGCAATCGATTCTGAAGCTGCAACGCCCATAACAAACGATACCAGATGCCAAAATCTCTGATCGAGCTCTGGTAGAAGAAGAATGCTCATATAAAGCCCCCCTTGTGGAGACACCCAGGCTCGATTTTGCCGACCTTGTCCTTCAGTCTGTATATCTGCAGTACATGTCATTCCATTTACAAGGTCTTTTTCAGGGTACTTCATCAGAAAATTATTGGTTGAATCTACCGAAAGTAAGCGAAACCAAGGGGCTTGGTTCAAGATATCAATAGAATGATGAGTCATTGGATATTCAATGATATATCAGCAGCAATAACTGAATGCGTCAATGCACCAACGGAAATAAGGTGAATACCCGTTTCAGCATATCGGCGAACGGTTTTTAATGTCATATTTCCCGAACATTCCAACAGTGCTTTTGAACCATATAGTGAGACAATTTTTTCGACCATTTCCGGCATCATGTTATCCAATAAAAGAATATCCGCGCCTGATTCAATAGCGTCGGCTGCTTCCTGAAGCGACGTGACCTCAACCTGTATTTTTATTGTGTGTGGAGCATACTTTCGTGCTTTTTCCACTGCTTTCGATACAGAACCACAGGCTTTTATGTGGTTGTCTTTTATCAAAATACCATCCGCTAGATTCATACGATGATTGTTTGCCCCACCCATTCGAACAGCGTATTTATCCAGTTGCCGGTGTCCCGGCGCTGTTTTTCGTGTGTCGACAATTTTGCAGTTAAAAGGGCTGATTTCACGTGTAAATTGATAGGCGCCGGTAGCAATACCAGACATGCGCTGAAGAAAATTCAATGCTGTTCGTTCCCCGGCAAGAATGGAGCTTGTATTGCCTGAAACCGTAGCAATCTGTTGGTTTTCAAGTGTCAATTGTCCATCATGAATTTCGATCACATAGCGTAATGATGGATCAATTTCTTCAAAAGTAGCTTTGGCAACCCATTGGCCGGCAATAACCAGAGGGGATTTTGCTGTAATACTGGCAGTACTCATAGAGTTTTCGGGAACAAGCGCCAGTGATGTAGCATCGCCCGAATTAAGATCTTCGGAGATGGCTAGCTTCAGGAGCTCTTTAAAATCAGGGGTCTGCCATGGTTTCATAATATGATTGTCTCCTTAAACTGCTCAAATATTAAGCCTTCTCGAGACTATGTAGTGCGTCTTCAAGTTTTTTCAATCGAAGCACAAGCTCTTCTTCCAATATCTTGTTTTTTTCAATAACTGCAGCAGGAGCTTTGAGTAAAAAGTCCTGATTGGACAGTTTTTTACGGATTTTTTCTATTTCCTGAGAAGATTTTTGTATTTCTTTTTGTAAACGAGTTTTTTCTGCAGGAACATCCATGACACCGTCTAAGTCTAAAAATGCATCGATGCCGTCTGGAGTCACGGAAGTAGCTCTAATTGGAGGGGGATTGGGAACATCTTGGATTTTCAGTTCTGACAAGCGAGCTAAAAATACAATGTCATTCCGACCATCTTTCAATACTTGTCTGTAATCTGCATTATTCGTAGCGAAAACACCTTTAATTTTCAGACCCGGGGCTATCCCTGTTTCTGAACGCATTGTTCGAAGAGTAACGATCGATTTAAGTAGCACTTCATACAATGAGGCTTCATTTACGAACTCAAGGCACCCGTGATAGTCCTGCCAGGGGCTGATCATAATGCTTGGAGGGGATTCGAATAAGTTGTTCCAAATCTCTTCGGTGATAAACGGCATAAATGGATGAAGAAGCTGAAGAGCGCTGGATAGACACGTGATCAACACGGTCTGAACCGTTTGTTTATGTTGTGGCGTTGTTTTGTCGTAAAGGGCGGTTTTTGCAATTTCTAGATACCAATCACAAAACTCATGCCAGATAAACCGGTGAATCACAACTGCAGCATCATTAAAGCGAAACTCTTCCAGATGAGTATTGATTTCCTTTTCAGCTAGAGCCAGCCGGTACAAAATCCATTTTTCTGCAAGTGTCATATCGGCGATCGGGGGTATATTCTGAGCGAATTTTCTATCCGGACAGGTAGAAATAACTAAACGCGAAGCATTCCAGATTTTATTGGAAAACGTGCGTCCCATGTTGAGAGTATCTTCTGAGAAGAAAATATCAGAACCTCGAGGCGAAATCATTACGATACTGAATCGAAGAGCATCGGCACCATATTTGTCCATAATATCCAACGGATCGGGTGAATTACCCAATGATTTTGACATTTTTCTACCAATATCATCTCTGACAGTGCCGTGAAGGTAAACTTTTGAAAAGGGTATATCTCCTACAAATTCCAGGCCGGCCATTATCATTCTTGAGACCCAGAAAAAGATGATTTCAGGAGCAGTAATCAGTGAATCAGTAGGATAGTAGGTTTTTAGGTCATCGGTATCATTTGGCCAACCAAGCGTTGAAAACGGCCATAGCCAGCTGGAAAACCAGGTGTCCAAAACATCTGAATCCTGAATCAAATTGGCGCTTTTACATTGTGGGCATTCTACTGGATCATTCAGGTAGGCTTGATAATGACCACATGATTGGCAAGTCCAAACAGGAATACGGTGTCCCCACCATAATTGCCTGCTGATGCACCAGTCACGAATGCCTTCAAGCCAGTTTAAATATACTTTTGTCCAACGGTCGGGATAAAAAGTTACTTTACCCTGAGTGACAACATCTATTGCAGGTTTGGCAAGGGGGTTCATCTTGACAAACCATTGCCGTGATAGATAGGGCTCAATAAATGCTTGACACCGGTAACAAAAACCAGCTGAAAGCGGGTAGGCTTCTGTTTTTTGAAGGAATCCCTCATTTTTTAGGTCGTCAATAACTTTTTCCCGACATTCCTCACGTGTCAAGCCGACATAACGATCCCCGGCATTTTCGTTCATCACACCATGTTCATCGATCACTAGAACAGTACCCAAATTGTGACGTTTTCCCGCTTCAAAATCATTTGGGTCGTGTGCCGGCGTAATTTTGACGGCGCCTGTCCCAAATTCACGATCAACCATCAAATCAGCAACGACTGGAATTAACGTGTTTTTTAACGGTAAAATCACATTTTTACCAATTAAATGCTTGTATCGGGTATCTTCTGGGTGAACGGCCACTCCAGTGTCGCCCAGCATTGTCTCCGGCCGCGTCGTCGCAACAACGACTCCATCGGAACTATCTTCGCCTGGATAACGGATATACCACAGATTACCAGGAACATCTCTATATTCGACTTCTTCATCCGATAAGGCTGTAACGCATCTAGGACACCAGTTGACAATATAATCACCACGGTAAATCAATCCTTTTTCATACAGTTTGACAAAGACTGTTCTGACCGCCTGCGACATATCTGGATCCATTGTAAATTTTTCTCTACTCCAATCACATGAGCAGCCTAGTCTTTTCAATTGCTGAATAATAATGCCTCCGTGGCGCTCTTTCCATTCCCAAACTTTTTGAATAAATGTTTCACGCCCTAGGTCATTTCTTGTGAGTCCTTGGCGGGCAAGGCTCTGCTCAACCTTATTCTGAGTGGCAATACCGGCATGATCTGTTCCTGGGACCCAGAGTGTCCGATAGCCTTGTATCCGTTTATATCGAACAAGAATATCCTGTAATGTATTATTTAAGACATGGCCGATATGCAAAATACCTGTTACATTTGGTGGTGGAATAACAATAGTGAAAGGTTTTTTCTTCAGAGCATCTGGATTGGGCTGAAATAAATTATCGGCTAACCATTTGGGATACCATTTGTTCTCAATAGTAGAAGCGTCATATTCATGTTTCATAATATCCTCAACACTTCAAAACAGATACAAAACGTATAAAGCTCAGTATTGGTAAACTGATTATACATTGTCGTCGCTATAATCTTCTGATTCGAGCAAGCGAAAAGCTTCTGTTTTGAATGATTCGATTTCACGTGTAACAACACGTTCAGTGATTTGGGGGACAAGATCGTTAACGATCTCCTTGGTCATTTTCATAATTTGTTTTGGCAGATCCGTTATCTGCAATTGCTCAATAATCCGGCTGGAAATATCCAAAGCTATGCGTGGGGCAATTGCTTTTGTCATAGCATCTGATAGGACGACCATATTTTCATTAAAAAAGCTTTCGAAAATATCGAAAAGAATTTTTGCCCGCTGATCCAGCTTGTCCACCTGAGTCTCAGGTATTTGAAGCTTGGAAGAGCGTTTTGCGCTTAGATCAGGGGGTGAATTTATAGCGGTATATTTTTCAATGGGCTGTGTCATTTGAAGATGAAGAGCATCGACTAAATTCTTTAAAATACGGTTATCAAGAGGTTTATGGATTAGACCTGCTGCTCCCCAAAGAATGGATGTTTCCGTATCTATGGATTCACCGTAATTAGCCATGACAATGACGGATAGCGGTGTTGCAAGAACACTGTTAATTTCTTTTATATCTACTTGGAGATTGACACCGGGAAAGTTTTCTGACAGTAACACGAAATCCGGCTTCATGTTTTTCACAGACTCCAGAATTTGATCGTCACGATCGATCCAGGCTAGCTCATAGTCATTTTGACCGAATACTTTCTGGAACACCTTTCGGACTGTTATACTCTCATCTGCCAGTAACAGTTTTATCGACATAATTCCTATCTCCAAAATTGTTAACAGGGGAGCCTGTTTTAACTAATCTCCGATGCCTCCTCTATTAGTTGTTTTTTCAGCTTTTCCAATGCTACCTCACTGAAATTTTTAAAAGCCGAATCCGGATATTGATCAATGATTTTTTGATAAGTATTTTTTGCAAGAGCCCATTCTTCAAGAGCTTCGTAGCGAATAGCTTGTTCGTATGTCAGCATATCCATCAACTTGAAAGCAGGGTAGCGTGTTTCAATTTCTGTCAGTAAAGCAAGAGATTCTGATGTGGACCCCATATTGAAAAGGGTAGTTGACTTACACAAGAGTGCAGAAGGAACCAAAATATGATCTGGAAATTTTTCTAAAAATGTATCGATGGCAAAAAGAGCCTCATCATTTTCACCCAGGTTCAAATGGCTCACTCCAACCATAAATAATGCATTTTTACCAGCATCGGTACGGGGATAGTTATCATAGACAGATTGGAATAAACCGGTGGATTTCGATTGAACCTTCAGTTCCGGACCGTCGATTACTTCACCTTCTTCATTTTTAGATGTCAGCGATAGCGTTGACGAAATAAGATCTTTTTCATATTGAGTTACAGCGTTTTGCATGAGCGCCGATGCTTCGTTGTTTTTCACCTGGTTATTGTGTCTGACTAAAAGCAATAAAGCGCTGCAAATAACAAGACCTGCAAGGATATATCCGATGGAGTCTTTATATTTAGAAACAAAGTTTATAGTTTGGGTCACAAAAGTGGGATGATCATCCGTTATTGCACGTAACCCAGTATTTTTACTGACTTTTTGTTTTGCCATTCCAACCTCCGGATCAGGGAACATAGAGCGAGTTTATTGGATAGCCCGTCATTAATCAAGAAGAGCAACGGGATCCTGTCATCAAGAACACTGTTTTTTTATCATGAGACTGCTGTATACAGCAAGGAAATAACTCTGTTATGTCATTTTTCTGAGTCTTTAGCGCCAATAAAAATACGCCCGGCAGGAATCGAACCTGCGACACCCTGATTAGGAATCAGGCGCTCTATCCCCTGAGCTACGGGCGCATGGTATATGTTGCCAAAGGCATCAGTATTTTAGCAGAGAATGTATTTTGTAACGATTGATTTTTTCCCTACCGTTTAATAAAGCCAACTCGATTAGAAAAGAAAGGCCGACAATTTTCCCCCCCATTTGTTCAACCAGATGACATGCGGCATTCACCGTCCCGCCAGTAGCCAGAAGGTCATCTACTATCAAGACGGTATCACCGGCAGTGATCGCATCCGTATGTATTTCGATGGTATCCGTTCCATATTCCAGATCATAGGTATAGCTTTTGGTTTTAAAGGGGAGTTTTCCTGGCTTTCGAACTGGAATGATACCTGCTTTTAATCGTGATGCTATCATAGGAGCGAACAGAAATCCTCTGGCCTCAATTCCGACGACTTTGTTAATCTTTTCATTGACAAACGGTTCGATCATCATATCGATTGATGTTTGGTAAGCCTGAGGGTCAGCAAGTAAGGGTGTAATATCCTTAAAAAGAATACCGGGTTTCGGAAAATCTGGTATATCGCGGATGAAATTACTTAAATAGAGCATGAATCAATCCTCCGTAAAAAGTATATCAAACTCATTCCAAACAGGATGTTCTCCGGTTATTGTCTTCCTGTCAATAGTCTGTACTTTAGCAAAAGGTGGTCCTTTTTGAATGTCATGAAAAAACGCCTATTCGAATTCTTCATTAATAATCATATCTTTCTTGTCTTTTTTCTTATCTTGGTCAATTTGTTCAGGTTTTATACCTTCTTTAGACAATTCTGCTAGATTTTTCTGAATCATAGTGTTATCAGGATTCCATCTGAGCATTTCCTGGAAAGCATTGGCAGCTTCTTGTTTTCTGCCAAGACTTCGCATTAGATTGGCAATGGTGAGTCGCAAGCTCTGATTACCAGGGTCCAGCTCCAATGCCCGCTGATATGTTTCAAGAGCATCACTTTTATAGACTTCACTAAGCATTTGTATTTCTGCTAGTTTAAGATGGTATGTTGGATCCAACGGTCTCAGGCTGATCGCCTTCCGTATTAGTTGAATGGCCCTTTCAAAATTATTCTTTTGTTTGAAAGCAAGAATACCAGCTTGGAAAAACTTGACAGCGCTACCTTCTCGTTCTTCTTTATCGATATTTTCCATTGCAGCATAGAAAACAGGGCTGTTGGGATCCAGCTTAGATGCCTGCATGAAAATTGCCCGCGCCTCGTCAAAGCGCCCCTTACGCACCTTTTCCATGCCTTGGTTGAAAAGCATCATTGCTCTTTCACGGTTTTCCGTTACATCCAATCGACCTTTACGTAAGTTGTCCAGGTAATTATGCTTCTTGTCATCATCCATGACAGTCATATAAGCATGTTTCAATAAATCCCTAAGGATAATAGCTTTTTCTATTATGGGTTTATCCAAGGTTTGAAACTTGATTCCTTTAGGATTAATGAGTTCAACGGATTTGATAAATGCTTTATGTGCGGTCTTTTTATCTGAACTGGGCGTAATACCTAAAAGCTCAAACAGAGTCTGACTAGTGATAAAAAAACGGTTATAAATCATGGTAACGTTTGATGTGAAACGACGATGGCTAACCTTTGCTTCGACACGCTCTTCCATGGACATTGAATTTAAATCGATTTTTTGGCTTTCTTGAATAATACGTTCCGCTTCCGCTTCACGTTTGGAATTGGGCTTCAACTCCCCTTTGCTTTTTATTAGGTCATCAAAAGCAGATACATCATTTTCAAATGAGTCAGTTTTTAACGGTTGCCTTTTTACTCCTGCTTTGACGTTTTTTTTCGGTGGCGAGCTCTGACGCTTCGTGCTTTGAATAACCGGCTTTTGATCAACAAGTATTTCCGGCTGCGCGATAGCAGATTCCATCTCTTCTTGTAAATTCAACTCCTCGATACCATTGAAATCCAGCAATCCATCCAATGAACCTGTTAAAGGAGATAAGCCCTCAAAGTCATCCATCGGCATCGCTGGTGCGGCGCTTGTAAATGACATGTGTTCAAGATTGTGGTTGAGTGTTTGTAACACTTCCAGCAACTCACCATTTGGGCCAAGCAAGCGTTGTATTTCAATAATTTTGTTTACAAGCTTCAATAGTAGAGCTCGTGTGAAAGGCTTGGAACTTGGCTGTTTGGTTTGACCGGGAGCCTGAAGCGTAAAAAGTTTTTTCTGTTCAAGCTGTATCAGATTTTCAGTGATAGTCGATAATATAGGAGGACCTAGTTTGAAAAAGTCTCGAATGGTGATAGCTGGATAATATTGAGCTAAAAGCTGGATTTCCTCCACTGAAATATTTGGAACAAGATCCAAACTATTCGCAGGTGTAACCCAAAATATACGTTGATCAAAATCAGGAAATCGATCACGAAATTGCAACATTAACGGAGCATTTTGAAAAGATGAAGCAAGCCATTCCGAAAAAGAAGAGTCGATTCTCAGTAAATCCTCAGGGACTTCTTCGCGCCATTCAAATAGACCTTTCTCTAAGTTCAGAAAATCGAAAAAAATTATTTCGGCAAGATGAAATCGAGCGGACTGAAGCTGACTGTCTGAAATATCTTCAGCTTCATCTAAAACATCTTTCTGTAAATCTTGTTTTTTGATTTCAGCGGTTAGCAGATTTGCAGCTTCTGATGAAAGGAGTCCACGGCTTTTCAAGACACGCGCCAATTCACCCTTTTGTCCTTCGCGAGCTATACCTACAAGCCGTTTGTTTTCTGAACGAAGAAAATAGACAAGATCACCTGACGTGACTTTTAGTGTTTTCGCGTCTGATGATGTGTGTAAAATACTCAGTAGCTCTTCAGCAGATAACGTTCCTGGTTTTCCTGTAAAAGCCATTGACTTCCTCCTCAAGGAATTCCCGGAAACGCTGCCGGATGTGAAGCTACAGCAGCTTCCGGCATTTCTGTTGCCGGGATAAAATATCGGGGCGAGAGGATTTGAACCTCCGGCTTCCTGCTCCCGAAGCAGGCGCGCTACCAGGCTGCGCTACGCCCCGTGTTGTCCTCACACCGAACAGACTAAAAAACAATATCCAAATAAGCGTCTGGGTGCAAGAACTATTTTAACTCAATCAGCCTCGATCGTCATTAATTTAAACTATATAGTTGCACTTTTACGACTGGCAAACCAAGAATTTTTAATCGCTACTGCTCCGATCAACAAAAAAAGGGTGGGTCCAAGACCCACCCAATCTATCCAGCACGAAACCTTTCTACTTTCCAGCCATCATCGCAGCAACATCGTTCTCAACTGTGTCGATTGGTTTAATATCAAAATTCTTTACCAGTACATCGATGACATTCGGAGATAGAAATGCGGGTAAGGTCGGCCCAAGACGGATACCTTTGAAACCCAGTGCCAGCAGGGCCAAAAGCACAATAACCGCTTTCTGCTCATACCATGCAATATCAAATGAAATCGGCAGCTTGTTGATATCGTCCAAACCGAAAACTTCCTTCAATTTTAAAGCAATGAAAGCCAAAGAATACGAGTCGTTGCATTGGCCTGCATCCAAAACTCTGGGGATTCCATCGATGTCGCCGAGATTCAATTTAATATAGCGATATTTGGCACATCCAGCCGTTAAAATGATTGTGTCGGGCGGAAGAGCTTCAGCAATCTCTGTGAAATAACTTCGCTGCTTTTGACGACCATCACATCCAGCCATGACGATAAAACGCTTGATTTTTCCAGATTTAATCGCGCCAACTACCTTATCGGCAAGCGCCAAGACCTGATGATGGGCAAAACCACCAATAATTTCTCCGGTTTCAAGCTCTTTAGGAGGCGGACTCTTTTTAGCTAAGGCAATAATTTCTGAAAAATCCTTCTGTTTTCCTGGGACTCTATCAGGGATATGTTTGACTCCTGGATAACCCGCCATCCCTGTTGTAAAAATTCTGTCTTTATACGAGCCTTTTATCGGGATGATACAGTTCGTGGTCATCAAGATTGGACCGTTAAATGATTCAAACTCTGAATTTTGATGCCACCAAGAGCTGCCATAATTTCCAAAGAAATGCTTGTACTTTTTAAAAGCAGGATAATAGTGGGTTGGCAGCATTTCACCATGGGTGTAGATATCGACTCCAGTGTTCTCTGTCTGCTGAAGAAGTTCATCTAGGTCTTTCAGATCATGACCGGAAATTAAAATACCTGGATTTTTACCGACTCCCAATTTGACATGGGTCATCTCGGGATTGCCATAAGTTTCAGTATTGGCTTTATCCAAAAGCGCCATTGCTTTGACACCCATTGAGCCGCATTCCAATACAATATCCGTCATCTTTTTTACGCTGAGTTTGCGTGTGGTCGATGCAAGAGCTCTCAACATGAAAGAATATAACTCATCGTCAGAGTATCCCAGAATCGCAGCATGTTCACAATAAGCTCCCATGCCTTTCAAACCGTAAATCAATAATTCACGTAATGACCGCGCATCTACGTCTTCTGTTGCCAGAACACCGACCGTTTTGGCTTTCTCCAATAACGATTCCCCTTCAATTGGAGTCCAGGTCGCGGAATCATGTAGGTTTTTCTTACAACCACCACGACCAGCCTGCTTCATAAGAGAATCCCGTATTCTTAAAGCTTCGTGAATCAACGATTCAATTCTGTCATTATCAAAATTTGCATTCGTGATGGTAGCGAACAATGCTTGTGTCACAAAATGACCCGCCTCTCGAATAGAAGCTCCTTTTTTTTCGGCTTTTTCACCCCAAATCGCCAAACCTTTAAGAGAGTGGATCAATAGATCCATCAAACAAGCTGTCTCGTCAGGTTTGCCGCAGACACCCTTGACCGTGCATCCCTCATTTTTAACTGTCTCCTGACACTGATAACAAAACATGAATACCTCCTTGAAAATGATTGAGTAATTATATTAATCGGAATCACCTTTCTGGATCAAATCCGATAACAACGTCTGTTCAAAATAGTTCCTGAGATGATCATTATAATCTTTGAAAAAATTCCCAAATATACAAGAAGCTTTACTACAAACACGTTTTCCCAATATGCATGTTTTTAAAGGAAATGGACCCTCTATGACTGTGTAAACGTCCATCAACGAAATCTCCTGGGGTTGTAACGCTAATTGTAAACCTCCACCAGGCCCACGATGGGATCGGAGCAGTCCGTGTTGAACCAAACGTGTATGAACTTTTGATAAATGATGGGCTGAAACGCCTATTTCTGCCGCAATTTCGGTTGTTGTGCTGAGTTTACTAGACGATTCAGCCAGCATTACCATTGAGTGTAAGGCCAACGAAAACGCATTTGAAAACAATATTCCATCCATAAAAAAAGTATTTCTCCCCCAAAGGGCGAATTCTAGCACTAGAATACTGTTATTAGTAATCCTGTCAAGATAAATTTTATCGATAGTCGCGCAAAGGGATTAAATTGTTTTTAATTCAGGTTGGTCATCGTTATCGGATGAAGAACCCAATTTATTCAGACCTATAGCTCCGACCAAGCCCAGAGCGATAAATAAACCATTCCATAAAATATCGTTGGTTGCTTTCGGGAGTATATTGGGCGCTGTAGCGATCTGAATATCTTTTTTTTCTGCAACCCGTTCCTGAAATTCCAGTTCAATATGTGTCAGGTCGGGATTATAATCATAATCTTTGAATGGCCAGAGTACCCAGAATGAGCCTAGCACCAGGCCGATCAAGAAAGCCAAGGTAGCATTTCTACGATTCTCCAATATCCATTTAAGGAGTCTTGCGAAAGCGATCATACCGACAAGGCATCCAAGAGCGAAGATTATCAACCAGATCCAGGCGCTTAAATCCAGAGATTTTTGTATGGTTTGTAGTTTTCTTAGGATATTTTGATATTGACCCAGGACAAGAAGGACGAATGAACCGCTGATACCGGGCAGTATCATTGCACATATAGCGATAACTCCGGTAAGGAATCCCCAAATTAGGTTATCGCCGAATCCGCCGGTTTTCCCGAAGGCGAAGGAGACGAAAATGGTCAGGGCTATTCCGGGGATCATCCAAATCAATTGTCTAAAAGTGGGCCGACCTTTCATCATTTTCCAAGGTACGGCGATTGTAGGAATCAGTAGGCCAAGAAAGAAGGATAGTGTATAGGCGGGGTATTCCGTCAACAGACGATCGATTGGATGTGAAAGGCTAAGAATTGAGGCGCCGGCTCCGACGGCAAGACAGATAAGAAAGAAGATATCCATTTCAGCCAATTTACCAAAAAATGTTGTTGTGGAAGAGGATTTTTTCAAGCCAGGCAGCGTCATAAGTAGTGCAATCACATTTTTGGGTGTCAAATTTTGGAGAGCCGATAGTAAGCGTTCCAGTACTCCGAGGATAAGCGCAAACGTTCCACCACTGACGCCAGGGATAATATTGGCTATTCCAATTAGAAGGCCTTTAAAAAAAAGACCGGTTCCGCTTAAAGCCGTCACGGGTTTATACGTTGATTTTTGTGTCATCGATATGAGCCTCCTGAGTTATTTTGAGTCCGGCCAGCCCATTTTACCCACCAGATCGACAAATTCACAAGGACCGTGATGAGAAACATCGAAAACGGGTTCGCCGTTGATATCGGATCGTTGAATCAGCAGCAGTTCCTGGGCATTTTTCGGGCCGACAGGAACAACCATTTTTCCACCAACAGTTAATTGATAACAGACTGCTTCGGGTATAGTCGGTGCGCCGGCTGTAACAATGATTCGATCAAAGGGAGCTGCTGCAGGCCAGCCTTGGCTTCCGTCACCATGTTCAATTCGCGCGGTGAAATACCCCAGATCGCTCAGCCGAGCACGGGCTTGCCTCGCTAGTTGCTGATGCCATTCAACTGAATAGACCTTCAAACAAAGTTCAGCCAGGACGGCTGTTTGATAACCTGATCCAGAGCCGATTTCCAGAACGCGATGATTGGATTTTACATCGAGCAAACTGGTCATTCTGGCCACAGTCGATGGTCGCGATAGTGTCTGTTCAAAGCCTATAGGCAGCCTAATATCATTATATGCTTGGTGATTTAGTGCGGGATCGACGAATAGGTGTCTGGGTATTTTCAGCATTGCTTGAAGAACGTGCGACGCTATAGGCGAAACATTGTTTTCCAATTCTTCGACCATTTGTTGACGAGAAATCGTTTCTTTAAGGCATTCTTCAAAATATGGGCTTTTCATTTGTGGTGACATAAACATGGTCGGGGCGAGAGGATTCGAACCTCCGGCCACTTGCACCCCATGCAAGTGCGCTACCAGACTGCGCTACGCCCCGACGGAGACTACGCGGCTATCGTAGTTGGTCCAATATCTTTTGTAAACCTTTTTTTATCGTGTCGATTTTTTCCTCAACATCAGGTGAATATGTCACTTTGCCTTCTGGGATGTTTTGAGATTGTTTTTCCTGTTTCAATCGGTCTTTACAACCCGATATAGTCAGCTTCTCCGTATAACGAAGTTGAGCGATTTTTTCTATAAAAGCTATATCTTTATCACTATACAGACGTTGGCCTGATCGACTTTTTTCCGGCTTCAATTCGGGAAATTCAGTTTCCCAATACCGCAGCACATACGCAGGAATATTCAGTAATTCACTTACGTCGCCGATTTTGAGTCTTCGTGTCATTTTTCTTTCCTTTTATTATTTGTGAGCGAAAAGTTCGAGGAGTTTTTTTTGAAGATCTTGCAGGTTTCACAGTTTGCACAAGCGGTTTTTGAGTCTTCTGCTCGGCATGATGAAAGGATTTGACTTCCGATGGATACAATTCTCGATATTGCCCTGGTTTTAACGACCCCAGATCAATTGTTCCAACGGATAGGCGTATCAGCTTGACGACGGGGTGACCGGTCGCTTCGCCCATCCGCCTGACCTGGCGATTGACTCCCCCCGTCAGAATCACTCTCAACCACGCATTCTGTTTTGTCGTTTTTTCAATACGAACATCAAACGCTTTCAATATCTGCTTTTGATCTCTAATGCCTCTTGTCCACCTCTGTAGTGTTGCTGCAGTTGGAATATTGCGCACTTTTGCCAAATATGTCTTGTGAATTCGATTTCTTGGGTGAGCAATTCTATTGGCAAAGAGCCCATCATTGGTATAGAGGATGGCGCCTTCTGTTTGAAAATCTAGTCGGCCTACAGGAAATAACCGCATTCCATAATCAGGGAGAAACTTTTTTGCAAGCGGCCTGTTTTCAGGATCAAAATCGCTGACGAGATAGCCTTTGGGCTTGTAAAGTAACAGGTAAATAAATACTGGAGGATAATCAATAGTTTCATTGTCCAACCGAACCGTGTCAATGTTTGGGACGACACGCATGCCTGGCCGTGCTATGACACCATTTACCTGGACTCTGCCTTGCAAGATCAAGTTATCACATGTTCGTCGTGATCCTTGGCCTGTTAAGGCTAGATAACGTACAAGAGGAATATCAGCTGTTCGTTTCATTCAGTTTCTCCATCAAATCCGGTTGATTTTTTACGTCCATCTCATTTAAAGGAAGGTTTTTAATAGACGCGTGCATACTGTTTTGCGTCATGCCAAACTCTTCGAGTTTTGGTAGGGAATCAAGGCTGTCAAGACCGAAAACAACAAGAAATTGACGGGTAGTGCCATATAAAAGCGGATTACCTGGAGCTCGTTTCCTGCCCAGAACAGTGATGAGTTTTTTAACAAGGAGATTTTTCAATATTCCCGAGCTGTCGACTCCCCGTATCTGCTCAATTTCCGGCGTTGTTATCGGTTGCCTATAGGCAATAATGGCAAGTGTTTCCAAAGCTGCTCTTGAAAATCGAGCTTTTTGACAGTTTTTTTTCAATCGAAGAATAGCGTCGGAATATTCTGCTCGTGTGACCATCAGCCAGGAATTGGCAACTTTGATAATCCTCAAGCCGGAGTCTCGAGTATTAAACCATGCGACAAAATCCGAAAAATTCAATCCTTCGATCTGATCAATTTCTTCACGGACAATCTGCATGATTGTTTCCTCACGAATCGGTTCAGACATTGAAAACAACAAGGCTTCACACATCGCAAAAAAAGATGACTTATGCATTATCTGCTCGACTGGCACGGGGTTGATTCAAAACCAACCGTATATCTCCTAAAAATGTCTTCTGTCTGGCTCTGACTGACTGAATGCGAACAAGTTCAAGTATTGCCAGAAAAATCGCTATCATTTCTTGCCTCGATTCAACCGTATCAAACAGTTTGGAAAGTAATACAGGGCCATCTTCGTGTAATTGGCTCAAGATCCATGTCATCTTTTGCCTGATTGAAACCGGATTGGTTTTGACAACGTGCAGAAGAACTTCTTTACGTCTTTCCATAATATCTTTGATTGCTGTCAAAAGATCAATCATCGAAACATCGATAATCCATTCCGTTTCCGGCTTTTCCTTATCATTCGACACAGGGCGAGGATGCTGTTGGCTTCTATCTACTTCCAATACTCCCAATTGGTTTCCTGCCTTTTTAAAAATTTCATACTCTTTTAACCGACGTATCAGTTCTTCTTGAGAATCATTGATGTCGTCATTTTCAGCAGGGAAACCAGCCGGTGGAAGGAGCGTTCTAGATTTAATCAGCACAAGCGTAGCCGCAGTCACCAGATATTCGCCGGCGATATCCAGATCCAGTTCCTTCATTAACTGAATGGTCTCAAGGTATTGGTCGGTTATTTTTGCCAGGCTGATAGCAGAGATATCGATGTGGTTGTTTTGAATCAGATGCAGTAAAAGATCGAGAGGTCCTTCAAAGAGGTCAAGCTTGACACGAACAAAATCTCTAGGAAAGTTTACCATAAAACAAGTTTAATGCCCGCAAATGGTTGTAGAATAAAAAAGAATATATTACTGACAGGAATCAAATAAAATCTGTGGAACCAATTAGTAAGCAGAAGAATAAGCATAAAAACCAGCATCAGTTTTTGTCCCATTTGTTGATAGCTGAATAATGTTTTTGGTGACATAAAATATTGAACGACTCCCGAACCATCCAAAGGCATGATGGGAAGCATGTTGAATACCATCAGGAAAATATTGATTCTGATGAAACTCAGAAAAATTAAAAACAGAAAGGATTTGGCTTGTGTTACATTTCCAGTAAGGGTCAAAACCCGGATAATCACTGTTGAAGCTATAGCAAGCGCCAGATTGGCTCCTGGACCGGCAATAGATACCAAAGCAACATCACGGCGGCGCCGGCGGAAATTACCTGGATTGATCGGAACGGGTTTGGCCCATCCAAATGCACCAAACCCCATCATGGAAAGAATAAGTGGAAGTAAAATTGTGCCGATTGGATCAATATGAACCAGCGGATTCAGAGAGAGTCTGCCTCGGCTTTTTGCGGTTGGATCACCTAGAGCAAAAGCTGATGCAGCATGAGCGTATTCATGAAATGTCAATGAGATGATCACAATAACGAATGATATAATGATATAGGGAATTGTTGCTAAAGTCATTTTATCCTCCTAGGGTCATTATATATCATTACGACAAACCTGAAAGTGATTTCTACCGATTATCCGGCGCTTCAATGATCGAGCGTGATCTTGATGGAACTGATGTATTCAAATATTTAATTGCAATTTTAAAGAATGTAATCAAAACGGTGTGCCAAACTCTGAGTTCATATTAGGAAAAGAATAGCCCATGATTGTTTTTTTAGATGCTGAGATATTTTAACCTGTGCTATTTTTTTAGTGGAAAATTATGATCTGGGATGGTGTGTTCGAATAATCTGTTTCATGCGCTCTTTTGCTACATGAGTATAGATTTCTGTCGTTGAAATGCTTGCATGCCCCAACATTTCCTGAACAGCTCTCAAGTCAGCGCCGTTAGCTACCAAGTGGGTGGCAAAACTGTGACGTAAGACATGCGGATGAATATTATGAGGGGCTCCTGAGGCAATCGCATATTTTCGAACCATTCGCCAGACTGATACACGCGATAGTCTGCTTCCCAATTTGTTTAGAAAAACATAGTCACAGTGTTTTTTACCTCGGCTGAGAATTGGACGTGCGTCCTGCATATAACGGTGAATCCATTCGATGGCTTCTCTTCCCAGAGGTATCAAGCGTTCTTTGTTACCTTTGCCGACACAGTGAACGAATTTCTTCTCAGGATGCAAACCATAAAGCTCAAGTGAGCATATTTCAGAAACTCGCATTCCTGTAGCGTACATCGTCTCTAAAATTGCTCGATCACGAATTCCCAACGGTGTCGCAATATCCGGAGCTTGCAATAGGCGGTTCACCCACGATACTGAAATTGGTTTAGGTAAAGTGACATGAGAAAAGCGTATAGACACATCTTCTGTAGGGTCTTCCCGGCACAGGCCTTGATCAATTAGAAATCGATAAAAAGCTCGGATTGCACTGAGTTTTCTGGCGATGGACCTAGGCGCAACACCTGTTTGATGAAGTGTTTCAAGATGCTTTCGAATAGCCGTGTCATTGGCATTAAGGGGATTATCAACCGATGCAATAAAATCTCTTACATCGGCTGAATATGCATCGACAGAATGGTTCGAAAGCATTCTTATAACAATAAGATAATGAACAAAAGCGTCAAAATAATCCAGATTATTCAAGGATAAAGGATCTGGCCAATCGATTATTTTTTCTGTCGAGCAGCTTCCAGGAATGGAAATGGCATAACTTCCATTTCAATCGGCTGACCTGTTATCTGTGTTTGGGCTCCCAGTCCATAGGATTGTAATGTCATCTGATTTTCGTATTGCTGTGGAAGTCTTGGAGGGCTATCCGGTTTTAGCTTGTTTTCTGATTCAGTTGTGCTTTTAAAAGTGACGTTGACCAGGTTTCCAAAAGGAACTTCAGGATGGTTGTAATATTCAACGTAGGACTCAGTTGTATCTTCAAGGTGTATAAATCCAAGATTGACCGTTGATATAAAATGACTGGTTTTTCTAACGCCGGTGCAGGAAAGATCGACATTGTTCACGACAAATATTTTTTCTTCAAGGTCTTCGCGTGTAGGTGGGTCGATATCTTGAACATTGCCGTATTTACGCACCGCACTGGCTTCCACGAAATATGGGGCGTAACGTTTTAGATGCGCTTCTGGAACCCGTTCAGGTGTATTCGTGTCTTCTTGAATAATAATTTCTCTGACATCATCCCAGAATGTGAAACCGGTTTCCAACGAAAAGTCAGGTTTTTCCGAAGCGAGAAACTTGGTTATTTTTGTGCCGTCAGCGCTATCTTCACGGATTTCTAGCCAATGATAGGGTTTATTGTCCACCATTTCTTTACCAACATCTGCAATTCTGCAGGTTCCCTGAGTTGATGTGCCATCAGTATTGGTTCGGTCGAGGCTGTATAGAGCCCAGGCGCCGTCTGACCAAAGGGATGCTGTCGGCACGTCAACGATTTGGGGCTGGGAAGGCTCTTCGACATCGATAGAGGTACCGCATCCTGCAATAAAAACAATGGCACATAAAATCATCAGGCTGGATAAACGTTTAGAACGCAACATTGTTCCTCCTTTTACACAGTGTTTTTTCACTGATTAGCAACGCCGATATCTTTATTCAGTTTGCTGAGTTAAAGATACAATATGTTTGTTTAACCGACTTTTAGTTCTGGCAGCGGCGTTCTGGTGAATAATTCCTCGTGCGGCCATTTTGTCAATAATTGGAACCATTTTTTTGTATTCGGATTGAGCTGTTTCAAGGTCCTTATTATTTATTGCGGTTCGAACAGCTTTTATTGCTTTACGGACTCGTGTCCTTTTTGCTTTGTTACCAGCAAATTGTTTAATATTCTGACGAATTCTTTTTTCTGCAGATTTACTATGAGCCATTTTTGTTTTTCCTCCAGATCAAAATGAACCGCTGGAAGTTTAAGCTGCTTTTCTTTCACTGTCAAGCAACTATTCAAGCGGTTTATCGAGACTAATAGACTGTCCTTTTATCAAAAAGCGCCTAAGCGCTTCATATAACACAACCGCACAAGAAATACCTACATTTAATGATCCTTTAAATCCAAACATAGGGATATCTATTATATAATCACATAGTTCAAGAGTTTCCGTCCGTATGCCATCTAGTTCATATCCAAAAACGAAAGCGGCAGGGAAAACCGGGTCCATCTCCCAAAGCGATTGACTTTCATCGGTATGTTCAACGGCTATAACAGTGACGCCACGTTTTTTTAGCTCCAGAACGGACTCCTGAGCTGTCTCGTAATACTCCCAGGGAACTGTGTCTTGGGCGCCAAGGGCGGTTTTAGCTATTTCTTTTCTTGGAGGTCGCCCGGTTATACCACACAAATGTATTGAGTCGACTCTTACTGCGTCAGCCGTCCTGAATATTGCGCCAACATTATAAAGGCTTCGGATATCTTCCAAAACAACATGGATCGGAAACCGTGCTGTAAAAAGTTGATTGATGTCTTCCGGTGGCTTTCTACACCGAGTCAGAATTTTCTTCATATTTTGAAAAATCCAGACTTGTCATGCGCTCCATGGCTTCCGCCAGGCGCTGTTCCGATTGGAAAATGGTTGCACGGATGAAACCCTCACCAGCTGGACCAAACCCGCTGCCAGGAGTAAAAATGATACCGCTTTCCTGCAACAAAAATCGTACTGCAGCTTCAGAATTAGCTCCGGGAAATTTTATCCATGCATAAGGAGTGTGGTCCAATCCTGTCATTGGAAACCCCAAAGATTTCACACCTGTTCGTATGATTTCTACACGGCGGCCGTAGATCTCGAAATTTGACCGCACAATCTTTTTTACATCAGGATCAGTCAATGCTGCCAGACCACCAGCCTGTTCATAATTGGATACGCCGGAGTCTCGATTTGATCGATAACGGCGCCAGTATTTTCTTGCTTCAAGATTTTTTATCGCTACCCAACTCAGTCGGTCTCCCGTCATAGAAAACGGTTTGGAAAAACTGCCAACCTCAATGCCAACGTCCTCACCGCCCGGGAGGTCAAAAATACTGAATGCTGTCGGCTCCCGATTACCTGGTAAAAAATCCGCATAGGCAATATCCATGATAATCATGCTTTTGCATCTGAGCGCAATATCAATCAAATTCTGTATATATTCGCTGGACGCAGTGACTCCTGTAGGATTATTGGGATAACATAAATAAAACAGTGCAAGCGGCCTGGAATCTTTTGGAGGGTTTTCCCAATCAGGTAGGTAAGCATTTTCCATGCTGCCCTTTAGATAATGGATATGTTGGCCTCTATAGGCCGCTGCATCCCTGTAAACTGGATAGGCGGGATCCATGATAGCCACAGTATCTCCAGGCTCGGCAAAAACAGCATTTAAATCGAATAGATCAGTTTTTGCACCGGGACCGATATAAAATTCGTCAGGATGCATGATGACGTTAAAACGATTTAAATAATATTTGGCAAGCGCCTCGCGCAAGACAAGCAAACCTTGAGATGTCGGGTATCCGTGATGTCGAGATCGATGTTCACGAATGATAGCTTCTCGTATTGGGCCTGGCGTAGGTAAGTCCGGATCTCCAATACCCAGATTGATCACCTGATTCTTTTTTTCGGCAGGCAAGCCTGAATACACCTGTTCCATCGCTTGAAACAGATACGGCTGATTCCAGGATTTGAACCCGCTATTTATTCTCACGTATTTTTATCGTCCGATAACTATTTGAAACAACCTAACTGGCAACCAACGATTTTCAGTTTCAGTACGTTAGCGAGTTCACCAATTTTTGCGGGCGGAACTTTTTCATCAGCAGCAAGTTTCAGCGCTTTTGGGCAGGCCAGTTTGTTGTCGACTGCAAGTTCCATTATTCGTTTCTCCAAATGAACTTGTTTTTCACTGTTCATAATTATCTCCTTTTAATAAAGATGGTGAATGGTTTTAGAACATCAACAAGAACAGCACTGTCTGTGCCGCCGAAAGACTATACACATTTATTCTGAACCAGCAAAGTAATTTTTACCTGTTTTTTCAAAAGCCAACTGAACCATTTTCTCAGCGATAGTATGAGCTGATTCATAAATATCAGCTTCATTCATATTGCATAACCTGCTGTCTTTGACGACCTGCTTTCCATCAACAAAAACGTGCTTGGCCCGATGACAATTTCCGGCCAAGATCAACCCGGCAACAGGGTCATGTACACCGGCATAATCGATTGAATCGATTGCGAAAATCGAAATATCAGCCAACGAACCGGGTGAAAGCGTTCCTTCGCTTGGAAAGCCAAGCATAGCGTAGCCATTTTGCGATGCAATTGTCAGAGCATCTTTTACGCTCATTGCTGCAGGACCTTTCAGAACCCGCTGCAATAAAAGCGCCTGTCGAAGCTCACCTAACATATCCGATGAATCGTTGCTGGCGGAACCATCGACAGCTAACGAAACCGGCGCTCCAGCAGCCAGCAGTTCAACAATAGGAGCGATACCGGAGCCGAGCCGCATATTCGAAGACGGACAATGCGCCACTCCAGACCCCGTTTTTGCAAACAAACGGATTTCCTCATCGTTTAAATGAACACAGTGCGCAAACCAAATATCTTCACCCAACCAGCCAAGTTTTCGCATCAATTCAACAGGACGACAACCAAAATGTTGCAGACAATAATGCTGTTCATCCAGCGTTTCCGCCAAATGAGTGTGTAGCCGTACGTGGTGACGACGCGCCAGTTCTGCTGTCTTTATCATCAAATTCTCGGATACTGAAAAAGGAGAGCAAGGGGCTAGGGCTATTCGTTGCATACTATCGCTAGATGGATCATGGTAAGATTCAATTAACCTTTCAGAATCCGACAGTATCCGTTCTTCCGTTTGAGTTATAGCATCCGGCGGTAGACCTCCGGAACTTTCCCCCATGCTCATTGAACCACGTGTGGCCACAAAACGTATTCCCAGATTTTGAGCAGCTCGTAACTCCTGTTCTATGAAATCGACATGATGCTCCCGTGGAAATAGATAGTGGTGATCCGTTGTGAGCGTGCATCCCGTCAGCAATAACTCCCCTATTACGGCAAGAGATGCCCAATAGATCGCTTCTTCCGTCAGTCCTTCCCAAACTGGATAATGGTGGGTTAACCATTCAAAAAGAGGCATATTTTGCATTAACGGTACAGCTCGAGTCAAAACCTGAAAAAAGTGGTGATGTGTATTAGCTAGCCCTGGAAGAGCTACGCAATTTTTAGCGGATACGATTTGTGCATCCGGTGATGAAAGGTTTGAACCGATGCGTGAGATACGATTTCCGGTGATCTCGATATCAGAATAAGCTATGGAAATGGAGTCATTATGACTTTGATATATTGCTTTTAGGTCCTTAATAATCGTTTTATGATTCATATTGTGCACTTAAACTTTGGTATTTAGAGTGTGATATGTGACAGGTCATGAGGTGTATAAATCCGGCCATCAAAATACCGTTTGGCCTCTGCCCGATAATCATCTACGGTGCTCTCAGGTGAAAATTCAAAATGAACGAGCGCCAAAGCTTTGGCATTTGCTTTCGCTGCAATCTGCGCTGCTTGGCCGGCGGTACTGTGACCGTATTCCGCTGCCAGATCAGCGTCGGTTTCCAGATATGTCGATTCATGAATCAACAGATCAGTGTTTTCTGAAAAAGCAGCTAAAGCATCCAACTGACCAGTATCACCAGTATAAACCATACTGATATCATTTTGAGGTTCAGTGACTTTAAACGCTCGGGTTGGACGGCTGTGGCGAGCTTCACCGGCGAAGATCGACAAATGATCGCCAATGTATAAAGGTTGAGATGAGCCAGTCAGGATGGGTCGTTTTCTTATTGCATAAGTGCGAACGTCGTTGTCAATTCCATGTGATTGAAGTTGTTTTTCAAGAAGATCAATTTCTTCTTCGGGGCAAAAAATATCCAGATCTGTAGAACGTTTCTGTAGGAACATATGAAACAAAAGTGCAGGGAGTCCGTAACAATGGTCGATATGCAGGTGCGTCAAAAAGATCGCTTTCAAATCATTTGGATTGTAACCTAGCCGCAAAATCTTTCCAGCCGCATAACCACCACACTCAAATAGAAGAAGATCCGATCCTGCTGTGACAAGAAGTGACGTGTTGTCACGGTCATGTGTCACGGATGCGCTGGACGTGCCAAGAAAATAAATAATCATGACTACCTCTACCGCAATTTATTGTATTAGGCTACTCTCCTAGATGCAAGGTGAAAGGTTTTCTGACAGAAAACACTTGGACAGCGTTATGTTTACCGGCAATGTTTAATAGTCGCTGTTTATTTTAAATATAACTTTCGGGTGTTCCTGTATACGCTTTTCAAAATCGTTTTTATTAAAGGATTCTAAATCAACAATCGTATCTTTTCCGTCATTCAATATGTATTTGATAATATTGTCTTGAATATGGTTTTTCTTGTCTTCCAATAAGCTGCGCGTAATGAACCAAGTACGCATCAATTCCCTGCCGATCACGGCGTGCATAGAGATTCCATCGACGATGATGCGATCGTAATCCTGTACTACCGCTTCACCGCTTTTCAATCCGAACAAAATGACATCGCCTCCACGACGGGTTGACTGAATAGTGTTGTTGATAGATGAGTTATATCCGCTCATTTCCATCGAGACATCGGCGCCGATTCCTCGCGTGAGATCCTTAACAGCCGCAACGATGTCTTTGTCTGCTTGCCAGGGTTTGTCTTTCGGCGCTCTCGGATCAAGGCGTATAACCTTGTCGGCTCCTAACTTTTCTGCCAGTAACGCGTGTTGTTCATCCGGTTCGATACCAATTATCCGGGATGCGCCAAGAGATCGTGCAATTAGAATTACAAATAGTCCGATAGTGCCGCAGCCGAATACAGCCAAAGTTTTACCGCGTAGATCCACTTTTGTGCTGCAATGAACGGCATTCCCAAATGGTTCCTGTATCGCTCCCACCCATGGATGAACTCTATTGGTGTCGGTAGGCCATAATACCTGTGCTGGAAGCTTGATATATTCGGCAAAGCAGCCGTCTTGTGAGATACCGATAATGATATCGTCGGCACAGACATTGGTCTGTCCGTGTAGGCATTGGTAACAGCGATTACAGATGATGTGTGATTCTGCGGATACGGTTTGGCCGGGATATATTCTGTAATGCTTTTGAGCCCGTGAACCAGCGGAAACGACTTCGCCAAGTAATTCATGGCCGATAATTCGAATATCTTTTCCTTCTTTTTCAAGACTATTGATAATGGATGCCCCAAAAGTATTCCTAAACCAAATTCCTCTATCCGAACCACAAAAACCGGCATAATTCACCCGGATTAAAACATTGTCCACATCGTTTACATCTGCTTTTTCATCCAGAACAGGCACCGGAACACGGATTTTTTCCAGGCCACGAGATGTTGACCAGTCGTGGCGTCGATCATACGTCAATGCCCACATGGTATCTGATTTCACGTTTTTCTCCTTTCCATAACAATAAAAGCTTCAAACATCGTCAATCTATTCCATCATATAACTCTGGTCAACTATTTTAGCACCGAACTCGCTGCTATTTAAAAATGGGTTTCTTGCCAAAACCATCTATCTGAATTAGACTCGGAACGATCACGAGATTCGGGGGTTTTAGATGATTTCATGGAAGCAAATAACAGCATTGTTTAAAAATATTTTTCTTAATGAACAGGAAGCCACTCAAAATAAATTTCATCGATCAACCACCTATATTATTCGATATATTGTTCATGTCACTCGGGAATCATTTCGTGATCAATGTCCGCTGAGATCTTCCGCGCTCGCTTTTACAACTCTGATGACATTGATGCCGGTCGCCGTCTTGGTTTTTGTCATTTTCCGTGCAGTTGGAGGCGTCGATCAGGCGTCTCAGCGAGTACAGGATTTTTTGTTCCAACACCTATTACCGGAATCCGTTGCATCGGTGCAGGGTTTTATCCAAAGTTTATTGTCGGGATTCAATGTGCAGGCTGTGTCGTACATCAGTATAATTTTTTTTATTGGCGCCGCATACAGCCTGTCATCTTCGATCGACTCATCCATCAACGCTATCTGGGGCGTTCGAAAAACCAGTCGCTTTTTTTACCACCTTGTAACGGTCTGGTTCATTCTCACCGTTACTCCAATATTTATGGGTTATTCTCTTTATTTGACAACCCAATTGGAAAAAGTCAGCCTGATGGGGCTCGGCGCTATCACGTCACGAATATACAAAAATTTGATGCCTTATCTACTGACACTTTTTTCATTTGTTTTATTGTATAAAATGGTCCCAAGAACACGTGTTAGATGGTTTTCGGCGCTATTAGGCGCCTTTTTCGCTTCAGTTGTCTGGGAGCTTTCCAAATACGGCTTGAATTATTATGTGCGAAATTTATCCAATTACCGCGTTTTATATGGTTCGTTTCTAACTGTTCCCGTATTTTTTATTTGGCTGAAAATGTCATGGTTAATCGTTCTGATTGGAGCAGAAATTGCGTATACACACCAATTTCTCGATCAGCTTCATATGACTCTCAAGCAGAACGAAAAAGAGAAAAACAACGTTTTTCTTCTGTCCGAAAAACTGGGTTTTTACATCTTTTTTTTGGTTGTCGATCATTTCACTACCGGCAAACAAATAACCAGGAATCAACTATTTGCGCTGGCGCCATGCTCTGAGTGGATGGTTGATGTTTATTTAGAAAAGTTTCGTGAGGAAGGATTCCTAATTATCGATCCGGAAGATCGTATTGTTCCAGCTCGTGACCCGGCAACTATTAAAATCAACGAGATTTTTGATTTCTTTCAACCGGGGTCGCCGGATCAGTTTTGGAGCATGTTACCCGGCGATTCAGAAGCCGTTCGCATGGTGATGGAGGAATTGAAAAAAGTTAGATGGGAAACGTTCGCAGAGAGGGATGTTCGATCGATGACGCTTCAGGCCAGAGATAAAGGTCTGTCGGGTGGGGAGGCACAGGCATGAGTTTGCTGCTGGCTGTAGAAACATCCACTCGATTTGGAGGTGTCGCGGGATTTGAAGATGGAGTGTTTAAACAAATCTGTAGATTTGCGCCTGATAAACCTGCTTCAGAATGGTTGATACCCTATATTCACGATATAATGAATGCTCTTTCGGCAGTGCCAAAAGATATTGCTGCTTTTGCCGTTTCGATCGGTCCCGGTTCCTTCACGGGGTTGCGCGTTGGTTTGAGCGCTGTCAAAACGCTGGCCAGTCATCTAAACGTTCCTGTATTTCCTGTTTCTTCTCTTCAGGTTTTAGCTAAAGCCGCCGGCTCTCAGCCTTTTCCGGTTGCAGCTATAATGGATGCTCGTAAACATGAAGTTTACGGCGCATATTTTGAAACAACGCCATCCATTCAACGGTTGAGCAATGATGCTGTCATGTCGATTGATACATTTTTACATTTATCTCCGTCCAAAAGCCTTTTTTTGATTGGTGACGCCATTGAAATTTATCAAGAGAAAATTGAGAAAAGCGGACTGCAGATCACATACGCTTCGCCGGAAACATGTTACCCGTCCCCGGTCCATGTGGGTGAGTCGGCTCTTGCAGGAGAAATACCTTCAATCTCATATGAAGAGTTTAATCACATGATGCCCGTATATCTCAGGAGATCTGAAGCGGAGGTAAATTGGGAGAAAAAATTCGGATTACAGTCCCTCTGAATGAGTTATCGACAGACAGCTCTGAGTGGAAGGAGTTTGTTCGACCCCCGATAGCGCAGGCATTGGAGAGGGGTTACATAGTGATTCTTCCCACCGAGACGAGCTATATGTTAGGAGCTGATGCTACTCAGGAAAATACGATGACCAGGTTGTGGAGTTTGAAAAACAGGCCGACTGGGCAGAATATATCTGTAATGTTTGGATCGGTCGCCAAGGCGCGTCGGTGGGTTTTTTGGTCAGATAGAGCGGAAACGATTGCACAGCGTTATCTACCCGGACCGCTGACCATGATACTACCGATCAAACCGGGAACCCGGCAGTATGCGTCGACTAGCGGCACGTTGGGAATCAGGGTACCTGGAAACCCTTTTCTTCTTGACGTGTTAGCAGACATCGATTTTCCGGTCAGCGCTACATCTGCAAATCGACATGGAGAAGAGGAACCCTATTCTATTGATAAATGTGTATATCCTGTTGATGTTGTTTGGGATGCAGGTATGTTGGAGCCAAGGTTGCCGTCAACCATTGTGGATTTATCAGGCGATCAGCCGAGTATTTTACGACAAGGGGAATTAGTGATCGAAAAAACTCTTATCTAAACGCTAGTCTTAAGATATCGTTATAGGTTATATACAAGGCAAAGGCTATCAGTAAAAAGAAGAACACGTTTTGGATAACTAGTTGAATTTTTTCGCTGATAGGCTTTCTGAAAATGGCCTCAAAAAGCAGAAACAGTACCATGCCTCCATCCAAAATGGGTATTGGCAGAAGATTCAATATGGCAAGATTAAGACTTATCAAAGCAGTAAGCCAGATGAGTTCTCGAATACCGGCACGGGCTGCTTTACCTGCCATATCGACGATCATGATCGGTCCGCCTAATTGATCCACTGATTCACGCCCGATGAAAAGTTTGGCGACTAACCCAAACATAGCGGTTCCCATCTGTAAATTGAGTTCGACCCCTTTTTTAAAGGCTTGATCAAGTGGGTATGTTTTTAACACTTTGTCCGGATCGGATCCAAAAGCGATGCCAATCATATATCGATCTAAATCTTTGTTATATTCCGGCTTCATCGTCATGGTTTCAATTAAATCATCACGTCGAATTGTCAGTGTGATGGGTTCACCCAATGAACTGTTGACGACATCGACCATTTGCTGAATACCGGATAAAGGAAAATCGTCAATGGCAATAATCTGATCGTTTTCTTTTAATCCTGCCTTTTCCGCCGGTGAATCTTTCGACAGTCCTCCAATAAAAACTTTGGATGAGTGATCCAGGCCGGCAAAAGGAAATTTTCTGTCTTGGTCAGCAGGGATAATCTTGGTCAGTTCTTCTTTGTCCCGTAAAACTGTGATCAAATAGGAATCAAATGCATTGAGCAGCAGTTCGATTTCTGTCTCTTCCCAAGTTTCAACTGTTTTGCCGTTTATCTCGACAATCTGATCCTCTGGTAAAATCCCCGCTTTTTCTGCCGGTGAATCGGATTGAACATACGCGACAACAGGGGGTTCCATCAGATAGCTCTCGATATAGATGCCGAAATAGGCGAGCGCTACTGTTAGAAGCACGGCGACGACGGCATTCATGAAAGCGCCGGCAACAGCGACAAAGATACGTTGAGGAACGGATTTGTCCTGGAGAGTGTCACCTTTCTTGTCTTCGAACGGTTTTATAGATGTTTCCGAGTCGGTTGTTTTCTCCTGTTCAGTATCAGAATCACCTTGTCCGGGTAGCTCTTCACCTGCCATTCTCACATAGCCGCCGAAAGGTATAGCCGATAGCCGGTAATCAGTGTCACCTCGACGAAATCCGAATAGACGCTTGCCGAAGCCAATAGAAAAGACTTCAACCCGAATGCCGACTAACCGGGCAGCCAGGAAATGACCCAGCTCGTGAATAAAAATAAGAAAACCCAGGATAAGGGCTGCAGGCCCAAGAATCCAAAAAAGATTGATAAGTTTTGCAAATAGTATTTCGATCATAATTTACCGTGTTCAAATAAAGCTCGATTGGCTTGGATCCAGTCATGAAGAGCTCTGATTCCTTTTTCAGGGCTGGTTTTGGGAGTCCATTTTAAATCTCGATAAGCTTTACGTATATCGCTGACATAGACTTTTTGGTCACCGGGACGCCAATCGGAAAACGTGTAGGGAAGCGGCTGATGAAACCGCTCGATTATCATTGATATTAGCTCCAATAGGGATAAAGTTCGTTCAGGACCACCACCGATATTATAGGCCTGACCACGGGTTATATCTCGGTTTTCATAAGCTTTAACAAGCGCATCGACCAAATCGTTAACAAATAGAACATCACGAATTTGCTTGCCGTCACCGAACAAAGTAATTCCCTGCTCAAGAGCTGCCTGAATAAGAAAAAATGCCACCCAACCCTGGTCTTCACATCCCATTTGTCGAGGGCCGTAAATACAGGACATTCGAAACACCGTCGTATCTAAGCCATATATCCGAGCATAATCCAGAATATATTGGTCTGCTCCCCCTTTGGAGCAACCGTAGGGTGAATAAAAATCAAGCGGTGTCGATTCAGGATTGCCGTACGGAAGAGTGGCATATTCCCATCGGTTGTTTCGCTCATGGATGGCGATATCCTTCATTTCACCGTACACTTTATTTGTTGAGGTGAATACCAAGAACGGCCTGATAGGCTGCCTGCGTATGGCTTCCAACAGATTAAGGGTTCCCAGAAGATTTACTTCAAAATCATGGCGGGGACAGGTGACGGATGTTGTGACAGCCACTTGAGCCGCCAAGTGATAAACAAGGTCACAGTTTCTGACCGCGAGTTCGCAGGCTGCAAAGTCGCGAATATCGCTTTCCAAAAACTCAAAATTACCGTTCAAAGACCGCAAATAGTCAAGATTATGCTCTGTACCGTGCCTGGACAAATCATCCATAACCAGAACGCTGCTGCCTTTTTTTAAAAAATATTCAGCCAGATTCGTTCCAATGAAACCTGCGCCACCAGTGATAAGAACCTTCATTTTTAAACCTCCTACATAGCATGAAGTATCGAGCTGTCAATAAGATAAAATTGTCAATCCAGCTTAATAAGCTCGTTTTTCGGCTGGTTTAAGGGCCGAAAACAGGAAGAATCCTAACGATGATAAAGTCGCTTGTCCAGATTTCGTCACAAAATAATCAAAAATATTTCTGAATATGCTCAAAAGCGCCCGAATAGGTCAAATAAAATGATTATCGGCTAATGGTTTCATTAAGGCTGAAAACGAACCCAGACGTGCTGCTTCGGAGTGTGATTAATTGATTCGGCGTGTTTCAAACGAGTAATTGAATCGGCAATTCCTTGCAATCCAAAAATTTTATGTTCTATAGTCGCAGCGTATGAGCGGATCACAGGTGTTTTACATAGAAAATTTTGGTTGCCAGATGAACGTGCATGACTCGGAAATGCTTTCAGCGCTTTTACATTCCAAGGGCTGGACACAGACATCCGATTATATGAGCGCAGACGCAATTATTCTTAATACCTGTTCTGTTCGGGAAAAAGCTGAACAAAAAGTGTTTTCACGATTCGGTATTTTAAAACAGGCGAAAGACTCTCGACCGGAAGTTAAACTTGTGCTGGTGGGCTGCATGGCGCGAGCCTGGGGAAAAAACCTGTTCAAACGAATTCCTTACCTTGACATCGCAGTTGGGCCGGGTAGATTACACCAACTTCCCGAGTTTTTATCGACGCGGACTTGGCATCGTCCACAGATCGACATCGACGACAGCGCTTATGTTTTCAGCTTATCACCGGAACTGATCGATAATCCGGGTCTGACAATGGCTTGGGTGACGATTATGGAAGGTTGTGACAATTTCTGCTCCTATTGTATCGTCCCGTATGTCAGGGGAAGGGAACGCAGTAGGGAAGACACGGAAATTGTTAAGGAAATAGAAATTCTAGTCGATAAAGGTGTCAGAGAAATTACGTTGCTGGGTCAAAACGTGAATTCGTACACCGGATCAAAAGACGGGTTTCCCGGGCTGCTAAAAAAAATTCACGATATCGATGGCTTGTTCCGGATACGCTTTACCACTTCTCATCCAAAAGACATGTCGGATCAATTGATTGAAACGGTGGCGGAACTGCCGAAGGTATGTGAATATCTGCATTTTCCGGCTCAAAGCGGTTCCAACGAAATTTTACGCCGGATGAACAGAGGATATACCCGTGAGATGTATCTTGACCGAGTTGCCATAATTAAACAATTAGTACCGAATGTCGCATTGAGCGCTGATTTTATGGTCGGTTTTCCAGGGGAGACTGAACAGGATTTTCAAGATACGGTTTCGCTTGTCGAGTCAGTTCGTTACGACAATATTTTTATTTTCAATTACAATCCTCGGCCGGGAACCCGTGCGGCTGAGTTGGCGGATGATGTTCCTTTGTCGGAAAAAACGCGTCGCCTTGAAAATTTGCTGGAACTGCAAAGACAGATTTCGATGGAGCGCAACAGCGTCTTGATCGGCTCAGTCGTTGAGGTCCTGGTTGAGGGGGATGCCAAGCGAGGCGGCGATCTCAAGATGGGACGAAGTCGTCAGAACCGGGTGGTTAATTTTACCGGGGAAGTTGAGCCGGGCGACCTGTGCATGGTCACGATCGAATCAGCAAGCCCAAACTGCCTGTATGGTCGTATAAGCAGTAAGCAGTCATAGATACAACTTTGAGTAAGAGCGGTTCAAAAACCGCCCCTACGGAGCCTCAATCCTCGGTGAGGATTCTGATTGTTTTAATTTTAACCGCGAATGATCGCCAATAACGACTCGATCCTCGAAAGGACCTTGATAGTTCCAGCATCAGGAGACCTTTTTTTCATCCACAAAATAAAAAAAGCCTTCTATTAACAGCGCTGTCTCTTTGCTTGCGCAGGTCTGTGCCTTCTGACGTTCCCATCTGTGTTTATCTGCGTCATCTGTGGATAACCCATAAAACATCAACAAACAGCACAGTAGATGATCTACTGGCCAGCCGTGAGTTCTGTTTTCCGGAAACCTTGATATAAGATGTTGTTTTTATCGGTTTACAAAAATGATATGTGTGATTATATTGGTTTAACAAACTGATAATATCGGATAAAATCAGTTTACAACATGAATATAATCGAAATTAGAGGCGAGCATGATTAAAAGAAACGTTGAAACGACTTTGATCGACGAGTTAAATCGCAGAACAATTTTGATAATGACCGGAGCCAGGCAGGTCGGCAAGACGACGCTGTTGAAATGGCTCCGTGACACTCTTTTAAAAAAGAATCATCATGTTGAAATGTTAACACTGGAAGATAAGTACATCCTGGCGGATCTGAATACTCATCCGGAAAATTTAATGAAATATCTACCCGGATTGTCTTCCACAGGTCAAAAATGCTTTGTATTGATTGACGAAATTCAGTATCTCGACGACCCATCCAATTTTTTGAAATACATCTATGATCTCTATAGTCCATCAATAAAATTGATTGTGACCGGTTCGTCCGCTTTTTATATCGACAGAAAATACCGTGATTCTCTTGCGGGAAGAAAACGGATTGTACAGATTCATCCGTTATCATTTAGCGAATATCTGAGGAGCAAAGATGAAAACGATCTGGCTGATAGAATAATAGTGAATTCTGATGTTTTTAAATCGGGTAACAAAGGTCATTTCAGACCGGAAGACAGACAAAATATCGAACGGTTTTACAAGGAATACTTTGTTTATGGTGGTTATCCAGGAGTTGTTATTGAGACGGATTCAGAAAGAAAAAGGGATCTACTAGGTGATTTGAGCATGAGTTTCCTTCGCAAGGATATTCTTGAGGCTGGTATAAAAAATGAAATCAAGTTTTATGAGTTGGTTCGATTGTTGGCTGAACAGTGTGGGAATCTCGTGAATATGAATGAGCTTTCAAATACATTGGGTATCTCACGTGAAGCTGTTTCCAATTACATATATATTCTAGAAAAAGGTTACATAGTGAGGAAAATTCGGCCATTTCATAAAAATATCAGGAAAGAGCTGAGTAAAATGCCCAAAATATATTATTTAGATACGGGATTCAGAAATACGATCTTGAAAAATTTTCAAAGCATTGAATCGCGTTCCGATCGAGGGCCGAGTCTGGAAAATGCTTTATTTATCAGTTTATTTAATCATCACAATAAGCGGGACATACGATTCTGGCGAACCAAAGACAAAAATGAGGTTGACTTTGTTGTGGATGAAAAGCAGGCGTATGAAATCAAATTTAACCGAAATAGTTTTCGAGAGTCCCAATATAAGGAATTCGAGCGTTTGTATCCTGATATTCCATTACATTGTGTTTCATTTACGGACGACTACAGAAATGATCTGAACCTGGGCATTTATGATTTTCTGGCTTGATAATATTCCTTTATGGCCTCGAATATTTCATATCAGTTTAAGATTCTAAGTCGGCTCATCAGATATGACGGTTAATGTCGAAGAACTTTTGGCGCATAGCAATCAGACATTTTGAAAAAACCGGTCTGATAAAGAGTCTGCCGTGGATAATTATTCAGTTTTTAGAAAATATATTCTAATTAACAGTAAAATATCGATAGTTATTTTTGAAATCCCAGGCAACTTTTTTAAATATGTTTGACGCAATGAGCGTTTTTTTATAGTTTCAGGCCTAGGTGTGTAATCAGGATGAGGGTCTTTTTACAAAAAGCTCAATCTTTGAATCTCGTCTAGGAATAAAAGCATATTGTGAATCCGGATGCACAAAAAAAAGCAATTTTCGTAACATGCTTATCTTTAGGTCTATTTGCGTTTATGGCCGGGATTTTTTGAGTTGGTTGAAAGCTATTTTTAACCATAAAAAAACAGTCGATATTTTATAAGCTTTATCCGGATATCGTTGAAGATGAGATCAAAATGGTTACAGGTCAAATAGCTTTCACCGAATCATTTGCGTAGAAGTGTTATTTGGAACGTTGCACTTGATATTACAAACAGCTAAAAACAACTCTGAATACCGAGGCTTTCCACGTGCTGAAAAAAACGTAATCAACGCTTGAATTGTTCATATAGCTTGTTATAAACGTTAATATTATTTATAGTTTCCATTGGAGGAATTTATGGGTTTATTGAACAAGCTGATTTCGTTGACATTCTCGCCGGCATATAGGAAAAACTACTTGGTCAGGCCAGTAATTGCCGAGGTTATGGTTACTCATAAATGTAATTTGAAATGCGTTTATTGCCCAATTATTGATGCAAGCGTAAAAACCCGTTTTTTTCACGACGCGATTCCTGAGCCCAATCG